>JAHEFF010000080.1 GCA_024640315.1 Woeseiaceae bacterium
CAGCTGGCCGCAGACCAGGGCCATGCCGAAGCGCAGTGCAGCCTTGCTGTAATGTACTCAAATGGCTGGGGTGTCACGCAAAGCGATGAAGAGGCCTTCAAGTGGTACAGACTGGCTGCTGAAGCGGGGCTGACTCAGGCACAGACCAGCCTGGCCAAGATGTATGCGAAAGGCCGTGGAACCGGGAAGGACGTGGTCGAGGCGCATCGGTGGTACTCGATAGCATCCGGCCTCGGCGACAGCGGCGCGGCATTCAAGCGCGATTCGCTTGCTGCGAAAATGTCGGCGGTTGAGCTTTCGGAATCTGATCGCCTCACGAGCATCTGGATTGACGGCCACCAGAATTTACTGGCGCATCAGTAAATAGGCACGCCCCGCCGAAACCCCGGGGGCTTATGCCCGCATGCGGGAATCGCGTTTGCGTTCGACCTCGGTCAGGAATTTCTTTCGCAGACGAATGCTTGTTGGCGTCACTTCCAGCAATTCATCGTCGTCGATGAACTCGAGAGCCTGCTCCAGCGAGTAACGAATCGCAGGCGTTAACACGATGTTCTCGTCGCTTCCGGCCGCACGAATGTTGGTTAGCTGCTTTGCCTTCGTCGGATTCACGCACAGGTCGTTCTGCCGGCTGTTGATGCCGATGATCATGCCTTCGTAAACCTCTTCACCGTGACCAATCATCAACCGGCCGCGCTCCTGCAGGTTAAAGAGTGCATAGGCAAGCGCCTTGCCATTCACCATTGAAATGAGTACGCCATTGTTCCTCTGGCCAAGCGTTTCCTGTATGTATCGATCGTACTTCTCGAAAACGTGATAAATGAGGCCGGTGCCGGACGTCGCCGTCAAATACTCGGTTCGGAAGCCGATCAACCCGCGTGTCGGAATACGGTAGTCGAGCCGTACACGCCCTTTCCCATCCGGCAACATTGCAAGCAGCTCGCCTTTGCGTCCCGCGAGCTTGGTCATGACCGCGCCCTGGTAGTCTTCTTCAAAATCAACCGTGAGCTGTTCCCAAGGTTCTGTCTTGACGCCGTCTACTTCGTGCAAGATCACTTCGGGACGCGAGACCGCAAGCTCATAGCCTTCGCGCCGCATAGTTTCGATCAGCACAGAAAGGTGCAGCTCACCTCTTCCCGAAACACGAAACTTGTCCGGGTCTTCGGTGGGTACGACGCGCAACGCGACGTTGTGTCTGAGTTCCTGGTCCAGGCGCTCGCGAATCTGCCTGCTCGTAAGAAACTTGCCCTCTTTGCCAGCGAAAGGCGACTTGTTGACCTGGAATGTCATGCTGATCGTCGGTTCATCGACCGCAAGCGAGGGCAAACCTTCGAGGTGATCTCGTGGACACAGCGTGTCCGAGATGTCGAGTTTTTCGATGCCACTGAATACGATGATGTCACCTGCCCCGGCTGACGGGATCTTTTTTCTCGTCAGTCCGTCGAAGCCGTAAAGCTCCAGGACCCGTGCGTTTCTTGTAGAACCGTCGGCTGCGACAATGCCAACCGGCGAATTCGCCTCAATCGAGCCACGCTGAATACGACCGATACCAAGTACACCGACGTACGGATCGTAGTCCAGACTCGACACCTGCAGTTGTAGCGGGCCCTCCGGATCCACCTTGGGCGGCGATACCTGCGAAACAATGGCTTCAAAAAGCGGCGTCATATCGCCTTCGCGATCATCGGAGTTGTTACTCGCGTAGCCGTTAAGTGCTGACGCATAAATAACCGGGAAATCCAGCTGTTCGTCCGTAGCGCCCAGGCGATCGAATAAATCGAAGGTCTGATCCAGCACCCAGTCCGGGCGTGCACCATCACGATCGATCTTGTTGATCACTACAACGGGCACCAGTCCGCGCGCAAATGCTTTCTCGGTCACGAATCGCGTCTGTGGCATCGGACCTTCGACCGCGTCCACCAGCAATAGCACGCTGTCGACCATCGACAGCACGCGTTCGACCTCGCCACCGAAATCAGCATGGCCGGGCGTATCGACGATGTTGATGCGATAGCCCTGCCATTTAATAGAGGTGTTCTTTGAAAGAATCGTGATGCCACGCTCGCGTTCGAGGTCGCTCGAGTCCATGACGCGATGGGGCACGGCGGCACGCGGGCCCAGCGTGCCCGACTGCTGCAGGAGCTGGTCCACCAGCGTGGTCTTGCCATGATCAACGTGGGCGATGATGGCGATGTTGCGAAGTCGATCGATATCAGACATTGGCTTCAAACAGGCGCGGCGGCCTTGAATACTCTTCAATAAAAAAAGGGCAGGACCGTGAAGCCCTGCCCCCTTTGCGAACTTGAGCGTCGCTTACAGCGCGACGATGTTCTCTGCCTGGGGACCTTTCTGGCCTTCCGTAACAGTGAATTCGACCTTCTGGCCTTCAGCCAGGGTCTTGAATCCGTCACCTGAGATTTGGCGGAAATGCGCAAATACATCGGGACCAGATTCCTGCTCAATAAAACCGAATCCCTTGGATTCGTTAAACCATTTGACGGTTCCTGTAACTCTAGACATTTTCTATTCCTAATTTATCAATAGTAATCAAGGCCTTACAAACAAGGCCGGTTTCGCTGAAAGGTAACTCTGTAACTTATGAATATCAGGACGAGAAACTAAAAAGAAACATCGAAATGGAGTACATAAAATTAAGCGTACTTTCGAGCTGGCCGGATTATAGGCCTCTTATGCGCCCCGTCAACGATTTTTTCCCCAAAAATCATCGAATTATGACCATTCTGTGACAGCCCTGCGCGAGCTAGCCCGCCGCGGAATTCAGCACAACGTCGAAATTCAACCAAGGCAGACCAGAGCTTTCATCTCTTTGCGGTTTGGGTATTAGCAGGTGATGGAGTGCCTCCGGCACCTTCGCGAGTTCTTCGTCCTCTGCAAGTAACGGGTCACCTTCGAAGTACATCTGTGTCGTGAGCATGTCCGATCCTTCTCGTGACACCTGGAAGTGGATATGTGCAGCGCGCCAGCCTTCAAAGCCGAGATATTTCAGAGGATATGGCGCAGGCCTGATCGTTTTGAATGCATAGCGCCCTCCGGCATCGGTGTGAATCTTTCCCCACCCCTGGAAATTCGGGTCGAGCGGTTCCGGGCTCGGGTCGTCAGGGTGTGCATACCTGCCGTGCTTGTTGGCCTGCCAAATGTCGACCAGGGCATTACTCAAGGGATTACCATCTGTATCCAGCACGCGACCGCTAACCAGCATGAACTCGCCATCCGCCAGCTCCGTGTTTCCCTCAATCAGTGTCAGGTCCAGGTCGAGGTCGGCCTGATCCCAACCGGGATGGAACGGTCCTTCCACCTGTGCCGGTGTCGGCACGGCGGCGCGAACTATGCTGCTGCCAAACAAGGCAGCGCCCGCTGCCATTCCCATATTCCGCGTCACTTCACGCCGGGTGATGCGCTTTTGTCTGCTCATGCAGGGCCTCCCATGGTCTGCGGCAATTCTCAGTTAAGCGTAGACCATAATGCGGCGACCTGCCTAGAGCCTGGGCAGCGGGTTGCTAAATAGCGAATGCTTTGCGTTCCTTCATATGCAGACGAAAATCCCACAGCACCTTGAAGAGCATAAGCAACGCAGCGAAGCCCGCGGTGCTGGAGAACACAGGAACCAGGTACATGACACAAATGGCGATACTGATCGAACCCAGTAAAGCAAAACAGCGACGAAACGGCAGCCCGAGAAGGGTCGACACCTTTGCCGTCTTGTATTCGCCAAGCATGAGGAAATTGGCGATAAAGGAGATACCGTGACCGATGAAGAACATTGCAGTTGAACCCAGTATCACGCCAATACTGTCGAACAGCATGCCCTCCGCCCCGCCGTCTGTAACTGCGTCAAAGACGAAAGCAATCGAAATGCCTGTCAAACCAAACAGACCAAGAAACTGCCCGCCGACCAGACCGATTGCGAAAAAAGAAATGATCAGATTCACGCCCCCGGACATTTCGACATGGCGATTCTGATACGGGTCGCCAAGCATCGACGCCGTGATCATTTTCAGCACGCTGAAAAAGCCAACCCAGAAACACTCCAGCCACAGCACGATCACCAACTGGAAAAGTGTCAGGTCGTATACGATGTAGAGGAATAACAGACTCGCATTGGCAACAAACAGGCTGAGCGCACCAATGCCAACCTGGCCGATGACGTTGCCCTGTGCTTCGCTGAGCGGACTGATTGCCTCTGATCGTTCCATGACCAAAGAATAGCCGTGTACGGGCACACCAGAAGTGCCTGATTCACGTTATGGCGAAGAAAGCACCACTGGCAAAAAGTGCTCAATGGAAATGGTTTTCGACAGGAGGGATCTGCAAGCCGTGGAATTGATAAAGATCATCGCATTCAGATTGTCATTGAGAAAGCTGGTGCGGGACCGACTGATTCGTCTGCATTCTGCAACTGAACGAACATCAGAGCTCATTGAAAGCCGCCGCAAAGTATCGAGCGGTTGACCAAGCCGACGAACGGCCCTGGCCGACCGATAAACGGCACAGGCCCGACGAACGGTAGCTATTTTCCGACGAATGACTGAATGATTCTCTCTAACCTGGTTCAAAATACATCAGGACATACAGACTTTGAGAGACCAGTCATGAATTCACATAATGCAAAAACAGGATACGTCTTCCACAAGACTGTGAGCGTAACGGAAGACAGCAGAAAGAATGCAGAAGTCGTCGGCAATTCGTTGATCAACGATGCGGGACTTTCGATTATCGACGACGACAGCGGTTGCGATCCGTACAACAGTACCGGCCAGCATGTCGTGATTAAATCAAAGTTCGCGCTGGAAGACTGAGTCTGCCTGTCATTGGTGCATTGCCTGCGGGTTTGGTCTATAACCTTTGGTAGAAGTTACCAAGAGGTTATTCACATGCGAAAACTCCTGGCGTCGGTTTGCCTGTTTTCTCTCTCAACAATTTCCGCCGCCGGAAACCCGGGCCCTGGCCAGGGTTTCATCGAGGTTCCGGGCGGTCCTGTCTGGTACAAGGTGGTCGGTGACGGCGACGGACTACCTCTTTTGAGCCTGCATGGCGGCCCCGGCGGAACTTCCTGCAGCAACTCGTTGCTGGAACCGCTCGGCGATCAACGACCGATTATTCGTTACGACCAACTCGGGTCCGGAAGGTCTGGTCGTCCGGACGACCTGGCCCTGTGGGAGGTCGGTCGCTTTGTCGAGGCCTTGCATGCCGTACGACAAGAACTTGGCCTGGAAAACTTTCACCTTCGGGGACACTCCTGGGGCGCCTCACTGGCTGCGGCGTATGTACTCGAGAAAGGCACGGACGGCATTGCCTCGGTGACCTTCTCGAGCCCTCTGCTTAGCACGCCGCTCTGGATCAGGGACGCCAACTATCTCCGCAGCCAATTGCCCGCGGACGTCCAGGCGACGCTTACGAAGCATGAAGAAGACGGCACCACTGATTCCGCCGAATACCAGGATGCGAGCGAGGTATTCAATAAACGTCACGTCGGTCGAGGTGAAGCCAAAGAAAAAGCGACCGGTTGTGACGGAGCGCCATGGAACTCATTTGTTTACAACTACATGTGGGGCCCGACGGAGTTTCATGCAACCGGCAATCTCGTCCACTTCGACGTTACAGATAGACTGCACGAAATAGACGTGCCGGTACTCTTCATTACTGGCGAGTTTGACGAGGCTCGACCCGAGACCGTGGCTTCATTTCAGTCGATGATTCCGGGTGCCCAGATGATCATCATCAAGGGTGTCGCCCATGCATCGCTGTCACGAGAACCCGATGTGTACCGCCAGGCGCTGGAGAAGTTTCTCGACTGGGTGGAGGAAGGCCAATAGGCCCTATTCAGTACGCAAAGGGCCTCGGAACACGTCAGCACCAGCCGGTTTTTGGGCCTTCTCTGTTTCAAACGGCATCGACACATTGATATTCATAATGATGTGGTCGCCGAGAATTTTGCCGCCCGCCTCTGGCATGGTGTGAAACGCAGACGGAAACAATAAGCCGTCGACTTCTTCATAGTGGGTGATCACACGCCACATCGGGCCGAAAGTGCTGCCTTTGGGCATGCCAATCAGATCAATCCAGGGACCGAAACCGGTGCCATACTGATAGCTGACGAGTCGATGAGTTTCCGGGTCGATATACAAAACATAAGTGTCGGTCGCAGCCTTGCCAACCGTCGGCGCCTGCTCGTATGACATTGTGACTTTGTATAATTCTCCGTCTATGCCTGCCCAGCCGGCTTTCTCGACCGCGGACAAAATAACGCCGTCATCCTGCGTCAGCCATGGCAGGTTCACGAAGTAGTAGAAGAAGTGCACCATCATTGCCGTGGGATTGCCTTGCCGCCAGTTCACCGACCAGACCTCCTCGCCGTCATAGCCGATTTGTGAGTCTGCCATCGGCCAGTCCTGCCAGACCTGACGTGTTTTCTGATCGATCACTTCATGCGCAATCCACCAGCCGAATTGGCCTTTATCATGACCTTCCATATGCATAATGCCGTCATATCGAATCGACGGAGCGGCATGCCATCGTTCAATGCCACCGTGAGCATCAACCATTGCCTCAATGACCCGACGAGTTTCGTCGTTGGCATACTCGGGACCCGCACAGGCATTCGATTCGATCACCAGGCAAAATATGACGGCTATAACACCGCCCAGGTTGGATAATTTCATTGCTCTTCTCCCGTCAGGCTCGCCTGCGTTTTGATTTCAGCCAATTGCCACCACTCCATCGATACCGCATCCAGCACGGCGCCCTCGGGCGCAGCGAGTTTTGTGTCATCGAACGGCTCATCCAGTCTTACATTCCATGCAAAGTGATATGCATTGCTGGCACCCCCATTAGCACTACCGGTGCCGAAGGACATGTAAGACGTGGGCAGGATGAGGCCGTCGAAATGCCGATATTCGGCGAATACGTGAAAGTTCGGCCCAAGTGGCTGGCTGGGGTTCGCCACCATACCGGGATGATTAATATCGAAGCGAACGCCCTTCATCAGGTGCGTTTCAGGATCGACATAGATGTCATAGAACGTACCCGGCATCGTCGGGGTGCGACGGTCGAAGGTTACGCGCAGGATGTCGTAGATAGTTTCATCTTCAGGCAAATGACCCGTGCTGACTGGCCCGACGTTCGCAGAGTCTGTGTTGATCTGCCAGGGCAACGTGATAAAGCTTGTGGTCAGGCGAATAAAGAAACCCGCTGGCATCGGTATCGGCCATTGATGCGACCACAGCTCGCCATCCTTCCAGCCAACGCGAGCTTCCCAGAATGGCCACTCGATATAGGCATCACCGGATTTCAGATCGACGGCCTCGAATGAATAGAACGGCATCGACGCACCAATCATTTTGGTAAAGAAATTGAACTGCAGACTTTCGGCATCGGTCATCGGTTGCATTCCCCCGTGCGCCGCCAGCATCTCTGCGGCGAGCTGACGACTCGCATCGTCGGCAAATTCGGGTTTTCCGTCGAACCACGGGGCAGCTTGTACCGAAGCAGTTGCCAGCAACGCTGGTAAAATTCTGCGCCACATGCTTATCTCCTTGATGAATCACGCTTGATGGGCACAAAATGGCTTTCCGGCGCTCTAAAGTCCTGAGATAAAGTTGCGGAAAACCTTCCAGATATGACTGTGGCCAGGAAAAAGCCCGATTTACGCGCAGCACGGGCCCAACGTGGACCAACGCGTATCAACGAATGGGTTCTCCACCCGGACCTGGGCGTGCTGCGCAGCGATTCGGCAGAGGTCCGCCTGAATCCAAAGTCGCTGCACGTGTTACTGGTGCTGCTGGACGCCGGCGATAAAGGAGTCTCGCGCGGCCACCTGCTGGATGAGGTCTGGGGAGAGAACTACCCGAGCGACAACGTGATTTCCCGGGCCATGGCGGATTTGCGGGCCGCCTTTGGTGAAAAGGCCGGCGAACAAAAATATATTCGCACCCTGCCAAAATATGGTTACCAGTTTGTCGCCACACACGCGGCGGCTGACACAGCCGAGCCGACGCCAGTGCCGGAGCAGCGAGCAACCCACCTTCGTCGATACCGGCATCACTATCTGCTGGGCGCCGTCTTGCTCGTTGCGGTGTTTCTGCTGCCACAGGTACTGAAAACGCCGCAAGCCCCGGAGACAGCCGCAATTGTTTTGAGCGGAGCTCGGCCACTGACCTCGGCGCCTGGCCTGGAACACCAGCCCAGAATCGTACCGGGAACAGACTGGGTAGTGCATGCGGTAATGCGCCGAGACCGCGATGACTGGGACCTGTTCCGCGTATCCACAATTGACGGTGCACTTCAGCCTGTCGCGGTCACCCCGGGCGTACACGAGCACGGCCCGGCGATCTCCCCATTTGGCGATGAGCTTGCGTATGTGCGACTGGGCCCGGAAGGCTGCGATGTCGTGATTCAATCCATCGCTTTGGGCGTTCCCGAACCAATCGCCACCTGTACGCAAAAATTCCCGACGCTCGTCGATTGGTCACCGGAAAACAATCAACTCGCGTTTACCATCGCTCAACGCGATGAGCCGGATTCACGTCGTCGCATTTACACCGTAGACCGGAACAGCGGCGAATCCCGTCGCATGACCGATGCGGTGTCGCCGACCGGCACGGACTTCTATCCGCGGTACTCGCCATCGGGGGACCGAATCGCTTTTCTACGTGGAGAGCCCCAGCCCGATCACCGGACAACACTCTGGATGGTTGACGTGGAATCGGGAATCGAGACGCGCCTCACCGATATCCCGGCCCAGCTCGGCGGCATGGCATGGATTAATGAATCGAGATTGCTTTTTAGCGAGTCAGTCGCCGGACCCATGCGCGG
>JAHEFF010000081.1 GCA_024640315.1 Woeseiaceae bacterium
ATCGCTCACCTTCATAATCGGTAAATTACCGGCTATGTCCGCCACGGCAATTCTGAACAGGTTCGCTCGCTGAAATTGCGCCAGCATTTCGATACTTCTTTCGCTGTCCTCTTCGTCACTCTGCTGAAGCCTGTCGTCGAGATCCTCGCGCATCTGGGCAGCGGAAATCTGCGCGGAATATATGCGGGGATCGAGAAGCTCATCGAGAAGAATCGGGTACCGCGCGATTTCCCCGGACAGGTATTCGCTTTGATCACACAGGTCAACCAGCCGCTCCAGCACGGCCGGATTTTCGTTCAAAAGCGCCACGTATGCGCTGCGCCGGACGATCTTGGAAATCACCGACAGCACACGCTCGCAAACGATGCCTGACCTTTCCCGATTCTTGATAGCGATGAGGAGGGAAGGCATGAAGCGCTCCAACCGCTTTCGTGCGGCGACGCCGATCTGCCGTTGAACGGGGCTTGCGGCAAACCCGGCGACGACACCGGCCAGGTGCACGGCATCTTTGAATCCGGCGTTCTCCAGGATAGTGGTCCACTCTGCTTCTGATGACGATTTTGTCCAGGCCGCACTTAGAATATCGGCGCTTTCTGTCGCTCCCGTTTTCTCGTCGCCTCGAAAAGCGACCTCTGCGAACTGCTTGCTGACGTTAGCTCGATGGCCGTTCAGGTCGGCAAGTAATGCGTCCCAGTTATCGTAGTCCATCACCAGGGCGACTCGGGCCTGATCCACCGGGTCGGGCGGGATTTCATGCGTCTGCTGGTCGCGAATCGCCTGCACTGCATTTTCAAAACGGCGAAAAAACTCGTAAGCCGACCTGAGCACTCTTACGGACTCTTCGCCCAGGCCGCGCGCATGTCCAAGACATGACAGCGCCTGTTTGAGCGCACGGCACCTGAGTTCCCGGTCAGCGCCGCCTCGCACCAGTTGCAGGGACTGCGCAATAAACTCGATTTCACGAATTCCACCGGGACCCAGCTTAATGTTATTGGCTAGCTCCCGATTTCGAACCTCGGTTTCAATGAGTGTTTTCATGTCCCGCAGGGACTCAAAAACGCCATAGTCCAGGTATCTCCTGTATACGAACGGGTCGATGATATTATTCTGCAACTCAGTGATAGCGTCTTTAGGTGCCGACGGGCCAATAACCCTGGCCTTGACGTAGGCATAACGCTCCCAATTCCGCCCGTGCTGTAAGAGATAGTTTTCGAGCGCAGCGAAACTTACCACCGGCGGCCCGCTGTCGCCGAAAGGCCGCAATCTCGTATCGACACGATAGACAAACCCGTCCTCCGTGACCTCATCAAGGAGAGTGACTACCTGTTGGGAAAAGCGAATGTAGTACTCGTGAGCCGACAGCTTCCTGGGACCGGCTGTCTCCCCGGCGCCCGAATAAAGAAAGATGAGATCGATATCGGAGGAAAAGTTGAGTTCGCCGCCACCCAGTTTTCCCATTGCGAGAATGACCGCCTCAACCTTTTCGCCATCACGGCCAACCGGCCGGCCGAAACGCCTGGTTAATGTCCGTTCTGCGTAGCGCATGCACGCAAGGATCAGGCAATTTGCCAGATCGGAGAGGGCTTGCAGCGAGTCCCAGACCCCGTCCTGCCCGCCGCTAACGCGCCACAAAATCCGGATGAGATTGCGGTTCCGGAATTGCCGGAGGCGCGCCTTGACGATGGCCGCATCGTCTTCGGAATTCCCGACTTCCACTGCGAACTCGCTCAGGCCGACCTGGTCTGCAGGACCCGCAAATACACCGGCCGCTTGCGCCGAGGCAAACCACGCCCATTCGCGAAACAGCACTCCGGCCGCGAATTCGCTGCTTGCGATCAGTCGAATCAGCGTCGATCTGGCATCCGCGGGTAACGTGGACCACTCTTCCTCGGAAACGCCCGAGTCAAAAAGTCTGTCCAACCACCTTCCTGCGGGCGCACGCAACAGTTCAGGCAGCCCGGAAATTTCGGCTCGCGGCTTGCTGGCAGTGTCGGTCATCGACACAAGTCTACTGGTTTATTGAACGGATGCACCGTTCCGGGATGGCAGGAATCGCCAGGATTCGGACGCGGTTAGCCGGTCGAGGATTCTGACCGGCCGGTAAGCTCGTCCAGCACCAGCTCGAGCGGCGTGGGTCTGCCAACAATATGACCTTGCGCATAGTCGACGCCCAACTCGGCAATCAGTTTCTTCGTTTCTTCGCTTTCGACATACTCCGCAACGGTTTCGAGCTCCATCACTTT
Source organism: Woeseiaceae bacterium (assembly GCA_024640315.1). Taxonomy (GTDB): domain Bacteria; phylum Pseudomonadota; class Gammaproteobacteria; order Steroidobacterales; family Woeseiaceae; genus SZUA-117. Next base: position 2,244 of record JAHEFF010000081.1, read on the forward strand.
GGCCACTTGAGTGATAGCCGCAACCATGGACTCCGATATCCGGTTATTCGTAATGTCACGAATAAAACCGCCGTCGATTTTCAGCACATCAACATTGAAATTCTTCAGATATGCGAACGAGCTCAGACCGGCGCCAAAGTCGTCCAGGGAAAACTTGCAGCCTCGTTTTCTGAGCGTATCAATAAAGAACTGAGCTTTTTCGCGGCTCGACACAGCAGCCGACTCGGTCACCTCGAAACAAAGTGATTCAGATGGAACGCCGCTCCCGTCAATCTCTTCCTCAACGAAATTCAGAATTTCACCATCTCCGAGCGACTGACCGGAGAGATTGATAGAAAAAACGGCGCCGCTCTCTTTCAGGTAATCAATATTCTCAGACAAGCGTGCCAGAGTAGTCGACACAACCCAACGATCGATCTGCGGCATCAGCTGGTAGCGCTCAGCGGCCGAGAAGAAAGCACTTGATGAAACCCGGTTTCCCTTGTCGTCCTTCATTCGCAGCAGTATCTCGAAACGGTCCTTCTTATCTTCTTCCTTCAGCGCCACGATGGGCTGCGCAAGCAATGTAAATCCATCCTTGTCCAGGGTCTTCTGGATCTCGGATACCAGGTACATATCGTCGTAGCGCTGAATGATGCTTTGATCATCGTGATCGTGAACTTCAATCCGATCACGGCCATGGTCTTTCGCGGAATCACAGGCGATTCTCGCCGCAGTCAATGCGTCACCCTCGGACGTCTGCAAGTTAAGTTCGGAAATACCGACGCTGACGGTTACCTGCAGCGACTTGTCGCCCTGAAGGTAGCGCAACACATGGCCACCCTTGCGAATTGATTCGGTAAGCCGTATCGCGTCTTCCACCGTGCTATGGGTGAAAAGAATGACGAATTCATCGGCGGTGAGCCGCGTCGCAACCGCGTTCTTTGGCAGGTGCTCTTCAATGAGCTGGGCGAACCTGACGATGATGTCATCGCCTGCGTTCCTGTCAAAGGTATCGTTGATGAGTTGCAGATTGTCGAGGTCGAAGTAGATGAGCTGATGAGCATCAGTATCACCCTCCAACCCTTTCATGGCTTCATGCAGTTGCGCTTCAAAACCAGTCCGATTCATAAGGCCTGTCATCGAATCAAACGACTGCTCTATGACGTATTCAACCTTGCGCACGATGTGTGACATGAATCGTTTGTGTGAATCGTTGAATTGACGTCCGTTGACGCGACCGAGTTGCGCCAGAACGCCCTCCAGGTTGCCACCCTTGTCGAGCAAAGGGCAAAGCATCGCCTGGTAGCCTTTTTCAGCCGGATTTTCCGATCCCTCAACCGGTGGAATTTCGAATGTCACCGGTGCCCTTTGGCCTTCGAGTTTTCTGAATAGTGTCCCCAGCAAATACTTGTCGACAGCCTTCCGATTGACAGACTTCCAACTCGAATGTGTCGCACTAATCCGGATTCTCTTGGACGGAAGCAACAGAACACTGTAGGCAATGCCAAGGAACCTTCCACTTTGGCCAATCAATTGGGCAAGGCCCGCGTGGCTACGCGACGTACCGTGAATTTTCTCGTCAACCTGGTATACGAGTTCTAGCTCTTTTTCTACAAATTCGGCGCGTTCGCCAGACTGCTTTAATTGGTGGTTCAGATATAGAGTCTCACCAATTACCTGAACCGCTGGCTGCAATATATTTTTGAGCAAACTCGGATTGAACCATGATGACTTTCCGGCATTTTTTGAAAAGACTGAAACGAGTAACCCGAGGCCCTTGTCACCGTCGGCATAAACTGGCAGTACAAGCAGCGTTCGTCCCGAAGTGAGCGTGCGGCGAAGGAAGTCGGATTCCGGGTCAGAGCCTGTCACGATGTCGTCGGGAAGTTCGGCGACGAAATTGTCTATCTCGTAGTCATCGACGCCGTCGCTGCTCCAGGCGCAGGTCCGCTCGAGATCATAGAAGCAGAAGCACTGCGCGCGAGGTACGAGTGACTGCAACAGGCCCTTGGCGGAGCCAATGTTTCTTCTCGTTATCAGGTTGTGAATTTCGGCCGCCATTGGTTTTTTCGGTCCGGGTCAGCGACCACACAAGGTGGTATTTCGCAATACCAACAGAGTGCCACGGCACACCCGCCGCGGCTGTGATCGAAGTCTCAGGCAGGTGGTAAATTTTTCGAAATTTCTGCTTGCTTATCAGCGACCTGGAAGCGGGCAGACGCCCTTGGGTCGGCTCCTTGCCGAGCCGCGGAAGTCAGATACGTCAGGAGTCGAGCGAAGCCAGCCACTCGTCATCCGAGCCCTCTTCAACGCCTTCGAACAACGGGGTGCTCAGATAGCGCTCGCCGGTGTCCGGAAGCATAGCGAGGATGACGGCTCCCTTTTCTGCCTTTTCCGCCACCTGAAATGCGGCGGCGAGCGTGGCGCCCGCCGAGATACCAGTGAAGATGCCCTCTTTTGCCGCCAGCAGTTTGGCCACTTCGATCGCCCTGTCATCAGCGACAGGAACAAGCATGTCGAATACATCGCGATTAAGTACGTCCGGAATAAAGTCCGGAGTCCAGCCCTGGATCTTGTGCGGGCTCCACGGATCGCCAGCAAGCAATGCGGCACCGGCTGGCTCGGTTGCGACGATCGTTACCCCAGGCCGCGCTGCCTTGATGACTTCGCCAACCCCTGTGATCGTGCCACCGGTACCATATCCGGAGACCCAGTAATCGAGGCGCCTGTCGGCGAAGTCCCGGAGTATCTCGGGACCCGTGGTATTGCGGTGATATTCCGGATTTGCCGGATTTTCGAACTGCCTCGCGAGCACCCAGCCGTATTTAGCCGCCAGTTCCTCGGATTTCTTTACCATGCCTGTTGCCCGTTCTGCGGCAGGCGTTAGGATGACCTTTGCACCGAGCGCCTTCATGATCTTGCGCCGCTCAACGGAAAACGATTCGGCCATTACCGCAACGAATCCGTATCCCCTGGCCGCGCACACCATGGCCAGAGCTATCCCTGTGTTGCCAGACGTTGCCTCGACAACGGTCTGTCCAGCTTTAAGCAGACCTTTCTTTTCGGCGTCGTTAATGATCGCCCAGGCGAGACGATCCTTAACCGAAGCGAGTGGGTTGAACGACTCCACCTTGACGAATATTTCGACGTTGTCCGGCGCGATGTGATTGAGGCGAACGACGGGCGTGTTGCCAATCGTTTCGATTATGCTGTTGTAAATCATGTTAGCCCCCTATTGTCTGCATTGGCGTGAACTGCCGATCCATATATTTATTTCTCATTTTAGCAACCAAATGCGTCCGACATGCATCAAACAGTCAATAACGTCTGGAATGTCATGTGGCAGGGCTGCCGCTCGATGCAGATGGATTAATAGTTACTTTTGTTATTTCCAAACGTTATATGCAGATGTAACGAAACACAAGTTAGTCCGCTAAGAACGCAATGTTAGCGCTAAATCAAAAAAAAACGGGGTTTTCTGAAACGAACATGGTAAATGGCGGTCTACGGATTAGTCGCCCCCACCTGACGTAACGGCGCGAATGAAATTACAACAACTCAAATACCTGTTGGCGATTGTAGATAACGGGCTGAATATTACAGCTGCTGCCGATCGCCTGTACACGTCGCAGCCTGGCGTGAGCAAACAACTCAAACTCCTCGAAGAGGAGCTGGGACTGCAGTTGTTTGCTCGCAAGGGAAAGAGCCTGAATCGAATTACGCGAGCCGGTGAACAGGTCGTTGTGCGTTCTCGCAAGATCATGGAACAGGTCGATCAGATTCGCTCGCTGGCATCGGATTTCTACCATGAGGAAGAAGGCACGCTGACGATTGCGGCGACCAATACACAGGCTCGCTACGTATTACCTGAAATATTGCGCGAACTGCGACAGCAATATCCCAGGGTTCGTCTGAACCTCCACCAGGGCACCTCAGATCAGATTGCTGACATGATGACGGGCAAGGACATTGATTTTGCAATTGTCAGCGGCAACGAAGACCGCTTCGGTGAGCTGCTGCGCCTGCCAGGCTATCACTGGGACCGCGTCATCCTGGTACCGAACGATCATGAACTGACAAGGCTGGATCGGCAGATTACGCTTCCTGATCTCGCGAAGTACCCACTGGTTAGTTACGTATTCAGCTTTGAAGGTGATCAGACCCTGCGCAATACTTTTGCCGCCGAGGGGCTTGAGGCAAACATCGTCTTCACTGCCAGGGATTCCGACGTTATCAAGACCTACGTGAAAATGGGGCTTGGAATCGGAATCGTTGCCGGGATGGCTTATGAACCGAACGACAGGAGCAGTCTGACGGCGATTCCCGTCAATGGCGTGTTTCCACGTAGCACGACGTGGATCGGTCTCCGAAAAAACATGATGCTGCGCTGCTATATGGCCGATTTCTTGCGAATGTTTGCACCGCACCTCAGCGACGATCAAATCGAACGCGCCGCAAAAGCAAATTCTCAACGAGAAATCGATCAGATGACAGGTAATTCAGGTTTGCCCGTAAAAAACGGCTTCAGCAGCAAGATGTGCGCCGCGGCCTGAACTGACTAGTAAATACGAATTCCGCCGTGCCGTTTACGGCTTGATCGGTCAATCCACCAAAGTCCTGCGAGAAACCCGCCTAGCAGGCACACGAACATAGCACCCGCCACCCAGGTGATCGGCATGCTGTATTTAAACTGGTCCTGGCGGCCGCGAAGCTCATCCAGCTGTCCCGTCAACTCGAAGACCTGCGCCTCGCTCTTGCTGGCAGTGGCCTGGCTGGCGGCGAGTTGCTTCTGCAGCGAATCAATTGTCGAAGCGGGTGCGGCGAACGCGGCCTTTGTGTCCGCGAGTTCCTGCCGCAACGCATCATTCGCTGCCTGAGTTTCCGCGACAATGAGTTTCGCCGGTTTATCGAAAACAAGGTACGCGGCCTTCACAAAACCTTCGACACCATCCGGTAGACGAACATTCGCATAATTTCGATCCCGCGAAATGATTTCCAGTTCCTGCCCACTATCGAGGGATCGAAACGCGCGGTCGCTCGTATCCGATGCCTGATGCAGGCCAAGTCTGAGGTTATCTGTAACGTATCCCGTCTCGGCCAATGCGGCCAGCGGCATCAAAATCGCAAAGATGACGGCTATTGGGAATGCCTTCTGCATTATCGCTCCTCCCGGAATCGCCTTCGCCGTTCAAAACCAGAAGCGACATCGGCATGCAGGAGTTTACTACAGATATCAATGAATTAGGCTGTGAACCCTGTCTCTCTTTGGCGACGTGCGGCGGCGGTTACTGATCGTACAGCCAGCGGAGCAGCATTTCCTGAACCTCTGCTCCAGGCCCGCGATGAATGTCGGTGTGATTGAGCAAAGCGACCACGATATAACGTTTGCCGGACCGCCCCTGGAAATAGCCGGCGACCGCACTGACATCGTCCAGAGATCCGGTTTTCATGTGAGCCTGCCCCGTCAGCGAACTGTCACGAAATCGTCGCGACAATGTGCCATCAAGCCCCGACAATGAGAGAGAAGACAAGTACTCCGGCATGTAAGGGCTTTCATACGCATAACGAAGCATGTCGCCAAGATGCCTGGCGGTCATTCTCGAATCGCGCGACAGCCCGGCCCCGTTATCGATCTTGAGTTCCTGGAAGTCCATGCCGTGTTCCGCGAGCCACTCTCGTACGACCTGACGCCCCTTGGCTTCCGTGCCCGCAGGGCCGAGTTTTTCGGCAGCGAGAGTAAACAGAAGCTGCTTCGCCATTACGTTATTGCTGTACTTATTTACCTTGGCGATAATTTCGGCAAGCGGAAGCGAATCGAAAACAACCTCTGGTTCAAGTTCATCCCCTGCCACCACGTTCTGCCATTCACCTGAAAAATCTCCGCCCGACTCCCGCCACAGCGACTTGAACAGGCCGTAGGTAAACTCATTGTGCCCAAGTGCGGTACGATCCATCGCGTAGATTTCACAACCGCTGGGAAATCTGCCGCTGAACGTAATGCGACTGAAATCGTCATTTGGCGTAATGGTGATTCCGCGTTGATAACCGCGGCATGCACCACTTCCAACGCGCAACTGATTCACGATATCAAGGTTCTCCAGGGAAGGTTCCAGCCTCACCTGGACATGCGATGAATCAGCTGTCGGTTGAAAGTAATACCGAACGACTTTGAAATTCGTCAATAATGCGTTGGGTGCAACGTTGTAGGCACGCAATGGCTCGTGGTCGAAGGCGGCCGGATCGTAGTCGCCAACATCAAA
>JAHEFF010000009.1 GCA_024640315.1 Woeseiaceae bacterium
GTCACGTTTAGTTCAGGATTGTGCACCGCGATGCCCAATGCGAACGGCAGCGCACGCCCGTGCGTCGAGTGATAGGAGTCGACATTGACGTAACCGGCCGCTCTGCCGCTACAGCCGATACCGGAGACGCAAACATGCCGGTCCTCGCCCAGGCCCGAGGCAGCGATGGCATGTGCATAGCCGTGAATGACCGTGCCGATGCCGCAGCCGGGACACAGTATGTGCGGCAACCGATCGGCCCGCAGCAGCTTGTCGATTGGATGAACCGTTGCTGCCGGGTGGATGACTTGTTCGCTGGCGCTCATGATCGGATCAACTCCAGGATAGTTTCCGGTGCGGGCATCTCGCCGCCCGCGTGATTGAGACGCAATACCGGCAGGCTCGTCAGGCGTTCAACTTCCCGTCGTAGCTGGCCGAGGTTGATTTCCGGCACAATGAATCGTTTTACCTTGCCGCGATCTATAAGCTCGCGAATTCTCGCCTCAGGGAACGGCCAGATCGTGATCAGGCGCAGGTAACCGCACTTCAGACCTTCGCGGCGTGCCTCAATCACCGCCTGGCGCGCCGATCGGGCGGTGCAGCCGAAGGAAATGACCATGGTGTCGGCGTCTTCGGTGTCGAATTCCTCATACATCACGATGTCGGCCGCGTTCAGGCGAATCTTGTCGACCAGCCTGTTGACCAGCTTGTTATGAGTTGGCGCGTTCAACGCCGGGTAACCGCGCTCGTCGTGTGTCAGTCCGGTCATATGCACCTTGTAGCCATCGCCGGCATGGGCGATCGGCGGCACCATGTCCTCGTCCGGTTTGTAGCTCAGGAAAATCTCTTCGCCGGGCGCATGCCCCGGACCTTTTCTTGGCGTATGCGGTATGTCTTTGGCATCAGGTATGACAACGCGTTCGGCCATATGGCCGACCACTTCGTCCATCATGATGAAAACCGGTACGCGATACTGATCGGCGGCATTGAATGCCCGGATCGTGAGGTCGAAGCACTCCTGGGGCGATGAGGGGCAATAGGCAATGATGCCGTAGTCGCCGTGGGATCCCCAGCGTGCCTGCAAGATGTCGGACTGGCCCACCATGGTGGGCAGTCCCGTCGATGGTGACGCTCTCTGCACGTCAGCAATGACGATCGGCAACTCCATCATTGCAGCCAGGCCGATGTTCTCCATCATCAGGCTGAATCCAGGTCCGGACGTGGCCGTGAAACTGCGCGCGCCAGCGGCTGACGCACCGATAATTGCCGCGATACTGCCGAGCTCATCTTCCATCTGGACGAATCGGCCACCAATCGGCGGCAATCTTGCGGCGATGTGCTCCGCGATTTCCGTTGAAGGTGTAATCGGATAACCGCCGAAGAAGTCCATACCTGCGGCCAGTGCGCCTTCTGCGCAAGCGTGATCACCCAGCATGAAGTGATCCCCTGTTCGGACACGCGGCTCGAAGCCCTCGATATCGTCTTTCTTTGCGGCGTCACCCGGCACTGGTTTCTCCTTCCTCTGATATATCGGTCGTAAAGATGGCAAGTTCCGGGCAGATCAGGTCGCAAAACTTGCAGTGGACGCAGGAGTTTTCCTTGCCCGCCGCGACGATCGGGAAATGATAGCCCTTAACGTTTGTCTCCTCCGCATATTCGAGGACCTGGGTCGGACAGTAGGTGATGCAAAAATTACACTGCTTGCAGCGTTCGGCGATGATATGCACACGGCCGACCGGTACCTGCGCAGATGCGAGGTCCATGGGTTGACGCACGGTATTCTTTGGTATTTCAGACAACAACGAGCTCCAGGCTGTCCAACGCTGATTTTAGTCCATAATGGCCGTTAGCTGACGCTATTCGGTCAGTGGCCACAATGCAGTACGGGCTTTCCACAATGCGGGCATCAGGGGGTGCCCACTAGAATCAGTCCGATCAGACAGGGGGCGAGGACAATCGCATGTCAATTGCCGTATTGACGCTGGCAGCGCTTAGCTTCCTGTTTGCCTCCCTTTTGGTGCTGGCACACAGGAAACTGCATGTCGACGAAGATCCGCGCATCGACGCGGCCCACCAGATGTTGCCCGGCACCAATTGCGGCGCCTGCGGCTTCCCCGGCTGCCTGGGTCTGGCGGAGGCGATGGTCAGCGGGTCCGCACTCCCGGGAAAATGCACCGTCATGAACGAGGATGAGCGCGAGGACGTCGCGCAATTCCTTGGCGTCGACGCCGGAGCAGAGGAGAAAGTGGTGGCCAGGCTTGCCTGTGCGGGTGGCACCAACGTTGCCCGCAACCGCGCCCGCTATGAAGGTCTGGAATCCTGCCGTGCGGCGACCCTCGTCGCCGGAGGCGGAAAGGCTTGTTTCTGGGGGTGCCTGGGCCTGGGCGATTGCGAGGTCGTTTGCGATCTCGATGCCATCTACATGGACGACCACAATCTACCGGTCGTCATCGAAGATGCCTGTACCGCCTGCGGCGATTGCGTCGACGCCTGCCCCAAGGACCTCTTCTCGCTGCACCCGGTTAGCCACCATTTGTGGGTCGCCTGCAAAAACCTGGAAAAGGGCGATGCGGTGCTCGCGGATTGCGAAGTCGCCTGCGATGCCTGCGGCAAATGCGCAGTCGATGCGCCGGCTGGCGTCATCTCGATGGTCGATAACCTGCCGGTCATCGATTACAGCAGGAATCACAATGTGCGCAAAGCCATCGAGCGGTGCCCGACCGGGGCCATCGTATGGTTCGAAAAGGACAAGGGACCGGTGGCCGGCCGTGCGGCACCGAAAGTCATTCGCCAGCGTTCACGGCAAAGCTCTCCAACTTGATAAGCAGAATTCTTTATGATGAAGAAAAAAGAGATCTACAGGTACCCCGGCGTTCGAGCTGCCATGGACGGCAACACTGCCGCAATCATGTGCGAGCGCGAGTCCACTGATGGCGCCGGTGCCTATCCAATCACGCCGTCCACCCAGATGGGCGAATACTGGGCGGAAGCCACGGCGGCGGGTCACATCAATATTTCCGGTCGACCACTGATATTCATCGAGCCGGAGGGAGAGCATGCTGCGGCCGCGGTGACTGCCGGCCTTTCGATGACCGGCCTGCGGGCGACGAATTTTTCTTCCGGGCAGGGTATCGCCTATATGCATGAGTCGCTATACGCTGCCGTTGGCAAGCGCCTGACCTATGTACTGAATATGGGCTGCCGTGCGATGACGAAGGCGACGCTAAACGTACATGCCGGCCATGACGATTATCACTGCGTGGACGATACCGGGTTCTTCCAGGTGTTTGCCAAGAATGCGCAGCACGTCGCCGACCTCAACATCATTGCGCATCGAATTGCCGAACTCGCGCTGACTCCCGGCATTGTGGGTCAGGACGGTTTCCTCACGACTCACCTGATCGAATCCCTGATGATTCCCGAGCGTGAGCTGATCGCGGAGTACCTTGGCACACCGGACGAAATCATCGATACGCCGACGCCCGCACAAAAGATCATCTACGGCGATAAACGCCGCCGGATTCCCGAGCTCTGGACCGTCGATGACCCGATGATGGCCGGAGTCGTGCAAAACCAGGATTCCTACATGCAAAGCGTTGCAGCGCAGCGGCCGTACTTTTTTGACCATGTACAGCCACTCGCCGAGCAGGCGCTTGAAGAATTCCATGCCCTGACGGGTCGGCGCTATGAGCGCGTAATGACCTATCGCTGTGATGACGCCGACTACCTGATCCTGGGGCAGGGCAGTCTTGTGCCTACGGCCGAAGCCGTCGCGGATTACATGCGCAAGGAACGCGGTATCAAGGTTGGCGTCGTCAACCTGGTGATGTTCCGGCCGTTTCCAGGTGACCTGATCACCCGGATACTTAAGGGTAAGAAAGGCGTAGCGGTGCTCGAGCGCACCGATCAGCCCCTGGCCGCCGATTTGCCGCTGATTCGGGAAATCCGCGCCGTGCTGAGCAAGAGCCTGGAAAACGGCCGCAGCAAAAACGATCCCGCGTATCCCGAACTCGCAACCTATACGTCAATGAAAGACATGCCCGAGCTGTTTTCCGGCTCCTTCGGCCTGGGCAGCCGCGACCTGCAGCCGGAAGGCGTTGTGGCTGCAGTCGAAAACATGCTGCCCGATGGCAAAAAGAAACGAATGTTCTACCTGTCGATCGATTTTGTACGCCAGTCGATGATGACGCCGAAGCAGGAAATTTATCAGCAATCCGTCATGGATGCGTATCCGGATGTCGCGAATCTTGCGCTGCGTGGCAGCGAAAACCCGAACCTGATGCCCGAGGGTAGCATCACCGTCCGGATGCACTCTGTCGGGGGTTGGGGTGCGATCACTACCGGCAAGAATCTTGCGCTGACGCTTTTCGACCTGCTCGGTTATCACGTAAAGGCGAATCCGAAGTACGGCTCCGAAAAGAAGGGTCAGCCAACCAGTTATTACCTTTCCGCCGCTCCCGAGCCCATCCGCATCAATTGCGAGTTTCACTTTGTCGACGTCGTACTTTCGCCGGACCCGAATGTATTTGGCCACACTAACGCAGTCGCGGGACTGAACAAAGGAGGCGTCCTGGTATTGCAGAGCGACGCAAAATCAACGGACGAATTCTGGCAATCGATTCCTGAACGCTATCGCAAGACCATTATCGATAATGACATTCGCGTCTTCTATCTCGACGCTTTCAAGATCGCGCGTGACGAAGCAACCGATCCGGAGCTGCAACTCCGCATGCAGGGCATTGCATTCCAGGGCGCGTTTTTCGCGACTTCTCCGCTACTTGAAAAGCATGGGCTGACTGAAGCGCAGTTACTTGACGCCATTCGGGATCAGTTGCAGCACAAGTTTGGCTCGAAAGGCGCCCGTGTAGTCGAAGACAACATGCGGGTCGTGCGTCGGGGCTTCGGCGAGATAACGGAAGTCACCGTCAAGGAAATCGGTGATGACAAGGGCAAGGGCAATGCGCCGCTGCCCGTTCCCGTCATGGTGAAGCGCGAACCGCAATCAACGTCTGCTTCTTCGGATATTCATCGTTTCTGGGCACAGACAGGCAGCATGTACGCCACGGGCCAGGGCGATTCCGTGCCAGCCGACCCCTTCATGAGCATGTCGCTGATGCCTGCTGTGTCATCGCATTTCCGTGATATGACATCGATACGCTTCGAGCATCCCGAGTTCATTCCAGAGAACTGTACGGGGTGTGGTGATTGCTACACAATTTGCCCGGATACGGCGATTCCCGGTCTCGTTAATGAGCCAGGCCAGGTTCTCGATACCGTTGTCAATCGGCTCAGGAAAGCCGGTAAGTCGACGGAGCATCTGCCCCGTGCCGTGCGGCAGATGGATATGAAGCTGAAGAAGCTGCTGGCGGCCGCGAACGAAACCGATCCGGTCGACTCAATCATCGAAGATGCGATCGAGGCTACGCTCGTCGATTCCGATCTGGCGGACAACGACAAGGAGCAACTTAAGAAAGAATTTGACGACTTTCGTGAAGAACTGGGCGATTTCAAGTTCGCTCTTTGCAGGCCGTATTTCACGTTGCCGGAGAAGAAACAGGCCGGTAACGGCGGCTTGTTGAGCATTACGATTGATCCCTACACCTGCAAAGGCTGTATGGAGTGTGTGGAGGTGTGCAATGACGACGCCCTGCGGCCGGTGACGCAGTCTAAAGAGTCGGTTCAGTCACTGCGCAAGAACTGGGAGTTCTGGCTCGACCTGCCCAATACAGCCGAAAAATATATCCGCGTTGATGATCTCGAGGAGGGCATAGGAGCGCTCGAAACCATCCTGCTGAACAAGGACGCGTACCTGCCATTTGCAAGCGGCGATGGTGCGTGCCTCGGATGTTCGGAAAAAACTGTCGTTCACCTTTTCGTTGCGACTGTCGAATCACTGATGCAACCGAGGGTGAAGAAACACCTTGCGCAAATCGACGAGTTGATCGGGAAACTGAAGAAACACGTCCAGGAAAAACTCGTCGGTGAGATAGACGTCGGCGACGCCGCGGAGATGGCGGCTGTGCTCGGCGAAGCAGGTGACGGCGACCTTACGCTGGCGAAGATCGCCGATACGATTGAAAAGACACACGAGGCAGAACCCATCGATCGCGACTGGCTGAAGCACGTCACAGACCTGATCGCAAAACTCAATGACCTGAAGTGGCGCTACGAGAACGGCACGACCGGCAAGGGGCGGTCCAGCATGGGCATTATCAACGCCACCGGTTGCACATCGGTCTGGGGCAGCACTTACCCGTTCAACCCGTACCCGTTCCCATGGGCTAATCACCTGTTCCAGGACACTACCTCGATGGCGTTGGGTGTTTTCGAGGGCCATATGGCGAAAATGGCGGATGGTTTCAGATCGATCCGGCGCGCCGAGGACCTGCTCAAAGGGCAGTACGATCCGGAAGGCCGGGAGGACAAGTATCTTTATTTCAACTGGCAGGATTTTACGGACGATGAATATCACCTTTGCCCGCCGGTCGTTGCCATCGGCGGTGACGGAGCGATGTACGACATCGGCTTCCAGAACCTGTCGCGAGCCATGATGTCGGGCAAGCCGATCAAGGTGCTTGTTGTCGATACCCAGGTTTACTCGAATACCGGTGGCCAGGCATGTACTTCCGGTTTCTTCGGCCAGATTTCTGACATGGCTCAGTTCGGCAAAGCGCACAAAGGCAAGGAGGAGGCGCGCAAAGAGATCGGCCTGATCGCCATGGCCCATCGTACGACCTACTTCATGCAGTCGACGATGGCGAATTCCAATCATATGATCGAAGGATTCGTCCAGGGATTGATGTCCCGGCGGCCGGCATTATTCAATCTGTATACGTCCTGTCAGCCTGAACATGGCATTGGTGACGACATGGGCCATCACCAGGCGAAGCTTGCCGTTGAATCGCGTGCATATCCGCTATTCCGTTATGACCCGGACAAGGGCAGCACGGTTGCCGAGTGCCTCGACCTCGATGGTAACCCGTCGGTTGACCTCGACTGGCCGGTGACAAAAATCAACTACACGGAGCGGGGTCGGCAGAAGCAAATGGAGATTCCGACGACCTTCGTCGACTTCGCCGTGACCGAGACGCGTTTCCGGAAACATTTCCGCAAGGTGCCGCGAGACGCGTGGCATGAGGACATGATGCTGGTCAGCGATTACCTCGATCTCGATGAGGATGATCGCGAAGATAAAGTACCGTACGTCTGGGCGCTCGATGCCAAGCAGGAACTCAGTCGGTTACTGGTCGCCGAACCGATGGTCAAGTCAGCCGCAGAACGGCGCGACTTCTGGATCATGCTGCGTGCGCTCGCGGAATCAGAGGACGAGGTCGCAGTCGACGACGTGCAACTGGAGTCCCGGATTCGGCAGGAAGTCGTGCAGAAAATCGCTTCCGGTCTGATGGGTCTTGTCAGTGGCAATCAGGCGTTGGATCTGAACGCAATTCTGGATACGGATATTCCTGCGCCAGTGGCCGACGCACCGCCAACACTTACCGCCGTCGAAACGCCGGCGCCCGTGGCTGCGGAAGCGGCGAGCGGCGAGTACATGGCTCCCTGGATCGAAACCGAAGAATGTACGGCCTGCGATGAGTGCATCATGATCAATCCGCAAATTTTTGAGTACAACGCCGACAAGAAGGCGTACATCAAAAACCCGGATGGCGGCCCCTATCGTGATCTCGTCAAGTCGGCAGAAAAGTGTACGGCTCAGATCATTCATCCCGGACTGCCGCGCGATCGCAGTGCGAAGGACATCGGCAAGTGGATCAAACGCGGCGAAAAATTTAACTAGTATGTTGGGTCTCGCTCACAATGACTCGTTCAGCCACGGCATTCATCCGCCGGAGATGAAGGATGAGACGAGCCATCTTTCAATACGCCGTTTTCCCTTTGCGCCGTTGTTGATCGTTCCGCTGAGCCAGCACCTTGGCAAACCGGCGGTGCCCGTCGTACGGGCTGGCCAGGAAATTGTGCGCGGCCAGGTTATCGCGGAGGCGGATGGTTTTGTTTCGGTGAATATGCACGCGCCGGCGTCGGGTATCGTAAAGAAGATCGCCCTGGCGCCCGGTATCGGCGGCAACATGCTCGAGAGTGTCTACATTGAACCGTACCCGGCTTCCTCCCAGGAAGTGCAGGATGGAGAGCCGTGCGATCTCGATACCGCTTCCGCAGACGATATTATTGGCGCCATTCAGCGTGCCGGTATCGTGGGGCTGGGTGGCGCCGCGTTTCCCACACACGTCAAACTCAAACCGCCCGAGGGCAAGCGTCTCGACACGCTGATTATCAATGGCGTCGAGTGTGAGCCCTACCTGACCACCGATCATCGTGTCATGCTGGAACAAACGGCCGATATATTTAATGGAATCAGATACTTATTGAAGGCAACAGGCGCTGCCGAGTCACTCATTGCCATCGAGGGCAACAAGTCGGATGCCGCAAGAAAGCTGCATGATGAATGCCCGTCAGACCTGCCGGTCAGTATCCGAGTGTGTCCGGTGAAGTACCCGCAAGGCGCCGAGAAGATGGTGATCCGTTCGTTGTTGAAGCGGGAGATTCCGTCGGGGGGTCTGCCGGCGGACGTCGGCGCAATTTGCGTGAATGTGGCAACCACCGCCGAAATTGGCCGTTTGCTTCCGCGAGGTCACGGCATTCAGGAACGCGTCATCACTATCGGTGGTCCCGGCGTCAAAAGGAAGGGCAACTACCGCATTCCGGTCGGCACCACGGTTCGCTTCGCGCTGGAAGAAGCCGGCGCAGCGAAAGACATCTCGCGTGTCTTTCTTGGCGGGCCAATGATGGGGCCGTCTGTCTCAAACCTGGACATACCGATAACGAAGGGGACGTCCGGAATTACGGCCTTCACAACCGTGCAAATCAACGAGGCAACCGGGCATCAAAAAATTTACCCGTGTATCCATTGCGCGCGTTGTGTCGAGGCCTGCCCGTTATTCCTCAACCCGTCACAACTCGGTATCCTGGCGAAGAACGAAGAATATGATCGCATGGTGGAAGACTATCACCTGATGGACTGCTTCGAGTGCGGGGCCTGTTCCTATGTTTGCCCGTCGCATATTCCGCTCGTCCAGTACTTCCGCCTGTCAAAGAAAATGATCAGAAAGCTGGGCGCTGCCCAATGAGCGGCCAGAACCAGGTTCTCGAAATTGGTTCGTCGCCGCACGTTACGAGTGGTGCCAGCGTTGACGTGATCATGCGCAACGTTTTTTTCGCGCTGTTGCCGGTGTGCGTATTCGCGGTTTTTGCGTTCGGCATTGCGGCAGCACTCACGCTAACGACCGCAACGCTGACCTGCGTTGTGACAGAACATGTGATCTGCCGGTTGAATCGCAAACCCACTACGGTTGGCGACTGGTCCGTCGCCATCACCGGCTTGCTATATGGTCTGACGTTGCCTCCTGATCTGCCGCTGTGGATGGTTGCGGTCGGCGCTATCTTTGCGGTTGCTGTAGGTAAGGCGCTTTTCGGCGGTCTTGGCTGCAATGCATTCAATCCTGCGCTCGTAGGCCGAGCATTCCTGCAGGCGGCGTTTCCGCAGGCGATGACGCATTGGTCATTGCCATTTGCTGCGGATCGTTTTTCGGAATTGCCCGGCTCGATACTGGCGTTCCCGTTTGCCGAACCGGTCTACGATGCAGTGACGGCAGCGACACCGCTCGCGCGAATGAAGTTCGAGGCGATCCAGGCGGAAAACCCTGATTTGTTGTGGGGCTTGACCTCTGGTTCGGTCGGCGAAACCTGCGGGGCGCTGATTCTTCTCGGTGGCGCATACCTTGTTGCACGCAACATGATGAACTGGCGCATCCCGGTTTCGATCATGCTGACGGTCTCGCTGATCACCTGGGTCTTCATGCAGATCGACCCTGCAGTCTATCCACGGCCGGCATTCATGCTGTTTTCCGGCGGGTTGATGCTCGGTGCAGTGTTCATGGCTACCGACATGGTTGCTTCGCCGATTACCAACGCTGGTTGCTGGGTTTACGGAATGCTGATCGGCGGCCTGGTGGTCGTCATTCGATTCTGGGGCGGTATGCCGGAAGGCGTGATGTACGCAATCCTGTTGGCGAATGCTGTCTCGCCGCATATAGATTTCCTGATTCAGCCCAGGGTCTTTGGCACGGGCAGGGGTGCAGGGTGAACGTGCCGGGCCAGCAACCGCAGACGTCCGCGTGGTCGATGTACCGGGCCATCGTCGGCATTGGTGCGTTTTGTGCACTGGTGATTGTTGTCGTTTTCCAGTCGACCGCCGCACGAATACGCGACAACCAGGAGCGCTTCCTGGCCGCCGCGATCGCCGACGTGTTGCCGGAAACGCGGACGACGGTTGCGGTCGGTCTTGCAGAAGATGGCCGCCTTGTACCGACCACTGAAACCCTGGCACTCCCTGTCTTTCTCGCCTATGACGAAGCGGAACAACTTGCCGGCGCGGTATTGACCGCAATGGGCATGGGCTACCAGGACAACATTCGCGTGCTATACGCGTATTCGTTCGAGCAAAACGCCATCGTTGGCTTCAAGATACTGGAAAGCAAGGAAACGCCAGGTCTTGGTGACAGGGTCGAGATAGAGCCGCACTTTATCGCCAACTTTGAAGCGCTGGATGCAAGTCTGAGCGTTGACGGTAGCGCGCTCGCCAATCCGATCGTCACAGTCAAGCAAGGCGAAAAAACCGATCCCTGGCAGATCGATGGCATTACCGGGGCGACGATCACGTCCGAGGCTTTGGGTAATATCCTAAACAATAGCGCCAGTGAGTGGGTGCCGGTACTTGAGCGCGATGCCGGCACTATCGAGAGGGGGGATCGCAGTAATGGCCAGTAAGGAAGTTACCTCCACCGACGAATTCGTCAAAGGTCTGTGGCGCGATAACCCGGTATTCATCCAGGTGCTCGGCATGTGCCCGGCGCTTGCCGTGTCGAATACGGCGCTGAATGCGCTGGCCATGGGGTTGGCAACAACCTTTGTACTGCTGATGTCCGGGCTATCCGTTTCTCTGTTACGGAATTTCATACCGCGTGAAGCACGCATCGTTTGCTACATCTGCATCATCGCCACCTTTGTCACTTCGGTCGACTACCTGATCATGGCGCTGAGCCTTGAGTTGCATCGCGCGTTAGGCGCGTTTATTGCGCTTATCGTTGTGAACTGCCTGATCCTTGGGCGTGCCGAGGCGTTCGCCTCAAAGCACAAGCCTGGTCGGGCATTGCTCGATGGCCTGGGGATGGGTGTCGGATTTACGCTGGCGTTGTTGTTCATCGGTGTTGTTCGCGAGATTCTTGGCAGCGGGTCACTTTTTGGTGTCGCGGTATTTCCGGACGGGTTTCAGACATGGACCGTCATGGTGCTGCCGAGTGGAGGCTTCTTCGCGATGGCCCTTTGGCTGCTAATCGTCAACAGGATTAAGCAGAAACAGGCGGCTGCAGCGAAAACGGTAGAGGTGACGTCATGAGCGACGCGTCGCACTGGTCGATATTTCTCAATGCTGCGTTGGTGAACAATTTTGTGCTGGCGTACTTCCTCGGCATCTGCCCGTTCTTCGGGGTTTCTTCAAAGCTTGAAACAGCCGTTCGAATGGGTGCCGCTGTCAGTTTTGTCATGCTGGTCGCGTCGGTATGCGCGTTCCTGATCAACCTGTTGCTGGATGCGGTTAATGCACCGTATCTGCGAATCATTTCCTATATCCTGGTGATATCGTCTACGGTACAACTTGTTGAAATGCTTATGAAAAAAATTAGTCCGACGACGTTTCGTGCAATGGGTATCTATCTGCCGCTGATCACGACGAATTGCGCCATTCTCGGGCTTGCCCTGTTCCAGACCAATCGCGGCTATGGCTTCACGCAGTCCGTCGTCTATTCACTCGGAGCGGGCATAGGCTTTGCCCTTGCGCTGGTCTTGATGGCTGGCGTCCGGGAGAAGCTCGAACTGAACGAGGTGCCCGATCTCGTCAAGGGGACAGCAGCGGCGCTCGTCGTCGCGGGAATTCTGTCCATGGGGTTTATGGGATTTGCGGGGCTGGGCAGATGACTATTGTCTACCAGTTTCTGATTGCCGCGGCGTTGATTGCATTAATGATAGTCGTACGTGTTTTCGCGAATCGATCCACCCTTCGACAGAGGCTAAATTGTAGTCATTCCGGAGACTGCAGTGAAACTGAATGCTCCGAGCGGAGTGAAGTGAAAAGGAGTGCGTGTCATGCGCCTTGAAGATTACCCGACAGAACCACGCTATACGGCCAGGGTGCTGCGCACCGAGGATATCACTGAGGACGGTTCTGATACCGAAGTGCGGGAAATCGTACTCGAACTGGAGAAACAAAAATTCGACTTCGAGGTCGGGCAGAGCATTGGCGTTCTGGTCAAAGGGTCTGGTGACTTTGGCCGCTCGGTACACCATCGACTGTACACCGTGGCTGACACGCCGATGACGTCCGCAAACCCGGAGGTCACTATCGTCGTGCGGCGCTGCAACTACATAGACGACTACAGTGGTGAAGAATTCATCGGCGTCAATTCGAATTATCTCTGCGACCGGAGGCCCGGAGATGAGATCACGATTACCGGCCCGTTCGGCATGCCATTCACTGTTCCAACCGACAAGAACGCCAACCTGTTGCTAATCGGTCTTGGTACCGGAATTGCCCCATTCCGCGCGCTGGTGAAACACATCTATCGTGACATTGGTAACTGGAAGGGAAAAGTCCGGCTTCTCTATGGCGCACATTCCGGCCTGGAGCTCCTGTACATGAACAACAAGCGGGACGACTTCACCAACTATTACGATGAAGAGACTTTTGAGGCATTCAAGGCACTGAGCCCCCGGCCGAACTGGGCGGATCCTATCGCCTGGGATTTCGCGATTGAAGATCGTGCGGACGAGATTTGGAAGATGCTCGAAGATGAGCACACCTATGTGTACGTAGCAGGTCAGAGGCCAATTCGCGATGCACTCGACAAACTCTTCGGTGAGATGGCGGAGTCCGATGCGGTGTGGGCCAAAAAAAAGGCCGACCTTATCGAACAGGGCAGATGGGTCGAACTGGTCTATTGATACCTCTTCAATTAACCGATTTTTTTACGGCGTCGACCAGCGCATCTCCTTCTTCAGCCAGGCGATAGCCAATTCGCTGGTAGGGTTTATCGATTTTCAGGATTCGCGTCAGATCAATGGGCGTTGCAACCAACACCAGGTCGCAGTCGACGGCGTTTATCGTTGTTTCCAGATCACGTACCTGCGCATCGCCGTAGCCCATCGCGGGTAGCAACGGTCCGGTGTCGGGGTAGTGTTCAAATGTGTCTGCAATCTCTCCGGTTGCCCATGGACGTGGGTCGACGAGCTCCGCTGCACCATTTTGCCTTGCCGCAAGAACGCCGGCGCCGAAAGGCATGCCGCCGTGCGTTGTCGTTGGTCCGTCTTCTACCGCCAGTATACGTTTTCCGGCGATTGCATCCGGATCCGGAATATCGAGCGGTGATCTTCCACGCACAACCGTGGCGTCCGGATTTGCCTTAGCTGCGTTAGCGATGATCGCCTGGATATTCGCCTCCTCAGCCGAGTCAACCTTGTTGATGAGAATGACATCCGCGCGCTCGAAATTTACGGTTCCCGGAAAATACTCGAATTCGTGTCCGACCCGGTGTGGGTCCGTCACTGTGATCCACAAGTCCGGCTTGTAAAACGGCGTGTCATTGTTGCCTCCGTCCCAGACGATCACATCCGCCTCTTTCTCTGCCTCAGCAAGAATGGCGGCATAGTCGACGCCGGCATAAACAATCACGCCGTTTTTGATATGTGGCTCGTACTCTTCGCGTTCCTCAATCGTACAGTCGTGAAGATCCAGATCGTCAAAAGTCTCGAATCGTTGCACAGCTTGTTTGGCGAGGTCGCCGTACGGCATCGGGTGCCGGATGGCGACAGTTTTCTTGCCGAGGTCTTTGAGAATGTGTGTGACGCGTCTCGATGTCTGACTTTTGCCGCAACCGGTGCGTATCGCACAGATCGCGATGACCGGTTTGTTTGATGGCAACATAGTGGCGTCGACATCGAAAGTCGAAAACGTCACGCCGTGGCCTTCAACCTTTCGCCGACGTGCGTCGACGTAATCGTTGCTGACATCGGAGTACGCGAACACCACCTCGTCGACGTTATTGCTTTGCAGAATTTCATCGAGTTCCTTTTCGTCGCGAATCGGAATGCCATCCGGATACTGCGATCCTGCCAGTGCCGGTGGATATCGGCGATCCTCGATGTGGGGAATTTGCGTTGCGGTAAAGGCAATCACGTTGTAATCCGGATTGTCCCGGTAACAACAGTTGAAGACATGAAAGTCGCGGCCTGCCGCGCCCATGATGACGATCGTTCGGCTCATAATGTATCTTCTTATTGTTCTTGCGAAACTACATTCTACGCCATTGCGCGTTGAATTTGACCTGTCCGGAATCCATTGTATCTGCTTATATTTTTATCTTTTGCCCGCGCTCGGCGATGATGGCCGGCGCCTGTAATTCCGACTTCAGGTGTTCGAGCAATGCGTTCTGGGCACGCGGTTCGCCATGCACCAGGTAGACCGGCGGCCGGTTTTCAAACGAGGCATACCACTCGACCAGGTCCTGCCGGTCGCCGTGTGCTGAGAGGCCACCGATCGTGTGCACAGAGGCGCGTACCGGATAGGTCTCTCCCCACAATTTAATCTTGTCGGTGCCGTCGACAATGCGCCGGCCCAAAGTGCCGTGAGCCTGGTAACCGACAATGACCAGATGGCATGCCGGGTTCCAGATATTGTTCTTAAGGTGATGATGAATCCTGCCGCCACTCATCATGCCGCTCCCGGCGATAATAATGGCGCCGGACTTCACCTGGTTGATCATCATCGATTCTTCAGTCGTACGCGTCATGTGAAAATTCGGCAAATCGGGCAGATGCGAATCGGGCCCGAAGAGTTTTACGCCATACAAATGGCGGTATTTTGCATAGGCTTCCGTCGCCTCGATTCCCATCGGGCTGTCGAGGAAGATGGTCCAGTCACCGAGGCCCCACTCATCGAAATGTTCTGCCATCAGATAAAGAAGATCCTGGGTCCGGCCAACCGTGAATGCCGGTATCAGGATATTTCCCTGGTTGGCACTGGCCACTTCGAAAACGCTGCCCAACTCTTCCATGGTCTCAGCAAATGGTCGATGTAGTCGATCGCCGTAGGTACTTTCCATCAATACCACATCAGCATGTTTCGGTCGGTACGGTGGATCCATGACCGGCGCGTCCCGATAACCCAAATCGCCGCTGAAAATGAGCGTTCGGGTATGAGTTCCGTCCGCGAATCGCAGCTCGACGATTGACGAACCGAGAATGTGTCCGGCGTCGTGAAAGCGCACGGTCACCCCGGGCACGACCTCAACCAACTCGTCGTAGCGCACACTTTCGAATTGTGAAAGGCTGTTCTCGGCATCTTCCTGTGTATAAAGCGGCTCGATCGGTTTTTTTCCGTTTTTGGCTCTTTTCTTGTTTTCCCATTCCGCATCCTTTTCATTCAGGTAGCCTGAATCGGGCAACATGATTTCGCACAGGGTGCGCGTGGCGTTCTGGGTATATATCGGGCCCCGGTAGCCTCGCCTGACAAGTAACGGAACCCGGCCTGAGTGGTCGATATGGGCATGGCTGAGAATGACCGCGTCGATGTCTTCGATCGGCAGCGGGAATGGATCCCGGTTGCGTTCTTCGGCTGCGCGCCCGCCCTGGATCAGGCCGCATTCGAGCAGCACGCTGTGTTCCGCTGTTCGTATGACATATAGCGAACCCGTTACTTCGCCGGTCGCGCCACAAAATTCAAGCTCAATACTCATAACGTCCTTTCAATGGTCTCTCTATGCCAATGTGTCACAAGGCAATGTTCGTCATAATACGTACAATTCCGCGTTGAATTCGGCCCGTCGCGGTAACATATTATGGTCTGGTGAAATGACGCAGGTAGCGTGATCATGGTAAGGCCTGACGCACCGCTCGCTGCAAAATCCTACTGGATTGTCGTCGCTGATGAGTACCAGTCAAGGTTTTTCGCGCGCGCGAAGAAGAATAGCCCATTGGACGAATTTTCTTCCATGCACAATGAGGCGGCCCGCAAGAAGACTGGAGACCTGATCTCCGATCGTGGCGGGCGCAGCTTCGATAGCCATGGCAAGGGGAGACATACAATGGCCAGGGAAAAAGTCGACCCCAAAACACAGTCCGCCGTGGTATTTGCGAAAAATATCGCCAATCAAATCAGCAAAGCAAAACTGGCTGGTCAGTTTGACAGATTGGTCGTTATTGTGGCGCCCCGTTTCCTCGGTGTTCTGAGAGATTCGCTCGAGACGGCAGGGGTCGACATCGAACGTGCGATCGACAAGGAAGTCACCGCAAAAGATGCGGCATTTATCCAGAATCTGCTCGACGCCTCATAAGAAGCCGGTTTGCAGAGGGGGTAGCAGGCGCAGACGAGAGCGGCTCGTACCTGACCCTGAAAGTGGCTGATTATCCGGTGCCGTTGCAGCCGCCTGCCAGCAGAATGAGATGCTGCCTAAAGTGGCAGTTGCTGCCTGAGCTTATTGCGCGCGATTATTCGTAGGGTTCGAAGGGCTCAGACCACAGATCCCGATCGAGCAGCCATACACCGTCTTTATTCCTGTTCCAAATGTGCGCAAAGCGTCCTCGCCCAAGCGTATTGCCGTTGTTTCTGTCGACCACCTGGTAATTGCCATGGACAAGAATCATATCGACACCGTCGATCGAGTGGGTCACTGTGAGCAGCGTCAGTGGATTGTCTTCTTCGAAATCCTCCGCCCAGAATTCTTCTATGTTCGCCCGACCGACGTAGGTTGGTGAGCCATGCATCATCAGGTGGGCGGTTTCTGTATACAGGGCGCCGAGTGCGGCCCGGTCATGCGCGTTGTAGGCAGTGGTCCATTTGTCCGCGAGTAGCTGTACGTTTTCCTGCGAATTGGCAGCGATCGGGGCAGAAAGTATGACCAAGGCAGTCACAGCAAGAATTATGCGCGGTAACTTCACAGCAGGCTCCTCCCCTAACGTCGTTGCAATCAAAAAACGGAAACTAACAATATCAGCTTGCAGTTGATTGAGGCAGGACGGGATCCTCCTCCTCGTGCAAATGCTGTATTTCTTCTTCGTATACCTGCGACGCGGTCTGTGCTGCCGCGAGCGCGTCACTATACGCGATGTGCTGGTCTGCTGGCGTACTCTCTCTTTTGAAGCTGCGCAGGATCGTGTAAGTCACCAACAGCAGGTGAATTGTTGTTGCGAACAAGAAGAGGCCTGCCGGGCCGGTCCAGGTCATCAGCGCGGAGGCCATGAACGGACCCAGTATTGCGCCTATACCGTACATCAGCAGCAGCCCGCTGGATACCACGACATATTCGCTGGAATCAGCATGATCATTGGTATGTGCCACCGATATGGCGTAAAGCGGAAAGGCGAATGCGCCCCAGGCTGCGCCAAGCAATGCGACAGTCAGGAAACTTGCGTTGTCAGCCAGCAAAACGATCGCTGCGCCGACGCTTGCTGCGGTAAGGGCTGACAAAGTCTGCA
This sequence comes from Woeseiaceae bacterium, assembly GCA_024640315.1. Classification (GTDB taxonomy): domain Bacteria; phylum Pseudomonadota; class Gammaproteobacteria; order Steroidobacterales; family Woeseiaceae; genus SZUA-117. The sequence continues at coordinate 17,578 of JAHEFF010000009.1, forward strand.
GTTCGCGTCTGCCAAATTTGTCAGAAAGGTAGCCAAGTGGCCACTGGGCGATAGCGCCACCAACCACTGCCGCCGTCATAAACCACGCAGCCAGTGAGAAGCTTCCGGATGCACCGGCTGCGAAAACCGGACCAAGCGACCAGAATGAACCGTTGGCGAGGCCGGTCGCCAGGCAGCCCAGCGTTCCGGCCGGTGAAATGCGATATATCCTGGAAATGTCAGGACGAACGGTGTGCGGCTGGACCGGTGACGGCGAATTCGAGAGCACAACCGGGATCGCGGCGAGCGAGACCAGCACAGATGCGACAGCGAATAGATAGAACTCCATCGGGTCTTCCAGCAACAAAAGCATTTGCCCACCCGCCAGAACGGTGAGTGTGATGACCGTGTATGTGGAGAAGATGGTGCCGCGATTTTCGTTGCTGGATGCCTCATTCAGCCAGCTCTCGATCACAACGTACAGGACCGCGAAACAGAAGCCGGTGATCATACGAAAAAGACCCCAGATCCATGGATTCAGAACGAGTCCATGCAGCAGCGGGATGGACGACGCCAGAGCGGTCATGGCGGCGAAAACACGGACGTGTCCAACGCGCCGTAAAAGTTCGCCGCCACGCAGGCAGCCGGCAGTAAAGCCGAGGAAATACATTGCACCCATGATGCCAATCGAGATTGTCGCGAATTGTTCCAGCGACGCGCGAATCGGCAGCAGCGTGCCTTGCAGGCCCTGTCCAGTGAGTAATATTGAGACCCCAATCAGCAGTGCGGCGACAGGGGCAAGGGCCTTCTTCATGACGGTGTTGGTATTTTTCGCTCGGCGATTTTATCAAGGCGCCGATTCTAGGACGTATCTACCTGTTTTTACAAGTGTTTTCTCGACTAGCACTCGATGAAACTGACCGGCACCTCGATGACATTCGTTGCGAGCCCGCCGCGGGAGGTTTCCTTGTACTTGTCCTGCATGTCCAGGCCGGTTTCACGCATGGTCTGAATCACCTTGTCGAGCGATACGAAGTGCTTGCCATCGCCACGCATGGCGAGCCGCGATGCATTGATCGCTTTGACTGATGCCATCGCGTTGCGCTCAATGCAGGGGATCTGTACGAGACCGCCGATCGGGTCACAGGTGAGCCCGAGATTGTGTTCCATCGCGATCTCTGCAGCATTTTCTACCTGCGCCGGCGTGCCTCCCATTACTTCTGTCAGCCCCCCTGCGGCCATAGAACAGGCAGAACCTACTTCCCCCTGGCAACCAACTTCTGCACCGCTGATGGATGCGTTTCTTTTGAACAGCAAGCCAATTGCGCCGGCAGTGAGCAGGAATCGGACGATGCCATCGTCTGTCGCATTGCTGCAAAAACGGGTGAAGTAGTGCAGTACGGCAGGAATGATTCCTGCCGCGCCGTTTGTTGGCGCCGTCACAACCCGGCCACCCACGGCGTTCTCCTCGTTTACAGCAAGCGCGTAGAGATTGACCCAGTCCATGATGGTCAGCGGATCCCGGAGGGCCGCTTCCGGCTGGCTCGACAGTTGCTGGTGCATGCCAGCTGCGCGTCGCTTCACCTTGAGGCCGGGCATCAGCCCGGTCCCCTGGCATCCTTTCGCAACACAGGCCTGCATCGCGTGCCAGATGTTGAGCAGGCCAGAGCGAATATCATTTTCACTGCGCCATGCCTTTTCGTTCTGCAACATCAGTTCGCTGATTGAAAGGCTTTTCGCTTCGCACAGCGCGAGCAATTCCTCGCCGCTGTCGAAAGGGAAGGGCAGTTCAACCGGCGACTCGACAATGACGGGGTCATCCGTATGGTTTTCGCCAACGACGAATCCGCCCCCGACCGAGTAGTAAATACGTTCCAGGAGAGGCTGTCCGTTGACATCGGATGCGGCGAAGCGAAGCCCGTTCGGATGTCCGGGCAAGGATTCGCGCTTCTCGAAGACGAGGTCCCGCTGCATGTCAAAGTCGACCTTCGATTTTCCCAGAAGATTCAACATCTTGTTGGTGTCGATATCGTTCATTCGAGCCGCAATCGAGTCCACGTCGACAGACTCCGGCGTCTCATCTTCCAGGCCCAGCACAACAGCCTTGTCGGTTCCGTGACCGCGCCCGGTTGCGCCGAGCGAGCCATACAGGTGCACTGTCAGTCCGCCGACTTCTTCGATTTTGCCGGCATTGTCCAGTTTGGTTGCAAACATACGTGCCGCACGCATGGGACCGACGGTATGCGAGCTTGACGGCCCGATACCGATGGTGAACAGATCGAAAACGCTGATGGACATAATTCTCGGAGGGGGAGGCCTGAGAGGCAGATTCGATTATTATATACAGTGAAACTCACGTCGAAGCGACGATCGTCGAACTTACACACTATGCATATCAGGCTGTGTCCCTTTATCTTGCTGGCGATTGCCACGTTTGCCCTTTCTGTGCCGGCTATGGCAGCGGAACTTGCTGAGCTGGGCGAGGCGCTGTTCTTCGACACCAATCTCTCCGCCAACAGGACCCAGGCATGTGCCACTTGCCACAATCCGGCGACCGCATTTACCGACAGCCGTGATGGTGGGGTAGGTGGCGCAGTCTCGCTCGGCGATGATGGTGTATCACTCGGTGATCGCAATACACCCTCGATTACCTATGCGACGTTCATACCGGATTTCGGCAGGGATAATGCAGGCGAGATCGCCGGTGGCGCATTTTATGACGGGCGTGCCGCAAACCTGGTGGACCAGGCGGGGCAACCATTCACCAACCCGATTGAAATGGCCTTGCCTGACAATGCCGCCGTGGTTGATCGCGTTCGAGAAAATCCGGCACACGTCGAGGCTATGAAGCAGCATTTTGGCGATTCGATATTTGACGACACTGACGCCGCATTTCGTGCGATCAGTGAGAGCATAGTGGCGTTCGAACAGACAAGTCAGTTCGCACCCTTTGATTCAAAATACGACCGTTTTCTGCGCGGCGAATACGAACTGACTGTGAAAGAGGAAATTGGGCGCAAGCTCTTTTATTCGCAGATTTTCAATTGTCATGTCTGTCACCAGATCGATCATCGCGAACTGATAGAGGGCGTGCCATTCACCACGCATCGTTATCACAATATCGGCGTGCCGGTTAATCGTGAGGTGCGACAGAAAAATGGCCTAGGCGAATCGCACCGGGACCTGGGCCTGCTGGAGAATCCGGCAATAGACGATCCGTCGCAGGCGGGCAAGTTCAAGGTACCAACCTTGCGAAACGTGGCGGTGACCGGGCCCTATATGCACAACGGGGTATTCAAAAAACTTGAAACGGTTATTCTCTTCTACAACAAGTTCATCCTGACCAATCGCGAAAGCCAGACCAATCCCGAGACCGGGCAACCCTGGGGCAAACCAGAGGTGTCGGAAACCGTGGAGGTCGATCTGCTTGAAGATGGGCAGCCGGTTTCTTCGTTGCAGCTTTCGGCACTGGTTGCCTTTCTTGAAACACTGACCGACAAACGTTACGAACCATTGCTGGATCGTTGAGAATACGCTTGTCCGACCACATGGAATTTCCTGGAATGAGACGCCTCGCAATTGCTTCCACAATTATTCTGCTATCAGTCGGTTGTACGGGCACTTCGGTACCCGACGAAAGGCCGGAATTTGAGTCCGGTATTACCGGTGACGCGCGACCCTGGACTGACAGAAACTTCGACTCGGCGGATCACAAGTTCACATTTGCTGTCCACTCTGACCTCACTGGCGGTGAACGGCCGGACATCTACCAGATAGCTATCGCACAGCTGTCGTTGCTGCGTCCGGAGTTCATTATTAATGTGGGTGATCTTATCGAGGGCGGCACCGAGGATCTGGCAGACATTGGAGCCCAATGGGACTCGTTCGATCAGCGTGCGGCTAAGGCAAAGGCACCCGTTTTCTATGTCGCAGGAAATCACGATCGGACAGGTGAAGTGATGCAAAGCGTGTGGGATGCGCGGCAGGGACGCGCCTACTACCACTTTCGTTACAAAGACACATTATTCCTCGTTCTGGATACCGAAGATAATACGCCCGAGCGAGTACGGGAAATTAACGACGCACGAAATCATGCGCTGCAATTTGCCGCGGCCGGTGACTGGGATAAATTCAATGCGACTGAATATGCCAATCTCCCCGAAAACCGGGGTGGCAATATCACCGCAGCACAGTCTCGGTACATGCTCGATGCGATCGCGGCTAATGCAGATGTTCGCTGGACGTTTTTATTCATGCACAAGGCGCCCTGGTTACGTGAGGACTTGACTGCGTTCACAGCCATAGAGGACGCCCTGGAAGATCGGCCATACACTGTCTTTCACGGGCATGTGCACGCATATCAACACGAGGAACGAAATGGGCGCGACTACATTCGCCTTGCGACGACCGGCGGCGTCCAGCTTCCTGAAAACGGCCGCTCGATGGATCATGTCACGATGGTGACTGTCGACAACGATGGTGTCGACATTGCCAACCTCTTGATGGAGGGTATCCTCGACAAGACCGGACACATTCCGCTGAACGGCGATGCCGTATGTTTCGAATCGACCAGGTGCCAGTCACCTGAATAGGGAGAGTTATTGTGGCGTTCGTTGAATCCATACCGGTCGAAGAGGAGAGTGTTGCCGCGGTAATGCGCCGATACCCTGACCAGGCAATGCCGATGATGCAGTTCTCGGAAAGCATCCTTCGTACCGGCGAGTGCGACTTCACCCACGAAGAGCGAGAGTTGATTGCTGCCTTCGCATCGGGCGTTAACAACTGCACCTATTGCTACCACACGCATAAAGCGACTGCCGAGGCTCTCGGCGTGGATGAAGGCATGCTGGACGCGATGGTCAGCGACCTGGAAACGGCCGGCGTCGATGAAAAGATGAAACCGGTTTTGCGCTACGTGAAGAAACTGACGGAATCGCCGTCGAAAATGGTTCAGGCAGACGCGGACGCAATTTTTGCTGCCGGCTGGGACGAAAATTGCTTTCATTACGCGGTAATGATTTGCGCCATGTTCAACATGATGAATCGCATCATGGATGGTTATGGCGTCAGGAACACGGCCGAGTTTCGACTGGAGCGCGGCAAAATGCTGGTTGAAACCGGCTACCTTCCATTCGGCAAGACGGAGTAGGGTCTAGAAACGCCAAACGACGCCAAGGGAGGGGATGATCGGCAGCCAGTTGCCCTGGTTTGCACTGAGCGTCCGGGCGCCATTCGCATCCGTTTGTACCCGGTACTTGGTACAACAGGGGTTTTCCCGGTTATACAGGTTGGTGACTTCGATGAAGCCGGTCAGTTCACCAATGCTGACGTTGAATTCCCGACTGGCCCTGACGTCGATGGTATGAAAGACGGAGTGACGCAACGCGTTTCGTTCCGTTGTAGATGCAACGAGCGATGTGGACCCATCCGGATTATTGATCGTTTCCGCTACCAGGTCGGTACGCGGCCAGCCGGTGTGCACTGAGCCCGCCGCACTGAAACTCCATTTCTTCCAATCCCAGTTGATGCCCGCTTTGATGGTATGGCTTTGGTCCCAGCTGCGCTTTACATCACCATTCGTCAGGGAGTCTTCGATTTCGGCCCAGGAATAACTCAACCACCAGAGCAGGCTGTCGGCCTGGTTTTCCCCGGTGACCATGAATTCGACTCCATGGGAAATCGCACCGTCGGCGTCGATTCGAACACGGTCAATTTGCAGTTCCGGAATTAATACCAATGGGTCAAATGCGTTCTCAAAGCGAGGCATCAGTGAGCGATACTTCTTCTCGTAATACTCGAGCCGCAAGTCGATGCCGGACGTCAGCATGTGAGAGATGCTGGCCACCAGGTGTTTCGCGCGTTGCGCGGCGAAAAAGTTCGAAATTCCGTCTTCGACCTGCAATTCATTGATTTCCTGGGCCTGGTAGAACTGGCCAAAGCCCAGGCGCAGTTCTGTGCGCTCACCGAGCTGGTACAGGAGATTGAATCGTGGGCTGACCTGTTCGTCATCGTCTGCCGTTGTGTAGGTTTGCTGGTCCCACCTGACACCGGCGTCGAAGATTAAATCGTCAAAAAGTCGCCACCTGGATTCGAGGTAGACCGCATACTGTGCGCCTCGGGGAGCGTTGCTAATGCTGACCTGGCGCGCTGGTTGATTGTCAAAAATCTGGTCGAAGGGCGGCTGGATGTTGAGCACGGAATTGTAGTCGTAGTCTGCTTCAAGCCGCTTTGCGTCGAAACCGGTGCTTATCGACCATGTGTCAGAGATGCTGACCTGCCAGTCCTGGCTGAGTGCCGATGCAAGAAATTCTCGATAATCAAGTACGCTCCCCGCAGCTATGTCGGGAATGTCCACCTGCCCGATTCGAGAGTTGTCAATTTGCGTTGCAGACAAATTGGTCGTGCTGGAAAGTCGATCGTTCCATGCTGTCTCTGCCTTCAGCCAGACAACCCTGTTGCGGTACTTGGCGCTGGCCTGTTCCGAATTATCGAGTTCGCTGATCGAAATCTTGTCATACGAGAGAAGAGCATTGGTGCTGAAGTAGGTTCGATCACTCATTTTCCAGCCGATGTGTAGAAAAGCGTCTTCGTAGCTCGGCGATCCGTAGTCCGGATTAATCACATCGGCGATCAGGTCGAGATTGCCACGCCGGGCGGACACCAGCCAGTCGCCACTATCGTTACCGCCGAAGCGTCCCATCGAGAGGGCGGACACACTAAAAAAGCTAAGCCCAAGCTCGGTGAACATGTCGGCAGGTGGCTCACGCAGAGAAATGTCGACCACACCGCTCATTCTGTCGCCGTAACGCACCTGGTATCCGGCGCTGTAAAAATCGATGCCGGCAATCGCGCTTTGATCGATGATGGTCGAAAGTGCGTGAAAGTCCTTCAGATGATAAGGCTCGTACAAACGCAGGCCGTCAAACAAGAACAACTGTTCGTTGTCGCTGCCGCCGCGAATGTGCGTTCGCGTCGATACACCGCCATTGGCGGTCCCGGGAAGCCGGTCAATCGAGCGCACGGCATCATCACCAACGTCCGGCAATTTGGTGGTCATGTCGCGATCAAGGAAAGTATGTGAGCCGCTCGGTTCATACTGTAATCGATAGAGACTGGAGGTCACGATAATCTCCGGGAGCTCTGGCTCTGGCTCTGACGGAAGATCAGCGACCTCGTCTCCAGCTACTGGAAACGCGTCGGGAGCAGCCACGATCAGCAGGCTATCGCCGGGACCATCCCGCAAAGTGAGCCCATGCGGCTCGAGCGCTATACCCAGTGCGGCAACCGGATCCGGATCGGTAGGCTCCTCCCTGACCGTGAACTCTGCGAGAACGAGGTCGCTGCTATAGAGAATAGTCAGGTCACGGCTTGAGAGTGAGGCGATATAGTCGCGTAGAGGCTTACCTTGCCACGGCTCTTCCGCTGTGAGGCCCGAATGGCACAAGGTCAGGAGCAGGAAGATGACGCCTGGGCGCGCGCGGAATGACATGGCCGAAGTTTAGAGTATCGGCGCGGGCCATCCAACTGTGTGTCAGTTCAAAATTGTGATGCTCTGCGGGTCAACCCGATACTGGAAGCGCGTCGTTGACAGTACTGATTCGATGGCCTCAATCGGCGTAAAACCCTCAACTGACCCGAAGAGCCTGGTCCCCATCGCTGCCATACGTAATTCGTCACTGGAAAACACCAGTTCTTTGCCTGTTTCCCTTGCCGCCCACCTGAGAAAATCCATCAACGTTTCATTTTCCAGGACAAATCCGGGTGACAGGGCGCTTGCCCAACCCCAGCTGGCGTCGTACGGTGAAACCTTGCCAGCAACGACATCGCCGCCTGCCATTGTAAGGGTATCGCCAGCCTCTGCTGTAAACGTGCCCTGGCTATTCGCCACATCCACTCGTCCTTCCCGGACGGCGACGTTCAACTGCTCATCCGAGTAGGCAACGGAAAATTGCGTGCCGATGTCCGTTGCGGAACCGCCGTCGGTATGAATAGTGATATGCCGCCCCTGGTAAATGCGATCGCCGGAGTCTGCATACACCTGGCCGTAATCGAGCGAAAAATCGTTCGCCGCGTCGAAATGAATTGATGTACCGGCATCGATTCGTAGCGAGATATCGCCCTGCAGTGCAACACTAAGTCCCGATTCACTGCCGGTTTTGATCAGATCGCCGGCGTGAATGGCATCGCCTACCGAATAAGGAGTTTGACCCGGGATTGTGCTGCTGGCGATATAGGAAATCGTGCCCACCTGCTGCGGTAGCACTGGTGCCGGCGAACGCAGGCCAATACCGATAGCAGTCACCACAGTTGCCGCCACCGCGAGCGGTACAGCCCAGCGAATGGTTTTCTTCTTTCGTGTTGATCGAAGCCATTCCTGCCGAACCCTGTCGTGCACGCGGCTCTGCCGATCTTTCTCGATGTCGGCCCGCGGCCCGGCGAGGCTCATCAATCTGGCGACATCGTCCGCAGCGTCATCGCCGGGGGCCGTGTTCCGAGTATCTCGACTAGTATCTTTGTTCATAGGTGTCGTTGCCTGTGATTAATCCAGCAGGAAACCGGGTTCAAAATCCCAGAGTGAACGGAATCCTTCCTTAAACGCCGCGCGAGCACGGGTAAGGAGTGACTCCGCAGCCTTGGTACTGATCTCAAGTTCTTCGCCAATTTCATCGACGCTGCAGCCACGTATGTATTTCAGTTCAAGAGCGGTGGCATAGCGGGCCGGCAAGTATTCGAGCGTGAGCCGAACAAAGCGCGCCAGCTCCTGTTCGGTTTGTTCGCTTTCCGGCGTATCCGAATCGACCGAAATCGACTCGAGTGCTGCGCGGATGGCCGGGTGATCTTCCAGGAACACGGTTTTACTTTGCTGCAAGCCCTTGTGCCTGTAAATAGAGGTCATTTCGTTGCGGCAAATCATGCAGAGCCAGGTAAAGAGAAGCGCCTCTCCCCGGTAGCTATCCATCTTTTGCACGACACGGCACATCGTTCGCTGGACGATTTCCTCGGCGAGATCCGCATTCGCGTCCACTCGGGACAGGGTGAAGCGGAACAACCGTGGAAAGTACTCGCGAAAAAACTCCTCGAACGCATCCGAGTCGCCTTCCGCGACACGTTTGGCCAGCATGCGGTCTGTTTGTAGTTGAGAAGTCGTCACGTTAACTCTTCGAAGCCGTTTGTCTACAACCTGTTAGACGTGGTTCGGTCAGAAAACCTTCGCCAGCCGATAAACGGCTTAACAGGCGTAGCAGTTTGACCGGAATAACTGGTGTTCGCTCCATTATTTCGCCGTCAGTCGCCGGTTCCCCTCAGGCGATATAGCGAGTCTTCGTAGGCCATGGATGACCAGGCGGCGTGGGCCAGTGCCCTGGTGGCGAGAGCCTGATCGGGCTGATTTTGAGCTAATAATTGGCCGTCGCGGTACAGAAAGTGCCGGATCGGCAAGTCCTTCTGCAACACCACAACCCGTTCGCCCTCCATATAGGCCTGGTTTCCATTGAACTGCATGATGGCTCTACCTGCAAATGCCTGCATCTCGGGCCTGGTCAGGTCGTGCCCGATCATCGGATGTTCACCGCCGACACCAATCAATGACAGCAATGTCGGTGCCAGGTCTATCTGGCTGGCAACCGGGGTGAATGTGGCGTGCGAAATCGAGCCGCCCAGAATCACGCCGGGAATGTGAAAGCGCGCGACAGGAACAATTTCCGAGCCGTATACGCGGGAATTGTGGTCTGCAACGATGAGGAAGATCGTGTCGTCCCAGTAGTGCGACTGGCGGGCGGTATTGATGAATTGCCCCAGCGCGTAGTCCGCGTATTTGACAGCATTGTTGACGGTCTCTTTTTCCTCGTCGTGCAAAACAATGCGACCGTCAGGAAACTGAAATGGAGAATGATTCGTGGACGTAAATACGAGGCTAAAAAATGGCTTGTCGTGTCGTTCGTTGAACGCTTCATGAGCGCGATTGAACAGATCCTCATCCGAAACGCCCCACGACCCCGTGAATATCGGATCGTCGTAATCGGCTTCATCGATGACTTGCTGGAAACCGTTGTTCATGAAAAAGCGTCGCATGTTGTCGAATTGTGCTTCGCCACCGTAGATGAAAGATGTGTCATATCCCTCATCGGCCAGAAACTGCGCAAGCGTGAAAAAGTTTCTCTGCGACTTTTGCAGTTTAACGACACTTCGCGCCGGTGTCGGCGTGAAGCCACTTACCACAGCTTCCAGGCCGCGAACCGACCGGGTTCCGGTCGCATACAAATTTTCAAACCAGATACCTTCATCCGCCAGTGCATCGAGACTGGGTGTCAGGTCCAGGCCGCCAAGCGAGCCAACAAATTCAGCACCGAGGCTTTCCTCCACGATGATGACAAGGTTTTTCCTTGTCGGGTTCGGTGCCGAATTCGATTGCATGTGCAGCGTCGGATAAGCGGACGATGAGAAGTCCGAGGGTTCGATCATCATTGCTGCCCGCACTTCTTCAAGCACGCGTTGACTATCCATAGGCGCATAGCGAAACCCACCTTCGGCTTCGTGGCGGGTTTCATAGGCTGCATATAGCAACGTATAGGCGGAATTCAGCGCAAGATCGTTCACAAGCGGGTCTGTGGATAATGCAACTGTGCTCGGGTTAACCGGGCGGTGATCGAGAGTCGAACGAATCAGTCCCAGGCAGAGGACCAGGAGTAGCGGTGCAACAATGAGCGCCGGCAAAACGCCGGTTGGTCTGATTGGAGCAACCAGGCGCCCAAGTTGGCGAGCGTTTAGCCAGGTAATCAAACTGACGATCACCACGGCAAAGATGATGGGCAATTTATAAGCTGCCCAGAGTGTCGCGCCAACTTCCTTCGGATGATTCAGGTATTCGAGGAACAGGATATTTGGCCGACTGTCGAATTGATCTACGAACGACGGCGTGCTGCACTCCATGAATACAATGAGCAGCAGTGCGAGCGGGAGACATATTTTAAGGAGAGTCCGCCAGGCAGGAACGAGGAACCGGTTCGACGCGAGAATCGGGAAGCAGAGCACCGGTACAGCCAGCATGAGGCCGAGGAGGACCAGGTCGAAGCGCAGACCCTGTAAAAACACATTGCCGAGCATGTCAGCATCGACAACACGTTGCCACTGCCAGGCGACGAAGATCATTCGGCATACGGTCAATGTAACGACCATGCGCCAGGCGAAGGACATCAGCGGCCGCAGAGAAGTGGCAAGTCTTGTTGTGATACTCATTTGGTTGTTCATGGGTCTGTGTTGCTCTAAAAAAAGGTGAATCTCTTGTCTGAAGCTAGAAGCTCTTCTTGACGTCAATCAGGAACTGCACATTCTTGATGCTGTCATCGCCATCGAGTGGGAATGCCACGTCTATGTGCGTCATGCGTCCCTGTCCGGAGCGGGCGTTGCCGAGACGGAGTCCGAAGCCGACGTCTCTCAGCAATTCGTCTTTTTGTTCGTTGGGAAACCGGCTGTTCCAGGTCTTGCCAGCGTCGAAGAAAACGGCACCGCCCACGCGGAACAGTCGAAATGGGTACCAGTCCGTGAAGTATCGTTGCTCGATCGTGAGGAGTACGGCTTTGTCACCGCTTCGGTAACGGAGCGGATAACCGCGCAGACCGCTATCGCCACCAAGCAGCAGCTGGTTATCGAGGTCGAGATTCTGACCGTATGTGCCACTGGCACCTGCGTAGAACAGGCGCCGGTCGGACTGCCGACGGTAGTACCTGGCGGCTGCGCCCAGCGTCATGTTCTGAAATCCGTCGTCCTCTACTCTGGCATTGAGGCTGCTGGACAAAATCAAAGAACTCTGCTTCGAACTGCCGAAACCGGCCTGCGCCCCGGCATCGATTATCCAGGCATTTCTGTCGGAGCCGAAGGCGGTTGACGCATAGCCAAGCCGGGCGCCTATGCGCTTTCCGAGGAATCGGTCTTCGGTTCGATTAATTTCGTGGAAATTTTTGGCCTTCTCGAACCTGTCCTCGACCAGTTCAAAACCAACAAATGGATAGACGAGAGTCCGGTTTTCGGGAATCAGTGGCGTAGTGACCGGGTCGTTGCTCAAGGGAGAAAACTGGTGATCGTCGTACGCAAGGCCCACCAGCAAACGCTTTGCCCAGCCGTTGGTCAACCCTTTCGACCAGCCGCGAAAAATCTCGAACGTCTCCGCCTGGTGACGAAACTGCGCCATGATTTCGCCATTCTCATAAAGTGAGTCGACCTGGTCGTTGTCCAGGACCGAAACGCCGTGAGCGCCGGTACTGTTCAGCGAGTAAAAAGGTTTTCTGAGGTCGAGAAAGCTTGTGTGACCATCGCTATTGTCGGCATACATCGCAGCCAGGCTGTACCAGCTATCACCCAGCTGATTGTCACGAAACTTAAATATCATTGCATCGCGATCGACGTTGGACTTGTAGCTTGCTTCGACCTCCATACCGGTGCCGAGCAGATTCGTTTCCTTGACACCAATGCCGCCGCTGTTCTTGCCGCCGGATCGCGACAGCGATACCTTGGGAATCAGCGTCCAGACATCGCTGGTATGAACCTCGACGTCAACCGTGCCGCTGTCCCGCTGGATCGTTTCTATATTTGCGTCTTGTAAATAGCGATTGCTGCGCAGAATTCTCTCTGACTCCTCGAGAGAAGATTTGGTGAGAATGTCGCCTTCGCTAAAAAGTAGTTGTTGCGAAATTACGTTCGGTTTCGTGGTGATGTGTGCTTTGTTAGCCAGACGGTAGAAGAATTTGTCTTCTTCCGGAAGATCCAGGTCGAAAATGTTCTTGTTGTCGATGGTTATCGAACCAACAACGGCCTTGCTGAAATCGATCGTTGACGGGGCCAGTACGGAGGTCGGGTTGACACCGGCGTCGGCAGGTTCCGGTTCGGCGGAGGCTTCTGCGTGAAGCTCGAGTGAAAGGGTCAGGGTGAGCAAAACGCAGACGCGAGTCGTTCCAGTGAAGGAATATCGGGTCTTGGCTGGCATGGGCTCTGTCTTGTCTCCCCAATCGAGGTCGGCGAATAGCCGAAACGGGTCCGATTAACCCGGATTCAGACAGTTAGACTCTAAGTAGCGGAAAAACCTTCGCGGATGGGAAATTTCGTGCGCGAGCGGCCGGGTGGTGCCTACTGCATAAGTTCATGATCTGCTGGCAATTTATGCGTTACCCACATGGCGAGTCGATGCTTCATGCTGGGTATGTTCATCTGGTTTGGAGGCAATGGAATAATTTCCTTGTCATGGACCAGCAGGCGATACGCGTATTCAATCTTGAGATTGTGAGAATCAGTGGCCTCGAATTCGACGATGCCGCGTTTAACTGCATTCTCCATGACCATGGCCAGAGCTTCTTTTAGCAGGGCACTTTCGTTCTTCAGCTTCTTTGACATCAACAGTCCCGGGAATCGTCGCGGATACAGTTTATCAGGTGCCGGCGAAATGTCGGCCTCCTGATTCAGCTATTCCATATTATTGCGGAAAGAATTCGAACAGCTTGCCCAGGCCCTCTGCGATTGCCGGGCGCGGGTCGTCGCGATCACTCTCGGTGACTGTCTTCTCCACCCATCCGTGCCAGACGGGCTTACCGGATTCGTTATCGAATATATCGATACCGAGCGTACCCTTGGTGTAGTTGTGCGCCGAGATTTCGCGGTAGTCATAATAGCTGTATGGAACGTGCCAGCCCCAGGCCCCGCGGTAGTGAGCAGGGTAGGAGTCAATCCTGATTTCCTGCCTGGTGCCGATCGTATAGGCGATCACGAAATCTGCCTGACCGCGGTCAGCAGAAAACGAATAGCCCTTTTGTTCGAGTTGGCTTTGAATCTCCGATTTGATCGTCGATTGGGCGAGCGCGCTTATGGGCATGGACGAATCAGCTGAAATCAACGGCTCCTCGTCAATCCAGGAGAAGGACTTATATGTATTGAAGTCGTTGGTTTCATCGAAGTGTGAGCCGGTATTGATCGTTGTGCAGGCGCCAACCAGGCCAGCGAACGTCAACAAGACTGACAACGCTGCAAATCTTTCGTATTTCACGGCCGACGTCATTGCGATGCTCCTCTGAGTTAACTACCCCAGGATTATTGTCCGGACAAAGGCAATGCAGATCTATCAGTAAAATATCCTGACCGGCTGTGGTCACTACATATTCACAAAATTCCGCCGCGCATGCGGATACCGCTGTGTACAAACCCTGATAGCGTAACGGCAAAAAGCCGTGCTACGTTTTCAGCATAAGTTGTGGGTTGAGGCTAAAGAGCCGCGGAGATACGAATGAGCAACGGCCAGCCTGAGATTCCGCCGGGCAATCCTGTCGAGGTACCGCCGGAGCAGGCTCCACCCGACATTCCACCGGGGGGGCCTTTAGAAGCGCCCGAACCGCTGCCGGAAATTCCGCCGCAGCCACCTGTTGAGATACCCCCGTCTCCGTCCGATGCTTCCCCAGACTATACGAGGTGAAAGATGCGTCGATTATTGAAAATCGCACTGGTCGCGATTTGTGCTTCGGGCTGCTCTACGGAGAGAAGTGACGCGCCGGAGCCGGCCCAAGCCGAGCCGGAGCGACGAGCGGAAGCGTCGGTGACAATGGATGAGTCCGCCGTGTCTGGTGAGTCTGCTTACAATATTGCCTGCGCGTCATGCCACGACACCGGGGAAAACGGAGCGCCGTTGACCGGGGCCCCGGATTACTGGTCTGACCGGTCCCCGTTGTGGGAGGCCGTGTTGGCGGATCACGCGAAAAAAGGGTATATGAAAATGCCGGCGAAGGGTGGCATGTCCGAGTTGCCAGACCAGGTGGTAGTGAGTGCAACGGAGTACATGATGTTGCTCACTTACCCGAATCGGCCGCGGGATTGAGAGTATCGACGTTGAGACTTTAACCCGGTATCGCGGACGCATCAGGACATATTGATACAGGCAGCATGCTAACGGGCCGACAAAGCTGCCCCCAGCTTTCTCCAGCACTTCGGCACAAATTGATCACGCACGCAAAGACTTACCGCGAAATCCGCTCGCGCTTGATTCGCTCGACGTTCTCAATCAGTGTATCGACAGTCTCCTTGAGCAGGTCCAGCTCTTCGATCGACAGGTTGTCCAGCTGCTCCAGGTTGTATTCGATGGTGTCGACAATCTGACTGGCCGGCCGCCGCAGTGGTCTCATGAAATAGGCGGTTACAGTGGCCACGATAATGCCGAAGAACAACACCGATCCGATAATGATCCAGATTCCGCCAACCAACTTTGATACGCCGGAAACGGGTGGGTTGGCAATCCCGGCAGTGGACAGGGCAGCGATACCCCAGTACAAAGCATCGCCGAACGAAGTGATAACCGTGCTCCCCGCGGACCGTTCCGACACATAGAGCATGCTCGCAAAGAAGACCCACAGGACAATAAGCAGGACAATCATCCAGATGAACGGCGTCTGCCGCGCTACGGAAAGGAGAAAAGCCTTTAAGCGTTGGCTGAGCATCAGACGTCTCTCCTGTTTTAAATTTCCAGAAATTCGTCAGGCACGAAGCTGGTCGCCAGCATGACCCGGTTGATGTCGAGGTGCTCCAGCCAGCTGTTGACTCGTTGGTTAGTGGGGCTGCACCAGAACGCTTCAATGGCGTTACGAAGCGAGGAAAAATGCTGTAACTGATCGACTTCCTGTCGTAAACCCAGCGCAAACAGATCGGGTTTGTCCGCTATGACTTCCCGCATCTTCGCCACGGCATGCAAGCCGATTGATAGACCCAGCTCGCGAAACGCCAGCCGGTATTCCGCTGGATTGTCGAGACCGCCATCACTCGCATATTCGACCAGGCTCTCTGTCGACGCCTGGACCAATGCTGCGGCGAGTTGCTGGTCACCGAGGTGGGCTGCGGCGCGCAGCTGTATCACCCGGCACGCATCGAAAAGCAGGCCGCCTATGCCGAGTGGGTCCCCGGTATTCCAGCGCTGGCCCTCAATTGTCGTGGCAACATCACGGATCTCCGCGTCCAGCTCCGACGCGCCTGGATCTGCGGCTAAAACCTGTCCGCAGTGGACGATTTCGTTGTAGGTAATGTAAGCATCGAGGGCGTCATGAAGTCCCGCCGACGGAACCAGCGGATACGTCAGGTCGATGCTCATTTTCCAAACCAGGTGCGGCATGCCACCCGGCGCCTGTGTGAATTCGGCGTGAGCAGCCTTCGCGAGTTCCGTAGCGAAACGATAGTAGCGCGGGTCGCCGGTGACCTCGCCGACACGGCACAACGCATGCATCCATTTGGTCAGGTAGTGGAAATACTGTCCGTCCCGGTCCCATTCCAGGCGTTCGTTGAAAGGTTCATCGGGACGCCTTTCATTGAGTCGCTTGCCGATCCGGAGTCCACCTGCAGTAGGGCGCGCCAGCCCTTCGGCATCACTCAGTCCGCTGATCCAGCCACTTCGAGAGTCATCGTTACGATGCCTGCCGAGGATATTGTGCACCTGGTCGACCAGCATCAGGGCAAGGTCCCTGAATACCATTTCACCTGTGTGGCGATACAGGCTCAGGAAATTGCAGACCGCGTGCGCATCGGTCCACAGATATCGACGTGGCGGCTTCGTCGACGTGCTGAGCCCCGTCTGTTCGGCAAATGCCAGCATGATGTCGCGGGCGCTGGCAGCTGATGCAACTTGTCCCATTACATGTCGCCCCCGTCGGGCTAGGAAACGGGGGCGGGCGCCCCGGCGATTCTCGCCTCGCAAGCGCCGCGCCTGGATAGAATATCGACAGCAATTCGTTGCCGATCGACGGCGAATTCCCCTGCCAGTAGCCCCGGTTCATCTAAATCAAAACCTGCAGAAAGCAGCTCGCCAACTGTGCCGTACAGGTGGTCGCGGTCGAAACACACCCCCACCGCCTGGCGAATCATCTGCTTTCCCTGTTTCCCGGTCATTCTGTGGACTCTGGTTCGCAGTTCTTTTGATGCAACTGCCCGGGAATCAACCGTCACGATCCTCGGGTGACTGAATTCCTGCCAGATTGAGTATGTTCATGAGCCGATGGATTTGAGTTCCTTTGCGCTCCCTGATGCCAATGAGTTCGTTGTCGTCACTCGTCATCATTACCAGGGCAGCGTCGAGTTCATCAATGGTCGCGTTCATCGCGAGGATCTCGACGGCAGCATGATCCGGCAGGTCTGGAAATAATTTCTTTATGTCGTTGTGCGAAGCAATGGTCATGATCAAAACCTAGACCCACTGCGGCCAAAGCGGTATCAGGGTTTGTACACATCCCATTGCTTCTGTGGCGCGGGAAAACTCGGGCTAGGTAGAAATTCTTATCGAGCGGCAGATGAAAAATCGGTAAATTGACCATTCAGCACCTGGTGTCGTTGCACCGTCTGGGTGGATAAATTGAGCACCCGTTCTTTCAATCAGCGCGCCGCTGCAATCCTGCGGGATTGTGCGGAGTTGTTGCGCCAACAGAATGCGAATCCGTTCCGCACGAATGCTTACCTTCGGGCAGCCGAAACGCTTGAATCGATTTCGGTCGATGCACGAGACGTCCTGAGCGAAGAAGGTGCCGAGGGCCTGGAGAAATTGCCTGCTATCGGCAAGGGTCTGGCAGCATCCATTTCAGAGATTGCACAAACCGGCCGTCTGTCCCAGCTGGAACGTTTGCGCGGTGCGGCCGAACCTGAAAAATTGTTTCAGACGGTACCTGGTATCGGACCTGCTCTCGCGCATCAGATTCACGACAGTTTGCACGTCGACACGCTGGAAGCACTGGAAGTCGCTGCACACGATGGCAGGCTCGCGTCCCTGAAAAATATTGGGCCGCGGCGGGTCGAAGCTGTTCGATCGGGCCTGGCTTCACTGCTTGCACGTGCGTCCAGCAGTCGCCGTCAGAGTGGCCGGTCGCCAGCCGTAGACACGCTTCTTCATATTGACCAGGAATATCGCGACAAAGCCGAAGCCGATGCGTTGCCAAAAATTGCGCCACGGAGATTTAACCCGGAAGAGCGAGCCTGGTTGCCAATCATGCATACCGATCGGGATGGCTGGCATTTCACCGTTTTATTCTCGAATACGGCAAGAGCACACAACCTGAAACGGACGCATGACTGGGTAGTTGTGTATTTCTACGATGGCGAACACCGTGAGGGCCAGTGCACGATCGTCACGGAAACCCGTGGACCATTGGCAGGGCAGCGGGTCGTGCGGGGCCGCGAGGCCGAGTGCAGACGCCGACTGCTTGCATGAGGTATTACCGCCCGGTCAATTGTTAGCCTTATCGATACTCGCCGCAAGATCCCGCAATTGCCGTGAGACCGCTACCGGATAGTCCGCCTTGTTGAATGGATCCCGCAGGTTTTCGGGCAACGACATCAACTCCTGCGCTGTATGGTCGCGCACCGTTGCCAGGTCAGGTGAAGAGCAAAGGCGCCTGCCTGCCTTCATTACGGATTCGAGCAGGCCCTTTCCGTCGTGTTGCTCGCTACATTCAACAAGTGAATCGCCGAGCATCCGCCCCTGCTTGTCGTAGCTTCGATAAACCTGTTTGCGGCCCGGCCATGTCTTCTTGCCGATGGAGTATTTTCTGCGGGCGATGCCGGCGTACTCCTGGATCTTGTATGCGCATTCGAAATACGGCGCATCTGCGGAAACATCGAGATGCGTGCCAATTCCAAAGCCGTCCACCGGAACGTTAGTGAAGTCCCGCGCAAGCGCATATTCATCGAGATTGCCGCTGCAAAAGATAGAGATATCATCGCAGCCGTTTTCGTCCAGGATCTTTCGCACCTTGATACTCAATGCCGGCAAATCGCCGCTGTCGAGCCGCACGCCGCTAACGCGAATGCCTTGCGGTCGAAGCCGGGCGACGAGTTCTGTCACCGATTGCGCGGCGGTTTGTGTGTCATAAGTGTCAATCAGGAGAACCGAACCTTCCGGATACATGCGCGCGAAGTGCTCGAACGCCTCGATTTCGGACGCGTGCGCCTGGATAAAAGAATGTGCCATCGTTCCGTAGGTCGGTATGCCAAACGCGGCGTCCGCCAGTACGGTCGATGTGCCTGTGAATCCGGCAATATAACTTGCGCGGGCGGCCAGCAAGCCGGCTTCAGCGCCGTGCGCGCGCCGGAGCCCAAAGTCGACCAGCATCTTTCCTGGCGCCACCAGCACACATCGGGCCGCCTTGGAAGCGATGACGGTCTGAAAGTGCAGCAGGTTGATCAATCGAGTTTCGATGAGCTGCGCCTCCGGCAGCGGTGCAATCACCTGCGCGATCGGTTCGTTGGCGAAGAAAATCGTGCCCTCACGCATGGCGCGAATTTCACCGCTGAAACGGAAGTCGGCCAGGTAATCAAGCAGCTTCGGTGTGAAGCGCCCGGTCGATTCCAGCCACTCGATTTCGTCCGTGCTAAAAGAGGTTGTTTCGAGATAGTCGAGAAGCTGCTCAAGCCCCGCAGCCATGAGAAAGCTGCGGTTTGATGGCAGCCGGCGGGAATAAAACTCGAACACGGCAGTCTCGGCCATGTCCTGTGCCAGGTAGGCGTCGAGCATGGTGAGCTGATAGAGGTCAGTCAGTAACCCGCTATTGACCGGATTGGAATCAGCGTAGCGCATCGGATACGTCGCCGGATTTGGTCACCAAAACGTGCATCTGTTGCAATGATTCTACCGCGCGTTCTCCCGCCACAGGATCGATTGGCCGGATTGCGTCCTCCAGCAGTACGACGTCATAACCATATTTGATGGCGTCGGCGGCCGTGTTCAGCACGCAATACTCGGTCGCGAGACCGCCGATGAACAGACGCCCTACGCCTTGTCGTTTCAACCAGGAGTCAAGGTCAGTGCCCTCAAATGCAGAATAGGCATCTTTACCCGCTGTTGTGGCCTTGTCGACGATCTTTGTGCCCGGCGGCAGTTGCAGTTCCGGGTCGAGTTCGGCGCCGGAAGTGCCGGCAATACAATGTGGTGGCCACGGCCCGCCGTTTGCCTCGAATGAGCAATGATCCGTCGGATGCCAGTCCCGACTTGCTATTACGGGGCGCCCGCTGGTAGCGAAGACTTTGCTGGCTTCTGCCAGCACTGGCACCACCTGGTCGCCATTCGGTACGGCGAGCGCTCCGCCCGGAAGGAAGTCCCGCTGTACGTCGACGATCAGTAGTGCATCGCTGTCTGCTTGCATGTTTTTTCCCAGCAAAAAACCAGTCTGTCCATTCACTGTGCGATGCGATCGGCTCGTAATCTGCACATGTCCCTGTTGGACCAAGCCATTCCCGCCGACAACGCAAATCAGGATACGAGCATCAATCAGGACTCAACTGGCTCTGATCTCGTCTCATAGTGCTTGATAGGCGCTATTACTTACTCATCGGGAGGTGACCGAGCAGTAGTATGTATTACATGGACTGAGAAGGCGATCCGATCCATAGCAAGAGGTGGCAACAATGAAGATGCTTGTTTCAGCAATTCTGATGGCCTCCCTGGTTTCGCCTGGAAGCGTGGCGGCGTCCGATGAAATTGAGAGATTGACTGGCAAGGACGGTGGCAGGTCGCCGGCATTCACGGTCAATGGCCCCTGGATGATGGAATGGAGTGCGCGCAGCGAGTTTCCGTTGCTCGCAAGTTTCGAGATGCGCCTGTACGACGCTGAGGCTGACGAATTTGTCGGCACAGTGGCAGACCTGAAAGGAACGGGGAGCGGCCTCAAGCTCTTCGAGAAAGTTGGCACGTTTCGGCTTGTCATTATCGCAATGCATTCGGAGTGGGACATCAGGATCAAGGAAGTCAGCAATGAGGAGGCAGCGGTTATCAAACGCAGGGCAGAAGGCGAACCAACAATCCTCGACACTGCGCATCGCGCTGTTAGCCGCGTTCCGGAAGGAAGCTTTGAATCATGGCGGCCAGACGGCAACGACACGCTCTTGCTGTTCAGTGATGCCGGGCTGCGGTGGCGGGTTTTATTTTCGTCCGCCTGCCCCGGCCTGGAATCGGCCACAGCGATATCTTTTGTTATGGCAGCGCGTGACGGTAATGTGGACCAATACGACTCGATACTGCTGGACGATGGCACCCGCTGCTATTTCGATAAGGCAATTCCGAGCGTCGTGCAACGATGATTTTGCAGTCCCGGGACGACGGAGAACATCGAATGTGTGATTGCGAATCCGGCATGCCGCAAGCGAATCATTATTCGGGCGATTCCGGTTCGCCCAGTCGATAATCCGTCAGTTCCGCGCGGGATTTCACCTTGCCGTCCTCGCGATAAACAATCATGACGGGCACGTAGTTTAGCGAACTCGCACAGTGCAACGACCAGCTCTTCCCGTCGTCGGTGGAGGCATAACGAATCTCCACCGTGTCGTAATCCCCGAAAGGCGTTTTCACCGCTTGATTTCGGAAGGTCTCGAACTGGTATTCCTTCCAGCGTGCACGGTCGAACACGGAAAACCCGGAGATTTCGGAGCCCGACTGCAGAGCCAGCATCACCGCGACATGCACCGAAATGCGATTGTGACCACCGGGGCGCATCGGTATTTCGATTTCCCGTAATTTGTATTCGCCGGTAACGTTGCCCGGTGGCTCATCGAACTGGTAGCTGGTGTTCCGCGTTGGCCTGGCGATAGTATCCGTAGCGCTGTAATTCACGGGCCGCACTGCACCGGCACTCTCTGCCAGCTCCGTCAATTCCCTGATTTCACCGTTCCTGATCCATGAAACAAGGCCAAGGGGGCGCAAAGAGGTTTCGTACAAGTATCCGGAACCCAGGTTGCTGAGGCGGAGTTTCATTTCGCCTCTCAGAACGCCATAGCGAACCGTATAGGTAGCGCTGAATGACGGTATGGACGCCGCTGCCGAGGCATGCGTTGCCGTCACCGAAAGCCAAATAGCGGCAAGCGCGATCATTCCTGGCAGATGCCGATGATATGTATAGATGGCCAATGTCTTACGTATAACCGTGTATATGTATCCGGACCAAAACAAAGTAATTAAGTTCGTATGGCGGCATTCGCCGGCTAGCGAGCGATCGCCGTTTTCGTAACGTTATAGCTGGAGCGCTGTGCGTGGCAATTCGTTCCCGGGAGCCTGGCGACTTGAAAGGCCAGTTGTGGCTGGTCGTTTTCAGTTTCATAGTGCCTCCGGTGTCGGCGAATTCAGGCGAAAACAGTGATATTTGGTTTCCCGTCCGGACCCATAACCCCTTTCTCCAAGTATACGGTTTGCCGCCGTTCCAGGCCGGAACCCTCGTCGGGGATGGCGAATATCGTTACAACATCGGGCTGGATATAGCCAACCATGCTGATGCAGGGCAGTCAGACACCGAATCGATCATCATTGATGGTGAAAGCTACTATCTTACGATGTCGTATCGACATGGTTTGACGCATTGGCTTGAGGTCGGCTTCGATCTGCCGCTTGTTGCGCATTCGAGCGGGTTTCTCGATGGTCCGATTGAGAGTTGGCACGACTTCTGGGGAATGTCGAACAGCAAGCGCCGTGGGCGCAATAACCAGCTTCAGTTTAACTACAACAACCAGATGTCCGGGAATTACGAGCTGACGTCGCAGTCGTTTGGCATTGGAGATCTGCAGCTAACTGCCGCCGTGCCGCTTGTTAAAGCAAATGAGCACGGCGACGTGGCATTCTCCGTGCGTTCGAGCGTCAAGCTTCCGTCGGGCAACGAAGACAAGCTATTGGGAAGCGGTGCCGTCGATGTCTCGCTCGGTCTTTATGCCTCTAACGCTGCAATATTCAGTGGGCGGGATCTGCGATTTTCGGGATTTGCCGGCGTCCTTTTGCCTGGTGGCGGCGACCTGTTTCCGGATCTTCAGCGAAGCACCGTTGCCTTCGGAGGTGCTGCGGCAGCATGGCAGTGGACCAACAAGTTCAGCATTGTGGGTCAGCTTTATGCCCAGGATTCTTACCTGAACAGCGATTTGGACGAACTCGGTGGCAGCTCAGTACAGTTGACGCTCGGCGGTATTTACCGCTTGCCAGCAAAACGTATGTCATTGACTTTCGCAATTGTGGAGGACGTTTTCTCCAATGCGACCACGGATTTTGCGCTGCATTTTGGTGTTCGCGGTTACGGCGGGAAATAGGAGGCGCTGGTATGCAGCAGGTTCTTTTTCCACGCTCCTGTGCCGACAGACAGGTACATCCGACAGTCCGATTGGTCATCCTGCTGGTCTGCTGCGGTATTTTGGCCCCGATGACTGAGTGTGCCGAGCGACGCTTTCCCGCAGACCCGGGCTACTTCGCTGCGGCGTCATGGCAGTGCTGTGCAAGTTTCCCGGATATTGCTATGGGCGATAAAGAGGAGCCGTGCTCTGGCGACCCCGGGAACTGCTTTGCGGGGCCGCTTGAGTTGGAGGGGCCCGACGGCGCGGGACTTGAACGTGACACCTGGTATTTCCTGGGTTACCAGGCGGCGACTGTCGCCATTCTGTATGCGATGCCGGAAAGCGTCAGCGGATGGAGTGATGAGCAAAAATCGGGTTACAGCGCCTCTATCTGGTGGGACAACATCAGAAACCCGCAAATCGACTCGGATGATTTCTACATTAACTACCTAATGCATCCCTACTGGGGCGCATCCTATTTCGTCCGGGCGCGCGAGCGGGGCTACAACAATGCACAATCATTCTGGTACTCGGCGTGGCTGTCAACGATGTATGAATTTGGCTTCGAAGCGCTATTCGAGGAACCGTCAATCCAGGACCTGTTCGTGACGCCTATTGCAGGCTCCGTGCTCGGCGTGTACTTCATGCACGTCCGGGACGGTATCCATGAACGAGAAGTGGAATTGGGCTACCGGACGACGAAAGACAAGTGGTTGCTGGTGCTCACTGATCCGCTCGGCTCGCTCAACCGGCAGTTCGACAAATTGTTTGGTTGGGACGCACAGCTGCAGGTCAGGCCATACAGATATGTACAGCGTCGCGATCCCAACATGACTTTCGACACTATCCAATGGAAACAGGACAGGGTATATGGCTTGGAATTCCGGCTACAGTGGTGAGTTATTTCACTGGAGACTCGATCTCGAGCTTCAGAGCAATCAGTTCCAGCAAGTCCTTGAGTGAGATCATGCCCACGAGTTGACCGTTATCAACGACCATGAAACGGGCCTCAGTATCGGGCCGTACCATTGCCGAGAGCAATTTCATTGTTTCGACGTCGCCGGAGACGCTGTTGGCATCCGAGACCGGTTCCATGACGTCGCCTATTGTTTTGCCTGACCACTCCGCCCTGGGAATCTGTTTGATCTTATTGATGCTCACGCAGCCCAGAAGCTTTGAGTCACCAACGACCGGAAACATCTTGAAATGGTACTGGTACACATAATTCTCGATCCAATCCTGGACGGTTATTGATGGCGGAACAGTCACTGGATCGCGTCGCATAAAGTTCCTCACGGGTTTTCCCTGCAGAACCTCCTGCAAAAGGAGTTGCTGATAGGAGGCTTTTGCAGCGCCACGCAAAAAGATACCGATCAGGAACCACCACATGCCACCAATGAAATTACCCTGAATAAAAGAAAAGCCACCCAAAAACATCAATGCGAGCCCGAATCCACTGCCAATGCGGCTGGATACGCGAGTGGCGGCGCGCATGTTTTTTGTCCAATGCCATAGTGCGGCGCGAAGCATACGGCCGCCGTCCAGTGGAAATGCCGGGACCATGTTGAAAATCGCGACAACAACATTAATGTAACCAAGCATGTCGCAGACGCCGACGACAGAAACGTGCCATTCTCTTGCGACAGCGAGAGCTTCAACTTCGGCAAAGAAAAAAGCGAGCAGGAAACTTGCCAGGGGTCCGGCAACAGCCATCAAAAACTCGGACCGTGGGCTTGGCGGTTCGCTCTCCATTTCCGCCACGCCGCCAAAAATAAACAACGTTATGCCTTTAATAGGCATGCCGAAGTGACGTGCCACCAATGAATGGGAAAATTCGTGAAAAACGATGGAAAAGAACACTCCGATTGCGCAGGCTATTCCCATCCACGCGTAAACGCGTCTTGGCAGGTCGGGATATTCCACGGGGAAGACGCCAGCACCCAGTGACCAGGTGATAAGCAGTGCCAATAGCAACCAGCTGAGATCGAGCTTGACTTCAAAGCCAAAAAGCGAAAATAGCCGAAATGGCCCCCGGCCCGCATTTTTTCGCGCTTTTCCCACCATGTTAATTATCTCGGGCGATTCGTGCCTCAGTTGCCTTGACCAGTATTCTCGACTGCCTCGATCAATACGATCCGGCAGCCCAGCTCTTCCAGCGCCGCAAATAGCGGTCGCTTGGTCAGGAAAGTTGGTGCAACCAGAATATTCCGCGATCCGGAAACAAACTCCCGAATTCGTTTTTGATCCGACTCCGGAAGTACTTTGAACGCAAGTGGAAGATTTGCTTCGGAGGCGAGCTCCTCCATTTGGCGCCTGACGCGACTGATCGCATCCTCGTGCACCTGTTTCGCTCGCTCCCGTGTGAAGTCCACATTTACACCGCTGACTCGCGAGATTTCGCACGTGAAAGGCAGGCTTGCTGCGCGATGCCATTGATCGTCGGTGACGAACAATGCGAGAAGTTCTGTCCGCGTTTCGTGCCGGTGCTGCAGTGCTTTCTGCCAAAGTTGTCGCAGTGGCGTGCGCTCGGTAAGCGCAATAACTATGCGCACGTTTTCGTCATTCATGGTCGTCATTTTCCGCGTTTTCCGCAAAACTTCTGCGCAGCTCCGCGTACCGTATCAGCTGTCGTTCCACCAGGTAATTCACCGATCCCATCGGAAACTCACCGTTCTCATCCCGTGCGCCCGCTGTCGTGCCCGTCAGGATGGACAGCGCATCATCGATGCTGTGCGCTGAATAAATCTCGAATAGCCCTTGCTTTACTGCTCCGACAACGTCCTCTCGCAACATGAGATGCTTGACGTTGTCACGCGGAATAACGACCCCGTGCGATCCATCCAGCCCCCTTTCCTTACAGACGTTA
The DNA here is from genome assembly GCA_024640315.1 of Woeseiaceae bacterium. GTDB lineage: Bacteria > Pseudomonadota > Gammaproteobacteria > Steroidobacterales > Woeseiaceae > SZUA-117. The sequence goes on from JAHEFF010000009.1 coordinate 43,502, forward strand.
AAGAAACCTTCGATTTTCTCATTGACCCCGCCGACCACCTGAATACGGCCAAGTTGATTAATCGAACCGGTGACTGCAAGATTTTGCCGGACAGGCACGCCCGATAACGATGACAACAGTGCACATAGCTCGGCGACCGACGCGCTGTCACCTTCGACGCCACCGTAAGATTGTTCAAATACGATATTTCCGTGCAGCGAAAGCGGCACTTCGATGGCGTAACGGGAGGAGAGGGCAGCTGACAGTATCATCACGCCCTTGGAATGGATGGCACCACCGAGTTCTACTTCCCGCTCGATGTCCACAACCCGACCGGATCCCATTCTTGTCGTCGCGGTAATTCTCACGGGGTGGCCGAAGCGAAATTCACCAAGACTGACAACCGAGAGTCCGTTTACCTGTCCGACGCAGGCGCCCTCGGTGTTGATGAGCAGCGTATCACGTTGAATTGCTTCCTGAATTCTAGACTGCATACGGCCGAGTCGGCGCGCAATTTCGTCAATCGCCTTACGCACGTCGGATGCGTCAACTCGATCACCATCCCGCTGGCGGGCCCAGAAATCTGATTGCGAAAGGAGATCATCCAGGGATCGCATATGCATGGACAGCCGCTCGCTGTCTTCTGCTCTTCTGGCGCGTTGCTCCAGGACTTTAAGCACCGCCTCGCGGCTGAAAGGCAGCAAATTTCGCTCACGAATCCTGTCGGCAACGAACATCGCGTATGCCCCGACATTCTCACCTGTGCGCTTCAGGTCATCGTCCAGGTCTGCAGCGACTTTGAAAAGATCGATGAACTCGCTGTCATAGGCGCATAGCAGGTAATATAGCCAGCGCTCACCAACCAGAATAATTTTAACATCGAGTGGAATTGGATCCGGTTGAAGTGTCGTCGTGCTGACGAAGCCATAGATTTCGCCCGGCGACTCGATGCGCACCTGCTTGGCGAACAGTGCCTGCTTCAATGCTTCCCAAACAAAGGGGCGACTGAGCACACGGTGCATGTCCAGAATCAGGTAGCCACCATTCGCGGTCAGCAATGCACCGGACCGGATCATGCGGAAGTCGGTTACGAGCGCTCCCATTTCTGACCGATGCTCGACTTTGCCGATGATGTTGGTGTAGCTGGGGTTAGGTTCAAAGACTACGGGCGCTGTAGCGTTCTTTTCATTGCTGACTAACAGGTTGACCTCATACTGACCGAATATTTGCCCCGTGTCACTGAACGGAAACGGTAACTGTGGAGAGTCACTTTCATGAAAGTCGTCCGCGTTGTCGACAATGTTGTCCTGCACTTCGTCTAGGTACGTAACGACAGCGGGAAGCTCGTGGAATTTCTCTTTCAGGTCCGAGATCATTGCACCTACTACGTGTTCCGTGATCTCGCGATTCAGATTCCTGACCCGTTCGCGATGTTTCTTGTGAAGCCGAGGCATATGTTCGATTTGTGCCTGCAATTCCTTGCTAAGAACGCGAATGGCTTCCTGTACTTCCGCACGTTCTGCTTCCGGTAGCTTGGAGAATTCTTTCTCGTCGATAACCTTGTCGTCCCGAACGGGCGCCAGCACATATCCAGTAGGTGTCTGCAGGACACGAATCCCGTGACTTGATGCATGCTCGTCGAGTGTCTTCGATTGTTTCTCGATTTCTTGCTGCGTTGTAGCCTCCACAGCTCTCAACTGATTTCTATATTCGTCGCTTTCGAAAGCCGCAGGGATCGCGAGGCGCAATTCCTCGACAAGGTCTCGCATGTCCTGGCGAAACTCCGTGCCCCGTCCCGCTGAAAATGTCAGGGTATGCGGTTTCTCCGGGTCGCTGAAATTGTTGACGTAACACCAGTCCTCAGGTGACGCTCTTCTTTCCGCCTGCTCTTTCGCAAGTTCCTCTGCAAGTCCGTGTCGGTGACTTCCCGACGGTCCGAGGACGAATACGTTGTGCCCGTCACTTGCTATCTGCAGGCCGAAACGAATTGCGTCGATTGCTCGCTGTTGTCCCAGGTGTCGTGTGCCGGCGGGGAGTTGGTCGCTGGTTTCAAATTCAACACCTAATGGCTCACCGGAGGGCCGCAAGTCATCGACAGGGACCTTGAATTCGGAAAATGTTTCGGTTGTCATCTTTACGGTTTTCATTCGGGTTTGGGACGTCGCCCCTACTATGAAACCACACGACAATGACCGAATAACTAGGTGTTACCCGCATTCTCGCGGACCGCTGCTCTATGGCTAATCAGCCTCGGTGTCTCAACAATTTCGTTGTCGGATTCGGATCTGCCGTTGGAGTAAGCGCATCTTGACGTCCGGATTTCCCCGGCCAGCGCCGTGAGATTCATGCTGGGTGGCAAGCGAAATGCCGGACCACCGGTCATTACAGGCCGAAGGGATATGTGTCGGGTAGTCCTTCGAGTTCTGCCGTATCAAATGGCTGTACGGCCGTGATAGTGTCGATCCAGACATACTCATCAAACTGTCGGGGGAGCACAGCCTGAAAATAGTGGCTCGCAAGCTCTGTCTCCGGTCGGTACAGGACACCTATGGCACGCTCCAGGCGCGGCTTCGACAGGTTGTCTCGCAATGCCGAAGGTGCCAGCTTTCGCATTCCAAGCAGGAAGCCCGGGAGACCTGCATCGTGAAACAATTTCTCGTAGCTGCCCGCCCTGGACGGGACGACATCCATGATTTCCATCGGTCCGTCCCAGTCAGATGCAGCAGCTACTGTGCCATTCTGCGTTGACTATTGACAAGCTTGGTGGTGTTAAAGCGTAATTGATGAATGAAGACTTCGCCGCCATCAAGCCATTGCAGCTATTTCCGGCTGATTAACTAACTTGTCCAATTCCTCCCGTACATTGCCGGTCCTGGCTGGACTGACGCTTCTGATCGTTGCGGGACTTTTGGTCCTTCAATTCGTCGGCTCGGCAGGAAGCTCTGCAACGAGCGTAGATTTTGCGATTGGCGACGAAGGTCAGATCGAGCGAGGCCAATACCTGGCAAGCGCCGGTAACTGTTCGAGCTGCCACACCACCGCAAGCGGCGAATTCATGGCCGGCGGACTGGCTTTTGAAACACCTTTCGGCACGATCTATTCAACCAATATCACGCCGGACCCGGACACAGGCATCGGTAACTGGACCGGGCAGGAGTTTCTCGATTCGATGCGTCATGGCGTGCGGCCGAATGGCGAGCATCTTTATCCTGTCTTTCCCTACACGGCTTTTACGCAGGTCACAGACGAGGACATCGCGGCACTTTACGTCTATTTAAAGAGTATTCCTGCCGTACAGCAGGCAGCTACGGAGAACGACGTATCGTTTCCTTTCAACATGCGTTCGCTCATGGGCGTCTGGAAGGCGATGTTTTTCGAGGCAGGCGAGTACGTTGCTGATGATTCTCAGTCTCATGAATGGAATCGTGGCGCCTACCTGGTGGACGCATTGGCGCATTGCAGTGCCTGCCATTCGCCGAGGAATATTCTTGGCGCGGAGGATCCGGATCGTGCGATGGCCGGCGGAGCGTATGTCGACAGAGTTCGCAGCGGCGCGATGCGGTCCTGGGTCGCCCCGAATCTCACGTCTGCCCCGCGTGGCCTCAGCCTTTGGCCGGCAGAGGAGGTCGCCGCCTACCTCAAGACCGGTCGAAATACGTTTCTCGAGACATTCGGCCCAATGAACGAAGTCATTATGAACAGTACCCGGCACCTGAGCGACGCGGATATCGAGGCTATGGTCGTGTACCTGAAAGATCTGCCGCCACATGAGCTGGCCGCCGGCGCAAGGCCGGAGGATACCGTCATGGGTCGGGGGCGGACGATCTACAACCTGCATTGCGGTACTTGTCATCTGCCAACCGGCCTGGGTGCATCCGATATGGGACCCCGATTGAATGCCGGCAGCCTGGTCGTGCAGGCGGAGGATCCCGCCTCGATGATCAACGTCATTCTTTATGGACCAGAGTTGCCCGACTCGGGTTTGCCGCCCAAATGGCGAAATCCTATGGATGAATTCCAGTATCTCCTCGATGATGACGAAGTTGCGGCGGTCGCCAGCTACATTCGGAATTCATGGGATAACGAGGCGGGGCGGGTGACCGCCGACCAGGTATCGAGACAGCGCTGATTCCGACAGGATCGCACCATGTGACATCCATCAGCTGACGACGGGCATCCTGCCTGTCGGGTGATATAATTCGCCCTCGGTTGCGGACGAGGCTATAGGGATTGCTGATTTTGTCACAGAAGATCCAACACGTTTTTAAGGCTGCCAAATCGGGCCGGTATCTTGTTGTTTTAATAACGATTTTCGCGTTTTCCGGCTGTAGCCGCGAGGCACCGGAGCCGAGTGGCAGCGCGTCGCCACTTCGTGTTCGGCTGCTGACCGGCGAGCAGTACTCCAATACGATCGGCCACATTTTCGGCGCAGACATCAGTGGCAGCGTCATGGCGCCGCTGCCGCCGCTCGCAAGAACAGACGGATTGCTTGCCTCCGGAGCCGCTTTCGTCGGCGTAACCTCGGACCAGGTTCAGCAGATTCAGCAGGCCGCTGCATCAATCGCAGCAAAGGTTGTCGACGAATACCATCGCGATTTCCTGTTGCCATGCGAACCGGTCTCGAAAACCGAAGCCGATGCGGCTTGTGCAGCGGAGTTCCTGAGGCAGACAGGACGGCTTTTGTATCGGCGACCAATGGCTGAATCAGAAGTGTCCGATCTCGTCAACGTGGCCAATACAGCAGCGGAAAAGACAGAGGACTTCTACGCAGGGCTGAGTATGGCGCTTGAGGGACTACTGATCAGTCCCGAAGTCGTGTTCATTATCGATGTGGCCGAAGCGGATCCGAACCGGCCCGGTGAGGAAAGGCTGGACGCCTATTCACTTGCATCACGCCTGAGTTTCTTCCTGTGGAATTCAGCGCCTGACGATGCGTTGCTGCTGGCCGCAGAGTCCGGTGAATTGCATACGGACGCGGGCCTGACGCAGGCGGTTGACAGGATGCTTGCAAGCTCGCGTATCGAAGAAGGCATGCGCGCGTTTTTTGATGACATGATGGCATTCGATGAATTCGACAGCCTGGCCAAGGATCCAGTGATCTATCCCATGGTCACGGGTGCCACACTGGCGGATGCTCGTGAGCAGACCTTGCGCACGGTCATTGATCATCTGCTCACCCGTCAGTTGGACTACCGGGACCTGTTCACGACCAGAGAGACATTCATGTCGATGAGCCTGGGTGCGCTGTACGGTGTGCCGACAACGAATGGCTGGGTACCCTACCAATTTCCGGAAGACAGCCCGCGAAGTGGACTGTTGACCCAGGTCAGTTTCCTGGCGGCGCATTCGCATGCGGTTCGCAGTTCACCGACGCTGCGCGGCAAGGCTTTGCGGGAGTTGTTTCTTTGCCAAAAAGTGCCGCCGCCGCCACCCGACGTCGATTTTTCAGCGCTTGAGGATGCCGGCGACGTGCCAACCGCACGCGAGCGGTTGAAGGTGCACAATACCAATCCGTCATGCGCCGGCTGTCATCTGATTACAGATCCGATGGGCCTTTCCCTTGAAAATTTTGACGGTGCGGGCCGATATCGTGAAACCGAGGATGGTGCAGTGCTGGATATCCGCGGTGAACTGGACGGTACTGTCTACGACGATATCCAGGGACTGACGGTAGCCATGCGAAATCATCCTAAATTGTCGGCTTGCCTGGTGAATCGGCTCTATGCATATGGCACTGGCGGTCCGGTATCATTACGATACGATCGCGATGTCCTGGCCTATTTCACCGAAAGATTTGCTGCAAATGGTTACCGCCTGTCCGAACTGTTGCATGATATCGCCTTGAGTCAGGCGTTTACTGCAGTTCGGCAGGGTGAAACATCCAATCAAACTGTTGCCGATGCGACCGGTCTAATTCCGTCGCAGATTGCTCAAAATCACCAGTAAAACGATTTGGGCGAGGAGTCAGAGGTATGAGCAAGATAAGCAGACGCCGTTTCCTTAAAGGTACTTTGAACGGTAGTGCGGTGACGGTTGCGTTGCCGTTTCTCAACTGTTTCCTGAATGAAAACGGCACGGCTCTGGCGTCCGGTGCGCCCATCCCGATGCGCTTTGGCACATGGTCGTGGGGTCTGGGTATGAGCGAAGCGATCTTCGTGCCGAAGAAAACAGGTCCGAATTTTGATCTGCCACTGGAAATCGCGTCTCTTGCCCCGGTGCAGGAACACATCAACCTGTACACGAATTTCCACGTATTCAAAGATGCCGCGCCAAACCTTTGCCATCACTCGGGGTGGGTCATCCTCCGGTCCGGTATCGCTCCGATGACATCCGAGAACCGGCCGGGCGAAACGATCGATGTCACGGTCGCGAGAAAAATCGGTAACAACACGAGGTTCCGCAGCCTGAGTGCGACGGCAACGGGAGACGTTCGCGACAGCTTTAGTTATGAAAACGGCAATTCGGTCAATGCCCCTGAATGGTCGCCACTACGTTTCTATCAACGACTGTTTGGTACGGACTTCCAGGACCCAAATGCTGAAGGATTCACTCCGGACCCACGCGTAATGATCCGAAAAAGTTCGCTGTCGGTCGTGCTCGATGACACGAAAAAACTGAACCGGGAACTTGGTACGGAAGACCGGGCGCGCCTGGATCAATACTTTACGGGTTTGCGGGACCTGGAGCGCCGTTTCGATCTGCAAATGCAGAAACCGGACCCTCGCGAAGCCTGTATTGTGACGGACAAGCCCGAAGATCTTCCAACCGGGCTCGATGCCTACCTGGTGTCGAAACGGCATCGGATGATGACCGACCTGATGCTCATGGCCATCGCCTGCGACCAGACTCGTGTTTTCAACATGTTCTATGCATCGGCGTTTTCTGCGACCACCAAGCCCGGCTACGACAAGCCACATCACACTGCCACACATGAAGAAGCTGTCGACGAGGAGCTGCAGTGTCAGCCCAACGTCTCGTGGTACACGCGACGGGCGATGGACGAGTGGGCTTACTATGTTCAGGCGCTGGCGGATTTTCGGGAAGGTGATGGTTCCCTGCTTGATCATTCCTTTATATATGCGAATACCGACCAGTCGTTCGCCAAAATTCACGGCATCGAAGGAATTCCGATGTTCAGTGCGGGCAATGCCGGCGGTCGCATAAAGACCGGCATGCATATTGACGGCGGCGGTAGCCCCGGTTGCCGTCTCGGCTACACCGCGCTGCGACTTATGGGCGTGGAAGTTCCTTCATGGGGCGACAAAAGCAACAACACTTCCAGTGAAATCAGTGAAATCCTGGCATAGCGCCGCGTTATCTTTTGTCGTAAACGCCTGCGCGGTGGCGCTGCTGTGCTCTCCCGCCTTGGCGGAGTACGAGGCGACCTCATCCGCGTTGGAAAGCTACATGAATGTGCCGATGCCACCGGGATTCAGCGTAGTAAACAACGAACTTGAGGGCCCCGTTTTCACCAACGCAGAAGGGCGAACATTGTACAGCTGGCCGTTGCATCAACAGCGAAACGGATACAGCGGTGAATCCCCGGGCACACCCGCCTGTTATGATGAAGTACTGACGGTCACCGCGGGCCTGATGAGTCCTTACCCGCCGGGCATCAAACTGCCTGACCTCGATACCCGGCCGAGCTGCACCGAGCTTTGGCCGCCGGTGTACGCCGATGATAACGCGGAGTCAGTCGGTTTGTGGACGATCGTCCCTCGTCGCGATGGCACAAAGCAGTGGGCTTACGACGAACAACCACTCTATACGTCCGTGCGTGACAGCAAACCCGGCGACGTGCTCGGTGGCACTACTCGCAGGTATGGCGGCGACTCTCCGGCCAATCGCGTTCCGATTGGTCCGCCACCGAATATTCCACCCGGTTTCGCAGTAAGAACGACGACTAACGGGCGCATCCTGACGACCGACAAGAACTACTCGGTCTACGCGTTCGATCAGGATACGGCGGAGTCTTCGGCATGTTATGGCGAGTGCACGCGAAACCGGATCCCGGTTATCGCGCCCGAACTGGCTCGGTCGAAGGGCGAATGGTCCATTCTCGAGCGGTCGCCGGGTGTCAGGCAATGGGTCTTCCGCGGCAAGCCGTTGTACACGTATGCACTGGACCAGCAGTCCTGGAGCCTGGAGGGCAGTGATGCTGCCGGGTGGAGCAACGTATATACACAATTGGCGCCACCATCTCCAGCCAGCTTTACGGTGCAGAAAACCCTGGCGGGCAACGTGCTTGCCGATGCAAGGGGCATGACGATTTACACCTATGTTTGTGGCGATGATTCGGCAGATCAGCTCGCTTGTGACCATCCTGACGATACCCAGGTATACCGACTCGCGATGTGCGGCGGCGGAGATCCCGCCAGGTGCCAGGAATTCTGGCCTTACGTGCAGGCGGGCGATAATGAGACGGGCGAGAACAGCGCCTGGCGCATTGTTTCGATAGACCCTGAAACCGGGCGATTCGCTGCACCGGAACAGGCTGGGGCGCTGAATGTCTGGTCCTATCGGGATCGCCCGGTCTATACCTATGGCAAAGACCAGAAACCCGGTGACGTCAATGGCGCCGGCACGGGCGAGTGGCGCGGTCAGCGCAACGGGCTTAAGGCGATCTGGCTAAGAGACGACTATATGAGGGGTACCCTCTGATGAACGTGAAAAGAATCAAGCCGCTGGCCGTTCTGGGCCTGACGACTCTCGTCACGACCGGTGTCCTGGCGGAGACCAGCGCGCCTTTTGTACCGGAAGATGGCCGAATCGGTTATGTGATGACGAACCTGTTCTGGGCTGTGTACCAGACGCCTGATGGCAAAGAAGAATGCCCGCAGGGCTATAACGACGGACCGCGCGAGCAGTTCGCAAAGCTATTTCCCAATCACGAACAGATGACGGTCGAGGAAACGCAGCTCAAGCAGGAAATCGAAACCTGGCATCCGACCACGGAGCCCGACCCGCTGCCTTTCTATGATGTCGAAGGCCCTCTCTCCTGGGGGCTGAATCTGGACGGCGAAGTCGGGCCGAACGATTTCACCCACCCGGACGGCACCGAGGGCATCGACAATGAAGTGTATCGCGCTGTGGGTTGCATCATCGGCTTCAGGGGCCCGGACGGCGTGGAGGTTATTTTTCAGGATAAGGCCATTACGGATCGTCGTTACAACCGAATGATGATCGAACTTGGCGACGTCGACGATCTGGCAAACGACGATCACGTAACGATCTCAATCTATCGTGGTCTTGATACGCTGTTGACGGACGCCACCGGACTCAAGGCGATGCCCGGCGGATCTCAGCGAATTGATACGCATTGGGGCGCGGGACTGGTCCGGCATACTGAAGGCAAGATCGTTGACTCCGTGCTGACGACTGAGCCGGTCGCTGACATGGTGATGCCCTGGATGAATCTCGGCGTTCCGACGATCCAGATTTTCCGCGATGCCCGCTTCCAGCTGGAACTCACACCGACCAGCGCCAATGGTCTGCTCGCGGGTTACGCTGACGTTGAGAGTTATTACAAACAGCTGATCAGAAACGATTCGACACATCACCTGAGCAACGGCCAGATCTCAGGTGTTTCGCTGTACAAAGCACTGAGTCGCCTCGCTGACGCCTATCCGGACCCGGAAACCGGTGCGAAAACGGCCATCTCCACGGCGCTCGATGTCAAGATGACGCAGGTGTACATAGTGCATCCGCCAGGGGAAGCCGAAGGAGCCGATCCTGTTACACGTTAAGCTGGCGTATCCATTTTCGGTTCGTGGAAAAGACAGTGGCAAGTACTGAAACTGCCGTTGCCGGCATTCTCGCCGATTACCGCTTGCCCGCCGAGATTCCTTTTGGTGTCGAGTTCGCGCCCGTCATGTATCGCGCAGATTATTTCGATGGAGAATGGCACGCCGGTTCACTGGTGCCATTCGCCGACGTGCCGGTAAATCCCGCGGCCACGGCGCTGCAGTTTGGGCAACAGGCGTTCGAAGGAATGAAAGCCTACAAGTCGACTGGCTCACGACCACTGTTGTTTCGGCCGAACCTGAACTGGCGCCGCTTCGCCCGCTCCGCCGATCGACTTCGAATGCCGGTCCTTCCTGCTGCTCTTTTCGCGAATGCATTGTCGGCGGTTGTCGGGGCGCTGGCTGAATTTATTCCTGGCGGACGAGGACAATCGCTCTACCTGCGACCGACATTGTTTGGACTCGACCCTCATTTTGCGGTCAAGGGCAGCGATCGTTTCGTTTTTCTGTTGATTGCAAGCCCGTCCGACGCATATTACGCCGGTCAAATTCGCATCATGATTGAACGCGAGAATTTTCGCGCGGCAAGTGGCGGCACTGGCGACGTCAAGGTTGGCGGTAACTACGCTGCTTCGCTACTGGCTAATGAAAACTGTGTTGCGCGCGGATTCGATCAGTCCCTTTGGCTCGACCCGAAAAGCGGGGAGAATATCGAAGAGTTGTCGGCTATGAATTTCATGGCAGTCATCGATGGAGAGCTGCATACGCCTGCGCTAAGTGGGTCCTTGCTCGAGGGCGTGACCCGGGATTCGTTGCTGCGTCTGGCTAAGCACCTCGGCATCAAAGTGTCATCGCGGACGATGCCAGTGGATGAATTGGTCCGTGATATCGAAGTGGGCCGGTGCAGCGAATTATTCGCCTGTGGTACTGGCGCAATCGTTGCGCCAATCGCCGCGATAGGCGAGGCTGACGGCCGCGAATGGTCGCTGCGGGACGTCGGCCAGATGTCGTCGAAACTCCGGGACGCACTGCTGGATATCCAGGAAGCGAATTCTGATGATCCATTTGGATGGGTGGTCGGTGCGGACGACTGCGAGGCCCTGACCGCATTCGTAGAGCAGTAGAGCGAAAACAGTTGGTGCACTTTGCCGGTATGTCGAAATAGCGGACCGGTAACTTGTATCGGGCAGTTATTCCTTGACGACTATCGTCAGGCCGTTGACAAGCGCCGGTACAGTATCGAGCACATCACGATAACTGACATCGGCCAGCCTCTGCTGTAACGATTGGGCGGTAAGCGTGTCGCCGTGCCACAGCCATTGCCGGGCAAGGTCATCGGCCAGTTCTTCATTGCTTTGAGCTGCGCTCCGGGCGCGGCCGAGCAAATGGTTGCGGGCCTCATCGACCTCCGCCGGCGTCGGTGGTTCGTCCTGCAAGCGCTGTAACTCTTCTCTCAACAGAACTTTCAGCGCGTCGATTTTCCCCGGGTCGACGCCGATACTGAGCGTCACCCATCCGCTCGTGCCATCGGAACGGTAACGACTGTCGATATAGTAGGCCAGTCCGCGATTAGAAATCGCTTCTTTTCCGAGGCGACCTTCGTAGCCGTGCGAAAGAACGTATTGCAGCAACCTGATCGCGTCGGAGCTTCTTTCCCTGGGCCCCGGTGCCGAGACGATATAGCCCAGTTGCGCCTGAGCGACCGGTATTCCGAGATTGACGACCTCTTCGCCGCTGCCAACAGGGCCGGACAACAGCACGGGCGTGGGCCGGGCCTTCAATTCGCCGAAAGCCTGTTCGAGTAAGACGAAAACTTCCTCTGCATTCGCATTGCCGCTAACGACGATGAGCGCAGGTACTGCTGCAACATCCGATCGGGCGGCTGCACCGGACATGTAATGTTCAAAAATCTGCCCAAGCCGCACTTCGGGATGGGTTGAATCCATATCATCAGTGGACGCGACGCGACGCGCGTCATCGAGCAATTCGCGGGCTTCCCTGATAGCGTTTCCGGGTTCGCGGTCCCGACGGCGAACAGTGAGTGATGTAAATCCTTCCGCCGGTGCGTTAACCACGGCGTTTTCGGCCGCGATGCTGGTGCCGTGCAGGACAATCTGCACGAACAGTGCCGGTGACACATCGGAATGCTGAAAAATCACCGGAATGCCGCCAGTCAGCTTGCGCTGTTCCGGTGGATGAAGCGGACTGTCATCGATCGCAATGGCAGGATGTTCGAAGCTTTTGGTGGCGACAGGAGCGGCAGGCGCCTCGATGCCAGGTTCCGCTGCAGTCTGGCGAGGCAAATGCCAGGCGATGGTTCGACGCTCGGGCGCGAGCCAGGTTCGTGCAATCCGTTGAATGTCGGCGGCGGTCACTGTCGATACAAGTCCCGGCAGGTTCAGCACGGTGTCGAGCGCGTGCAGACCTTCGAAAAAAGCGAGCTGATGCGCAGCATCCTCTGTTGTGCCGACGTCGAATACCAGCTGGTCGAGGGTTCTCGTGATTGCCCCTGACAATGCTGCTTTGTGAATCGGTTTTTGCCGGGCCGCTGCGATTCGATCGTCGATTTTCTGCTCGACCGCCGCCTCGCTGACGTTCGCTTCAGCCGCACCGCCGATGATAAATATATAGTCCTGCGCACTGGGTGGAAACCAGGTCGTCACGTTGGCGGCCGCACCGGCAAGAAGGCTGTCGTCCCGCACCGGTGTACCCCAGTCATTTTGCAGGAAACTGATACCGGAACCGGAACCCAGGATGTCTTGCAGGACCAGGAATGCAGCAAAATCGGGGTGACTGACAGAAGGGGCACGATAGCCAATCACAAACTGCCGTGAAGTGCTGCTTCCGTGCAGTTGTATGCGTCGTTCACCCTTTTGTTCCGGCTCAATCGTTACGGGCAGCGGCGTCGGCGCCCGTTTTTCAAAGCCCCCAAACAGTTCCTCGATTCGGCTCAGCGCTGCAGCGGGGTCGATATCGCCAACGATCGCCAGTACGGCATTGGCCGGATGATAATGGCGTTCATAAAAGTCGACGACATCTTCGTGTTGCAGATTCTCGATATCGCTTTCCCAGCCAATCGTATTGTTGCGATAGGGGTGCGCCAGGAACGATGTAAACATGACTGCGTCGATAAGCATTGATGTCGGGTCATTCTCGTACATATGCATTTCGGCGAGAACGGCGCCTCGTTCTGCTTCCATGTTTTTCTGTGCAATAAGCAGCCTTGACATTCGATCGGCTTCAATACGCAGCAGCAAGTCGAGATTTTCGCTCGGTACGGTCGAGAAATAGGTCGTTTGGTCGGTCCAGGTGTAGCCATGCCACTCGCCGCCGTGAGCGTAAATCGAACTGACGAGTCCTGTATCGGGGAAATTCTCGGAATCGCGAAACGCCATATGCTCAAGATAATGAGCAAGGCCGGTCTTGCCGGTGATCTCATTCCGGGCCCCTACACGATATAGCATCTGGACACTCGCGACAGGAAAATTCCGGTCTTCAAGAAGTATCACGGTCAAACCGTTGTCCAGGTAATTGACCGAAGCGTTACGAAGGTCCAGTTCAGCCTGAACGTTGCCTGTGACGAAGACCAATGCCAATACAACGGCTGTCTTGAGCGCGGAAGCAGAACGGGCGCGGATCCGATCAGATCCGATTAGATACTGTTGCATGTGGACCCCTGTACATCGATTGATTTGCCCCGTCATCATGCGCCGGCTGACGGCTTTTGCAACTCAGCGGTCATAGACTGAAACAGAGCAACATTCTACACTCTCGGTAACTCGCGTAATGTGCAGATGTGCAGCATCTCGGAGGCTGTTCTGTATATTGAGCCGTAACCATCCCCAATCTTGACAAAAGAGGAAACCATGGCGACTTACAAATGTGAAAAATGCGGTATGAGTGTCAACGCCACGTGCGGTCAGTGCGATGCGCCACTCGAAAATGATTCGCTTGAATTAGCTGACGGAAAAAACGTGCAGATTTCAAAGTGTCCGAATGGTCACGGCAAGATCAAGTCGCCCATGTGCTGCGGGCAGGATATGGCTTGCCCTGTCGGTTAGGGACCTGGATGGCCTGGTCGCTAGCGTACCAGGCCATTCGCACTACCTGGCAGCCCGATTACTGTAAAATCACAAACGGCGAACTCTACTCCAGGTCTTCCCAGCAGATAAATATCGGATCCTCGATCTTTGAGTACATAGCGACGTGTTCTGCTTCCCCGGATTCATCATGGGACTGAATGTATTCCACGGCCCTGTCGCAATGATCGAGGTCGCGAAACGACATGATAAAAAAGTACTCATGATCCCGCTCGCTATCCGTATCCATGATTGGATGGCGTTGCCGGCGACCGATGGGGCCTGTTGATTCAACAAGATCCAATGTTGCCAAATGGCGCGCGAATTCGTCGACTGCGCGGCGAAATTCTTCAATCGTGGCTTCCGGCTTGAGATTGAAACAGGTAAGCATTCGATACATATGAGAACTTGAATGTTGTTAGTGGGTGCTCTTTGTTTGCGCTCGCCGGTATTGGGCAGGGGTTTGCCCAACACACTTCTTGAAAGCGGCGTAGAACGCTGAGTTGGAATTAAATCCAACGGTAAACGCAATGTTCAATACGGCGCTGCTTCGACTGTCGGATCCGGACAACAATTGCCTGGCATACGCGATTCGATACTGATTCAAATAGTCGAAGAAACTAACGCCGATCCCGGCATTAATGACCTGGGACAAATGGTTGACCGAGCAATTCACGGCCTCGGCGAGTTTCGGTAACGTGAGGTCGGGCCGCAGGAATATCTGTTGCTTTTGCATGATCTGCTCGAGTCGGCTTTTGTACTCGAGCAACTGTTCTGCGCTTAGCCCTGATTTCGCGTACTTGTGGCCGGCCATTTTGGGGGGCGCAATGTTAGCGATGTTTGATCTGCGAACACTGTCAGGCCTGTCATAATAGTCCGTAATCGTCATCGCTGCGTCGCCATTTAGCGTCATAAATTCTGCGCCGCAATAGTCGTGTGAGTGCGCACTCTGATGGCTGATTTCGAGCGGTGTGATCTTGTATTGAAATGCAATGGTGTCTTTGCTCGACAAGATATCCCCGATCAGTTCGTATCGTTGACGGTTGTGTGCAAAAAACTGGCTCAGACTGGTGATCAGTTCATCGTGAGAACGCCGTTCGTTCTGCGGAATATCGCAATAAAAGCCGTCGTCGGTGAGATGATCTGCCACGCCTTTTGGGTCACAGTGGTTCCAGGCGTCAAAATAGCTTTCCACGAATTTCGCTACGCGCATAAGAGGGCCTCGGCAACTGAAGTCTGAGTATACATACCCGGGTCGGGTTGTAAGAAATCTCGTTCCGGTTTAACGTCGGGCACACACACCGTTGGACTTTGGCACAGATGCAGGGAGTTTTTGGTGAATACAATTGTAGCGACAGTTTTGTCAGTTCACTCGGGCTCAAATGACGATCTGAGCAAGGAGGCGCACTCCGTTATTCACGTGGGCCTGGATGGGGTGGAGGGTGACCGGCATCGTTCGTACCAACGTTCCACCTGGGAGGGCGACAAGCAGCCGCAGGGCACAATACGGAGAAACGAGCGGCAGTGGTCGGCTGTTTCTGCCGAAGAATTGGCCGAAATTTCTGCCGCCATGGACCTGGCCGAGTCACTGACTGCTGAATGCCTCGGCGCGAATCTCTGCCTGGTCGGGGTGTCGCAGCTGTCCAGGCTGCCCAAGGGCACATTGCTGAAGTTTCCGTCAGGAGCAGAGCTTGTGGTCGAGGAATTCAATCCTCCCTGTCACGACATGAGCAAGAAGATCGCTTCTAAATACGCCACTCGGTCGGGTGAGCCACTTGCATCAACCGCGTTTTCCAAAGCGGCCAAGCTGACCCGTGGTGTCGTTGGCGTAGTGGAAGCGGCAGGCGCGATCAATGCGGGTGACGAGGTGGCCATCGAAATTTACGAAACACCGGAATGGTTGCTTCGTTCACCGGAGTGAGTCAAAAGTCGGGTGGCGGGGTTGCGCGTGCCCGGGCCGGTGCCCAAAAGGGCTTTTGCTTGCGAGTGCATCTAACCACCCGGTTGTACTGGCGCAATTCCTTTTCATAGTAGATCTCGGCCCATAGCTCGCCTTCCAGGTGCTCGGTTTTGATCATTGCAAGCGCGATGTTTGCCTTTACCGAGGGGGACCACATGGCCGAGGTGACATAGCCGATTTCGCGCGTACAGCGTTTGTCCTTGTAAATGTAAGAGCCTTCGGCCGGTTTGTTGCCCTCAATATCAAGTTTCGTCAGCGTGTATTTAGGCCCGCGCTTTTGTTCCTCCAGCAATGCCCGTCGGCCACTGAAATGCGGCTTGTCGAAGTCGACCAGCCAGCCGAGGTTGAGTTCGAATGGTGTCTGGTCGTGTTCGAAGTTCACGGTCCGGAGTGCTTCATTGAATTCCATGAAAGGCATAATGAAAGCGGCTTCGAGGCGGGTCATATTGGTGGCCGCCTCACCATAAGGCTGAATGCCAAAGTTTTCGCCCGCGTCGTAGAGTTGATCCCATAGATCGAGCGCTACCGTCGGTGAAATCCAGAGTTCGTAGCCGAGATCGCCGGAAAATCCTGTACGCGACACCATGAGCGTGTCGCCATGAAAGGGGAAATGCATGATGTCGAACGGTTTGGCCGTGTCTATGCCATCCAGGCCCATTTTCTTCAGCACGGCACAGGAGGTGGGCCCCTGCAGCGACAATGCGGCAATCTCATCCGTTACGTCCGTGACCGTCACATCGGCAAAACCGAACGCGCTCTTTTCCAGCCATGCGGTGCAGGGGCTTCCGCAAGTGAGCATAAATTTGTCACTGGCCAGTTTAAAAATCGTTCCGTCGTCGATCATGCGTCCGTCGTCGGTGCACCAGACACAATAGGCGACGCGATTCAGGCCGATCTTCGTGACGTCTCTCGTTACCATCCGATTCAGCATGACCTCGGCATCACGGCCCTGAATCTCATACTTCTGCATCGGGCATATGTCGTAGGTGCCGCAGGTATTTCGAACACAAAAATATTCGTATTCTGTGTCGTAGTAGTACTCGGCGAATTTGTAGCCATTCCACGCAGCCCAGGCATTGCGGATATTGAGCACTTCCTGCCTTAAGTAGAAGGGCGATTTCTTCAGCCGTTCGCCGGCGTATGGGTCAGTCTCGTTCATGATTACTCGTCGTAAAAATCGTCTTCAGGCACGGTATTCGGCCGGCGCAAGTCAATTAGTATTTCGCGAGCCGCATTGGCGCCGCACGCGGAGGACACGCCGCCGCCCGGATGTGTCGATGATCCGCACATGTAGAGGTTTCTGACCGGCATTCGGTACTGGCCGTAACCCGGGAACGGCCGATTGAAAAACAACTGATCGATTGTGAGTTCGCCCTGAAAGATATTGCCTTCGGTTAAGCCGATCTCCTGTTCGATTTCATGCGGTGTTCGAACCTCCATATGTACGATAAGGTCACTGAATCCAGGACTGTAGCGCTCAATCTTGTCGATGACGGTCTGGCCGAATTGGTCGCGTTTCTCCGGTGTCCACGGACCGTCGGCGAGTTCGGGTGGACAATACTGAACAAAGTTTGACATCCAGTGTTGACCGGGCGGCGCGACGGTTGGGTCCCAGGCTGACGGAATGACGGACTCGACAAACGGATCGTCCGACCAGCGGCCACGTTTCCAGCAATCGTAAGCCCGCTCCATGGTTTCCATTGAGCCCGTAAAGCCCTGGCCGCCACGATTAATGTAGCGATTCTCCGGCACGCCGGAGAATTTGGGCATTCCGGACAGCGCGATATTGACCTTGCCGGACGAACCGCGGATCTTGAAATTCCGGGCCTTTTCGTAGATGCCATCCGGCAGGTCATTCTTTTCCATTATGCGGGTAAACGTGCGTTTCGCGTCCAGGTTGGAAACAACGATCCGGGCGTATACCTCGTCGCCGTTCTCCAGCACGACACCAACGGCCTTGCCGTTTTTCACCAGTACCTGCTGCACGCCCGCATTGGTTCGGATTTCTGCGCCGTGCTCCTGCGCCGCTCCCGCGAGCGCGGCTGAAATGGCACCCATGCCGCCACGCGCGAGTCCCCACGCACCGATACTTCCGTCGACATCGCCCATCACGTGATGCAGAAGGATGTAGGAGGAGCCGGGTGAATAGACGCCAAGCGCTGTGCCGATGATGCCCGGACTGGCCATCGCGGCTTTGATCAGGTCGTTCTCGAAATAATCGTCGAGAAAATCTGCGGCGCTCATCGTGAAAAAGCGAACGTATTCGTAGATCTCTTTCTCGCCCAGTTTCCAGAACTGCTTCGCGAGGTACAGGAATTCCATGATGTCACGCGGCCTGAGAGAAGTTGGATCAGGCGGCGTCCGCAGCAATGTCTTGCGAATGAGTTGTGAATAACGGGTCAGGTCTGACTGGAAACGATGCATTGCATCTGCATCGTGGGGCGAATGACGCTTTAGCTCCAGGTGTGCGGCTTGTTCGTCGTGATATGAAAAAAGCCTTTCGTCGCCATCGCCAAAATTGATGGTGCCAAGGTATGGCACCAGCAGCAGTCCGTGACGACCGAGGTCCAGATCACGATGCAAAGCCTGCCGCATCATGCTGCAGACATATGAGCAATTGGAGTATTTCCAGCCCTCGTGCAGCTCGCGCGAAACCGCGGCGCCACCGATATACTCATTTTTCTCGAGCACGACCACGTTGAGCCCGGCCTTTGCAAGGTAGGCCGCATTGGTCAGCCCGTTGTGTCCTGCGCCAATAACGATTGCGTCGTAATTGCTCATCGCAGGATCTCGTGCGCGGCATTGTGCCCGGCTTGCCCGGTAATGTCGCCGCCGGGATGGCAGCCTGCAGCGCACAGGAACAAGCCGGGAATCGGTGTTCTGTACTGCGCCGCTTCGTAGGTCGGACGCATCATAAGCATCTGGTCCATCGCAAATTCGGTGTGATGCCAGTGGCCGCCGGTGACGCGGTACTGTCGCTCAAGATCGGCAGGTGTCAGGAACTCCTGGTGGACAATCTGTTCGCGAATGCCCGGTGCATACCGGGCAATCGTGTCGATGGTTCGTTCACAAACCCGGTCCCGGGCGGTCGGGTTCCATCCACCCTTGAGTTGATAGGGCACATACATGACATGCGCCGACAAAACATGTTTCCCGTCGGGTGCGACCGACGGTTCATTGATACTGGGAACGACGATTTCCATAACCGGGCTGTCAGGACACTCGCCGTATTTGGAGTGGTCGAATGCGAACTCAATAGCATCGAGATCCGGCGCGATAATCATCCGCCCGTTGGCTTGCTGAAGACCCTCGAATTCAGGCGCGCTATCGAGGGCGAGATGCAGCTTTGCGACGTAGCCATCACAGCGCAGGCGCCGTATTCGGTTCGTAAAGCCGATATCGAGGTACTCGACACCGACAAGATCCAGGAAAGTCCTTTGCGGATCGGCGGCCGAGATGACCCGGTCTGCCGTAACGGTATCGCCATTGGCCAGGCGCACGCCCTTCGCGGTCAATCCGTCGGCATTTCCGTCAATGAGAATATGACCGACCTCGGCAGAGCAGCGTATTTCAGCGCCCGAAGCCATTGCCGATTTGCTCAATGCATCGATCAGACCGTTGACGCCTCCAACCGGGATCGTGTGCGCCCCCCTTGATTCCCCGGCCAGGCGATAAAGCATTGCGAGCACTGCGCTATTGGGTGATCGCGGCGCCAACTTTGCGCCAATTAACCCGTCCCAGCCCAGCGTAGTCTTGAGAATATCATTGTCGAAATACTCATCCATCAGGTCGCGAACGGGAAGGGAGGCAACCCGCAGGAATTCCTGCATGTCTTTTTTGCCGATTCGACGAAGGTTGATACCGATGTGCGCAAAGGTCGCCAGGTCGGAAAAATTGTTCATGCCGATGCGCGGCATCGTTTTCTGCCAGAATGGTTTCAGGACATCGGCGAAGCGAAGCATCAGCCGCGAATATTCCCGATAGGCTCTTGTGTCATCCGTTCCAGCTCCGCTCAGCGAGCCTTCCTGCAAGATGATGTGCGCACCAGTGGTATTTAATCCAACGGTCGGCACAGGCTTCGCTGCCCCGAGTCCATGCGCGGTGAGTTTCAGGTCATTGGCGATCTTCTGCGAAAAGTGGCTGACTGAATGTGCGATCGGAGTGTGGAACCCGGGATGGAATTCCCGATCGGCACCAAGTCCACCCGGCTCGTCTGCAGCTTCGAGTACCAGCACGCGCTGGCCGCTCCGTGCCAGGTAGGCTGCACAGACCAGTCCGTTGTGTCCCGCTCCTATAATGATCGAGTCGTAGCTCGCCAATTATTGCTCCGTTGTAACGCTTGTTCGCCAGGTTTGTACGCTAGTCACAGCATGCCAGTGAATCCTCCGCGCCTATACGCCCGGGTAATTCTGCCGCTACCTTTCGCGTTAATTCAGACCAGCTCGCTGATAGCGCGATGCGCCTGTTCAATAGCGGATTCGGTCATTGCGTTCGATGCTGCGTCCGTACCGGCGATACGGATATTGCCGAACGGCCTGCTACCGATTTCCCAATGACGCATTTCCTTAGGCCAGGTAGACGGCTCAAACGCGATTCGATCGGTTTCCGGATCGTGTCCGTACGCATAGCCATGTGGCCAACGATTGACGGTAATGCCGGCAATGTCACGCGCCGCATCGAACCCTCCTGGCGACAGTATTCGGGACAGCTGGTCGCGGATATTTCGCTCAAAAGTCTCAAATGATGTCGCGAGCAGGTCCCGCTTGCCGGCAGTGAATTGCTCACGAGCACTGGGGTTGCCCGGCTGGCCGGGTACTCTTGTAAGGTGCAATACAATCGGTTCATCGGGTGACTTCGAAAACTCATAGTCGCCAATACTGACAGGGAAATCGAGCGCTACGCCATGGTGGAAACCGCCCGGGCAGTTAACCCTGTGAATGCCCAGGTTCTTAAAACTGGTCCAGTTGCGAATCAGAACATTCGTGTACACCAGGGGAGCCCTGATGCAGTTTGACAGAGCGGTCCTCTGCCATCCCGGCATCTCCGGGCACAAGCGTGGAATAAGCGCGTTGTAACCCGCCATGACAACTTTGCCCGCTTTTACGGTGTACGCCTTGCCATCGCGCACGTAGGTGACGTTTACGGGCTGCGAAAGATCATCGTTGGAGTGCCGTACGCGTATGACCGTACTGCTCAGACGAATTCGAGTAGCCGAGCTCGCTTGGTCCAGCTCGCCGTAACGGAAACGGGCGGTCACGATGTCCTCCATGTCGTCGCCAGCCGCAGCGTCAGGAATCAATTTGCGAACGAGCAGCCTTGCAACCGTCGCATTGCCGTCGGGAAAATGAAAGATATTGGGTTCTTCCTCGGCAGCGTCGTTGCCTTTGGATTCGACGCCAAGATCACCAAAACCCGGGTAGCCTGAGCTCCAGGCGTCCCGTGCCGGGTATGCATCGGAGTTGACCGCCCAAACCCCGCGAGGGGCAGGCAGCATCACCTTCAGTACCTCTTCGTCCATGCCAGCGTGATCCCTGAGATAGGTCTGGTAATCGATCCGGTCGAGGAAAGCTTCACGCTTGTCCGCAGGTATTTCATGCAGATAATGATCAGCGTCTTTGTACAGGCGTGCCAGGTTGACCCTGGCTTTCTCCGACAGGGGAGAATTTTCCAGAACTGACTTTTCGGTGACATCGCCAACGGCCAGGTGGTCCGCGCCGAACGTTTCCTTGTCAAAAAAGAGGCCCCCGGAAAGTCCCAGCGATGAATAGAAATCATCGTCAAAGTAGTCGTAAAAGCGCTCTGTCTCTATCCCCAGGTCTTTAATCAATTGTTTGGCGACGGCGGGGTAGCCGGCAGGCGCTTCGAGCAGCATCGTTCCGCCATAGCCGATGATCCGTTGACCATCGATCTGGTATTCGTTTCGTTTGGCATGGCCGCCGAAATCATCATGATTGTCGAGAATCAGGATGCGGGCGTTGTTGCCTGCAGCCTGCCGATAATAATAGGCAGCGGACAGGCCACTGATGCCTGCGCCGACGACAACGAGATCATAAGTCTCACCCGTATCGTCGCCGCTCCAGCTTCCACCGTCGCGTGCCATATGCGCGGTTTCGAATGAACCGGGATGTGACCCGCGCATGCCATCAAGTGACGGCGGATAATAGCCAGGCAGATCCTGGGCGCCGGCTCCCGCCGCGCCTGCTGGCGAGGGAAGCCAGGATGCGCCGATGGCGACACCGACGCCACCCAGAAAGTCGCGCCGCGAGATATCCGCATCCATCCCCAACTGCCGATCGGTTTCCTCAAATGACTTTAAGGGTCGGGGTGCTTCCTTCTTCATATGGATTCCTGCCTTGTGCTTCGCGGTAAGTTGTTCCTGGTGATTTAGTCCGCCAGATACTTGTCATACCAGCCGATCATGCGTTCCAGTCGATCCTGGATGTAACTCGGCTTGGATATTCCATGAAACTGACCCGGATAAATCACCAGTTGCGTTGGTACGTTAAGGCTGCGCAACGCCTGGTACATTTGCTCCGAATTGATTACCGGTACGTTGAAGTCCATCTCGCCACACATGAATAGCGTCGGTGTCTTGATGCGATCGGCGTTCAGGAATGGATAAGACATCTTGAGGTAAGGCTCGGCAGATTCCCACGGTAATCCGATCTCGTTCTCATACTGCCAGATGTACTGATCAGTGCCGTAGCCTGCGATGTAATTCGCAGCACCCGCACCGGAGAAAGCCGCTTTGAAACGGGTATCGGTTGCAATGGCGAAGTTCGTATTAATACCACCGTAGCTCCAGCCGCCGATACCAAGTCGCTCGGGGTCGGCTAACCCGTCCTCAACCAGCTTGTCTACCACCGCATGGATGTCCTTGATCTCCAGGTTGCCCCAGTCTCCGTAAATCGCGCGGGTAAACTCGCGACCGCGACCGTTGCTGCCCCGGTAGTTCGGATTGACCACAAGGTAACCTTGTGCTGCGAGGATCTGGGAGGTGGTGTCAAAGTCGTAGCCATCCTGTCCGACCGGTCCGCCGTGTATATAGGCGATGGTTGGATAGCGAACTCCGTCGCGGTAACCGGGCGGCTTTAGCAACATGGAGCCGACCATCACGCCGTCTTTCCCGACACTGTCGAAGCCTTCGACCGTTGCCCAGTTAATCGATTCCCGAAGCTCGCGGTTGTGATCACTGAGCGCCATGCCGTCATCGACCCGGTAAATTTCCGGCGGCCGCTGGCCGAAAGTGGTGACGGCGACCAGGCCTTTCCGACCGACGTCGAAAGACCTGGCGACGCCTGGCTCTGCACGGGTCGGGTAGATCTTCTTAACCTTGCCGCCGCGGGCCGGCACACTCGCCACCGACTGAATACGATCGTCAACCACCAGAAAGTGCAGGGTTCGGCCGTTGGCGGACCAGCGCGGGGACGAGACGCTGCGGTCCAGATCGCTGGCCGGCAGCAGTGGTTCGCCGCCGTCCACCGATATCACGGCCAGTTGCCGTGGGTCGTAGCCGGAGTATTTGGGCGTGCCACCCTGCAGGTAGGCAATCTGCCGGCCATCAGGGCTGAATACGGGGCTGGAGTCCGGGCCCTCCCAGGTTGTCACCTGTCGGGCCGAGGCACCTGCGGTTGCCTCGATCAGGTAGATATCGCTGTTGCGGTGCCGGTCCGGATCGCCCTGGCGCCTGCTCGTGAATGCGATGACCTTGCCATCTGGCCCCCACGCCGGGTCGGTACTGTCGAACCGGCCCGGCGTCAGGAGTGCTGCCTCTTTTGACTCAATGTCGAAGACGTATATCCGCTGGTATCGATCGCCGAGGTACCCCAACCTGTCCTGCTTGAACTGATAGCGGTCAATTACGATGGGTTTCGGCGTATCGTGCGATGCGGAGTCGGCATCTGCTTCGTCCTCGTCCTGTTCCTCAGGATCCCTGGAGACCAGGACCAGCCGGGTACTGTCGGGGGACCATTCGAAGGTAGATACACCGCCAGGCATCTCGGTCAGTCGCTGCGCTTCACCGCCAGAACGGTTAAGCAGCCAGACCTGGCTTTTCCCCTTGGGATCGTCCGACTCTTCCGATTTTCCGTCACTTCGCGCGGCAATGAAGGCCAGGTATTTTCCATCAGGACTGAAGCGCGGGGTGCCTTCGCTACTTTCCTCGGTATGCGTCAGCTGAATGCGGTTCGATCCATCCCAGCTGACCATGAACAAATCCGCGGAAGTCTCATCCTTCTCGATGTTGGTCGTACCAACGCTGTAGGCAACCCATTCTCCATCGGGTGAAACTGTAATGTCGCCAACGTCTTTTATTCGATGTACGTCTTCAGGCAAAAACACCCGACGCGCGGCCTCCTGCGACAGTGCGTTCAGGGAGAACGATGTAGCGAGCAATGCAAAAACAAGCGAGATGAAATTCGAAGAACGTTTCATTTTTTTCCCCGGTTTACGCGGCAACTGATGTTTGAACTGTATGCCGCAAATTTGTCGTTATGTTCGTCTTTTTCCAGTGTAGCAGCCCAAGGCGTAATGATATTTCAGAATACTAATAACGCATCGGTGGTGTGGCAGACCGGTATTCAGGAACGTAAAAGGGTTTTGAGTGACTGTGGCACTCTGCCCACGCTGAATGCCACTTCAATTCTCGCTGATAGTCGATACGCGCCCACAGTTGGGCGGGCAGGCGGCCATTGATGAATTCAATATCGGCGAGCGCAAGGTTCGCCTTGAGTATGGGTGACCAGGTTGCGCATTTTATTTCGCCGGTTTGCTTGCCGTTCTTTCCGTCATAGATGAACGCTTCACCAACCGGTTTGTTGCCGTCGACGACGATTTTGGTCAGGCGCCGCTTCGCCGGGCGTGACTTTTCGGCCAGTAACGCTTTACGGCCGGTAAAGTGACCTTTGTCCAGGTTCACGACCCAGCCGAGCCCGACTTCAAACGGGGACCGATCGTAGCCATTGCGAATGGTGGCTTCAGCCGTATTGAAGTCAAAACCGGGCATGATGAAGCCGGCTTCGATGCGCACCATCTCAAGTGCCGACAAGCCCATGGCATGGATGTCGTATTGGCCTTGTACGCTGAAGATTGCATCCCACACCTGCAAGGCATTGGCAGGATCCATCCACAGCTCGTAGCCAAGGTCACCGGTATAGCCGGTACGTGAGACCGTGACGGGAATGTCTCCACAGCGCAGGTCGGCGATACCGAACGGCTTCAGTTGTTCCAGGTTGGAAATACCGGCCGCAGCGAGCACGGACCAGGAGGTCGGTCCCTGGACCGCCAATGCGGCCACGTCGTGCGTTTCCACTTGAATGTCGACGTCGAAACCCCGGGCCGACATCAGCAGCCAGTCGAACTGATGGTGCTGGGCACAAAGGCGGTAGTCGTTCTCGCCGAGCTGAAACACAGTGCCGTCATCAATTACTTTGCCCTCGTCATTGCACCAGACAACATAAGTGACCCGGCCAGCCTTGAGTTTCGAGATATCCCTTGTCACCAGCCGATCAAGGTAGTCACGGGCACCGCGTCCGGAAATTCTGTATTTTTCCATCGGCGTGAGGTCCATGACCGCACAGCCGCTGCGAACAGCAAAGTATTCCGTCGGTAACTTGTCGACGACACGCGGTACCTTGTAGGTGTTCCAGGCCATCCACTCTTCCGTTGTCGACAGTTCGACGAAACGGTCGTGAAACGGTGTGCGCAGCAGTGCCTGGCGAAAATGCGTGTGGTCGAACTTCATTTCGCTCCTCCAGGACCGAGGACGCGCCTGGCGGCATTGCGCCCGGGCAGGCCGGTTAGTCCGCCGCCAGGATGACAGCCAGCTCCACAGAGGAAAAGCCCATCCACCGGCGTGTCGTACTGCGCGGCACCATGTAAGGGCCGCATCATGAAAGACTGGTGAATTGATAGTTCGCCATGGTGCCAGTGCCCATGGACTGCGTGGAATTCCGCTTCAATGTCGCGCGGTGTCAAAAATTCGTGATCGACAACCAGTGATTTCAGGTTTGGGCTGTACTGGCCAAGTTGCGAAATTACCTTGTATGCAATTGTTGACTGTTGCTCTGCCCAACCGCCTTCAAGCTCGTAGGGCACAAATGCAACATTGACGGACATCACATGATGACTGTCAGGCGCGAGTGAATTGTCGTGCAAGCTGGGAATGGTAATTTCAAGTACCGGGCTGCCCGAGCACTCGTTGTACTTTGAGTGATTGAACGCGTGTTCGATGTATTTCATCGATGGCGCCACCAGGAGCCGGTCGCCAAGCTGTGACTCGGGCAGGCCCGTAAACTCCGGCTTGCCGCTGAGCGCAAGATGCAGCTTTGCAACAACCCCGGAACCCCGGATTTGCGCCACACGATTTGCGAACATCGCGTCAAGTTGCGGTGCGCCAACGAGTGACGTTAGCGTTGCCCGGGGATCCGCATTCGAGATGATGATTCGGGCTTTCAACATTTCGCCTCCCGCCAGTTCGACGCCGAATGCCTTGCCGTTCTCTATGAGGATCTTTTCTACATGCGCGCCAAAGCGCAATTTTGCGCCGGCATGCTCCGCCGATTGTGTGAGCGCATTGACCAGCTGCCCGGATTGCATCGACAGCGGACCGCTCTGCTCGCCATACAGTCGTTGCAACCATGTCAGAACAGTGCCGGGCGTACGCGGCCCCATAGCGCTGCCCATAACGGCGTCTGTGGCGATAGCGCCTTTTAGTCGGTCGTCCTCGAACGCCTCGTTCAGAACGTCATAGATATTGATTGCCGCGACGCGCAGGAATTCGTACATGGACTCTCGGCCGAGCCCCATTCGAAGATTCCAGCCGAGTCTCACCAGCGCTGTCTTGTCCGGAAAGTCCATGTCCTTGAGCCGGGGCGGTTTGTTTTCGAAAAGAGGTCGCACTGCTTTGGCGAAGGCCAGGTAGCGTTCCCTGAATTCTGCATAGGCCGACATATCCCGTGCCGGCAATCCTTCACCCGAGACACCTGTTGAGCCAATGGTGAGGTGTTTGCCATCAACATCGAGCGACACCGTGTCAATGGCTTTACCCGGCGTGTAGCCGAATTTATCGAGTTTGAGATCCTGGCGAATGGCCCTGCTCAACGGGTGTGCGACGTGCGCCAGTCCTGGAAAATGATAGTCATCGCTGATCGAGCGTGACGCCGACATGCCGCCGGCGGAATCTGCGGACTCCAGACACAGAACCTTCATTCCCGCATGAGCGAGATACGCGGCGCACACGAGGCCATTGTGACCTGCGCCAATGATGATCACATCGATTCGTTCAGTCATCGCTGAATTCTGCCGGTGTTGAGTCCGGTTTTTTCAGGTCGCGAAGAATTTCGCGAGCCGCATTGGCACCGGGCGCGCCCATAACACCGCCGCCCGGATGCGTTGAGGAGCCACACATGTACATGCCTTTAACGGGGCCACGGTATTGCGCATAGCCGGGAAACGGGCGATTGAACATCAGCTGATCGAATGTCAGTTCGCCCTGGAAGATGTTGCCCTCCGTGAGTCCAACTTCGTCTTCGAGTTCTCGCGGTGTACGTATCTCTGCGTGAAGCAGGAGATCCTTGAAGTCGGGGCTGTAGTCGGCGATCTGGTCGATCACAGTTTGTCCAAACTGATCGCGTTTTTCGTCGGTCCAGCCGCCCTCCGGTTCGACCGGGCAATATTGCACAAAGACGGTCATCATATGCTTGCCGGGTGGCGCGAGGCTCGGGTCATATTGCGACGGAATGAGTGTGTCGCAATAAGGATCTGCCGACCAGCGATCATCCTTCCAGTCGTCGTAGGCTTTCTCGAGACGACCGAGCGTGTCTGTAAAATGCATATGGCCGAGAGTCAGAGAGGAGTCTTTTGGCAGTGACGGAAACGTGGGCATGCCATCCAGCGCGATATTGAGTTTTCCGGATGAGCCACGGATCTTGAAATTCCGCGCGCGCTGCAGCAGCCCGGGCGGCAAATCTTTCTCGTTCATTACCTTCGTGAACGTGCGTTTCGCATCCAGGTTGGAAACCACGACCCTGGCTGACAGTTTTTCTCCCGAAGCGAGTTCTACCCCGGTCGCCCTGTTACCTGAAACATTGATGTTGACGACCTCGGCATCCGTCCGGATTTCGCCGCCGTAGGCCTGAAAAGAGGAGGCCAGGGCTCCGGACACCGCACCCATGCCGCCGCGTGCGAACCCCCAGGCGCCGACGTTACCGTCGACGTCGCCCATTGCGTGATGGAGGAGCACATAAGCTGTGCCGGGAGAATAAACGCCCAGGCCTGTGCCGATGATGCTGCCGCCCGAATAGTGGGCGAGAATCGTTTCGTTCTCAAAATAGTTTTCGAGATACTCTGCAATTGACATCGTGAAGAAGCGGATGAATTCGTATAGCTGCGATTCGCTCAGCTCGTGAAATTTCTTCATCAGGTAGGCAAATTCGAAAGCGTCACGAGG
Organism: Woeseiaceae bacterium; assembly: GCA_024640315.1. Classification (GTDB taxonomy): domain Bacteria; phylum Pseudomonadota; class Gammaproteobacteria; order Steroidobacterales; family Woeseiaceae; genus SZUA-117. The sequence goes on from JAHEFF010000009.1 coordinate 71,711, forward strand.
GCGAAACGAGCCTGGATCCGGAGGCGTCCGCAGCAGAAATCCACGGATGAGTCTGCACCAGCGCATCACGTCCGCATCGAAACGAATCGCGGCATCGGCGTCGCGTTGGCTATGCCGCATCAGCTCATGACGTCGGATATTCGGGTTGCTGTAACTACCGAAGTAGTCACCGTCCTGCTTGAAGGTCATGCTGCTGACCAGTGGTATGACTTTCAGACCATGCCGGCCAAGGTCCAAAGCGTTGTATATCTCGGGGCGAAACAGGCTGCAGACGTAGGAGCAGTTTGAGTACTTCCAGCCAGCATGCAGCTCGCGGCTGACGGTGGCGCCACCCACATAGGGGTTCTTCTCAACAACGAGCACACGCATTCCCGCTTTGGCGAGAAATGCAGCGTTGGTCAGTCCGTTGTGACCGGCACCAATGACGATAGCGTCGTAGTTGTTCATTGGTCGAAGATTATCCGTCTTATTATTATCGGCAGCGCATTACAGGAACGTTATCCAGATCGGAGCGCGATTGCCACAGTCGTTTCACCAACTGAATCGTCACCTCAAAACATTACCAAACCGGATGCTAATTACGCTTAAAAGTCAGGTAAGCTTTTCGAACAGTCTCCAGCACTTCCCAGGTGCCCTTGCTATTGTGGTCAAAATACACGGTATCGCCGGATTTGATGTCAATCGTCTCTCCATCCTCGGGATGAAACAGCGCATGGCCCTTAACGAAAGAGCTGATCTCTGCGTCCATCACCAGGCGTATCCACTTCCCGGGAGTGCATTCCCAGATGCCGGCTTCCGAGCCATCCGGGTTCTCGTTGATGATTCGTCCGCGCAGGTGTGAAATTTGTTCTGAAACCGGTTCCGGCACCGGGCCCCAATCGTCGAGTTCACTGGAAGGGATATCCGCAACATTTTTCACTTGTTTGATTGCCATGTCGTCAATTCTCCGGTCATTGGCGGAACAAATTATTCTAGCGCAGACGAATCCGTATATCTGTGCAGCGTATAGGCGCGGTAGTTTGGCGGCCCGATCAGTGCCGACAATTGGAGCGCCCTGAACGGGCGGAACCCGGTTTTAGCGATAAGGAGAAGAAGTAATGCCAGAAATCAGTATTCAGCCACAGTGTGCCGCGCTCACCGGCCTGGTCGATGCGGAATCTTTCGGCGAGCCCATCGGCGACTTGCCCAGACAAACGGATTGCGGATTCTTTCAGGAGGGTAACCTCACCGCCGGAACCTGGGAATGTGAACCGGGTAAACTGAAGCTCGATCTCGACATCACCGAGTTTTGCCACTTGTTGAAAGGGCATTGGGTTCTCACATCGGACTCGGGCCGGGTAACAGAAGTAAAAGCCGGGGATAGCTGGATTTTTCCACGCGGGTGGAAAGGCACGGCGGAGGTGGTGGAGACGGTGCGCAAGGTTTATATGATAATCAGTTGACGCTACTGGCTCGGAAGGGGAATCACATGCTGGATAAGACCATTAAAGACTGGCAATCGGCGGCGGCGAAGCTCGAAATCGAGGGACGCGCGTTCATCGATGGTCGTTACCAGGATGCCCTGTCGGGAGAGACCCGCGCGACCCTGAGCCCCGGGGACGGGCGCAAGCTCGCCGACGTGGCAAATTGCGGAACAGAAGATGCTGATCGTGCCGTCGCTATTGCGCAAAAAGCGTTTCAGAGTGGCGCCTGGTCGGCCATGGCGCCGGCCGATCGAAAAATGGTTCTCGTACGCTGGGCTGAATTGATTGAGGACCACGCCGACGAGATCGCACTGCTCGAATGCCTTGATGTCGGCAAGCCGATTGCCGACACGACGGGCGTCGACGTACCTTCGGCCGTACGCACGATTCGCTGGAGCGGCGAGGCCATCGACAAGGTCTACGATCAGATCGCGCCAACCCCGGCTAACTGCCTGGCGCTGGTTCAACGACTGCCGCTGGGTGTTGTTGCGGCGATCGTGCCGTGGAATTTCCCCCTCTCGACCACTGCCTGGAAACTTGCACCATCACTCGCGACCGGCAATTCGGTCATCCTTAAGCCGGCGTCCAATACGCCGTTGTCGGCGCTTCGCATTGCAGCACTGGCCAGCGAAGCTGGTTTGCCGGACGGCGTGTTGCAGGTCCTGCCAGGTCCGGGAGGTAGTCTTGGCCGCCACCTTTCGCTGCATGATGATATCGACGGCCTGACGTTCACTGGTTCAACCGAGGTTGGCAAGCAATTGATGCAATATTCCGGCGAGTCGAATCTGAAGCGAACTTTCCTGGAGCTGGGCGGCAAGAGCCCGAACATTGTATTTGCCGATGCGAACCTGGAGAAGGCGGCGGCCTTTGCGGCGGTTGCGGTGTTTTATAACGGCGGCCAGACCTGTACTGCGGGAACGCGGCTGATCGTCGAAGAGAACATTCGTGAGCAGTTTATTGAAATGGTGGTTGAGCAAAGCCGAAACTGGCTGCCGGGAGATCCGCTGGATCCGGCGACGGCAATGGGGCCGATGATCGATGCCGCACAGATGAAGACGGTGGCGGATTACGTTGAAATCGGGCGTCAGGAAGGCGCTTCACTCATGGCCGGTGGTGTACAGGCGATGGCGGACTCGGGTGGCTGCTATTACGAACCCACCATCTTTGACGGCGTCAATAACAACATGCGGATTGCCCGGGAAGAAATTTTTGGACCGGTGATGTCGGTCATCGGATTCAAGGATGCGGAGGAGGCGATCGCGATCGCAAATGATTCGATCTACGGACTTGCGGGTGCGGTGTGGAGCAATAATATCAATACTGCACACCAGGTTGCCGCCGCCGTGCGTGTCGGAACGATGGGCATCAACAATTATTTTGGTGGCGACATGACAGTGCCGTTTGGTGGGTTCAAACAAAGCGGCAACGGTCGCGACAAATCCATTCACGCATTTGACGACTACACAGAATTGAAAACGACCTGGATCGAATTCGAATAACGTGCGTCCTGCGGCGCTCGACTTATCTCGCCGCAGCTAGTCTTCATTGTGCTGTGAACTTTCCTGCATCTGGAGCGCGTGTACCGCTTGCTCCAGTTTTATCCGACCTTCCACAAAGTCAGGTTGTAACGTTATGCATTGCTGCAGGCTCGTAATAGCCTCGGAATAACGTTGCAGTTGCATCAGCGCGCTGCCGAGATTGTGATGCACCTCGACGAAACCGGGTTGGATCGCCAGCGCTTGCTGATAGCAAATGACGGCATCCTTTACGCGGCGCAGCCTGACATAGACGTTGCCGAGATTGTTATAGACCCTGGGATTGTTCGGGTTTAACTTCAAGGACTGGTGAAAATGTGTGGCCGCATCGTCGGGTCGATCGAGCGCATTCAAGGCCAGCCCAAGGTTTGCATGCGCCTGAGGGTCGTCCGGCGCTACAGCCAGGGCTTTCTCTATATGCTCAACGGCCTCATCAAAACGGCTTGTCTGTAGAAACAAAAGGCCAATCAGGTTGTTGGCAATGACATTATCCCTGTCGAAATGCAGTACCTGCCGATATAGCGATTCGGCTTTTGCTGTTTCGCCGGATTGATGCATATGATTTGCGCGCCCAATGATGGTGTTGAGCATCGCCGCATTCGCTGCTTCGCTGTCGGCACCATCGAGTTGATCTGCAGTCAGCACCTCTTCTTCGGATTTACCGGCGAAGTTCGGCATCCAGTCGACGATTAAATGAATTCGGTCTTCAGCACCACGATTTTCCACCGCGTGAACTGTGCCGTTATTGATTTCCCATAGTTCACCAGCCCGCATGTTGATCTCTTCGCCGCCGACAAAAAAGACCGCCTCTTCATTGGTGACTATCGGCAGGTGGACACGGTGGCAATTCAGCAGCGAGTATCCTGCATCAGTATGTTTCGGAATTTTTCCGCCTGCGACCAGCTTGGCGAGGATCAATCGCACAACAAAACCATTGTTCTGATAATAGTTTGCGACATAGTCAATGACAGGCTTGAGCTCGTTCTCCATTTCGAACCAGAGCTCGCGATATTCGGGTTTTTCGTATTGGTAGTCCTCGAAATGGACCATCAGCAGGGCCTGAGTATCCCGATGGACATCGAAGAGCCGTTCCCGCTCCGATTCCAGCCATTTTTCAGCAGGAAGCTGCTCGATTTTCTTTTTGATCGCAGCAACGTTCAACTTGTCGCCAAGTTGAAGAAAATTGCTTTGCCGGCCGAGCAGCTTGCGGAACCCATGGTTATTTCCGGCGTACGCATCATCGGGAAACTCGTACGAGGTGCCAGGCAGCTTCACGCTCTCGAATTCGTAGTCGTATTTTTCGATTAACTCTTTTTCCCTGGCGGCAACAAGGTCGTGAAGTTCGTCATCGTAGTAATGCGAATAGTGACTGTGGCGGGACACGTTCTTGCGGTCGCGTTTGTTGAATTCAGATTTGAGCGAATCAGTTTCCTTGACCGAAAGTCGCTCCATGATTTCAAGAAAGTCATCCTGCAGATTCTCGAAACGACCTATGAAAGTACTATCTTTGGTCTCTTCGCCCAGCATGCGTGCGAAAAGCCAGGAGTAGTAACCTGTTCCGGCTTCGGCCAGATCACGGATACTGTCTTTGGTGAGGCCGACTCCCCGATTGCCATCGAGCGAATCCGGCAGGATCTGAATGAGTGCATCCCGGTGTTTCGCGCTTTCAGGACGATCGGACCCGAGCTGAATCAGGTTGGTTACCGTCGCCTTGAAATTGGCATCGCCGCCTTCTGAGACGACATGGAATAACTGGTTCTTTATTCCCGGCCTCTTGTTGAACGCATACCAGGACACGTACCAGTCCCAAGGATTGCGAACCATGCCGACCGCCGGCAGGTCTGCTGATTCTGGCGGGACTTCAGCGCGGGGAAAGTGATAACCAACGATCCGGTGGTCCGGTATGCAGCGCTCGATGATGTCATTCAGCGACTGCCCGCCAGTCTTGTGCATGTGAATGAATACAAAGCGATCGGTGACAATCATCGGACCAGACCAATACCTATTGGTAACCCAGGATCTTGCGCAGTCCGGGTGCAGCATATTCAACCAGGTCTTTCTGTAAATCGGTTAATTCATCCGGAACCTCGACGTCGCCACCACCGACAAGGTTTTCCCGTGCTGTGCCGCTCTGCTGGCGATCCGATCCGATCCGGACGCGATCCCGCCAGTCCTCCGGCAGTTTCTCGATGCCACAATCCTTTAGCAGGTCCCGGAAAAACGACTCGGCTGCGTCAGTTTCAGTATTCCGCACGTGAAGCAACAATTCTTCGAATCGCAGGATTCTTGCTTTCGTCCCTAACCAGGATACTGCGTTATGAGTAAAGATTTCATTGAGCGACGGGGCTTTGCCGTGAATACCGAAAATCATCATGTTGATCACCTCGTCAATCGAGACATTGCCGCCTTTCAGGTGCTCGAGCGATCCCTGGAAGGTGTCCGACAGAAAGAAGCGGGTTCGTGCGAGCACCCATTTGTAAGGGTCACGTATCTGCACGATATGGCGTACGTGCCGCAGCACAATGGCCGCATCGTCCGAAAACAACAGGTGACCCCAGCTGAGGTGTGGCATGGCTTCCGAAAAGGCAACCTGGTGCTGACGCAGGATCGCGTGCTGAATGAAGGCCTGGTGGTACTGCTGGTCTACCGGTACAAACATCCGCATAACGTTGCGTACCAGGTGTGTTCCGCACTTGGGCACACTGTTCAGGAAGATTGGCTCAAGCAATTGTTGCTGCGCAAAATTTGCGTTCAGCTCATTCAGGTTATCCGCTTTTGCCACGATTCTTGGCACAGGTCTGTTCCTTTGGGTTTTCCTGTTGCTCGACGGACGCCAGTATAAAGCTGAACGGCCGGTCATTGCTGTCTATTTCGGCGCGCCGCCACCTTCATCGATGTGCCACTGCGGCGCTGAAAAGCGGCGTTATGGTACGCTCTGCAATGTTACCCAAGGTCTTGCCCGAACGATAAACTATCCAGACAAAACGGAACTGGTTGTATGACTCCCCGAAGAATATTGATTGTTGGCGGTGGTTCGTCCGGCTGGATGGCGGCCGCCTATCTGGATGCGGTACTGAATCGCGACGGCAAGAGGGTGGCGGACATTGCTTTGATCGAGTCGCCGGATGTGCCGCGTATTGGCGTGGGCGAAGCGACGATTCCCAGCATCAATCACATTCTTTCCGCCATCGGTATCAACGAAATCGAATTCCTTAAAAGGACCGATGGCACCTACAAGCAGGCGATCAAATACATCAACTGGCTGGATGGCGAAGGCGAGTCTTACTACCACGCATTTGGCCGTTTTCGCCATTCCCCTGTCGACTCGACCAGCATGAACTGGCTAATGAGTGACAGGTCGGTACCGTTCTCCGAAACAATTTCGGCTCAACCCGTTATTTGCGAGTCATGCCTGGCACCGCAGATGTTCGGCCAATGGACTTTGGGGACACGACTACCCTACGCATTTCACCTGAACGCGCTCAAGTTCGCCGACTATCTGTGTGAAATTGCCACCTCTCGTGGTGTTCAGCACCATCTTGACCACGTTACAGATATCGAGATGACAGGCGAGGGTGATATTGCGGCGGTCAAGACCAAAAGCGGGGCGCACATCGAGGCCGATCTGTTCATTGACTGCACCGGCTTCGCCGCCTTGTTGATCGAAAAGAAACTTGGCGTCGATTGGATCGATTGTTCCCAGTGGCTGCTTTGCGATCGGGCCGTCACTGTTCAGGTCCCCTACGAGCACAACTATCCGGGTTATGTGCGACCGAATACGCTGGCTACTGCCGTGTCGGCTGGCTGGATTTGGGAAATTCCGCTGCAGAACCGGCGCGCATGGGGCTACGTACATGCCAGCGACTACATCAGCGAGAACGATGCCGAAAAAGAGCTCCGCGAATTTATTGGTCCGATAGCGGATCCGTTCCCGGTTCGTTCGGTGCCGTTCAAGGTCGGATACCGGGCCAAGTCCTGGGTCCGGAACTGCGTTGCAATTGGCCTGTCGGCGGGATTTATCGAGCCGCTCGAGTCGACCGGACTGTATCTGAGCGACCTCGCAGCAGTCATGCTGTCAGAACATTTTCCGCTGAGCGACGAAATGGAGCCGCTGGCCTATCGATTCAATCGCATCATCGCCAATCGATTCCATGAGATTCTCGATTTTATCAACATGCACTATTGCCTGACCCGTCGTAATGACACCGAGTTCTGGCGCGAAGTGCAGCGACCGGAACGTATCAATGACCGGTTGAAAGCAAAACTCGATTTCTGGCGAATCAAGCCGCCGTCACCGGCCGATTTCGAGGACCAGTTCTTTCCAGGTCAGCCCAATACACCGCTGCCATCAGGTGGATTGCAGGGCGACCACAGAACCCCGGTCGATACCTCTGGTGTTTTTTCCTTATCAAGCTATGAAGCAATCCTGTATGGCATGGATTTTCTTAAAGCTGAATGCGACCAATGGTTTGGCCCCAACCGGCCGGCATCACAGGTTGCGGCCGGAATCCAGGAAAAATTGCGGGTCGCGCCACATAGTTTGCCGCCGCACGATCTATGGTTGAAACGCGTGGTCGGCATGCCGGAGTATCCGGTTAGCAAACAGTGAGACGAGGTCAGTCTTCCGGGTGGCAGGTGCAGGGGACTCTCAAGAGCACGGTTTCCATGCACGCTTGCGGGCTGCATCGCGTTTGCGGATGGTGTTTGGCGCCGCAGCAACATTGTTCGCCCGGCATGACATAATCAAGTATCAGGTGGACGCGGTCGTCCGGTCCGTTGTTGTGCACCGAGTGCATCCGCCGGTTGTTGATCTCGGTCAGCTGACCTTCGCGTATATTGATGGTTTCCTTGCCGACGGTGAAGAGCACCTGGTCGTTCGTGACAATCGGCAAATGGATGCGGTGCGAATGCGTTAAGGAAAAATTCATGTCCTGGTGCTCGGCAATGCTACAGCCCGCTTTGAGCCTGACGAGCGATGCACGAATGAAATAGCCGCTGCCATTCTCCCGGATGAGCCGCTGACCGGTCTCGGTTTCCTCAAAGTGATCCGCGGCCATCCACAAGGCCGGGCGCATCGCTACCTCGAATATCGCCAGCATTGGCAGGCGCGTGGGATGGCTGTGCCGAAAATCGGGGTCGTATACCAGGCCGATGGTGTGAGTGTGCTGGTGAACTTCGTAGCGCCTCTGGCGGGTCGAGAAACTGGTCCATTGCGCTTCGGTCAGGTTCCGGACGAGACTCTTCAGCTCTGCGATGTCGATATCGCCGATGTGAAAGAAATTGCCAGGAAAATTCATTACTTGGACTGCGGGTCCCGTGGAAATGTAGCCCGCATCATAACCACAGTTTGCGGGCGCTGCAGCGGTCTTGGCCGATTGGCGGCCGGAATATTTTGGGCCGGCTCATTACCTATACGTATATCCGCCTATAAATGATCGGGCTTATGCCATTTTTATACGATTGACCACCCGATGGGGGTATGGCACGATCAAAACACGTGTACTGCACCACCATTCCTGAGTCGGCGAGGAATAACTTGCCGAGCGGGATGTCTGTATTTAAAAAAGTCATTTATTCGGGGGATTCAAAATGACGAGAAGTAATTCCACGCCGTCCGACGTCAAGCCTGTCAATTGGAACCCGGCGCTGACACCGTTGTCCGCCGCCGTTTTGGCAGCGCTCTATCCGGGCGCGCAGGCCGTGGCGCAAGATAACCAGGCTTATGACGACGACGAGGCCATTGAAGAAGTCATCGTCATTGGCTCGCGTATCCGCAGAGACACTTATTCGAGTCCGTCACCCGTCGATGTGGTCCTGACTGAAGGCGCATCGGCCCGCGGCATCAGTGATGTCGCCACAATGCTGCAGACGACAACCGTCGCAGCGGGCTCGCCGCAGGTGACTGCCGCTATATCAGCCGGCGGCACCAGCCTTGGCAATGCGGTGAATGGCGGCCTGGGCACAAATACTCTGTCCATTCGAGGACTGGGGGCCAACCGCACGCTCGTGTTGCTCAACGGTCGCCGTGCCGGACCCTCGGGTGTGCAGGGATCCGTGTCCTCATTTGATCTGAACTCGATACCAATGTCGTCGATTGAGCGTGTCGAGGTACTGAAAGACGGTGCGTCGTCAATTTACGGTTCTGATGCGGTTGCTGGCGTGGTCAACATCATTACCAAGAAGGACGATGGCGCGACATTCGACGCATTTATTTCAGCGCCCGAGCAATCAGGCGGCGAGCAGCTGCGTCTTAGTGGCTCGTATGGCAAGACATTCGAGCGAGGCAGAATCCGCGTCACCGCTGACTATAACAAGACAGAAATCATGCAGCGCAGGGACCGGGATTTCTTCGCTTGCGAGGAAGATTACGTATTCGACCCGGCAACGGGTGAGCGCGCGGATTTGATTGATCCGCGAACCGATAAGTATCTCTGCAATGACCTCCCCTGGGGCCATGTCTGGGTATACGACTACGCGGCGGATGTAGGTGGTGCTGGCGACGGCACGACCAATGTGGGCGCGGCACCTTATCTGTTGCAGTATGATTTCGACGGATCGCTGGCGGCCAATGGCTTGCCTCCGCTGGCAGCACCAACGAATCCCAATCACATGACCACACCGACGGGCTGGTACCCGATCCGCCAGGGCGACGCTCTGTCGAATTCGCTCTACGATGCTCAGCACCCCTTGCATGGCACGCAAACGCTGGTGCCGGAAAATGAGTCTATGACGTTGTTCCTCGAGGGCGAATACAACATCACCGACAACGTTTCGGCCTACACAGAGGTACTGTTGAACCGGCGCGAAACCGTTAACGTAGGTTATCGCCAGATCTGGACCTACATCTACAACTACGACTCCCAGGACCTGGGCTGGGGCAGCGATCCGTTCAGCACTGGCTGGACCGGCGCGCAATGGTTGAGCCCGCTGTCGATTACCGATCATAATGATCAGTCCGTCACCGTTGATTACACACGCTTCGTCGCCGGGCTAACCGGCGAAACGGAGAACATCCTGCCTGGCTGGACCTGGGACGTGTCGGTTCAGTACAGCAAGTCCGACGGTGAATATGTGACTGACCAGGTCCTGAAGGATTCGCTGGAGTATGCGTTCTTCAGGACCGCTTCCTGCGCCGGAGAATTATCCCCTGTATCGAACAAGGAGTGCGTCGATATTGACTGGCTGGACCCGAATTTCCTTGCCGGAGACATTCCTCAGAATGTGAAGGATTTTCTCTTCGACAGGGAGCTGGGAACGACCGAATATACGCAGTGGTCGCTCGACGGCTCCATGACGGGTGACTTGTTCGAGATGCCGGCCGGCACTGCCGCCGCGGCTTTCGGGTTCCATTATCGAGAAGATGAAATCCTGGATAGGCCGGGAGCCATTACGCTTGCGGACAATAGCTGGCAAGCGGACGCGGCCGGAATTACTGCGGGTTCAGACACTACCGTGGCGGTATTTGCCGAGATCGATATCCCCCTTCTTGCGGACAAACCGCTGATTGACTTCCTGGATTTCAACGCCTCTGTTCGGTACACGGATGTCGACTCTTACGGAGATGACACGACCTACAAGGTGGGCATGAACTGGGCGCTCACTGACTCGTTCCGCGCGCGATCGACCTTTGGCACGTCGTTCCGCACGCCGGCGCTTTATGAGCTGTACCTTGCGGACCAGACGACCAGCATATCCGCACGAAGTGCGGATCCGTGTATCAACTGGGCCAACAACCTGGCGCTTGGGACTATCAACCAGCGAACTGCAGATAATTGCGCCGCGGATGGAATCCCACCCGATCATGTTGCGACGGTGGGGCCGAGCATCCTGACAGGTGGCGGATTCGGCGTACTTACTGCCGAAACGTCCGAGGCGTTTACGTTCGGCGTCGTCTGGCAGCCGGCATTTACCGAGCTTAGCGTGTCAGCGGATTATTTCGACATCCTGGTCGAAGACCAGGTGGACAAGATCGGCGGCCAGCGAATCGTGGCCGGGTGTTACAACTCACCGTTCTTCCCCAATGAGCCACTCTGTGACCAGTTTGATCGCAGCGCGGCAGATGCGCCGTTGCCGAACGCGATTCTTGAGATCAGGGACAGCTTCATCAATGTCGCCAAGCAGCAGATCAAGGGCATGGACATAGCAGCGCAGTGGACTACGGAGGCGGGCCGTCTCGGCACGTTGTCTATTGATACCCAGTGGACTCTCACTTTCGAGGACATCGTCGCGCTCTTTGACGAGACCCAGGAAGATCTGGCCGGTGAGGCTGGCCATCCCGATGTGGTAGGTAATTTGAACGTCGTGCTGGATATGGAAAATTGGTCGTTCTTCTATGGTTTGAATTACATCGGTGAAACCAACAACTTCGCGAGCTTCGGCCGTACCACGGTCACGAGTTCGGAAGGTAACCAGGTGAACATTGACTTGATCGGTGAAGCGACCGTTTATCACAGTCTGTCTGCGAGCTACGACTTCGATAACGGGCTGGTCGCAAGACTTGGTGTTGCTAACCTCCTGGATGAGACACCACCGAGGCTGACCGCAAGAAGCACCGCCAACGAAGTTGACGTTCTCGGCAATGTGGCGTTCTACTCGCAATATGACTGGCTGGGACGCCGCGTGTTCGCCAACCTGACGATGAACTTCGACTAACGGCAACCTGGTTTTTAAAACTGAAGATGGAAAACACGTCGGCTTCGGCCGACGTGTTCGTTTCCGGTACCTGTAATTCTTGTTTCGAAGAAATTTGAAAATGGGTAAGAAAAAGGACATTCGATTACTGTCATCTGATATTTCCCGCCGGGATTTCGTCAACGGAACCCTGGTTGGCGTCGGCGCTGCGTTGCTCGGATCGTCGGCACCGTTGCACGCGGCACGGCAAAAACCTGTCGGTGTGTTCAATGATGCCTGGACGGGTTTTGGCGGCGTCGGTGACTATGCCGTTTCCAACGGTAACGTGGCATCTGTCAGGGATGCGGCGCATCTGATCAGAGATGGACTGACCGAATCGATGCTGGATGACGTTGACGATACGGGCGAAGAATACGACCTGGTTGTCATTGGCGGGGGGTTCTCCGGAATCGGGGCGGCCTATCAATTCCGCAAAGACCACGGAGACACCGGGAAGTGCCTTGTCATCGAGAATCACCCGGTCTACGGCGGAGAAGCGAAGCAAAACGAATTTGACGTCGATGGATACCGGCTTTACGGCCCGCAGGGGTCGAATGACTTCGGTCCTCCTGACAAGGAGAGCGACAGCCTGATCGCCGATATATACCGGGATACGGGGTTGCCTTTCGAGTACGAGTTCGTCACGCCAGACCCGAAAAAGACCAGGGTGAAGGCCCCGTTGGAGCATTTTTACGGCGTCTACTGGGAAGAGGACCGATACGATACAGGGTACTTCCTGGGCGAGGAGGCCGAGACGCCGTGGGTACTCAATCCGAGAAAAGACAAGCTGGCGCGGCTGCCCTGGTCTGACGAGTTCAAGGCGGAGTTGAATCGGGCGTTTGCAGACAAAGAGGAATACTACCAGGGGGAAGATCTGGACCGCTGGCTCGACAGCATGTCCTACAAGGATCTCCTCGAAAAAGTGATGGGGTATAGC
>JAHEFF010000082.1 GCA_024640315.1 Woeseiaceae bacterium
ACCTTGCCGATAGCCTGACCGCAATCGCAGAGGAAGGTGAGCGGGTATTCTACGAAGGATATTTAGGCCAGCTTGTCGTGGAGCATATTCAGTCCCATGGCGGCTTGCTGACGAATGACGACCTCAGAAAATACAGTCCCCAGGTTCGCGATTCATTGCTCGTTGAAACCGGTGGCTGGCAGATAGCGACCAATCCCCCGCCCGCAATCGGCGGTGCCAACCTTGCAGCGATGCTACTGGGATTCGGAACCGACAAACTGGATGCCTGGGACGAATCATCCATTCTTCGCCTGATTCAAACACAACAGGCAGCGATGTGTTATCGGCGGGACAGCCTGGATCTTGCGGATGACGTGAGTGATCCGGTTGCGGCAATGCTCAGGCTTGCAGCCTCGGGCGAACTGATTTCGAAGTACTCATCCGGCTCGACCGTGCACACCTCCGTAGTTGATCGCTCTGGAATGGCATGTGCGATCACGGCATCTTCCGGCTACGGTTCCGGTGAAATGCCAAAGGACACCGGCTTGTGGTTGAACAATTGCCTGGGTGAGCTGGAACTGAACCGGCGCGGCCTCACCGCCGGGCCGCCAGGAAAACGGCTACCGTCAAACATGGCGCCAGGGGCTGCCCGATCGAAGAACGCCGTCCTTGCCTTCGGGTCTCCCGGTGCGGACAGAATTACCACCGCGCTGCATCAATTCCTGGTGAATTTCTTGCAGCTCGATCTTGATCTCGACAAAGCGATTGAACACCCCCGCCTTCACTTGAAGATTGATGGAGCCAATTCTGAAGTTGCCGTGGAACCGGGAATCAATTTGCCGGATTCCAACTTTAGCGTAAGACATTACGAGACAATCAATATGTACTTTGGCGGGGTCGTCGCAGCACTTTTTGACGGCACCGGGGGATTCAGGGCCGCCGCAGATCCGCGGCGCGAAGGCGGCACATTTATTGGCCCGTAACGCTGAACAAGCGGAGACGACATTGACTGAAAATGAAACACTCGACCGCCTTCCACATTCGCTTCCGAACGACCCTATGCATTGGGCGGACGCCTGGCTGAAAGAGGCAACGGCCGCAAATTTTCGCGCCAATCCAAACTCAATGACGATCGCATCCGTCGGTCCTGACGATCAGCCGTCCGCCCGCGTCGTATTATGCAAGAAGCTGGTTCCCGATCCTGGCTACCTCGTTTTCTATACAAACTACCGATCGCGGAAAGCACTGGAACTTGCCAGGAACCCGAAGGCCGCCGCGTTGTTTCACTGGGACGCACTTGGCCGCCAGATCAGGATCGAGGGACTGGTCGTCAGGTCTCCGGAGTCAGAAAGTGACGAGTATTTTGCGAGTCGCGACTGGGGCAGCCAGCTCGGGGCCTGGGGTAGTGATCAGAGCGAGCCCGTCCCGTCAAAGGACGCACTCGTCCGGCAAATCAGGGAACGAGGTGCCGCCCTCGGCCTGTCGCTAAGCGACGGTACACAGAGTCTCACCGACGAGAACATCCCGCCGATTGCACGTCCGGCTCACTGGGGTGGATTTCGTCTCTGGGCGAATGCAATCGAACTCTGGATATCCGGCGCAGACCGTATTCACGATCGCGGACGCTGGACACGCGACATCATGCGGACGTCGGGAGACAAATTCACGACGACCCCATGGGTCGGCAGCAGACTCCAGCCCTGACACCGAAACGTGGATCTCTCGTTGCATGAAAAATCGGTGAATTGCCCATTCTGCGGGGAAAACATTACCATTCTTCTGGACCTTTCCGCAGGCAGCCAGTCGTATATTGAAGATTGCCAGGTATGTTGTCGCCCGATGCAGATATCGTTTGAGGCAGAAGATGATGAGCGTATGACTCTGCAGGTGAATTGTGCCAGTTAGACTGCTCACTGCGGCAATCTGGCTGTCGGTGGCCATCCTCTCACAGGCGGCCGACATTATTGTGACCGGGGGCGCCGAACTCAGCGCGGACGTTTCACAGGTCGATGGACACATTGTCATGGACCTCTCAGGCGATATCTGGACACTGTCGGCGAGAGGCGGACAGGCAACACGCCTGGTGGACATGAACGAACCGGCAAGCAGGCCTCGATGGTCGCCCGACGGAACTGAAATTCTCTTCGAAACCCGAACACCGAACGGCTCCAGGCTCTGGGTGTTCGACAGATCCGCGGGTAACGCCACACAAGTCGGAAGCGGCGAATTTCATGATCAGGATGGGTCGTGGCACCCCCACGGCGAGCGGATAGTATTTGCGTCTGACAGACACGACAGCGGGCTCGACATCTGGGAGACAGATCTTCCTACCGGCCTTGCCTGGCGAATAAGCACTCAACCTGGAGATGAATTCGAGCCGGTATGGTCAGGAGACGGCCGTCACCTCGCCTGGATCAGGAAACAGCAGGAAAAGTATGCGCTGATGCTTCGACGCCACGGCGAATCCGAGATCGTACTGATCGAATCGGATACACCATTGTCATCACCATCCTGGCGTCCCGACAACAGCTTGCTGACTTACGTTCGTCACACCGGGGACGAGAAGAAAGTCCTCGAAATGGCGATTCTCTCAGAGCCTGTTCTGATTCGTCAGTTCTCAACCCCCGGCGAGATTTTCTCCGCGCCGGTATCCTGGCGCGACCGTATGAATATGGTTTATGCGGCCAATGGCAGGATCATGACGCGTGGATTCGAAGATCGCCGCTCACGCCCTTTGCATTTCAGGGCCATCGTAGCAAACGCCGAATCTCGACCCAGGAAAGTCATCGAGAGGCGCGAACTAAAAATCCTCAATCCTCCGCAGGGCCGTTTCGTTGTTCGCGGGGCCCGGCTATTTGACGGCATATGGAAAAGTTATCGGCAGAATATGGACGTGGTGATCGAGGCGGGTCGTGTAGTGACTGTCGAGCCCAGACGCGACAGAGACAGCACCACCATTCTCGACCTCGGCGACGTAACGATCATTCCCGGGCTGATCGATGCCTGGTCACCGCTTGTAGATTCGCCCTCCAGCGGCCCCGGGATATTGGCGTACGGGGTGACGACCATAGTGATGGATACTGAAGTGACGTCCTTCGACCCCTCGCTCTGGGAAGGCGAAACCATGCCGGGGCCGAGATTACTCCGCGCCACCGAGAACCCTGCCGATGCCACGGCCAGCATCGCTGACTCGAAGACCGCAGGAATCGATGAGCTGCTGGTTTCGAGACCGGCAACCGCTTTGGGTCAGTCACGACAGCCGCCTCGCCGATTCTCCACGACACCGTCACTGGCCAGCCTGCCCTCGCCCATTGTGGTCGGCAGCAAACCGAACCGAATGGCGCCCGGATTAGCGTTGCATGCAGAGCTTCGTGCGCTCGCGGCTGCCGGATTGAGCGGCGAGCAGGCTTTGCACGCGGCGGGCAAGAACCCGGCAGACGTGCTGGGACTTGCGAATCAGATCGGCACAATCACACCCGGCGCACTGGCCGACCTGGTTCTGGTACGTGGTGATCCCCTGGAGGACGTAAGCGACACATTGAATATCGTTGCCGTGATCCGAAATGGGCGGTTCTTCAGTGTTATTAGCCTCCTCGAGCGTGCCCGAACGGGACCCAACGTCGAATAATTTGACAAAATATAGTTTCCCGGCGTGAGTTTGTCGGTTTTGTGGACAGTTTTAGTCCGATTGCATCCGCATACGTACCCGCTTCCCTGGATCCCGAATTGCCGGACAAAACAATGTGATTGTTTTCAGGTGTTTGAAAACGGTTGTTTCAGGGTCGCTGACACTGCGAGAAGATGTTTCGTCGGAAATCTTTACAGGATCCGGCTTATTGTTAAACCGACTGTGTCAGGAAATATTTTAAATCATTGAAATTGCTTAGCTTATTCACATGTGGCATAGGTCTTGCTTTTTATACCTTGCCCAAGCGAAGTGTAACTGGACTCGGCAACCACATAAAATACAAACAGGATTTAGACGCCAGAAGAAAAACAACAATAAAAACAAGAAGATCCAGATCCAATAACAATAATAAAGTCTGTATTTGGTTATCGAACAAACAGTTACCTCTTTAATAATAAAAAGAGTCTTCAGCCCCGCCGTCAAACGCGGGGCTTTTTATTGTGTGGCACCAATGACTGACGGTACGGTCTATAGTTGCCATCCGAAACACAATAACGGACAAGAAATGAAACTGATTTTTCCGATGCTTCTCCTGCTCGGATTGCTGACGGGCTGCGGAGACAAAACCACACCGATTGATGAGCCGGCAGCACAGGCTGTCGCCGACACAACGACTGGCGACATTTCTGTCTACCAACAGGCCGTTATGCATCCGGACCGTACTAATGCCGATCGTGCGCGGGATGCCGGACGCAAACCGGCCGAAGTTCTCGAGTTTTTTGGTATTCAGCCCGGCATGGACGTACTCGATATGTTCTCAGGCGGCGGTTACTACACCGAGATCCTGTCACGTGTCGTCGGTCGCGAAGGCAGCGTAGTTGCGCACAATAATGAGGCATACGCGGGCTTCGTCGGCGAAGAAACGACAAACCGTTATGCTGGCAACAGGCTCGCTAACGTTGAGATCCTGATGGCGGAGAATAACGAGCTTGCATTGCAGGCCGAGTCTTTCGACGCGACCATGATGATCCTGGCTTATCACGACATTTACTATGTCGCGCCAAACAATGGCTGGCCAAAAATCGACGGGCCAAGATTCGTCGAAGAGCTGTACCGCGGACTTCGACCCGGCGGCCTCCTGGCAGTTGTCGATCACTATGCTGCCGCAGGGTCCCCGCATGAGACCGGAAACACGTTGCACCGCATTGACCCCGAGCTCGTCATTGCCGAATTGCAGGAGGCCGGATTTGTACTCGAAGACAAGAGCGACGTGCTGCGCAATATGGACGACGATCACAACGTTCATATGGGTGCTCCGGAAATACGCGGCAATACCGACCGATTTGTGTTCCGTTTCAGAAAGCCCAGGTAGAAACCGGCGGCGTCAAAGCTTTGATTGTCTGAACTGAGAACCGGTCACTGGCCGATCCTTGCCGGAGGCGGCTAAATAGGCTCATACGATTCAATGAGTTGCGCTACGGTCGACCATGTTTAAAGCCATTCGCATTGCAGTACTATTGCTGATCCTGCTGTTCGTCTCCATGAGTACCTGGCTGACGCAGGCTCGCAGTACGGACTGGAACGGCAGCCTGTGGGTCAAGGTTTACCCAATCAATGGCGACGGTAGCGTCGAGAGTCGCGACTATATTCAGGGCCTCGACCTGGCCAACTTCGCAGCAATCGAATCATTTATCGCCAAAGAAGCAGAACGTTACGGCCGCACGCTCGCACGACCGGTGCGGATGGAGCTTGGCGACGAAATTCGGCAACAGCCACCCGCCATTGGTGACAACCCAAATACGCTGGACATCATGCTTTGGAGTATGAAAATGCGCTGGTGGGCTTCCAGCGTGACCAGCGACCAGGACAGCCCTGATCCGGATGTCAGAATATTCGTGCGCTATCACGCGCCTCAGGATTTCGAAGTCCTGGAAAACTCCGTTGGCCTGCAGAAGGGAATGGTCGGGGTGGTCAATGCCTACGCCGGGCGTCGGCATGCCGGTTCGAACAACGTCATCATTGCCCACGAGTTTCTGCACACTCTCGGGGCTACAGACAAGTACAACCCTGCTACCGGTCAGCCGGATTTCCCGCTCGGCTTTTCAGAGCCGGAGCGCTCACCACGTTTCCCACAGCGGTTTGCGGAAATCATGGGCGGTCGAATTCCGGTTTCCGAAGACGATGCGATGATCCCGAAGAGCCTCAAGTACGTCACCATAGGCTCCGTAACGGCGCAGGAAATTCGACTGTCAGACTAGCCTGCCAGAAACTCCCGAAAACAATCACTCGTTCATTTCCGGCCCTGTGGTCTGTTAACCTGACAGGATGCATTCAGGTGACCTGTCCAACATCGCTTGCCGGGACCTCACAATATCCGTTCCGGGGCGCACTCTGATTGACTCGCTCGGCATCGAGCTCGGCAAGGGCGAATTCGTCGCTATTCTCGGTCCAAACGGCGTTGGAAAGTCGCTCGCATTGCATACATTCGCCGGCATCAGACCAGCACAGACAGGAACGATCGAGCTTCAGGGCAAGCCTCTGAACGAGTATTCGCGACATGAAATCGCGCTTGGCCTCGCCCTCCTTCCTCAATATACGGAAGACATATTTCCGGCGACGGTTATCGATACGGTGATGATCGGCCGTCATCCGCATATCGGCCGTTTTCGATGGGAAACGAAAACCGACCGGGAAATTGCCCGGCAGTCGCTCGAGCAAGTCGACCTGCTGGAACTATGGGACCGGGACGTCCTGACGCTGTCAGGCGGCGAACGGCGGCGCCTCGCCGTGGCGCAAGTTCTCACACAATCGGCCAGTATCTATCTCCTCGACGAACCAACGAATCACCTTGACCCGCAGCACCAGCTCGATGTCCTCAAGATCTTCCGCGGCAAAGCCGACAACGGCGACACGGTCCTTGCAAGCCTGCACGACGTTAATCTCGCGTCGCGATTTGCGGATCGCTGCCTCTTGTTATTCGGCGACGGGCGCTGGGAAATCGGTGACACCGCGAGCGTCCTGACCGGGGAAACGCTTTCCAAGCTGTACGCGACAGCGATGGAAACAGTACCGTGGCGCGATACAAAGGTTTTCGTGGCCTCGGGCTAACTGCATGCCGAATTTAGGCGGTCGCAGCAAGACGGGCAGGAGGTCGAGGACAGTTTGCGGTTCATTTGAGAAGAATATCGGGAATACTTGACGAAAATGATCGGAAAAATGGACCGATTTCCTGCCGTCGCGTAGACCAGCCCTGAGCTCGACAGGCTGCTAGATTTCAATCTGCCCGGAGAGAAAAAATACAGCGTTGCCACGAAGTTTTACGCGCGCGCCCAGGTCCTCGCACAACAACTCACCGACCCGGCTGGATATTTGCCGGGCCTCAAGTGTCGTTTTTCCGAGGCGCTTCGACCAATACGGGGTCAACACACAATGCGCCGCACCCGTCACCGGGTCTTCGTCAATTCCAATTCCTGGTGCGAAAAATCTCGAAACGAAGTCAACCTGATTGCCCTCAGCAGTCGCGATGACACCATGCTCAATCATGGATCCCATTGCAGCAAAGTCCGGCCGCAACGCGGCAACAGCTGCCTCATCTTTCAACACGAGCAGATATATATCGCGGCCGATATATGACTCGACAATCTCCGCTCCGAGCGCCGCTTCCAGTCCGTCCGGCAATTCGACCGGTTGCGGCTTGTTCACGGGAAGATCCAGGACAAAGGCATCGCCAACCTTGTCGACAAAAAGCGGGCCACTCGCGGACTGAAGCTTGATAGGCCAGTTTTTATTGCCCAGTTTTGCATCAATCACAGCGGCAGTCGCCAACGTCGCGTGACCGCACAACGGCACTTCCACTGCCGGCGTAAACCATCGGATGTGCCACTCGCTTTCTGCAACGGGCACAAAAAAAGCAGTTTCAGAAAGATTGTTTTCCGCTGAAATTTTTTGCATCAGCGAATCGTCAAGCCAGTCATCCAACGGGATGACTGCAGCCGGGTTGCCGCCGAAGGGTTGACTCGTGAATGCCGCCACCTGATAGATCGTCAGTTCCATCAGCGTACAAAGCCTCCCAATCGACCAAGGAGTTTTCCGTGGAGGGAAGGGTTTGCGGCCAGAACCGACCGGGTTTCGAGGCCTGGCGAATGTCCATTCATATCTGTAAACACGCCGCCCGCTTCGCTGACGATTATCGACAGCGCCGCAATATCCAGAATGTTGACGTCAGACTCAATGACGGCCTCAATTTTGCCGCTCGCGAGTAAGTGATACTGGTAAAAATCCCCATAACCACGAATGCGGTCCGACACCGCGACAAACTCGGCCAGCCGGGCCCAGCCAGCGGATTTTGCCAGAGACTTGAGATTGCCGGTGGAATACGCCGCCCGGGCCGGGTCCGCAATATCGCTTACCCGGATTTGACTATCGTTGAGCCAGGCTCCATTGCCTCGTTCCGCATAAGCGAGCTCATCGAACATGGTGCCACTGGAAACACCGAGTACGATTTCACCGTTTCGCATAAGCGCGATTTGCGTCGAAAAAAACGGGTACTGACGCACGA
>JAHEFF010000039.1 GCA_024640315.1 Woeseiaceae bacterium
GTATCTGGGCAGTTATCTGCGGATCTCTTGCGCTGGCGCTCGTTGCCACCTGGATTGCGTTCACGAATCAACAGCAGGCTGATTATTCTGCAACTTCAACCGATCCGGATTCAGTTGCCGTATTGCCCTTCGACGACCTGAGTTCTGATCAGGCAAATCGACATTTCGCTGACGGCATGCAGGCGGAACTGCTAACGCGCCTGACAGCCCTTGAGGATCTGGATATCGTGTCTCGCACGTCCGTCGAGAAGTATCGTTCGACTGAATTGGGCATACCCGAGATCGCAAGCGAACTTGGCGCGGATGCCATCATCGAGGGCAGCGTCCGTATCACGGGAAACCGGGTTCGAATCACCGTCCAATTGATTGATGCCGCCACGGATCGGCACCTTTGGGCTGAAAATTTCGATCGAGAGCTGTCCGTTGAGAATATCTTCAGCATCCAGGAAGAGGTGGCGGAGCAAATCGCGCAAACATTGCAGCTCGAGCACCGGCCGGCTGACACCTTACAGGGCGTCATGCTACCGACGACCAGCCTGGAAGCGTACGACGCCTATCTTCTCGGCCGATTCCACACATTCCGCCAGACTCCGCGTGATCTCAAAGTCGCGGTAGAGCACCTTTCGACTGCCATCAGTATCGACTCAGAATTTGCACAGGCTTATGCGGCGCTTGGTTGGGCGTACAGTTTCCTCGGCACCAACTACGGCACCCTCGCACCGCGAGAGGCATACCCGAAGGCCCGCGAAGCAGCAATCAGGGCGCTGTCGATCGACGGCGACCTTGCCGATGCCCGGAGCCTCTATGCCGACATTCTCACGTGGTTCGACTGGGATTTCGCGGCCGCCGAACGCGAATATATAAAGGCGCTTGAGCTCGATCCCCTGAACGTACTTGGCTATGCGCTGTTCCTGTCAACGCAGCAACGTCATGGGCAGGCGCTCAAACTAATCGAGTCACGTATCGAATCCGATCCGAATGATCCTTACGTGTGGGTCAATGCGGCATGGCGCTTCCTGAATGCCGGACAGGTTGAGCGGGCAATCGATGCTGCGACCCGTGCGCAGGGGCATCCTGATGCAAGTTCCGCCCTTGGGTACTCACTAATTGCTGCCCGGGAATTCGACCAGGCTATCGAAGCGTTCGAGCAAGACATCCACCGGCAGGGCCGCAATCCGTGGCAACTTTCGAATCTCGCTTTTGGCTATTTCAAGGCAGGCCAGCCGGACGAAGGTCGCGCGTTGCTCGAGGAACTCGAGGCGACAACCGAATCCGCATACGTATCACCGGGTCTGCTCGCTTCCGTCTATTTCGCGGCTGGCGATGCCGACACCGGCTTTGAACTGCTTCAGATTGCCGTCTCCGAGCGCGCCCGTGAAGTGATCTTCATACAGGTCAACCAGTCGTTGGCCGCATATCGTAGCGATCCCCGATATGCGGCGCTAGTTCAAAGCATTGGATTCCAGTAGCCGGCGGCGACGAATATCACTCGTCGTAAAAAGGGGGCGAAACTCGCATTTGTATGAACGATCACTTTTATGCCACGATCGCCGTTCCACCCCCGGCATATTGACCTCATGCGACCACTCACTTCACTCCTGTTCCTCCTGATACTCACTGCCTGCACCGGACTGAAGCCGGTCGATCTCCCCCCGGAGTACACGCCCGCTCCCGCCGACGCGCCACTTTGGGACGCTGTCCCGGCCGTCAGGCCTGGCCATTGGCAAGTACCGCTTGGCAATGGCCCCGATGCACTCGACTGGCGGCTGCGCGCAATCGACAGTGCGACCGAAAGTATCGACCTGCAGACATTCCTGTGGAGCATGGATGTCGTTGGCGAACTCGTTCTGAATCACCTGATTGCCGCAGCCGATCGCGGCGTGCTGGTTCGCATCCTGATCGATGACACGTTTCTTGTCTCAGAGGACGCGATGCTTCTGTCTCTGCAAGAGCACCCGAATATCGAATACCGCGTGTTCAACCCGTACAAGCGACGGTCTAACGGCTTCGCTTCCCGCGTGATTCTGAACCTGGCCGAATTTCACCGTCTCGACCACCGAATGCACAACAAAGCGATGGTCGTAGACAATCGGGTCGCAATTGTCGGTGGTCGTAACCTGGCTGACGAGTATTTCGGTTTAAATGAAGAAGCTAACTTCCGGGACTTCGAACTGATCATTGGCGGCCCCGTCGTGCTCGATGTCAGCCAGGCATTCGATGACTATTGGAATGATCACTGGTCGTTTCCGATTGACATGCTGGCGCACGTGGAATCGTCAAAGGTGGACCTCGATGCTGCACGGCAGCGACACGACATTGACGGTCAGGTGCACCGGGAAGAGACGGAGGGTGACAGAAAAGAGCAATGGCTGGAGCTCGTCCGCGGTGCATATACGGGTGCGCCTGTTTTATTCGTCGACAATCCTCCCGCGGCAAACCCGGCTGACGCATCGAGCGCACCGATACAGCTAGCCAATCAACTGGTTACCCTGCTGGACAGCGCGACTGAAGAAATCCTCATTATTTCCGCCTACCTGATTCCGACTCCACACCTTGAAGATGCAATCGAGCGCGCCGGCCGACGTGGCGTCGAAGTTCGAATCCTGACCAATTCAATTCGCTCGAACAATCATCTTGCGGCGCACAGTGCGTATCGAAATCATATTGGCGAACTAATGGACGGCGGCGCTGAATTGCACGAAGTACGGATCGATGCACGCGACCGCGAACGACATATGTTTCCGCCAACCGATCAGAAGTCGCTGGCACTGCATGCCAAGATGCTCATCATTGATGACGACAAAGTCTTCATTGGCAGCGCCAACCTCGATCCACGGTCATTGCGGCTGAATACAGAAATGGGCTTACTCATCGAAAGCAACGCATTAAATGCCGCCGTTCGCGCCGAAGTCATGCCTGATTTCGCAGAACCCAACGCATGGAAACTCGAGACAAACGAAAATGGCGATACGGTCTGGGTGTCAGAGGGCATCGTGCTCACGACTCAACCGGCAGCCTCGTTCATGCAGCGTATCGAGGACTGGGTGTTTGCCCATTTGCCCATCGACGGCGAGATGTAGCTCGCCGTCGCCAAATGAAGCGTTAGCTTGCGCGCCGTTGACGCCCTGAAGAACGGCGACGTCCACCGGCCGGCTTCTTGGGCGGGCCTGAGCGTCGACTATTCGGCTGTCCGCCGCGCGTCTGCTGACCGGCACCGCGCTTTTTCTGCGGCCGCTGCTGTCCACGACCTCGCGAGATGGCCTCCGCCTTGATACGCGGATCGGGCTCAAAGCCGTCGACCACCTCTTTCCGGATGTTCGTCTGCAGTAGTTTCTCGATGTCGGCGAGAAGATTCTTCTCATCGACGCACACGAGCGAGATCGCATGACCCTGGTTGCCGGCGCGTGCGGTGCGACCGATACGATGAACATAGTCTTCTGCTACGAACGGCAGTTCGAAGTTGACGACATGCGGTAATTTCTCGATATCTAGACCGCGAGCCGCGACGTCTGTTGCCACCAGCACCCGAATCTTGCCTGATTTGAAGTCCTGCAGTGCACGTATACGTGCTGACTGCGACTTGTTGCCATGAATTGCCGCACAAGTCAGACCATCTTCTTCCAGCTGCTTGGCCAGACGATTCGCACCGTGCTTGGTGCGCATGAATACAAGTACCTGGCGCCAGTCTTCCCTGCCAATCCGGTATGAAAGCAATTCGCGCTTGCGGTCCTTGTCGACGGGGTAAACAACCTGGTCGATGCCTTCCGCAGGCTTGCCATTAACCGCAACCTGAATTTCCGTGGGTGAATTCAGCAGTTCGGCAGCCAACTGACGAATATCTTTTGAAAAGGTCGCAGAGAAAAGCAGGTTCTGGCGTTTCTTCGGCAGCACTTTCATGATCTTCTTGATGTCACGGATGAAGCCCATGTCGAGCATCCGGTCCGCCTCGTCAAGGACGAGTACTTCAATGGCACGAAGATCGACGGTGCCCTTCTGCAGGTGATCGAGCAAACGCCCTGGCGTTGCGACGATAACGTCAACACCCTTGCGCAGTTTATCGATCTGCGTGTTGATACTAACGCCGCCGTAAATCACGGCAGTGCGAAACGGCAGGTGACTGCCATAATCGCGGACACTCTCGCCGACCTGTGCGGCCAGCTCTCGTGTCGGTGTAAGTACGAGCGCACGCACGCTGCGACGGTTTTCTGTGCCATGCTGCAGTCGATGCAGCAGGGGTAATGTAAAGCCTGCGGTCTTGCCGGTGCCGGTTTGGGCGCCTGCTAAAAGATCGCGGCCTGCAAGAATAAGGGGAATAGCTTGTTGCTGGATCGGGGTGGCTTTTTCGTAGCCCTGTTCATCGACCGCGCGCAACAATTCGGCCGAGAGGCCGAGTTGATTAAATAACATTGGATTTTTTTACTCCGGGGCGCCTGACGCGATTGCGGCATATGCCGCGAAAGGTTCGGTCCAGGCTGGTATTGCTTGGGTGGCTCCGGTCACCGCAGAAGCGCGGCTCGGAGTGAGTGACGCAGACCGATGTGCGTCAGATGCGGCGAACTATAACAGACGTCTACTTAAAAGATAGTGCTCAATTCATGTTCCTGGAAGGCAACTATTTAACTGTACGAGGCGTCTACAAATGCAGGTCCGTTTGCGGATGCCAGCGAATTGGCGCAGGCTTCCTGCCTGTAACCCGCACAAATCCGATAATTCAGGAATTTCTGATGAAAAACAACAGGATGCGAGATATCGCAAGCTACCTTCTTACCTTATTAATACTGGTTTCTGGCTGCTCCAAGCCAGAGGGGCCGGACTCGACGGCGGAAACGTCGGCGAATTCTGCACCGCACGACCTCGCTCTGGCGCCAGCCGGCAAGCTTGGCGAGACCGTCGTGCCGGTGCATTACCGCCTGGAACTGGACATCGATCCCACCCGGGAGAGATTCTCCGGCATGACGTCCATCGACATCCTGGCCAATGAATCCGTAAGCGGCATCTGGCTGCACGGCAATGGCCTTGATGTTACCGAGGTCTACCTTACAGATGCCGGATCGAATCGTATCGAGGCAAGCTACGAGCAGCATCTCGACTCCGGCGTATCGCTGGTGACACTTGCAGAAGCCATTGGGCCGGGCCCGGCAACCCTCAATTTCACCTACTCCGCGCCATTCAACACGTCCACCGACGCTCTGTTCAAGGTCGTTCGTGGCGAGGACTCTTATGCCGCGACGCAGTTCGAGGCGATCGCCGCCCGTAGCGTGTTCCCCGGTTTCGACGATCCCGGCTTCAAAGTCCAGTTCGACCTCGCTTTGGTAACGCGTGCGGATGACGCGGCTATAACGAATACTCCGGAAGCTTCGACAGAGACTCTCAGTGATGGGAATGTGCGGCACATTTTTGAAACGACACCACCCATGCCCACCTACCTCCTGGCTTTCGCAGTAGGGCCTTACGACGTCGTGGACTACGGCATGATCCCGCCCAATGCCATTCGCGATCGCGAAGTGCGTTTAAGGGGCGTAGTCGCCCGGGGACTTGGCCACCGAATGGAGTATGCGCTGAAAAATACGGACGGGCTTCTCTCGGTGCTCGAAGAATATTTCGGCACGCCCTACCCTTATCGCAAGCTTGACCTCATCGCAGTACCAGAGAGCTTCGGTGGCGCGATGGAAAATATTGGCGCGATTACCTATGACGAGTACCTGCTGTTGATGGATGAGAATTCGCCGGTCAGCCAGCGACGAATCTACACCACTGTGCATGCACACGAGATGGCACACATGTGGTTCGGAAACCTCGTGACCCCAGCCTGGTGGAACGATATCTGGCTCAACGAATCCTTCGCGACCTGGATGATGAACAAGGCAGCCGATGCCTACTGGCCCGAGGGCGAATTCGATCGCTCAACGCTGCAAGGCGCGCTTGGCGCAATGGGCAATGACTCGCTTGCCGCAGCACGGCAAATTCGTGAACCGATTGATCGCAATGAAAAGATCGACGACGCGTTCGACGGCATTACTTACCAGAAAGGTGGTGGCGTGCTGGCAATGCTGGAGCGATACGTCGGTGAAGAAGATTTTCAGAAAGGCATCCGCCTCCACATGAACCGCCACGCGTTCTCGGTTGCGACAGCAGAGGATTTTATTGCCTCTATCGCGGAAGGATCGGACCGTGCCGAGATTGAAGCTGCATTCAAAACTTACATCGAACAGGCTGGCGTGCCGTTGCTCTCGGTTCAACTCAAATGTGAGGATGGAAGCGGCCCGCAACTCGAGGTCAGCCAGTCCCGTTACGCCCCGCTCGGTTCCACCATCGATACGAACGCAAACGAGTGGCAGGTACCGATGTGTGTCAGCTTTGTCGCGGATGGCGAGCAAGCCAGTTCCTGCACGTTGCTAAGCGAAAAAACGCAATCCATACCACTCGACGCGGAAAGTTGTCCAACGCGGGTGCATCCGAACGCAGATGGAGCCGGTTACTACCGTTTCTCGCTGGATGGCGAAGGCTGGGAGCAGCTACTCGCAGATGCGACAGAAATTCCGGCCGCAGAAGCACTCGTCCTTGCGGACAGTCTCGATGCCGCATTCCGCGCGGGGGTGGTCACGGCGGACAGCTATCTTTCGGGCATGGCCGCCCTCGTGAATCACGAAGCCTGGGATGTCGCCGACGCGGCAACCGGTTACCTTGAGAACATTGCAAAAATTATCGATCCGGCACAGCAGGGACCGGTGGAAAAAGCGTTCCGCGAAATCGCTGGTCCACGTTTTGCGGGACTAACCGATTCACCCGACGCCGGATCGGAGCTTCTGCGGCAAAGATTGCAGCGATTCATGATCGTCGCTGCAAAAGACCAGGACATGCGTGCGCCACTAGCCGTGCAAGCCGACGCGAGGGTCGGCCTGAATGGCGAACCGGATCCGCAGGCAGCGCCTGAAAGCGAGCTGGAGACTATTCTGACGGTTGGCGTACAGGATATCGGCGCCCCGTTTTTCGACCTGCTGCTCGAGCAGTCAATCGCATCGGAGGACCCGGGGTTTCGAAACTCGGCGGCCGGTGCGCTAGCTCGTGTCGAAGATCCCGAACTCGTTCGGAAACTGCAAACAGCACTAATGGAAGAAAAGTTCAAAGGAACCGAAGCACTTGGAATTCTGTTCCGACAAATGGTGCGACCGGCTACCACCGAGCTCACCTATGCGTGGTTGACCGAAAATCAGGACACGATTATCGATATGATTCCGGCATCTTTCCGCTCTGGCGTGGTACCTGCGCTGGGCGGCTCATTTTGTTCTGCAAACAGGGCGGACGAATGGGAGGCTTTCGTTCTTTCGCACGCAGACAAGATCGCGGGCTACGAGCGCAGCCTCGCGCAGGCAACGGAAAGCATTAGACTGTGCGCCGGGTTGAAAGAGGCGAAGGGTGACGAACTGCTTACTGCGTTCGAGAATTACTGAGAATAGCCGGGAGGCGTTCCCTCAGTAATGGTGACAATCCTGTCACTTCGAAATCCGTTGAAATCGGTGCGGCCGGAAAGGCTGTACGCACCAAGGCAACCGAACTCGAGGTGATCTCCGGGGCGGATGTCCGCAGGCAGGTCGACATCGCCCGGCAGCTTGTCGGTGGAATCACAGGTCGGGCCGTATACACGGAACGACCTGTTTTCCCCCTGCAACGCATTGCCATCGCGAAAGGCGCGCACCGCAAAACGATCGTGCCCTTTGAATCGCAGCTCCCAGAAGATGCCGTACATGCCATCGTTCAGATAGATCCGATCTTCCTTCCTCAGGCAGACCTCGACGAGTGCCGACAATCCAGGCCCCGCAAGCGCCCTGCCCGGCTCTCCCATGATTTCAGCGTTCTCTGCAAGTGGGAGCGTCGCAACATCTTTGCGAATCGCGTTGAAATAGTCGCTCAACGGCGGCACCTCGAATCCAGGGTACGACCTGGGAAAGCCCCCACCGATATCGACGAGACGGATTTTGACCGGCAGACCCTCTAACACGGTTTTCGCCAGACCGATCGAATGCCTGTAGGCCTCAGGGCTGGTCACCATCGAGCCTACGTTAAAGGCCAGCGCAGGCTCCGCACCGGCGCTGGAGATGCCTTCAATAATTGCCGGTATGTCGTCGGGAGGCGCACCGAACCGACTGGAAAGGTCGAGCATGGCTGACTCATGCGATACGGCCATACGCGCAAATACGACTGACGACGACATATCGATCTCGCTGGCAAGTGGCCCGATGCCGCTCTGGTGGTCAACCATGAAATGCCGAACGCCGTATCTTTCCTGGGCCTCTTTCGCGGAACCGCGCAACCGAACCGGCGTCATGAAATAGCACGTCACGTTGTCGCAGACGCTGTGGACTGTTTCGATCTCCGGGAGAGATGCACAATCGAAATGACTAACGCCGCCCTCGTGAATCAGCCGGACAACGTCCGGATGGGCATTGGCCTTGACAGCGAAGAGCACTCGCCCGGGAAAGCCGGTGACGAAATCTCTCGCGTTCCGGACGTAGGCATCCGGGTAGATGCAATAGACGGGTTCTGATGGCGACCAAACGCGCAACAAATCCCGAATATTCGCAAATGTGTTTTCTGGATTACTCACCACGCTAGTGTCGGCAATTCAGATGTTGGAGTCCAGCATGGATCTCGGCAGGCACATCTTAAGCAAAAGGTTCCAACCGAAGTACACTTTGAATTTTTTCACGCTGCTCCGAATTTACGCCCACTTCATCCGCATAGTCACGCCAACGAGAGACTACCGCACGAACTTCATCGATAATCGCCTTTGCCCTGCCCCGTTTCATCGAAGCCGATCTGGCGCAGGCTTTGAAATCGTCGAGTGTGAAGTTGTTACGTTTGCCATTCAACGTCATTTGGTGACTTGAGGTGAAGTCTCCGGAGGGGTTGTAGCTGTAAGTCAGGTCAAATGCCGGCGACAGAGACCAGCTGCCACTCTGATTCATGAGAAACGCGATGTTCTTGACATGGTCATCCTGATTCCGCCCGATAATGTTCAACACCATTCGTCGAAACTGTTCCTCGGTCGCCATCATTCCAAGGCCCAGTCGGCGAATAACGAAAAGCGCATCTTCATAAGCATATGCGCCGGGCTCGTTATAGTCGTAGTGCGCAAGGGCTCCGAGGGACTGCATATGCAGTTTCTTACCGCCATCAAACCGGTCGAATCGCCTGGTCATGAAATGATTGCGGTTACCTTCCTTCAGGATACGGCATTCGTTCATATTGATACCGCAATCCTGCGCCATCTTGTAATAAGCGAATTCAATCAGGCCATATCCCTGTGGATCCTCCAATTCCTTGTCTTTGTTTCCTCGGACGCCGTCGAATTTAATAAGCCAGGACTCAAAGCCGTCCCCGGCTTCAGTCTGACCGGAACGAACTTCTTCGGTTTCCCGATTCCAGGCAATTACGGCTTTGGCGCGAGCGCCACCGGCAGACGTTCCGACCCGGAGGATGTCTGACAACGCACGCTTTCTCGACGACGTCGCAAAGGAGACTTCCAGGTCATTGCGGCTGGTCAGAATTTCTGAGGCGAGTTCCACAAGTGCATTTATTTTGATCCTGTGAGCAGTCGTGACACGCGGCCCCATGCTCGGTGCGAACTCGAGCGCACCCATTCCTCGCGCGCCCGTGTAACACAGCCGCTCGATGGGATTCAGAGATCCGGCTTCACGCTTCTGCGTCCGCAGCCAGGTATCTATCAACTGGTTTCCAAAACGATCCGGCAGCGAGTCAGCCAGCAAACCGGGCAATCCGTGAAAGGTCGGGAACGCCAGGTCCGGGAACATATAGGCCCGGGTGTCCAGGGGCATCTTCAGCGGCGACACCTCGATGCCCGAGCCTGCAAATTGCCGGTCATATTCAAATACGGCAAAGCCTTTTTGCCTGTCAAACGCGACGGCACCGATGGTGTTCCCCCACAATCTGACCTCGGCCAAGTCTGTCACGCTTTATCCTTCCACTCCCATTTGACAGGTTCAGCAAGCTCGCGGGGAGAAGACGCCCGCTGCCTGGTTTTCCTTTTACGCCTCAAAAGGTCCATCGGCCGAATTCCGGGCTCAGGGATCATGGTGTCCAGGTTTGGCAGAAGTTCGAGAATTCGAAAGATTCGGACAACCGTCGACATTTGCGTCGACTCGCCACTCTCGAACCGCTCTACAGTGCGCTTGCCGACGCCGGCTCTTTCCGCCAGCTGCGCCTGAGTCAACTGCAAATCGATTCTGCGGCTGGCAACTCGTCTTCCAAGCTCCGCGAGAATAACGCCATCAGTTTGTAGATTGGTTAGCTTCATATTCGCCATTATTTACGATTTAACGTATTTTTTGCTATTTTTTCGCCAGATTCGGCGACTTATATCATAATTTAGAAACTATTGCTATTCGTCGTTTACGGCGAGTTATACTATTTTAAGTCTTTTAATCGTCATTTATGACGATTTAATTGACTTTCTACTATTTCCTCTCGACCCCGGTCCCTGCTGATCAGGCGAAACAGCGTGATACCCAGCGTGATCACCGCGGCGCCAACAAGCACGAATACCAGGCTATCACCCTCCAGGAATGACTCCCCCAGGTAGACCGTTGCCGCCGCGTACGGCAGTTCGGTAACCGCGAGCGCCAGCAGGTACCAGGAAAACCGGTAGCGAAGTATGCCCAGCACGTATCCGGGGATTTCGGACGGGACCACTGCCTGGAATGCGAGAATATGCGTGAAGCGGGCCCGTGTGCCGAGCTCTCGTTCCCAGCCGGCGATCTTCTCTTCGTCGATGATCATGCCAACTACGGAACGGCCGAGGAAACGCCCGATGCAAAATGACAGGATGCCTCCCAGCAACCAGCCAAGCCAAAGGAGTGCAAACGTTGCAGCCTTGCCCCACGCGTAGATAGCCACCGGCGCGATTACCGCACTCGAGAAGAATGCGACCATCGCGGAAGCCATTGCCAGCAGCACGAATAGCACCATACCGGACACGGGCGCCTGCACGATGATTCCTTCAATCCAGGCGATAACGTCTTCCATGCCGCCATGCAGCATATCTGACGCTGAAAACAGGCCCACCACGATGATGAGCATGCCAACAACAATGATGTGGCGTTGCAGGTTGTGGCGGACTTTCAATTTGTTTTTTTGCCTATTCGGCCGTCAGCACATTGTAGCTGCCAAAGCGTTCACTTTCGTCCTGCATTTTCTCTTGCGGCGAGAGCCCGAACTCCCCGGCCATGAAGTCAGCAGCCGCGTTGGCCTGACTCGCGCCCTTGAACCCTTCGCCCAGCACCAGTTTCTGCCCGCCACGTTGAATCGCATGGAGCGTGTAGTGCATCACATGCTTTGTGCCGGACTGCGTGGACATTGATGACTTCTTATCAAATCGAAGAAAATCAGACCTGCGCATCTCACGTTGCTTGACCGGGAATCCCAGGATTCGACGCACGGTTTGAATGCTGTCGCCGCTTTGAGTGATCTCGAGCGAGTTAAACAGGAAATAGAACGATGAAAGAACGATCACCATGCCAACCATGCCAAACATACCGCCCATGAATACATGCCCTTCCTGGTCAAACAGAAACCAGCCGATCGCCGAGAAGACGCCCCCAAAGAAAAGTCCGCTGATGCCTGCACCCAGGTTACGGAACATCGGGTAACGCATTGATTTGCCGCTGACGCCATGCTCAAGATCCACCATATTCCTGATTACATCCAGGTCTATCTTCCTTTGTTCCGACTGTGCCTCATTGATCGAAAAGTTTGACAGTCGCAACGACTGCTCGGCTGTGGCATAGACGGGAATCTCGTAATCCCTGTCGATGTCCGCTCCAGGCAACTCTGCTTTGAGGTTCAGGCGCCAAAGATCATAGGATTCTTCATCCTGGTCGGCATCCGACTCTGCCAGGTTGTCCGGGACATCAAAACGAAAACTCAGACGCGTGCCGCCAGGTCCTGATGTCGAATGCGCAACCTGTGAGTCCTGCCACTTCGCACTTTCCTTGCGGCTGCGACTGTCACCGCTGCCTGACACGTAACTGTGCAGGCTGGTCAGCGTCAGGGAAAAGCGCATTGAAGAGTCGAATGGCACATTGACATCAATCATGCCGCCAACGTGTCCGCCGATGCTTCCCGGGAACGGATCCAGCGTTAAAGGCGCAAAGCCAAAACGCCGCCATTCCAGTGTACGACTGACTGCCCACCAGATCAGTCCCATGCCGATTACCGGGAACAACAGACCGATACTGGCAAGCATGTTGTCCTTGTCGACGATCTCCTCGTAGACAACAAATGGCAGCGGCGCGGAAATCAGGTTCCAAAGTGCGGCAAAACCCCAGGCAAACCACATGGAACTCTTCGACCCCGACCTGAGCGGGCCACCCTGCCATTTGTCGTTTGCGAGCCAGGGCTTGTCCACAAATTTCGGCGCCGAGTCATCTTTTTCTTTTGGCGCACGAAACGTAGCAATCATGAGCCCGAGGCCAACGCCGCCGAAGACGAGCAAGAAAACAGCCTTGAAGCCGAGCAGGCCCCATCGAATGGTGGGATCGATAATGGAGTCTGACGGATCTGCAGGATTAACGTAAACCGTAACCGACTCGCCCCGCCCCATTACCCCAGCAAGGCGCCTCCCAAGATCCTGTTGATAATCACCAATATTGTCGCCGCCTCCGGATATTGCGACGCGGTCATTGAGGTACTGTTGGCCGCCGTAGGAATAGGCGTACTCAGCGTAGGCTTTGTACGTGTTCGAGTCATCACCGGAGTGTGTTTCGTAGCCCGCACGATGCAGAACTGCATCAACCGGTGCCCACTGCTGCATTCGCCAGGCGTCACTCAGATTCGAACCGATGGAATAGCCCATCCATACGCCGACACCGAAGAACGGAAGCGCAAACAGGAAAAGGAAGAGCTTGCCTTTCATCGGGTCACGACTCCGTTGTTGTTTGCACCGGTTCGGAGCAGATTAGCAAGGAACCGCTATGCCGTGTGTGAGGACGTTCTCAGTACGGAATTATTTGAACTTCGAAGAGAGTCTCTCGCCTGCACTAACAGGACGGACTGCATCAGAGGCCGAATCTGTCCAGCAATCTGTGCCACTGGATAATCGGCGCCATGAACCATGGATTGCCGGTATAAAGTGGCCTGGTACGCATCGGCAGGTCATCAAATGCCGTCCTGCCCTCTGCCGTATTGCCGAGCATTTTGTGACCGAGCTTCGTGCCAAAAAAACTGGCCCGCGCGACGCCGGAACCGCAATAACCCATCGCATACCAAAGCCCGTCGTGCTCACCGAGATGCGGCACATGATCGAAAGCATAGGCAACCAGTCCGGACCAGCTGTGCGTGATACGGGTCTTTTCGAGCTCCGGAAACACATCCAGCATCGACGCACGGAGTTTCTTTGCGTTCGCCAGGGGTTTTTCAGCTGAAGTTGCTCTGCCGCCGAATAGAATGCATTGGCCATCCGGCGAAGGTCGGTAATACGCCATGACCCGCCTGCTGTCACCGTACATGCGCCGGGTCGGCATCAGCCGGTCCATGGTTTCAGCGTCCAGCGCCTCGGTGGCAATGATCGAACTCCGAATCGGTAAGACGCGTCGACGGAACCAGGGTGTCAATTTACCGGTGTAGCCGTTGGTACAGATGGCGACCGCAGCAGCGTCCACTATGCCTTGCGATGTGGCAACGCGGAAGCCATTTGGGCTGTGTTCTATCTGCGTGACTTCGGTATTGGCAGCAACGATACCGCCAGATTCGCGGACAACGCGCAGCAGGCCATCGTGATACTTGGCGGGATGCAGTCCACCGTCAATGTAATAACGAATCCCGCCGTGAAACCGCTTGGTGCCGATTTCTTCATACACGTCTTCCTTCGGCACCATTTCGGCTTCGATCCCGGTTGCCTCAATCTGCGCCTCCAGTTCCCGTGCCATATAGTCGTAGTGCGCTGGTTGTGACGCGCCGCGAAACCGCCCGGCCCGATGGAAGCTGCAGTCGATACGCTCTTCCTCGACCAACCCGCTGACGAAATCAACGAAGCCGATGCTTTCGTTAAAAATGGCGTGCGTACGCTCCTCGCCGAAGTGCGACTTGAGGCCCTCCACGCCCAGTTTGTGAAAACTCGGACCCAGCATGCCGCCATTTCGGGTACTGGCACCGTAGCCAATGAAACCAGACTCGCAAACGAGTACCGACTTGCCTGCCTTGGCCAGGACGCGTGCGGCACCGAGCCCACTGAACCCTGCACCAACGATCAATACATCGACTTCTGCGGGCAATTCCGGCGCTCCCTCGTCGATGCGAGGCGCTTCATCCCACCAATAGGGTTGCGATTTCATGCCGGCGAATACGTCAGCCATTCCCTGGTCCTTTCCTGTAACCCGCTGGCGACATTATGCAGGCATCCGCACCCCGCGTGCTATGCTCACAGCGGATTCCAGTCAATAAGATCAAGAATGCAAGATTACGGCTTCCTTTCCATCGTTCCACCCATTCTGACGATCTTCGTCGCTCTCTACAGCAGAAATGTCATTCTGGCGTTGATTGTCGGCATATTGAGCGGCTCCCTGATCATTACCGGCTTCAATCCGGTTTTTGCCTTGTTCGATGCGGTCGAGAACCAGGTGCTCGCTGAATTCACCTCCGGCACTCAATCTCAGGTTCTCATCACGATGATGGTCATCGGGGGCTTCGTGAAATTGCTCGAGGTATCCGGCGGAGCCAAGGCATTTGCACTACGAATGCTGAAGATCGTATCAACCAGCACCAGGGCACAGATGCTCGCCTGGCTTTCCGGTCTGGGCATCTTCTTCACAGACTCCGGCAATGCTCTCATCATCGGCCCGCTCTATCGATCTGTCTTTGATGAATTCAAGCTCTGCCGTGAAAAACTCGCCTACATTCTGGACACGACTTCCTCGCCGATCAGCATCCTCATTCCGTTTATTGGCTGGGGCGCCTACATCATGTCCCTGATCGAAAAGACTTATGCCGAGGTCGGGCTGAATGAGAACGCGTTTTCGGTTCTGATCAACGTGATTCCGTACCAGTTCTATGCGTTTCTTGCCCTCGTCACGGTGCCGATTGTCATCATGACCGGCAAGGACTACGGGCCGATGAAACGAATCCAGGCGGATTACCTGGAAATTGTGAAATACCGGAGCATCGGCAGGGAAAAGATTGCCGTAGAAGACGACCCGAATAAAACGCCAATGAGCATGTTCCTCTATCCACTTGGCGTAATGTTGCTCCTGGTCACAATCCTGATCAGCTGGCACGCCACACACGACGGGATTACCGGCCCTCACATCCGTTCGACACTGATCATTTCCTACCTGACTGCATCGCTTACCTGCATGGAATTGATGCGCCGTCACCAGGGGCGCGGCTATGTGGAAATGCTCGGCGACTTCATCAAAGGTGCGGAGAGCCTGGTATACGTTTCGATCGTGCTGGTGCTTGCGTGGTCGCTAAGCTCGGTCACGAGCGATATCCATACCGCTGACTACTTAGCCTCCCTGATCGGCGACTCGGTAGCGCCGGCCTATTTCCCGATGCTCGTTTTCGTCATGGGTGCATTGATCTCGCTCTCCACAGGCTCCTCGTACGGCACCTTCGCTATCCTGATGGCGATTGCCGTTCCGGTCGGCTTCCAGCTGGACGCGTCGATGTACCTGACGATCGCAGCAGTATTGAGTGGTGGGCTCTTTGGCGATCATTGCTCGCCGATCTCGGACACCACGGTCCTGGCCTCCGTCGGCGCGGACTGTCCTCACCTCAATCACGTAACGACTCAGGGTGCCTACGCCGGGTTGACGGGAGCCGTCACGGTGCTGGCCTACGGCATGGCCGGCATCTACGAGACCCCCTTCGTATTATTAATCGCGATCGTGGTTCTGTTTTTCAGTATGACCACGGCTATGCGACTGTTCGGTTCGGAAGCCGTGCCCTCGTCAGCCAATTAGTCTGCTGCAATTAGCGCGACGGTGTGCGCCAGTTCGACTGCCAGCGGACTTGGATAATTTTTCGAGAAAAACTCGGTAAGTGATTGATAATACCAACGAGTTCCATCTTTTTTTCCAGTAAAGCGGTCCCAAACATCGTCACCGATCTCTCGGTAGTCACCGAGGATTGCTCGCGCGTTATCCGTCTTGTCCGCGAGACTCACGAGCAGAGATTCGGGCATTTTGGCGGGCAGCGATGCGAGGTAGGCCTCTTTGCGCTCCCGCCACGGCGGTTTCGGCTCGATCCATGAATCGGTGCAATCCGAGACGATGTTCGCTACACGATCACCGAATCGATCCCGAATAGCGTCGAGCGTCGGCTTCCCTCCCTGGTCCTCCGCTGCATCATGCAGCAATCCGGCAATCGCCTGGTCCTCGTCACCACCACTTTTGAGCACCAGTGCGGAGACAGACAACAAATGCGACACATAGGGTATCGACGTGCCTTTCCTTACTTGTGCACGGTGAAGTTCGCTCGCATACAGCAATGCGTCGTCGTAGCGGCTTGTGAGCATAATTTAGCCTCCCGTGGCAATTTATGGAATCAGGGTCTGATTTGCCTATGGTATCAGTACGAAGAATACGTTCCCGACTTGTCTGGTCCCGGCTTTTGGCCTAGATTCAAGGCTTGTTCAATCGAAGCTTGGGCCGATGAATAGAATCATTGCGACCGCAGCATTAGTGGCTTTGTCAGCCACGGCAGTGCCCGCCGACGGCGACGAGGCCAGCCCGACATTTACTCACGCGGTGTTTGTCGACGGCGACCAGTCGATGAAGAGTCTCGTGGAATTTCCGGATATCGACGTCGACGTGGATGTGCTGGTGATGTGTAACGGCCGCGCTTCGGCGAAGGGACGGCTGCAGAATGCCAAGTGCTCATCGCCCGAGGATCCGGATCTCCTGTTCACACTGGCGGTCAGTCGGGTTTTCAATTCCGTTCGGGTGGTGCCCGCAACGGTCAACGGTCGCACCGAAGAGGTCGATTTCCAGTTCACGGTCGCATTCAGGAAGGCTGGCGAATCCGAGACAATCGAGGTCTACCCGAACAATCAAAAGAACGTCGATCGCCTGGGGATCGACTACGTGTCTGCCCAGCGATACTCACCCCACCCGTTCCCCAACCGGTGCAGCGGCTGGCGGCGAGACGACCTGATCATCGAGGCAGCGATCGTCGATACCACCGGCAGGGCTCGCGGCGACGTCAACGTCATGTCATCAACAGTCGGAATTCCCAATAGCTGCAAGTCCGGCCTCGTTAACCAACTTCAAGATGCACGCTGGATTCCGGCGCTCTACAACGGACAGCTTGTCGACTCGGTCTGGGTCAACCCGATCGTCCTGAATACCCTGAGTTTCAAACGGGAGCAAACACCGATTGAATAAAAGAGATCGCAAGCTCGGCATGGACCGCGACATTACGCGTCGCGACTTCCTGAATGGCGCAAGTCTTGCGGTCACAGCGCCGCTTCTTTCCAGCCCCGTAGCCGCCGCGCTCGAAGATTCAGCCAATTCGACCGCCCAGATGGCCCGCGGCTACTACCCGCCAGCACGAGATGGGTTACGCGGCAGTCATCCTGGCTCGTTTGAACTCGCGCACCTGATGCGGGATGGCAAGCGCTGGGACGACCCGTCTGATTCCGAAGATACGGGTGAAATGTATGACCTTGTAGTCGTCGGCGGCGGCATTAGCGGCCTTGCGGCGGCCTACTTCTACCAGAAGGAAGCCGGGCCGGATGCGAGAATCCTGATTGTCGACAATCACGATGATTTTGGCGGTCACGCAAAGCGCAACGAATTCGAATACAACGGTCGTACGCTCGTCGATCTTGGTGGAACGGAGTACATCGAGAATCCAGACGAGTATCCCAGCCACGCCCGGGCACTCATCGCGGATCTCGGCATTGATGCCGACCAGTCGGATCAGGTCTACGACTTCGACCTGTATCCATCCCTGAATCTCCGCGGCGGAGTCTTTTTCGACGCGGAAACATTCGGCGAGGACAAGCTGGTCGCCGGCCGTGCGGGCATGGTCCCAGGTGACAAACAGACCGCCTATATCACTTTGCCTGCAGAGCTCGAAAATGGCACCGGCGACACAGATGCAATCCGGGAGTTTCTAAACCGAACACCTTTGTCCGATCGTGCACGCCAGGAAATCTTCGAACTGTTCTGTGGCGATACCGATTACCTCGCCGGCTATTCCATAGAGCAGAAAATAATCAAGCTCCGCTCTATCAGCTATATCGATTTCCTGACAGACATTGTGGGTGCAAGCCGGGAAACCGTCGATTTCTTCCTTATGTGGCGCGCGAGTTACATGGGCAACGGCACGGACCTGACCCCGGCCTTCAGTGCCATGCGTTATGGGCTGCCGGGCGCCGCCAGCCTGGGACTCACCGAGACGCTACGATCCAGCGGCTACCAACCCCATTCCTATAAAGAAGACCTGCATTTCCCGGACGGCAACGCATCAGTCGCACGCGCGCTGGTACGGCGACTGATACCCGGAGTCGCACCCGGAAATTCTATGCATGACATCATCTCGGCGAAGTTTGACTACAGCAAACTGGACCAGGATGCGTCCCCGGTAAAGATTCGGCTGAATTCCACGGCCGTTCATGTCACCCACGTAGACGAGTCGACGGTGGAGGTCACCTACGTCGAAGGTGAATCGGCACTGCGCGTTCGTGCCAGGAATTGCGTGCTTGCCTGTTATCACGCCATCATGCCGCATATCTGTCCTGAGCTTCCGGAACAGCAAAAGGACGCGCTGGCAAAAACAATTCGCATGCCACTCGTTTCCATCAATGTGCTGATCGACAACTGGAAAGCGTTTGAGAAACTGGGCATTTTCTCCGCCTATTGCCCCGGGAGTTACTATTGCGACATGCGGCTCACCTACCCGCTGCAGTTCAGGGACTATCAATCACCCCGAACGACGGACGAACCTATGACTGTTCACCTGTACCGAATTCCGCTCCCCGGCGGTGATGTGCACGCTGCAGAGCGCTTCCGCCTGGGCCGGCACGAACTGCTTGCAACAAGCTTCGAGACTTTCGAGCGCAACATTCGGGATCAAATGGGAAGAATGTTGGCTGAAGGCGGGTTTGACTCCGCACGAGATATCAAGGCCATCACCGTAAATCGCTGGCCGCACGGTTATGCCGTTGGCTATGACTGGCAAAGTGGCCAGATGAACTACTGGTCGGAAGACTGGAGCGATGACCAAAGGCTCTGGCTCAAGGGACGACAGCGATTCGGACGCATAGCGATCGCCAACAGCGATGCACAAGCATCCGCGATGACCGAGTCCGCGATTGAACAGGCACATCGCGCCACTCAGGAAATACTGAACGAGTCGTGAGCATTTACGACACTGTTCATGAGCGGTCGTTAACCGAGGCAGAAGGATTCTGGGCCGATGCGGCGGCCGATATTGACTGGCAAAAATCCTGGGACCAGGTCCTCGACGATTCCAATGCGCCTTTCTACCGCTGGTTTTCCGGCGGGCAACTAAACACCTGCTATAACGCGCTGGACCGCCACGTAGAAGGCGGCCGCGCAGATCAGGTCGCACTGATCTACGACAGCCCGGTGACGGATTCGAAACGCAGCCTGACTTTCAGGGAGCTGCGAGACGAGACGGCACTTTTCGCCGGCGCCCTGGCGGCCAACGGGATCGGCAAGGGAGATCGCGTCATTGTCTATATGCCGATGGTGCCCGAGACCCTTATTGCAATCCTGGCCTGCGCTCGCATTGGTGCCGTTCATTCGGTTGTTTTTGGCGGATTTGCCGCCAACGAACTTGCCACACGCATCGATGACGCGAAGCCTAAAGCGATCGTCTCCGCGTCCTGCGGCATCGAGCCCGCCCGGATCGTTTCGTACAAGCCACTCCTCGACCAGGCAATCGAGCTTGCATCACATAAGCCGGATAAGTGCATCATTTTGCAGCGCCCGCAGGAGACGGCGGAATTGCTGCCCGGACGAGATATTGACTGGGATGACGCGATAAGCAGAGCCAGTCCTCACGACTGCGTTACCGTTGATGCGACCGATCCTCTGTACATTCTTTACACTTCCGGCACGACTGGTGAGCCCAAGGGCATCGTTCGCGACAACGGCGGACATGCCGTTGCGCTGCACTGGACGATGAAAAATATCTACGACGTCGAACCTGGTGAGGTTTACTGGGCCGCGTCAGATGTCGGCTGGATCGTCGGGCATTCCTACATCGTCTATGCGCCGCTACTGCATGGCAACACGACCATTATTTTTGAAGGCAAACCCGTAGGCACACCGGATGCCGGCGCATTCTGGCGTGTGGTCGCCGAGCACAAAGTGGCGTGCATGTTCACTGCGCCAACGGCAATTCGCGCCATTAAACAGCAGGACCCCGATGGGCTGCTGGTAAAGAAATACGATCTTTCATCACTGCGTTCGTTTTTCCTCGCCGGTGAACGATGCGACCCTGACACACTGCACTGGATCGAAACAAAGCTCGGCGTGCCGGTTATTGATCATTGGTGGCAGACCGAAACGGGTTGGGCGATCGCCTCGAACTGCCTTGGCATCGAAAGATTGCCGATTAAGGCAGGGTCCGCTTCGCGTCCGGCGCCCGGATGGGATGTGCATGTGCTCGACAACGACGGGCACGACGTCGCACCCGGCACGGTGGGTTCCATTGCCTGCCGGCTGCCGTTGCCGCCGGGAACCCTTCCGGGCTTCTGGCAGGCCAATGAACGCTACAGACAATCGTACCTCACACGATACCCGGGCTTCTATGAAACCGGCGATGCCGGTTATATCGATGAAGATGGTTATGTCTTTATCATGTCCCGTACGGACGACATCATCAATGTGGCAGGCCATCGTTTGTCGACGGGCGCGATCGAAGAAGTGCTTGCGTCGCATGCCGATGTTGCCGAGTGCGCCGTTTTTGGTGTCGCTGACGCATTGAAGGGTCAGTTACCCATCGGCCTGCTGGTATTGAAGGCCGGCGTCGAACGGGATTCCGCTGCTATCGTTGCCGACGTCATTCAGATGGTGCGGGACACGATCGGCCCGGTAGCCGCTTTCAAGAAAGCGGTCGTTGTTGCCCGACTGCCAAAAACCCGCTCCGGGAAAATACTGCGCGGAACCATGCGAAAAATCGCTGACAATGAAGCGTACCGTGCGCCTGCGACAATAGAAGACCCGATCGTACTCGATGAGATTCGCGAATCGATGCAAGGCATTGGCTACGCTCAGGAAACATAATGAGAAAGAAATGCAACGAATAGAAGTGCTATGGCTGATCCTGTTTGGTGTGACGGCCAGCGCTGGCCAACATGGCGAGGGGCCTGCTTACCCCTGCCACATGTACTACCCGAATATTCCAGGAGAGATGCTGCTGGACCACGACAAACTCGTGGCACAGCGCTGCATCGTCCAGCCCGGCCAACGGGAAGGCATCCACCGTCATCCGGCAGACCGGCTTTACATTCAGGTCACTGGCCGCGAATGGACCGTCAAGTACGGTGATGACGCAACGACGCGCGTTTCTCACGACGGTGAGATCGGCTGGAGCGACACGCCCACTGAAATGGACGCGATGCATCAATCCGGCAATACGAGTGACGAACCGAAAGATCTCATCCGGGTAACACTGAAACCTGGTTGCATGGCCCCGCCGAGCTAGAGAAGACTCGGGGCATGGACGCGTTTGGGATTGCAATAGTAGGCAGCCTCCTCGTTTACCTCGTTGTCGGCAACCTGGCCGGCCGCAAGGTCAAACACCTCGATGATTACTTCGTCGCCGGCAGGAACGCACCGACGTTCCTCATCCTCGGTACGCTGGTCGCCAGCGTCATCGGCACCAATTCATTTCTGGGCGACGTCAGCATGGCCTACAGTGGCTACGCGACACCGCTCATCTGGTCGGTGCCTGTCTGTGTTCTGGGGTACATCCTCGGTGGCCTGTATTTTGGCCGTTACCTGCGGCGTGCCGAATCACTGACCGTGGCAGAATTTTTCGGCCGACGGTTTGCAAGCAGGCGCATCCGCGTACTGGCCGGCATACTGGTTTTGCTGGGACTCGGCGGCTACCTGACCACGGTTACCATGGGCGCCGGGCTGATCCTGCCGAAGATAACCGACCTGACGTATGTACAGGCGTTGTTCATCGTCTGGTTCGGATATTCTGCGTTCACGTTTTATGCCGGATCGCAGGGTGTCGTGATTACTGACACCATCATGTTCATGTTCTTTTCCGTGGTCGGCGTTATTTCGTTGTCATTCATTCTCGGCAGCTCCGGCGGTTGGTTCGCCAGCGTTGAAAAGCTGGCTACGCTTGATACCCGGGACGGAATCATCAGCGCTGCGAGTTATCTTGGGCCAGGCGCAACCTGGGAATCCACAACGGACATCTGGATCTGGACGGCGATTTTTGGCATTTCCTGGGGAATCGTATTCGCGATCAGTCCGTGGCAATCGAGCCGCTACCTGATGGCCCGTGACGAACATGTTGTCATGAGATCCGCCTGCATTACTACGGTTGTTCTTTCCGTTTTATGGCCCATCGTTTATTTCGCCGGCACCGCAGTGGCCATTCACAATTCCCATATTGATCCGCCCGCGGAAGCCATGATCTGGGCAGCGCTGAACCTGATGCCTCCGGTGGCGGGTGCCCTGTTGCTCGCCGGAATTCTCTCTGCCGGGCTCTCATCGGCATCCACCTTTTTGTCATTGACGGGCTTTGCCGTCACGAACGACATCATGCAGCAAACCGAGCTGGATGAAGCGAAACGTCTTCGTCTGACCCGATTCACGGTGTTAACGATCGGTATTGCAGCACTGATCGTCGCCGTATTCGCGCCGCCCAATATCTTCTGGATAACGACGTTCGTTGCACAGGCGTTCGCGGCTTGTTGGGGGCCGGTTGCCTTCATGAGTGTCTGGAGCAAGTCAATCACAGAATCCGGCGCATTCTGGGGCATGGTCGCCGGTATCGTGACCTGCATCGTTTTGCAGTTAGCCGCCTTGTTCGAATTGTTTTCAATGCCTGTCTATCTTCATCCGATTCTTATCGGCGCTGTCATCAGCTACCTGACGATCCTGATCGTTTCGCACGGCGGCTCAATCTCTGAAGAAGAAAAACAGTTCCTGGCCAAGATTCATATCGCGCCGCCCGAACTTGCTGACGAAGCGGCCGCCGCGGCAACGATGATCTGGCCAAAGGTGCTGATTGTGTGGGGAATCGTCTGCGCCATCGGCCTGATCGTTTTTTATGCACGCCCATACCAGGCAGCAACCGGCCAGCTAACCGAAGGCGGTCCTTACGTTGTCTGGAGCGGCGAGCTGTTGCTCGCACTCGTATTCGGAGGGTTGATGCTG
This sequence comes from Woeseiaceae bacterium, assembly GCA_024640315.1. Classification (GTDB taxonomy): domain Bacteria; phylum Pseudomonadota; class Gammaproteobacteria; order Steroidobacterales; family Woeseiaceae; genus SZUA-117. Next base: position 23,388 of record JAHEFF010000039.1, read on the forward strand.
GCTGGCGGGCTGTTCTCTCACTGGGCGATCAAGCGGTTCTACGCCAGCGGGATATAGAAAAGCAGCTAACCTCGCCGAAATTCCTTCATTTGAATCTTGGTTTCATGTCCGGCGAAGGTTTCGCCGGACTGGTCCTGCCCTTTCATGTAAGTCCGTTGCCAGCCTTCTTTCTGCGCGGCCGACCCCTCTTTCTTTAATTCCTCATTAAACGCCATTCGGTCGTTACGCCAGTCTATGTATTGCTGATAGAGCTTCGGATTCTCGTTCAGGTTCCTCAAGGTCGCGTCGAACTTGCGCGGATAGTGACGCGGATAGGGCACGACTGTTGCGATCGGCTCCCCTTCTTCGAATCGAACCTTGTGTCGCTTGCGCGTGAACTGCCAGTTCATCGTAAATGTGAATGGCGCCCAGTCCGTTTCGATGAGTCCCTCAAGCGCCGCGATTCCGTCCTTCGGTCGATTCGCGGGTCCTTTCACCCAGAGATTGTGAGATTTCGTCGTTCGAAATAGGTAACCGAGGGAGAACGTCAGTACGCCATGACCGAAATGCGAACCAATCAAGGGGTCAGGCTCCCCATCGAACTTGATCGTGATGGCGTCCAGCCCTGGTTTGCCATTCCAGCGTGCGGTGAATCCTGCAGTATTGAGTATCTCCCAGCCTACCTGGTTGGCGATTGCCAACGGCAGGCAACGATAGGCAAATCGCTCAGGCAGTTCGTCAATCCAGTCACGTGCTCTCTGCGCAGCACGTAATGGCATCGGCTTTTCAACAACTTCATACGCAGTGATTTGCAGTCTGTCCTTCATGAAACCTCCAGGTCCTGTAAAACGGCGGCCGTGTCTAGTACGCCTGGGCGGGCAACCACGTAACCAGATCATCCCAGATAAAGATCAGGGACAGGCCGAGCAACTGCAGAAGAATAAAAGGAAATACGCCACGATAGATCGTACGTATATCGATCGCGTCGGGGGCAACACCCTTGAGGTAGAAAATAGCGAAGCCCACCGGCGGTGTCAGGAATGACGTCTGCAGGCATACAGCAAACAGGACGGTAAACCACACGAGATCGAACCCAAGGTTCTGCACCACGGGCGCGACCAGCGGCAAAATAATGAGCGATATTTCTATCCAGTCCAGAAAGAATCCGAGCAGAAACGTGACGAACAGTATGGTAATAACGATACCGGTTGGACCAAACGGCAGGCCGAGAAGCGCACCTTCTATGAGCTGGTCGCCACCCAGTCCTCTCAATACGACGGAGTAGGCCGTCGCACCGACGAAAATAGCGAATATAAATGCCGTCGTGGTTGTCGTCTGGCCCAACACATCATTCATCACGGAGCGGTTCAATTGTCTTCGGAACCGTGCCAGCAGCATCGCACCGAATGCACCCACTCCAGCCGCCTCAGTCGGCGTGGCGATGCCAAAGAAGATACTGCCCAGCACCGCAAGGATCAGGCCGAACGGCGCGAGGACTGCTTTGAAAACGCCCAGGATCGCGGCGAGGCTGACCGATTCAGCATCTTCAGGAACTGGTGCAATTTTCTTGTTTAACCTACTGATTAATAACAAATATATTATGTACATAAATCCCAGTAGCAATCCCGGGATCAGCGCCCCCAAGAAGAGGTCGCCGACGGGCATGGCAAGCCTGTCGGCCATAAGAACCAGCATGATGCTGGGTGGAATCAGGATACCCAGGGTGCCAACGGCGCAGACCGTGCCGGCCGCCAGGTCCTTCCGGTAACCGCTCTTCAGCATGACTGGCAGCCCGAGCAATGCGAGTAAAACAACGGACGCGCCGATGATCCCGGTGGTCGCCGCCAGCAACAATCCGATAATCGTGACGGCAATGGCAAGACCGCCGCGAACCCGGCCGAAGACCATGGTCAGATTTGTCATCAGATCGCTGGCAATGCCTGAGCGCTCCAGCATCAGACCCATGAAGATAAACATAGGCAAGGCCACCAGCACCCAGTTCTTCATGATGTCCCAGATCCGATTGACACTCAGTGACGCATACGCCCAGTCAACGCCAATAACGAAGCCGAGATCGATATCCAGCACGATAGCAATGGCCGTGAAGGCGATCGACAGACCGCCAAGCACCCAGGCAACCGGAAAGCCCGTCAGAATTAAGCCGATAAACGAAACGAACATCAGGATTGAGAGGACGTCGTTAATTGACACCGCGTTCCCCGGCCTGCACTGCTGACGTTGATCGAGGCCAGGCGAACAGAAACGCCGTCACTCGTGACAACCTGCTGATGCCCGCGACCAGCAACAAAATCATGCTGACAGGCAATACACTCTTCACAATCCATCGATACGGCAGGCCACCCGGCGAATCGGACACCTCAGAAATTCCGAACGAGTAACTGACAAACGGCAGCGAAAAAATGAGGACCGAAACCACGAAAGGACCGAAAAGCAAAATCAGGCCATATAGTTCGATCCAGGCACGGGCACGCAAACCCATTCGCTCATGAAAAATATCCACCCGAATGTGATCGTCGGAATCCATGCAGGCCGCCATACCGATCAGGAAGCCAAAGGCATACAGGTGCCACTGGATTTCCTCAAATTCGATGCGGCCCTCACCAAACAAGTACCGCATCGTCACATTCAGGACGATGACCGCGATCAGCAAGACCCAGACCCAGGAAATGAAGCCGGCAATGGAGCTGAATGCCCGTCTTACGGACTCCGACAACCGTGTTCGGGGCAACCGCTCCCGGTGTGGCAGAACCTCACTGAGTTTCGAGGCGTCAATGGCCATGTCTGGACCTAAAAATCCCTCGGCAGGTAGCCTTTGGTCTTCCAGTGACGGTAGATCGCCGAAAATTCCCTCTGCGACTGCAGGATCGTGGCGAACTGCTCATCTTTTTCAGCTTCCTCGTCGAGCACTTCGATCGCTACGTTTCGAAGCTCCTGGAGAATTTCGTCCGGCAGGGTTTGTGCCTGCACACCCTGCTCCGCAAATCCTGCGATGACCGCACCTTGAAGCGCCTCCGCTTCCGACATTGAATCGGCCACTGCTGCACGACAAGCCACACGTACCAGCGCGCGTGACTGGTCGCTTAGTGCTTCCCATACCTGGAGATTGACCAGCATATGCGCTGTTGAGAATGGCTGGTGCCAGCCGGGGAAATAGTTGTACTTCGCGACCCGGCCGAAGCCCAGCAGCTGATCGACTGCCGGTAACGAAAATTCCGATGCATCGATCGCGCCTTTCTCCAGAGCCTGGAATATTTCGCCACCCGGAATCATCGTAACCGAGGCGCCCAGCCGCTGGAGAATTTTCCCTCCCAGTCCGGCAAAGCGAATTTTCATACCAACAAGATCATCAAGGGATTCCACTGGCTCGCGAAACCATCCTGCCGTCTCCGGCCCGGTGATCGAGCATAGGATCGGCATGACATCGTGCTCTTCATAAAGCGCTTCACCGAGTTCACGGCCGCCACCGTAGTACCACCACGCGGTGAACTCCATGGGCTCCATGCCGAAAGGCACGGCAGCAATCAAAGTGGATGCGGGAATCCGGCCCTGGTCGTAGCCGATCCACTGGAAGCCTGCCTGGACCTTGCGCTCTTTAACGCTTTCCGTAATCTCAAGAGCCGGCACGACCTCGCCCGGGTCAAACAACTGCATCTGAAATGCACCGCCGGTCATTGCGTGCAAATCCGCTGCTACATGATGCGGCGCCTGACCGATGACTGGCATATTGGACGTAAATGAAGAGGTAACGCGCCAGCGAACTGGCTCGAATGTACCGCTTGTCCGCTCCACGTCCGATACAGGTGCAGACCCTCCGGGCGGGCGAATTGACAGCGAGCCCAGGATGCCGACGACAAAAGCCGCAACAACGGCAATCAGCAATGCGCGCGGCGATACATCTTTATTGCCTGTCATGCGTTACCCCGCATTTGTTTTTTTTCTTCGGGACCCCAGATTACACTCTCCCGGCGGTATAGAAGGCCCTCATTTAAGGCAGGAACGCGTAGCCATCAGACTGCAACGTGACGAGCATGGTCATCGCAGACAGGCCGACCTTCACTGGCTCCGCCAGATCGTTTTTGCTCCAGCCGCGAAAACCCAGTGACTGGCCACATGCATAGAACTTCACGCCTGCGTCTGCGAGTGACATCAACAACTCAAGGTTCGGATTCTTAACGCCGTTGATCTTTTCATATGCCTCATCATTCAAAGTGGCCATCAAGGTCTGACCATGCACAACGACAGCAATGTCCATGTCTTCAAGCGGCACGCCGTTCTTCCCGTGCATATTCAGGAACCGTCCGACGACGGTCAGCTCCCGATTGATATCTGTCGGCTGACCCGGATATTCCGTTGCTTCGAAAACAACACGGTATTTGTGCCCCTCCCGCAACGGCACGTCCCTGTCCTCCACTTTGAAAGCCGGTCCGCCAGCATCAACATAGGGTCCGGTGGTGGGTTCGGCGGAATATGCCGTCAGTGACAACAGGGTCGCAAGTGCTGCAAAGGTAAATCGAAGAATCATGTCTGCTCCATTAATTGCTGGTTTGCTGCTGAGGTTCGGGCAACGCGGGCCAAGCCGGAAAGAGATCATAGACGAATGCGGGAATTGCCTTGTCGCTTTTCAGGCAATTCTACCTGCGTCGGGCAATTCCAGCTGAAAATTTCTGCAGTATTTTGACCGCGAGATCAGTCAGAATGCCCATATCGACAAGAATCAGGGGAAATCCAATGTATGGTTTGCTCGCATTGATTACGTTTTTTGTAGTGACGTTGGCCATACCGGCCAGCGCAGATGAACCAGACGTACCGATTCACAACGAGGCCGCCTGCATGGAAGGCCCACTCGCACAGTTCGGTCGTTACATCGGCAACTGGGAAATCACCGACTCTCAGCTAAGTCAGGACGGAACGGAATGGACGGATGGCGAAGGAGCGCAATGGAATTTCGTATGCATCGGTAACGGAACGGCTGTTCAGGACTTCTGGATGCCCGCAAATGGCAGCATCGGCACCAACCTCCGGATGTACAACAACGTAACCAGCAACTGGGACATCGCCTGGGCAATCAACGGTCTGCCCGGCTTCGCATATATCCAGGCCAGGGAAGATGCCGACGGCAATATGGTCATGCACTACAAAACGCCGGTACCGGATCCGCTGCGGCGTATTACGTTTTTTCCACCCGACGAGAACGGCTGGAACTGGACGATGCAATACTCGACGGATGACGGTGAGACCTGGTTTGATGTGTATCGAATTCGCGCATCCCGATCCCAGTGATGAGTTGCCAGCACGGATAGCTAGGCCATATCGAACAACAGTAACTCCGCATCGTCAACAGCCTTGATTTCCAGCGCCGGCAAATCGGCAAGCGCAGCACCGTCACCGGATTCAAGAGACTCTCCGTTGAGCAAAACCTCACCTTGAACTACCTGGACCCAGCCGCTTCGGCCTTCGTCGAATGAGTGCTTAAGAGTAAGGTCCTTCTCGAGTATCGCCGCGTAAAGATTAACGTCCTGATGAATCTTCAATGA
>JAHEFF010000010.1 GCA_024640315.1 Woeseiaceae bacterium
TTCCAGAACCCAGCGCCCCATTTTGTCCCGCAAAATTCCCGTGAGAGCCGCCTCCGTCCGGTCGCAAACCTCATCCAACTCTCCATCACCAACGCCCAGGTTTGCGGCCCAGCGACGGCTGGTTGGCCGCAGACGGTCAATATTGTCCGAATCGACGGTGACCAGCCCGTCACTGATTCGCTGGCACCAGCGATGCACAATCGTGCCGGCATGGCGTGCAGCTGCACCGACCCAGTAAAACTCAACTGCTTTTTCATCGGCGTCTGCTATCGCTTCCAGCCCCGATGAAATTCCGGGTAATTCAGGCGCATCCGGTTTAACCCACGGCCGCACCATTCTGCGCAACGGCGGATTGACGAGGCAGGCAGTCCCGTCGACTTTCTGACCTCCCCCTTCGGTTGAATTCTCAATGAACTCCTCGAATGCAAGTTCATATGGGTGTCCGATCGCCGGCCAGAGTCGGCTTAGTAGTGACCTGTTGTCCGGGCGTTTGCACGTCGTACGGTCAGGGGAAATTCCAACGCCACCTATCAGGTGCAGCGAAGATTTCGCCCTGGTACACGCAACGTAGAGCAAACGGTCGAGCTCCATCCTGGTTTTTTCATTTTCGGTTGCCTCGATGAACCGGTGCAGCGGATCATTTTCAAGTTCAGCACGAGCTCCGACCGGGCTGATAATCAATTCGCTGCGACCTTCCTCATCCGGAAGGCTGAGCCAGTTAAGCACCTCCTTGTCGCCACCTCGAGTTGCCCTGCCCAGTCCGGGCAATACGACATGATCAAACTGAAGGCCCTTCGCTTTGTGCATCGTCATGATTTGCAGGCGACACTCACTGCTCACGGTGCTGGAGACCCGCTCATCATCCAGCCTGTTTTCGAGCTCGCGAACATCGTCCAGCGTTCCCGCCACCCCAATTTTTTCAACTGCGGCGAAAAAGCGATAGACGTTTTCAAGTTGCTCCTCGTTCTGCAACAGCACAGGACCGCCCAACGAAAACCAGGCAAGCTCAACTCGCTCTCTCAACGACGCGCTCGCATTGCGCGCGGTAAATTCTGCAAGCAACGTCAGCAATTTATTCACGCGATCGCTGCCGTCCCTCGATAGTCCGGCGACGCGATCAGGATCTCGACACAATTCAGGCACTGTGCGAGTTGTGTCGTTCCTGACGAGCGCCAGAATATCTTCCCAGCAAAGTCCGGCCCAGGGACCGCGAAGCAGCGCAAGCCAGGCCAGTCGGTCAGCTTCGTGGCACAAAGCGCGGGTAAGCGCCAGCAAATCGATAATCTCCGGCAGGTCAGTCAAACGGTCGATTTCGACCGCCTTGTATTCGATGCCGGCACGCCGAAGCAAGGGAAGCAGGTCGGACAATTGGGTGCGGCTGCGAACGAGGACCGCGACGTCTTCGCCGTTGTCGTTATCCAGGCACTTCCTGATTATGTCCCTCGTGATCTGTGCTTCCGATTCAGACGATTGCCCGAACAGCGGATGAACATGATACTCACCGAGCCCTGCCTTACTTTCAACCGGGACCGATTCGGAATAGGAAATAGCGCCAACAGCAATGTCATTATTTGATGGCATTACCTGCGTAAACACAGTATTGAACCAGTGAACGAGATTCTCGCCAGACCGGAAATTCCGCCGCAGCGTCAAGGTTTCAAGCGTTGTGTTGCCGATACCGTTTTTCCGGGCGAGCAGAAACTCTCCGACTTCAGCATCTCTGAAGCGGTAGATCGACTGCATTGGGTCACCGACGCAAAATATGGTGCGCCCATCCTCCGGCGACCAACCGGCCGTCAACTTCTTCAGCAAGCCGTATTGGCTGATCGACGTGTCCTGCATCTCGTCAATCAAAAGATGCTGGACCTGGTAATCCAGCATCAGTGTTATATCCCCGGGATCATCGTTAGCACCGAGAGCCCGGCCTGCCGCTAGCGCCACTTCATTGTGATCTGTTACGCCGCGTTCGCTAAAAAGCCGCCGCAGCTCAGCAACGGCAAGTGGCAACAGGTCAAAGAGCGCCAGCAGTACCGACCACTGGGCATCGGTGTAGCGGGGATCCGGAAGGATTCTCGCCCGATCCAATGCATCGCGCAGATCGTGCAAGTCTTCTACTGCATCGATTACACCGTAAAGACGATCTTTCTGGCCGTCATCGCCCGCTGGAAATCCGTCATTCTTGTTGACCCGTTTGCGCCACTGTCCCTTCTGGGTCAGCATGAGATTTGCAATTCCTTGCCAGCCCGTTTTTGCCGTGGCATTTGGAGAAGGCATCCCTGTCATGCTGGCAAACATCGCTAATGAATGTTCTTTCTTGCCGTCATCGATAAGATTTCGTGCGGCGTATTGCAGAAGTTGCGGCAATTCATCCCGGCAGCGCGGTGGAAACAACGTGTCCAGCGCTTTGAGCTGACGATCGATGACACCGGCAATATTTCGTTCCAGGTGACCTCGTGCAGCATCGGAATTGGTCGATTTATGTCTGCCGCTGCCGGTAATTGCGAGCCATTGCTCGCGTGATCCGAGCATTCGCGCGAGATAGGAGACATAGAGACCTGTATTGTTGTCGAGGTGCAACAGCACACGCTCCACAGCACTGCCTGCCGCATCATCTGTTGCCAGGTAGTCCAGCGTTGCGGTCGCCGCGTCGCGATAAATAGCATTCATCTCTGCGTCCGCCGCGGTTGAACCGATACCGCCAAGACCTGAGCTTAGCGGCAGCGATCTGGCGATTCCCGCACCAAAAGCATCCACCGTTTCTATGCGCATACGGCCTGGCGATTCGATCAGGTTCCAGGCACGTTCCTTGTCCCTGGAAAGCACTTCTGCCGCCAGCGTCAGAGTCAGTTTCTCGTGATCAGAGTCTGCCGTTTCCAAATCTCTTGACCTGCGAAGTGCGTCAATTACCCGAAATTGCATTTCGAGCGCGGCTTTTCGGGTAAATGTAATCGCGAGCACGTTTTCCGGGCTGTTGACAATGGCCAGCAAGCGGAGGTAGCGCTGAATCAGCAGCCCTGTCTTTCCCGACCCCGCCGGTGCCTGAACGATGAACGACCTGGAGACGTCGAGCGCTTCGGCCCTGGCTGCCTGATCCGCCTCGAGAAGTCCTATGTCGTCAGACACGCTTCTGCTCCTCAAGCCGGCTGAGAATATTCAACGGCCGGCCCTCGCCTGATGACTGCTCGATATTGACCCGTGCGTCGCCGGCAGCCAGTGATTCAAGTGTCGTGTGCACAGCAGCACGCCATGACTGGAACGTATCCTCCCAATCCTCTTCTTCGTCCTCATTCCAGCCACCGCCGGCACCGCGGTAACCAATCTCGCGGGTGTCAACATTGATCAGCAGCAGACCGCCTATGTCTTCCCCCAGCGCGTCGGCGTAGACCATCAACTGCAAGTCCTTCAATTCACGGTCCTGGTTCAGAAAGGTCTTCGGGCTGCCGGTCTTGTAGTCAATCACGAGCAACCGCCCGTCTGCCAACCGATCGATACGGTCTATTCTCAGGCCGAGCCGGATACCGAACTTCTCGTAGTCGACCTTCTTCTCGACATCGGCCACGGTGAATTCGGATCGTTGCGTTTCCTGGCGAATAAAGTCGCGCAGCAGCAGCAACAAGCGCCCTCTTTCAATGCCAATAATCCTTCGAAGCACAAGATCCGCATTTGCAACGTGTACAGCCAGCGCCGAATCCACCGCGCTACCAATTCGACGGACAGTCTCGTCCGCCGTCCAATTACCCATTTCGCGTTGCGTTGGATTGCCCGCCAGCAAGTTATGCAAAGCGTTGTGAATAATGTTGCCCCGCATACTCGCAGACAGTCCGGTCGACACCGGATCTGGCGCTCTCACTCCCAGTCGGCCAGATGCAAATGCAGAAAACGGGTCCGTAAATTGTCGCTGCACCGTATAGGCACCACCGGCAACATGCTCATCATTCGCAACGGGTGGCACTACGTCATCGTTGTGCGAAATCGTGTTATCTCTGCCGATCAGGCCAAGCGCATGCCAGCCTGGATCTTCCGGACCCTGGTAGGCCGTCGTATCAAGGTCGTCAAGCAAACTACTCGCAGACAATTCCGAGTCCTCGCGATTTCGGCTCCAGCTCAGAACGCATTGATCCGCCGCACCCGCCAGTCTCGAGAGCACGCGCTTTGAGAATTCGAGCGTGTCGGCCGGCGTTGCGTCGGGCATATCATGTTTGCGCTGCAGCGCCAGCGAGATGAACGGTGACGGTCGGGATACCGGCGGCCATTGGGCAGCGTCCATCCCGCTCACCCATAGCCTATCGAACTCCATACCCGCCGCCTCCAGTGTGCCTAGCACCTGCACTATTCCAGCGCCTGATTCCGGTTGCCAGATCGCATCCTGGGCCATCGCTGACACCCTTTGCACAGCCTCCGAGAGCGACACTTGCGGAATCACGGACTCGACCCGGGCGAATTCATTGAGCAGCTCTCGCCAGCGATTGACGAGCTGGAACTCGCTGCTATCCAGTGAGGTTTCCCCCGGCCAGCGGATGGACTTCAGTAATCCATCGATCCTGCTAACGGATTCCGCCGGACTCATTTTCTCTGCCGCCTGAGAAGCATGTCCGGCTACTGCCTGAACGAGCTCGATAAATGCACCCGTGTCCGGCGCCTCATCTTTATTCGAAATTATTTTCAGCACCGCATCCGGCGACCATTCGCGGTCCGGATGGCTACGCAGCTTCAGCTCGAATCTACAGCGCCCGTCAAGCCGATTACTTGCGACGCAGCGACTTCGCAGAAGAACGCTCAACTCGCGGCTGGAGAGCCCCTGGCGTGTCCAGCGCAATATCAGCAGCGCAACCGCAATGGCAGGATAGTCAGACAACCTGCGGCCGTAAGAGACGTTGACGGCGGAATGGTGGCGAGAGTCGCCGTATTGCCAGCCAGGCGCCAAACCCTCTCTTATCAACCGGGAAATCTCCGCCGCACGACTCTCCAGTCCCTGGCAGACAATGGCGACCCTGGCAGCCGGGTTTTCCTGCAAAATATCCCGTGCCCAGGCACCTGCCGCGCGCAGTTCGGCGATCTCCTGATCGTAGACTGCCACCATTGTTACCGTGCCGCGTTCTGGCACCGGTCGCACAATCACTGTACAGCCGGCCGAGGCCAGCGCGTCCGTTACCTTCTTGACGGCCGGAGTCAACCTGTCGAATCCTGCCAGAACCAGTCGGGACGCGACCGAAACACCGTCTCCGCGAATCAGTTTCGCGACTTCTGTTGCCATTCCGGCACCATCTACCCAGTTGCCACCATCAAGCCGTTCCTGATAGTCCGCAGCCGCGCGCGCAAAAAGTCGTTCGTCCTGGCTAACCGCCGAAGACAGCACTGTCGGGAGAGACAGGTTCCATTCCTGAATCCGCTGCCATGCCTGCCCAGCCTGTCGAACGATACCGCCGAAACTCAGCAGGCCGTCCGGCATGCGCCTTTGCAGGCAACGTTCCCAGAGAATCGAACTGGAAACGGAATCGAGCCGTCGCGGAAGTATTGCAGGGTCTGCAGCGGTAACCAGTTGCCGTGCGAGCCAGTCCTGCCAGAAAAAAATCGAAGGCGTTCGCCAGGCTGACCTGCCCGCGTCGATTTGTTGTTGGTCATATGCCGCGATCAGATCCCGCGTCAGCCGTCGGCTGGCGGTTACTATCTCGGCGTTACCTGAGATCGCATCGTGCAACCACGAATATCTCGGCGTGGATCTATCGGCAGCCACCGGCGCTATCCCGAATCAGATTGCGCCGGCATCCGCCAGCGCTTCAATTTCATCGTCACTCAAACCGAGTTCCTTCGAAAGGATCTCGGCGGTGTGCTCACCCAGCAACGGTGGCGCATTGCGATAAGTCACCGGTGTCGCAGAAAAACGAACCGGGTTTGCAACGGTCGGAACATCACCTGCACTCGCATGCCGCACTTTCCTTGCCAGTTGCCTCTCGCTGGCATAGGGATCCGAAAACACCTCGGCGATTGAGTTGATCGGGCCTGCAGGCACTCCGCATTGTGCGAGCTTATCAAGCCAGTACTCAGTGTTCTCAGCTGAAAACCCGTTCGACAAAAGACCAACCAACTCATCCCGGTGCAGCACACGGCTCGCATTGTCGGCAAAGCGCTCGTCATCCGCGAGTGATGGGATACCGACACACTCAACGCAGGCTCGGAACTGCCGATCATTCCCAACGGCCAGCATCAGGTGGCCGTCGGCCGTAGGAAACGCCTGGTATGGCACGAGATTGGGATGTGCCGTGCCAAGTCTCCCGGGCGTAACGCCGCCCACAAGGTAATTCATGTTCTGGTTCGCAAGCCAGGCCACCTGGGTATCGTACAATGGCACGTCGATATATTGTCCTCTGCCGCTCTCCCTCACTGCAATCAATGCCGCCAGAATGGCGCTCGCCGCATACATGCCAGCCATGATATCCGCGATAGCAACGCCGACCTTCTGCGGTGACCCACCATCTTCGTCTGCTGCCCCGGTGATACTCATCAAGCCCCCGGACGCCTGCATCATTGCATCATAGCCAGGCTGCTCCGCCCGTGACCCGGTTTGGCCATATGCGGTAATCGAACAAAAAACAAGGGCAGGATTCAGTCGTTCGAGAGCCGGGTAGTCCAGTCCAAATTTCTTCAGCGTTCCAACCCTGTAATTTTCCATGACAACATCGCTATTGGCCGCGAGCCTGCGAACGATGTCTGCACCAGCCGGGACAGACATATCGACAGTGACAGAGCGCTTGTTACGATTGGCTGCCAGGTAGTAGGCAGAGTCTGACGTCGCCTGACCCTCCTGGTCATTCAGCCATGGCGGACCCCAGCTTCGGGTGTCATCGCCACGCCCAGGTCGCTCGACTTTGACCACTTCTGCGCCAAAATCTGCAAGGATCTGGCTGGCCCACGGACCCGCCAGCACACGCGTCAGATCGAGCACACGAATCCCGTGAAGTGGTCCGTTTTTGAGCTTGGAATTTCCCTCAACCATCGCGGCGCATTGTCGGAGGCTTAATCACTAACCGCAAGCAAAATAAAACCCGACCACCCATAGGGTGGTCGGGCGGGTCCGCACGGAGATTGCGGATTGCGTGGCCTGATCGGAATTAGCCGGTCTGGCCTAGCTCTTCGACCTCGGCACCGTTGTTTTCGGGCGCTGCCTGGTCTGGTTGTTCTATCGGCTCTTCACCGATTGCTTCGATCTCGGCGCCTTCAATGACCGGAGGCGCCTGATCCTGTTGTTCTGGCCGCTCTTTCTTGCCATGCCGGTAGAGCAGCTCGTCTGCCTGTTCCGGAGTCAGCTTGCTGATGCCGCGGATGCTGGTTCCCACGCGCTCAAATGAATCCAGGATCAGGCTGTCACCACCGTAGGGGCATAGCCAGTCATCCCTCGATTCCACCCCGATTTGGTATGATCCACTCAATCCGAATGAAGAACCAACAAGGGTCACATAGTAGAACCGCTTCCCGGAGCCTTCAATAATGAGGCTGCTCCGATCCAGTGGCCTATAGTCTCGGATAGTACGGATCGAGATGCAATCTGAACCGCGGTCATCGATGTCCTCCCCGAGGTCCGGCTGTTCCTCCGGCGTCGCACAAGAAGTTAATAAAACACCTGAAAAACATATAATAAGTAATTGTTTTATAAAGCCTTTCATTAACCCTCATATGGTATCTGAAGTAGGTGCAGCAGACTCCAGTCATGACCGGACTGATTCAGTTTGACTGCTAGAAATTACATTAAGTTCACCTCAAACCCGCAGCCTCCCCGACCCCGAATCTGCCTGATCACCCGTCGCCACAGGCCGGTTTTTATCCCGAATCCATTCGCTCCAGGAGCCTACATACAACCTGGGTAACTCCTGACCGGCTAGTGCGGCGGACATGATCAGGTGGCACGCGGTCACGCCGGACCCGCACATTACGATCGTGGATCGATCCGATTCAGCACCCTGAAATTCAGCCCAAATTGCCTCTAGTTCCTGCGCACTGCGCCAGTATCCGTCTTCTGTCAGGTTACGGGAGAGAGGAAAGTTACGGGCTCCCGGGATTCGCCCGGCAACGGTATCTATCGGCTCGAAGTCACCGCGAAACCGCCCCTCATCACGAGCATCGATCAGGTTGATCTCCTTGCCGCTGGTTAGTGCACTGACAATCTCTTCAGTCGTTGCGACCATCGAATCGTCCGCTGAGCCACTGAATTCGGCCGGCGCCCATGTGGGCGCCGTTGTTTCCAGCGCTTCGCCTGCGGCACTCCAGGCCGCCAAACCACCGTTCAGAACAGAGACATGGTCGTGTCCCAGCCATTTCAGCATCCACCAGAGGCGAACTGCCAACGCGCCGTTGCCTGAATCGTAGGCGACCACATGCGTTTCATTACCGATCCCCCAGCTCTCCAGGGTTCGGCAAAAAATGTCGACCTCGGGGAGCGGGTGTCGCCCGGTTTCTGGCATAACCTCACTGGCCAGGTCTTTGTCCATATCGGCGTGTACGGCGCCGGGCAAATGTCCTGCCAGGTAATCCGCTCTGCCTTTGTCCGGGTCCAACAGGTCGGACCTGCAGTCCACCAGGCGGCATGCCGATGAATTGAGCAATGCCTTAAGCGAGGGGACATCGATCAGGTGGCCGGGCATCGTCAATTTCGTTCTCATTTTTGTATATCCGGAGCAAAAATCACGGGATTTCGCGTGCTTCGCCTTGTACACCGGATTCGGGTCGGACACAATATGCGCCGGCAGGCGCATCCCGCCTGCCACCTCTCATTTTAGAGAACATATTCAGGAGTCGGTCAGTGGACAAAATCCTCGTGGGCCTAAAGCGCGTCGTCGACTACAACGTCAGGGTGCGCGTCAGGTCAGATGGCAGCGGCGTCGAAACTGACGGCGTAAAGATGAGCATCAATCCGTTTGATGAGATCGCGCTGGAAGAAGCGCTCAGGATCAGGGATCGCGGTGACGCCAGCGAAGTCATTGTCGTTTCGATTGGCAGTAGTGATGCCCAGCAACAACTCCGCACGGGGCTGGCCATGGGTGCCGACCGGGCCATCCTTGTCGAATCAGCCGAGTCGGTCGATCCGCTGACCGTTGCACGAGTATTTATGTCCCTGATTGAGCGCGAGACGGCCGATCTGGTATTGCTTGGGAAACAGGCAATCGATGGCGACAACAGTCAGACCGGCCAAATGCTGGCCGCACTTTGGGGACGACCACAGGCCACATTTGCGTCGAAACTCGATATTGAGGGCAGTACGGCGACCGTGACTCGAGAGATCGATTCAGGGCTGGAGATCGTCGAGGTCGATTTGCCGGCCGTCGTGACGGTCGATCTGCGTATGAACGAACCCAGGTATGTCAAGCTACCGGACATCATGAAAGCGAAAAAGAAACCACTCGACATGCTCGCTTTAAATGAGCTGAACGTCGAACAGGCAGCAGCAATTCGGGAAGTCCGATTTGAGCCGCCCTCAGAACGTGAGAAAGGCGTAATCGTTGACGACGTCGCCAGCCTCGTAACCGCGCTAAAAGACAAGGGGCTTCTGTAATGTCAAAAGTATTGATTGTCGCTGAACACGCTGACGGCAAAGCCAACCCGAGTACTGCCAAATGTGTGGCCTGTGCGGCCGGAATCCCGGAGGCAGAAATTCACGTTGTCGTCTTGTCCGATAACAGTGAAGCAGTAGCCAATGAAATTGCGACGCTGTCCTCGGTCTCGAAAGTCATTCGCGTGGATCGCCCCGACAACGAAAACCAGCTCGCAGCTGTGCTGGCACCGCAGGTTGCAGCGATGGCTGAGGGCTACACGCACATCTTCGGACCATCGACGACATTCGGCAGGGATCTTATGCCACGCATCGCTGCCCTGCTGGGCGTCAACCAGGTCAGCGACATCATGGAAGTGCTGGGCAGTCACAGCTTCAAGCGCCCGGTCTATGCCGGCAATGCCATTGCCACGGTCGAAGCACCAACCGGCCTCGTGGTGGTTGCTACCGTCCGAGCAGCCTCGTACCGTGCGGTCTCGAGCGACGCTGGTGCGCCGGTTGAATCTGTCGATACCGCGGCGGACATTCCGGACCACAGCCGCTTTATCGAACTCCAGGCTGGATCATCGGATCGGCCGGACCTGCAAACTGCTGCCACTGTGGTTTCGGGTGGGCGAGCGCTGGGTAGCGCAGAGAATTTCGATCTTATCTACAAGTTGGCCGACGCACTCGGTGCCGGCGTCGGCGCCTCTCGCGCTGCCGTTGACGCCGGATACGTGCCCAACGAGCTCCAGGTTGGCCAGACCGGCAAGATCATCGCACCTGAGCTCTATATTGCAATCGGCATTTCGGGCGCTATTCAGCACCTGACCGGCATCAAGGACGCGGGCACAATCGTCGCGATAAACAAGGACGGCGAAGCACCCATCTTTGAGGTTGCAGATATAGGCCTGGTCGGCGATTTGTTTGCGATCGTCCCGGAATTGCAGGAAGCAGTCAGCTAATCAGAGTAATGCGAGCACTGCTTCGGCTTTGCTTGCTTCAAACTGACCGGGTTGATCGATGGCGACGTGAGTCGCTATGCCGTCATCAACGACGATGGCGAAACGCCTGCCGCGCACGCCCATTTCAAATGCAGTGGAATCAATCGCAAGGTCCAGCGCTTCCACGTACTGGCCATTGCCATCGGCCAGCATCAGCACATCGTCTCCGACGCCCTGGTTCTTGCCCCACGCGTCCATGACCCAGACGTCATTGACAGCCGTAAAGGCGATCGTGTCGACGCCCTTGGCACGCAACTCATCCGCGTATTGCAGGAATCCTGGCAGGTGTTTGGCAGAACAGGTTGGTGTAAACGCGCCTGGTACCGAGACCAGAACCACTCTCTTGCCAGTAAACAGGTCGTCAGTTGACAGAGCAGCGGGACCGTTGCCAGTCATCACTGCAAATGTTCCTGACGGCATTTTCTCGCCGGCCTCAATAGTCATCGGCAGATATCTCCCGGCCTAGTATTCGTTTTCGGCTACGTGAACAACGAGGCCGTCCCACTCATCTTTCATTTCGAGCTGGCAGGTCAGGCGGCTATTGTCGCGCCGATCATAAGCGGCATCCAGCATGCTGTCTTCCATATCGTCCATTTCCGGCATTTTCGCGATCCAGGCCTCATCAATGTAGCTGTGACAGGTCGCACACGCACATGCTCCGCCGCACTCCGCAACAATTCCGTCGATATTGTTGTTGATCGCCGCTTCCATGACGGAATAACCACTTTCGACCTCGACTTCGTTTTTCTCTCCGTCAGGTGTAATGAATGTAATTTTTGGCATTTCTTTTTCCTGGCCCAAATCCGAGCGCGAATTGTAAGGAGGTCTGCAGTTCCCGGTCAATGCGGCTCACTTGATGTTCTCTGGTACGAAAAACGGGCGCCAAAGAGCGCCCGTTTTTGTTCACTTTGTAAAGTCGGTCAGATTCGTTCAGCTGACTTGCGACGCTGCTCCAGCTCCTGCAACTGCTTGCGTGAAGCGCTTTCTGCAAGCCGGATTTGCTCATTTCGATCGAGATCGCTCTCAATGACAGTAATCCATTGCCGTGCGATTCTATCTGAACGCTGTGTTTTGCCGGCTTCGCGGAATGCCGTGATGGATGCCTGGTATTCCTTCTGGTTATACAGGCACATACCCAGAGAAATCTGCGCGTTGTCCGGGCTCTTGATACCGCCCTTACTCAGACCCTCTCGAATAGCTGAAACACACTCATCATACTGTCCAAGATTGAGATGGGCATTGCCGAGCCTCAGATTCAGCTCACCATCAGAGCTAAGCTTTGCGGCCTCCTGCAACGCAGGAATCGACTTCTCATCTTCTGCTGCCAGTGTCCACGCCTGCGATAACAGGCGATAGTTCTTCGCCTCTTTGGAAACTCTGCCGGCTGCCATTTCACGTTCCATAAGAACGGCGGCTTTGTAGGGCACCTCATGCTGCATGTAGAGCTGCGCCATAGTGACAAACTCCGCCTCTTTTTCAAGCAGACCCTGAGTGTGCGCCGCGTCATATGCGCCCATCAGGTTATCGTCTTCACCCAGCTCGGTATACGCGCCGGCCAGCGAGAACCAATAACGTTTCTTGGGCCAGTTCATCAAGAGAATCTTCTGGATGTCCCGGACCATCTTGTAGTCTTCCTGCTGAAAATAAGCGAAGTTCAGGAGCACATACCAGTCTTCCTTCACTTCCATCTCGCGGCGCTCTGCCGTCGCAATTGCCTGATTAATCGGCGCGATCATATCCGGGTAACGGTTAACCTGGTAAAGGTTCTGCGCATACAAGATGTAGGCGTCGGGAGCAGGATTCGTTTCAAGAACGAAATATTCGTCCAGAAACTTCAGCGCCTGGTCATACTTCTCCTGCATGGTAGAGAGCTGCGACATCGTGTAAATGGTCTGTTTCTTGATCTGCTCCTCAATGCTCGGGATGCGGATCATTTCCTCATAAGCAGCCATGGCGGCATCAACGTTGTCGAGGTTGTAATTCACAAATCCGATGTAATTGAGCACCTGCTGCAGCTCGTATTCAGTGATGCCTTTTTTGGTCTTGAGCGAATTCAACATCTGAAGCGCACCCTGCTGATCGTCCGCGTCGATCATTTCCTGCGCTTTCTGAATGCGGTCATAGAATTCCTTGCTCACCGCCTGGGCTTGCTTGGTCTTCTGGTTCGACCCATCTTCATCGTCCTGCGCCAACGCACTGCCCGCAGCAAAAACGCCGCAGATCAGGAGAAGAATAACTCTGGTAAGAGAAGGGTTTCTGCTGTTCATTTCAAAAATATCCTTTCGGTAAGTCCCGCTCTTCTTGCTGACTCGTCGATCCTATTCTTCAATCTGGAAGGTAATACGTGTCTTGACGTTCGGCACATCAACCGGCACGCCATCGACCACACGGGGTTTGTATTTGAATTTAAGCACCGCTCTTGTCGCCGCGCGATCAAACAAACTACTGGTCGAGAACAGAACCACAGGATCCCTAACCGTGCCGGTTGTGGTCACTGTGAAGCCCATGTCTACGTATCCCTCAACACCGCGTGACAGCGCGCGCGCCGGGTATACGGGTGCCACACGCACGATGGGCAGATAATCACCCTCGGCAATGTTCATGCCTCCCGGCCCGCCAATATCCACGTTGGCGGCCACGGTCGGTGGCGGCACGTTGATCGTCGGAGCATTCGGATCCACGTTATCCATATCCTGAGGCGGAACTTCGGGCGGAACTTCCGGTGGTTTTGGCGGCTTTTCGGGCGTGTAATCTTCTGTGTTCAGCGTCTCGTTTCTTTTGACGCGCACGAAGTCCAGCATGTGCTTGGTGCTCTCTTTGCTGATCGCGTCCTCGGCATGCTCGATCAGGAGGTGCATCACGAAAATCAGTGACAACGTGATGATCGAACCTACTACGATAGAGAATATGTAACGGCCAATCATATTTGGCGCTCCTCAACGGTTTTCCCGTTTCGCTAATAGCTTTCGAATTCGGGGGTCATAGAATGTTGACCCCCTCCTTCGGATTCAGTTCCTAGTTGTTATTCGCTGCCAGCGACACGTTATAAACACCGGCTGCACGCGCCGCATCCATAACTGTAACAAGCATTTCATTGGTCGACTTCTTGTCGGCCTGGATAACAACAGACCCTTTCGGGTTTTCAGCATGCAATCGCTCAATGTTCGGGCGAACGGCGCGAGGATCAACCATGCGACGATCAATCCAGATTTCGTCGTTCGAGCTGATCGCAATCAGAATGTTTGCGTCAGCGACGGACTCAGAAGTTGGAGCGTCCGGCCGGTTTACATCGATGCCCGCTTCTTTAATAAAAGACGCGGTTACGATGAAGAAGATGAGCATGATGAATACAACATCGAGCATTGGCGTGAGGTTGATTTCATTGTCTTCCTCATCACCGCCCATTCCTGCTTGTGCTCTACGCATTTCAGATACCTTTTAGTGGTCCATCGTGAGTGAGTCCTCGAGAAACTCGACCTCACGTGCCGCACGGCGGCTAAGCAAAGTTACAAGGAGCACGCCTGAGAGTGCCCCTACCATTCCCGCCATTGTTGGCACAGTTGCCTGGGAGACGCCCGCGGCCATTGCGCGAACATTTCCAGACCCGGATACGGCCATGACCTCAAACACCTTGATCATGCCCGTGACCGTTCCAAGCAGACCCAGCAGCGGACAGAGTGCCACAAGAGTCTGAATCATGGGGATGGAAGAGCCGACTTTTTGCGCAAATTGCGAAACCATCCCTTCGCGGATCATGTGTGCATTCCACGAACGACGCTCCGAGCGCGCTTCCCATTGATCATGAATCTGCGCTGACATGGACTTCATCGACGAGCGGAAATACAGCAACCGCTCGAGGATGAGAACCCACATCACGAAGATCGTGATCGCTATCCAGCGCAAAACCGGACCACCCAACTCCATGAAGTCGCGAATGGCCTCAATACTGTCAAATAGCCAATGCATTGCTTCTCCTCAGCCAGCCCTTAGCCGTGCTTCTCGGAGTGCGTGGCAACAATGCCTGCACTCTGTGACTGAAGGATGTTGACAATCTTGCGACTCTGGCCGCTGACCAACGTATGAATCAGAACCATCGGAATTGCCACGACCAGCCCAAGTACCGTCGTCATGAGAGCCTGAGAGATACCACCGGCCATCATCTTCGGATCACCTGCGCCGTATAGGGTGATGACCTGGAAGGTCTTGATCATACCGGTTACCGTTCCAAGCAGACCCATGAGCGGGGCTACCACGGAGATGACCTTAATGAACAGTAGTCCCTTGGTCAGGTCAGGCATTTCCTTGAGTGCCGCCTCGCTGAGCTTGAGCTCGATGGTTTCAGTATCTGCATTCTGATTGGCTTCATAAGCAGCAAGGACACGACCCAACGGGTTGTCAGTGCTGGCAGAATCACTTTTCAGCTGCGCGCTAACCTTGCGGCTTGCGGATGACAACGCGATCCAGCGGACGAACGCAATCAGGAGGCCAAAGATTCCGAGGCCAATGATGCAATAACCCACGATGCCACCCTGGTTGATGCGGTCCTGGATGGTCGGAGATTCGACCAACAGCGCGAGAATACCGCCGCGGGTTCCATCGAGACCAAAGGTAACCATATCACCAGCAGATGCATTGACCATGTCAGCGGTCGAGTTCGTGTAACGGCCTTGCTCCGGCTGACGTTGTAGCTCCTGCACAGCGCTGTCGCCACCGCTGTAGGTCAGGTAACCATCTTCAAACACGATATTGAACGTGCCAACCCGAACTACATCCGTTGTCACAACCTCGCCGTCAGCCTTGGTAATTTCGAGCGGAAACTTGACGATCTTTCCGGACTCGGACACTTCGCGCTGCAGCTCGAACCAGAGCTGCTCGATCTCGTCGATTGAGGCCAGAGAGCTCGCGCCAGCCATCTTGCTGCCGAGTTTAACCAGAAAATCCTCACGATCAGGGAACTGGATGTTCGTTAGCGAAGTGTTGAAACGACCCTGTGCATCACCGGATACCGTCTGCAGCACGCCGAAAAGCTCTTTCAACGCACCAAGACGTTCATCCAGCGCTGCCCGCGCCACGACGATCTGTTCCTGGTTCTCGTTAAAGAGCGCTTCGAGTTGGGCACTGTTGTTTTCCTGGCGGGTTCGCTCAGCGCGCGCCTGGTTAACCAGGTTCTGCTGTTCGTTTCGGGACTGCGCGAAACGCGCCTCCCTTTCACGAGCTTCCTGGCTGTCGCGAGCCTGGCCCTGTTCGATTTGACCCAGGAGTTCGTCCATGGTGCTGGCATCTTCCTGTGCCTGTGCCACGCCAATCGTTACGAGGGCGCTGGCCACAAATATTGCTAAACGTTTCATGGCTTATGCTCCCCCTGCAGATTCGGGCCCGGGCATCGGGATCAGTATCAGTTCTGGCGCAATCAACTGTCGTGCAATCCGAATACCCTTGCGGATTTCACCGCGGTAATCGCTACCCAACAGTTCATAGCCACGAGCGTCCGGGTTGTACCAACCCGTGATATTTGTGTCGTCGGACTGGAAAAACAGGCCAACGCGACCGACGCGGAACATGTTGTATTCCCTCACGGCACCATCGACATTCAGTGACTCACGATACCACTCACTGGAAGTTCCGTAGTCCATTTCAATCTGATAGGCCTCCATCACTTTACGGAATTTCTCCGCGACGCTGACATCCGAACGTTCCAGGATGGCTTCCAGGTCGGCGATGCGCTTGCTGCGCTCTTCCATAAGGAAAGGAATATCAAGAGCGATCGACTGCTCAAGGCCGTCAATCATTCGCTCCATGAGCGGGAAGATCTGGCGATTAATGACATCGACTTGCTCCATAGAGAGGCCAATATCATCAAGCGTTGCCTGTTGGCCGTTGGTCTGTGCCGTCATCAAACGGTTATAGACCTTGAGGCCGTCGATCTCTTTATTTATAGCCCGGTAGTCGTCAGCGAGTGAACGAGTTCCCTCCACAACCTGATTGATCCGTTCCTGCGACTCCTGAGCAAGCTCGAGGCGTCGCAAATCAGCCTGAATGACCTCATCAACGGTCGCGGACTGGGCGAAGACGCTGCCAGCCACAACGACAATTGCTGCTGTTGCTGCGCTTGCCATTTGTCGGCTGCTGTATTTGCACCGTTTCATTGATACTCCTTAATACTTCGAGTTTTAATATTTATAGGAATTCGGGAGAGGGATGCGCAGTAATCAAACGACAACCTGCACAACAAACGGATGCACCACAGTCTATAGAATGCAGTCCCCCTTGCGCTCGCGACCCTCTCCACTACCGCCGCGGCGATTAATTCTAATTTTAACCCTTTCTCTTTAATTGTCGGACCGCCTTTTGCCAGTGTCACTCCCCTGTTGCACCGGTCTCGATCGGGTCCCGCCTTGTTGGCGACAAGAATACCATAAGCATCACATATCGCCAGCCTTACAACGACATAACATATTCATCCGGACGCGATGCAGGATCTGGCTTTCAGTATTGCTTCGAGGATGAATATGTTGCCCCGGTAACCCGCTTAATCGTTTGCTTCTCAGCTTTCGAGGCGCGGGAGCATACCTTTATATACGCCCTCAGGCCACAACGAATTCATTTTGAGATTCCTGCAGGTGGACCAGATCAATCAAGCCGGCTTGAGTACAGAGATTACAAATTTGATTGCGTTCAGGATGATTCGATGTTGCCAGCCTACTGGCTTAACGACCTGGCAATCTTTTAAATCAAAAACTTAGTGATCTTAGCTAATGTTATTTCCACGCTGTTGCCTTGTTGCGACCTGCTGCTCAGAACGCGGGCGACATGAAATTCAACACGCCAATTGCGATAACGGGGTCGTATCACAAGTAACTGAATTCACAGCAGTTGACATCACGTCGACCATCAAACATGATCCGCGCTAATGAAATTCAGGTTAATTAAAGTGTTTCGAGCAACCGCCGCCGTCAGCCTGCTCCTTCTTCAGACTGTCCTGGCACTCCTTATCGGGAGGCAGGGCGGGTAGCGTAGACGCATAAGGATTTCATCGACGCCGACCCCGCATCCAGAAAGGATTGTGGGGTTTTTTTTGGCGAGGGATTTTGTTTTTTGATTGGTCAGAATTTAGGAAAAGATAATGCAGATGTATTCGGAATCAGATGTGGACAGAGCCTGCCTTGAAGGCCGGCAAATTACGATCCTGGGCTACGGAAGCCAGGGCCGTGCGCACGCTCTAAACCTGAAAGACAGCGGGCACAACGTTGTCATCGGCGCCCGCGCAGGTGGCGGCAGTTTTGCAAAAGCCGGGGCGGATGGCTTTGTGGTGAAAGAGCCGGCCGCTGCGGTCCAGGGAGCAGCAATCGTGGCCATCCTGACTCCGGACACGTCACAGTCGGCGCTCTATGCGTCGGTCGTGGACAATATTGACCAGGGTGCTGCCCTCCTCTTTGCGCACGGTTTCAATATTCACTTCAAACAGATCGAACCCCGCTCAGATCTGGATGTTGTCCTGATCGCGCCGAAGGGCCCTGGTGACCTTGTCCGTCGTCAGTACGAGGAAGGACACGGCGTCCCGTGCCTTGTCGCAGTAGCACAGGACAGCACCGGTAATGCATTGAAGCTCGCCCTGGCGTATGCGGACGGAATTGGCGGCGCGCGCGCGGGTGTCATCGCGACCACTTTTGCCGAGGAAACCGAAACCGACCTGTTCGGCGAGCAGGCGGTTCTTTGTGGTGGCGCCACAGAGCTGATCGTGGCCGGCTACGAGACGCTGGTCAATGCGGGTTACCAGCCGGAAGTTGCGTACTACGAAGTCATGCACGAGATGAAACTCATTGTCGATCTGCTACACGAGGGTGGAATCGCGAAAATGCACAACTTTATTAGTGAAACCGCCGCCTGGGGCGATTTGATCAGTGGTCCTCGTGTCATCGACGAGCATGCCCGAGCGAAAATGCAGGACGTACTGACGGATATCCAGGACGGTACATTCGCGAAGCGGTGGATTGCCGAAAACGAAGCCGGTCAGCCGGAATACAAAAAACTGATGCAGGCCGACCTCGATCACCCTATTGAGAAAGTGGGTGCGAAATTGAGAGCCCAAATGGATTGGCTGGAAAACTAGCATTGCGTTTGGATACGGAGCGATACCATGGCGAACGAACAGATCAAGATTTTTGACACCACCCTGAGAGACGGCGAGCAGGCCCCCGGCTGCAGCATGACCCTCAGGGAAAAGCTTCGTATTGCCAGGGCACTTTCCGATCTCAATGTCGACATTATCGAGGCGGGCTTTCCGGCCGCCTCACCCGGGGACTTCGATGCCGTCAAGGCCATTGCCGATGAGAACCGCGGTCCGATCATTTGCGGACTGGCTCGCTGCAATCCGGACGACATTGAAAAAGTTCATGCTGCTGTTAAAGGGGCCGACAATCACCGCATTCATGTTTTTGTAGCGACGAGCGCCATTCACCGGCAATACAAACTTAAAATGGCCAAGGAGGAAATTATCAACAGCGCAGTCGGCGCAATCCGCATGGCACGAGAACTCTGTGACGACATCGAGTTTTCGCCCGAGGACGCCTCCAGGACCGAGCTGGGATACCTTGCAGAGGTGGTTACCGCTGCCATCGAGGCCGGTGCAGGAACTGTCAACATTCCGGACACGGTTGGCTACACGGTACCGGCGGAGTTCGACAGGCTGTTCCGCTATTTGAAAGAAAACGTACCAGGTATCGATGACATCACACTGTCCGTTCATTGCCATGATGATCTCGGCATGGCCGTCTCGAACAGCCTGGCCGCGGTGCATGCGGGAGCCAGGCAAATTGAGTGCACGATTAACGGTATCGGCGAGCGAGCCGGTAACTGTTCGTTGGAAGAAGTGGTCATGGCACTCAAAACACGCAACGAGTTTTTCAAGCTCGATACCAATGTCGACACTACGCGCCTCTACCCTACAGCCCGTTTGGTTGCCGGAATTACGGGAATGCAAATCCCCAGGAACAAAGCCATTGTCGGGGAGAATGCCTTTGCCCATGAAGCAGGCATTCATCAACACGGCATGATGCAGCACGCTTCAACTTACGAAATCATGAAGCCGGAAGACATCGGTATTAGCAAGTCGAACCTGGTGCTGGGAAAACACAGCGGCCGGCATGCATTCCGCGACCGTGTAAAAGACCTGGGCTTTGACCTTGATGAATTCGAGGTAAATCGCGCATTTCAGGAATTCAAGAAGCTCGCGGACAAGAAAAAGGACATGTACGACGGCGATATCGAAGCGATTATCATGAATGTCGATAACTCGTCTGCAGGTCCATGGACACTCAAGTCGCTGCAAATCACATCCGGTACTGAAATGGATGCGACGGCAATGCTGACGCTCATTGATGAAAATAGTGCCGAGAGAAAGCTCGCTGCAACGGCCGATGGTCCAGTTGAAGCTGTTTTCATTGCACTTGAAGAGGCAAGCGGCATCAACCTCACGCTGCAGAATTTTGAGCTTCACAGCGCGACAATCGGTGAAGATGCCCAGGGTGAAGCAACAGTAACGGTGGATTTCAATGGCCAGCCCTATCGTGGCCACGGCGCAAGCCAGGATATTGTGGAGGCAGCCGCCCGCGCTTACCTCGAGGTGATCAACAGGATATTGCGCCGTCGCGAACGGGGCCTCGAGGAATCTCCGACGGGGAACGACATAAACCGCGCGACGATTTAGGCGAACTATCATGTTTACGGTAGATGCCAAGCACATCGGCACTTGTTAAGCTTCGCGGCTAGCCGACAGTCAAGAATGATGGAGTTAACTGAATGAGTTTTGCAGGCGGAAAACTGATCTGGATGAACGGCCAGATGGTTCCTTGGGAACAGGCAACGGTGCATGTGATGGCGCACGCGCTCCATTACGGATCATCCGTTTTTGAAGGTATTCGCGTTTACAAGACGCCGGACGGCCCCCAGGTATTCAGGCTGACCGATCATATGCGGCGCTTTTACGATTCAGCTGCGATTTACCGTATGCCTGTCGGCTATGAATGCGACGAACTCGTCGAGGTGTGCAAGGAAGTTGTTCTGGCCAATGACCTGATGAATGGCGCATATATCCGACCGATCGCTTTTCGTGGTTACGGCGAGCCCGGCCTGGCGCCCAAACCGGATCATCCGGTCGACGTCGCCATTGCTGCGTGGGAATGGGGTGCGTACCTCGGAGCGGACGGTCTTGAGCAAGGCGTCGATGTTTGCATCTCGAGTTGGCAACGTGTTGCTGCGAACACAATACCAGCCATGGCCAAGGCCGGCGGCAACTACCTTTCCGGACAGCTAATCAGCACCGAAGCCAAACGGCTGGGCTTCGCGGAGGGGATCGCACTGTCAACGGATGGCACGGTCAGCGAAGGCGCCGGTGAAAACGTCTTTGTCATTCGGGACGGCAGAATTCTGACGCCGCCATCCACATCCTCGATTCTCAGCGGCCTGACCCGCGACACTGTGATCAAACTGGCGGCACGAATCGGACTCACCGTCGAGGAAAAAGCGATCCCGCGGGAGGCACTCTACCTTGCCGACGAGATATTCTTCACCGGCACTGCCGCCGAGGTGACGCCAGTGCGCTCGGTCGATCGAATCGAAATTGGCCACGGACATCGCGGACCGATTACGAAGCAGCTGCAGGATGCTTTCTTCGGCCTGTTCACCGGGGAAACCGATGACAGTGACGGCTGGCTTGAGCCTGTTGGCGTGCAAACAGTCGCCGCAGCCGGCGGGACATAAGAATCTCGGGCGTGAGTTCAAGCACCGCTAAAACGCTTTTCGAAAAAGTATGGTCCGATCATCTCGTCCAGGACGAGACGCCGGAAACCCCTGCTGTACTCTATATCGATCTGCACCTGATCCACGAAGTTACGACGCCGCAGGCCTTCACATTGCTACGGCAGAAAAATCTGGCTGTGCGACGCCCTGACCTGACCCTCGGAACGATGGACCATTCCACGCCGACAACACCGGTGCATTCATTCAAAGATCTCGCGGTAGTCGGCGAGAGCGCGGCCAAACAGGTCGTCGCCATGCAAGACAATTGCGCGGAGTTCGGTCTCGAGTTGCTCGGCTTCGAGAGCGATCAGCGCGGCATCGTCCATGTTATCGGACCTGAGCTCGGCGCGACGCAACCAGGCAAAACCATTGTATGCGGGGACAGCCACACCAGTACCCACGGCGCCTTTGGGGCCCTCGCCTTCGGCATCGGTACGACCGAAGTCGGACATGTTCTCGCGACGCAATGCCTGCTGCAGCGCAAACCGAAAACGCTTTCAATCAATGTTAGCGGGGGCCTCCAGCCGGGCGTCACGGCAAAAGACGTTATTCTCGCGATTATTGGCCAGATTGGCGTCGATGGCGGGACCGGCCATTGCATTGAATATCGGGGCGCGGCGATCGAGTCAATGGATATGGAGGCACGCATGACGGTGTGCAATATGTCGATTGAGGCCGGCGCACGTGCCGGCATGATCGCACCGGACGAAATCACACTTGCCTACCTGGAGGGTAAGCCGCGGGTGCCGCAGGGTTCCGCCTGGAGTGTTGCCGCCGAACGCTGGCTATCTCTCAGGTCGGATCAGGGGGCGTCATACGACAAAACAGTCGACATTGACGGAAGTAAATTGCAGCCGATGGTTACTTTTGGCACGAATCCCGGCATGGTCATTTCGGTTGCGGACCCGGTTCCGGACGCTGACGGTAACGCGAGTTTTCAAAAAGCGCTCGACTATATGCAGGTTGTACCCGGAAAACCGCTAAGCGAGTCACCGGTGGATGTCGTGTTCGTCGGTAGCTGCACTAATTCGCGAATTTCTGACTTGCAGCAGGCCGCCGATATTCTGCGCGGGCGTAAAGTTGCGGATGGGGTCCGTATGCTGGTTGTGCCTGGCTCGCAGCAGATCAAGAAGGAAGCAGAGGCCCTTGGCCTGGACAAGATATTTTCAGCATCCGGGGCTGAATGGCGGGAATCAGGGTGCTCAATGTGCCTCGGCATGAACGGCGATACCGTCCCAAAAGGTCAACTCAGCGTCAGTACAAGCAACAGAAATTTCGAGGGCCGACAGGGCATCGGTGCGCGAACCGTGCTGGCCAGCCCGATGACGGCGGCCGCTTCCGCCATCGAAGGCCGCGTTGCGGACCCTCGGCCATATCTGCGGGACTGAGCCATGGATGCTATCCGCAAACTCGAATCACGAACAGTGGTTTTGCCGGCAACGGACATCGACACTGACCAGATTATCCCCGCCCGGTTTCTGACGACGACGTCCCGCGAGGGCCTTGGCGGCAACCTTTTTTACGACTGGCGCTTTGATGCCGACGGCAACGAGAACCCGGATTTTGTGCTGAACCAGGCGGAGTCAGCAGGCTGCACGGTGCTTGTCGCCGGCAGAAATTTTGGCTGCGGTTCTTCACGTGAACACGCGCCATGGGCTCTGCTCGATTATGGTTTGCGCGCTGTGATCAGTACAGAAATTGCCGATATCTTTCGCAGCAATTCGCTAAAGAACGGATTTCTCCCCATCGTCGTCGATGAGGCGACCCATGCCTGGTTACTCGACAATCCGGGTGTCCGGGTCAGCGTCGACGTGGAGAAGTCGACCGTCACGCTGCCCGGTGGAGCATCGGTTTCATTTCCAATCGACGATTTCGCCCGCTATTGCCTGTTAGAGGGCATCGACCAGCTGGGTTTCCTGCAAAAACATGAAGACGCCATTCAAAAATTCGAGGAAGAAAGACCATGGAAGCCCTGATAACAGTTTTGCCAGGTGATGGAATCGGGCCTGAAGTGTGCTCCGCCGGCACGGAAGTACTGCAAGCTGTAGCAACGAAATACGGCCACCGCTTTGAATATTCCGAACAGCTCATCGGCGGAGCGGGTATTGACGCGGAGATGGATCCTTTTCCGGCGGCTACGAAATCAAGTTGCGCGGAAAGTGACGCCGTTCTTCTTGGCGCTGTTGGCGGTCCGAAATGGTCCGATCCGAACGCAACGATTCGCCCCGAACAGGGCCTGCTCGCTTTGCGGGCAGCTATGGGCGTCTTTGCCAACATACGGCCGGTGAAGATCCTGGATGAACTTGCGGAGGCGTCACCGATCAAACGGGACCGCCTGAACGGCGTGGATATCGTCGTCATCAGGGAACTGACCGGCGGCATTTATTTCGGAGAGAAGACACGCACCAAAGATTCTGCCTCAGATCTTTGCATCTACCATCGTCACGAAGTGGAAAGAATAGTGCGCGTCGCGGCTAACCTGGCGAGGAGCCGACGGGGCAAGCTCTGTTCCATCGACAAAGCCAATGTCCTTGAGTCGTCGCGATTCTGGCGCGATGTGACCGTCACGACGATGGAAGCCGAATTTGCGGATGTTGAACTCGAGCACATGCTTGTCGATGCCGCCGCGATGCACCTGATTAACCGTCCCGCGGACTTCGACGTAATGGTGACCGAAAACATGTTCGGCGACATCCTGACTGACGAGGCTTCGATGCTTGCCGGTTCGATGGGCATGCTGCCCTCCGCATCACTGGGGGAATCGAAATGCGGCCTTTATGAGCCAATCCATGGCTCGGCGCCGGATATCGCCGGCCGGGGGATCGCAAACCCTTGTGGAATGATCGCCAGCACCGCGTTGCTGCTCCGGCACAGCCTGGGGCTTGATGACGAGGCCGCCGATGTTGAAGCGGCCATACGTCACGTTATTTCCGCGGGAGTTCGCACGGCCGACATCGCCGGACCGGGCGACTCGCCGGTCACCACTACGGAGATGGCAAACGCCATCATTCAGCAACTGCGCTGAGCTCAGGATACTCCGCCGATCGTTGCGCGGCATTCAATGCCTGCAATACGTCAACGACCAGATCTTCGCTGCACTCAATACCAATTGAGAGACGCACGAGGTTCGGGCGTATTCCGGCTTTTTTGAGTGCCTCCTTACAAACCGGCGCATGGGTCATTGATTGCGGATGACACACGAGGCTTTCCACGCCGCCCAGAGACTCGGCCAGTGAGAAAAACCGGAGACTCTCAACGAAGGCTCTGACCGCCGCCTCCCCTCCGGCAATCTCAAAGCTGATCATTCCGCCGAAGCCTTTTTGTTGCTGCGCCGCAATATCGTGACCTGGATGATGCCGAAGTCCCGGGTAATAAACCTGCTGCACCGCTGCATGCTCGTCCAGCAACGCCGCGAGGATATTCGCGTTCTTCTCGTGCTGCTGCATGCGCGCGTGGAGCGTTCGCACACCCCGCAGAGTCAGGTATGCGTCGAACGGCGCACCGGTTATGCCAAGGCAGTTTGCCCACCAGCCCAGTTTTTCAGCGAGTTCCGCGGTTGCGGCAACCACTGCACCGCCAACGACATCGCTATGACCATTGAGGTACTTCGTCGTTGAATGAATCACGATGTCGGCACCGAGCGAGATCGGCTGCTGCAGTGCAGGCGACAAAAAGGTGTTGTCGACGGCAAGCAGTGCGCCGCAGGCTTTTGCAGCCACTGACATCTCCTCAATGTCCACAATGCGAAGTAACGGGTTCGACGGTGATTCAACCAGGATGAGCCGCGGGCTTCGTGCGCAGGCAGCGCGTACCGCAGTCTCGTCTGTCTGGTTTACGAACTGAACGTCGAAATGCCCTTTTGCCGAAAGATTTTCAAACAATCTGTAGGTTCCGCCGTAGCAGTCGTGTGGCGCAACCAACAAGTCGCCCGGCTGCAGAAGCTGCAGAACCAGGTTCAGCGCCGCCATACCTGAAGATGTGACAACGGAACCGGCGCCACCTTCGAGTTGCGTCAATGCGTCGGCCAGTGCATCCCTGGTCGGATTTCCGCTGCGGGTGTAATCGTATTGGCGCTTTTCACCAAATTCGCTAAACGTAAAGTTGGAGGACAGGTGCAACGGCGGTACGACGGCGCCATGCTGTGTATCGGACTCGAGTGCCGCCCGCACTGCCGCAGTTGCTGAATCGGTTGAAAAGGTCATGTGTTGATCTCCGCTGCATTCCTGTTGTGACCCCGGGGTCACTCCCTGCTCATCGGATGCCTGCGAAAATCGCCAGGAGGCGTGCCGTGCCCGTCACATTCACCGGCTGCACCGGTCGCGTGTTGCTACGACACTCATCTCTCGAAGTCCAGGACCCCGCAGGAGTTGGCACCTTTTCGGGATGGTTGGTCCCGATGGTTGCCCCGGCTTCACTGGGCCTTTCCCTCAGCCGGTCTCGATGAGTTCGGTGCAGTCTAAGATTGCCGCGAATCTCGCGTCAAGCCGAATGGCGAAAAAAAACGAACTCATAAAAGGATATTGGTATGTGTTTATGTTTCAACCCCAACCCGCCGGGTCCCCTGACCTGCTTAATTTTTGTGCTTGCATCCGACCGAAATCTGTCATAGTGTACTAGCGCGTTAATACATGAATACACTATGAAACCGAACCGCGACGACTCCGAAGGCTACAAAAAGCGCACTGAAGATGCGCTGTTTCGGGCCGTCATGTCTTTGAATGACATTCACGAGTGCCGAAATTTCTTCAAGGATCTGTGCACGCCCGCGGAGCTGCAGGCTCTTGTTGACCGGTGGCAGGTCGTCGAGTTGCTGCAACAAGACCTTCCCTATCGCCGAATCCACGATCTAACGGGCGTGAGCGTCACCACCATCGGCAGAGTCGCACGCTGTCTCGCTGATGGCTTCGGCGGATACGAAGCCGCCCTCGAACACACTCCGGATACGCATCGCCCGCGCAAATCCAGCGCTTCTCAATAAGGAAATCAACATGGACACCACTGAGCAGCGCATAAAAATTGCGGTGCAGAAATCTGGACGCCTGACTGATCACTCCCGTGATCTTCTGGAGCGCTGCGGGCTCAAATTAACGCAAAGCAAGGATCAGTTGTTTTGCTATGGCGAGAACATGCCGGTCGATCTGCTACTGGTTCGCGACGACGATATTCCTGGCCTCGTCAGCGACGATGTGTGCGACCTGGGAATTGTGGGACTCAATGTTGTAAACGAAAAGCGACTCGCGCTTGAGCAAAGCGGAAAGGATGCGCTCTTTGACCAGGTTTTTGAGCTCGACTTCGGTCACTGCCGCCTGTCTGTTGCCGCCCCTGAAGACGTGGAATACTCGGGTGCCAAATCGTTACAAGGGAAACGCATCGCAACCAGCTATGTGGCGACACTGACGGACTACCTGCAACGAAACGGAATCGACGCAGAGATCGTTTACTTCTCCGGCGCGGTCGAAATTGCGCCCAAACTCGGCAAGGCTGATTTCATTTGTGACCTCGTTTCAAGTGGCGCCACGCTCACAGCGAATCATCTTGGCGAGGTCGAAACAGTCCTGGAAAGCGAAGCCGTCGTCATTCAAACCCGGGAACCGCTGTCAGATTCCAAACAGGAATGGGTCAATCGGATTCTGCAACGCCTGGATGGCGTCCTGCAGGTCCGGGAAAGCAAGTACATTATGCTGCATGCTCCAAGAGCGGCGCTCGCGGAAATATCCGCACTGCTGCCCGGCGCGGAGTCTCCGACGGTCATCCCCCTTGACGGCAGCGGCGACAAAGTCGCTGTTCATGCCGTCTGCCGCGAGACTGTCTTCTGGGAAACACTGGAAAACCTGAAGGCCGCAGGCGCAAGCTCCCTGCTTGTACTGCCGGTCGAGAAAATGCTGGCCTGACGATGTCCATTCAGATTACAAACTGGAAACAGGCATCAGCCGCGGATCGCGATATCGCACTGTCGCGTCCCGCTCAACGTAATGATCAGGAGCTCCGCAGCAAGGTTCGCGAGATTGTTCGGGACGTGCGCAATCGTGGCGACGCGGCGCTCATTGAACTCACGCAGAAATATGATGGCGCGACTTTGGGGTCGCTCAAAGTCGGTCCGGCTGAATATTCGGCGGCGGTAGCGGAACTGAACGGACCGCAAATCGACGCGATAGACGTTGCCATCCGGAACGTTCGACAATTTCATCAGGCGCAGCTTCCCACGCCGATTCTCGTAGAGACGATGCCGGGCGTTTGTTGCGAGCGCGTCAGCCACCCGATTGACGCCGTCGGTCTATATGTGCCCGCAGGCACAGCCCCTCTGCCTTCTGCGGCAATCATGCTCGCTGTGCCAGCTGCAATCGCAAATTGCCCTACCAGGGTCCTTTGCACACCGCCGCGTCCAGATGGCACAGCAGACTCTGCGGTGCTGGTCGCCGCAAAGAGAGCCGGGATCAAAGATGTATTCAAGGTAGGCGGCGCGCAGGCCATCGCCGCGATGGCCTTTGGCACCAGGTCTGTGCCGCGGGTCAACAAAATTTTCGGCCCCGGAAACGCCTGGGTTACGGAAGCGAAGTCGCAGGTCGCCAGCGACTCCCGCGGTGCCGCTACCGACATGCCGGCAGGACCATCAGAAGTGCTGGTCATTGCCGACAAGAATGCGAATGCCGAATTCGTTGCCGCCGACCTGCTCTCCCAGGCGGAACATGGCGTTGACTCACAGGTGCTGCTCCTGACGAATGACCAAACCCTTGCGGAGAGGGTTGTGGCGGAGATAGATGAGCAACTGTCCACGCTCAGCCGCCGCGAGATTGCAGCGCAATCCATTGCCAACAGTCGCGTCATCGTAACCAACGATCTTGAAACGGCGTTTGAAATCAGCAATCTTTATGCACCGGAGCATCTCATTCTTCATTTCGAACAAGCCAGGGATGCGCTGCCACGAATCCGCAATGCCGGGTCCGTATTTGTCGGACCATGGTCGCCAGAATCGGTAGGCGACTATTGCAGCGGAACGAATCACGTGCTGCCTACTTACGGTTACGCGAGAAGCTACAGCGGTCTGTCAGTAGATCAGTTTATGCGCCAGATGACCATCCAGGAACTGACCCGTGACGGGCTGAGCTCGCTTGGCAACACTGTCATCACGTTGGCGGAACTTGAGGGACTTGACGCACACGCTGCAGCTGTTCAGCGCCGACTCAATGACGTCGAGAGAGAAGCATGACGAGCGTACCGGTTGCACGCGAAGACATTCTCGCGCTGCGAAGCTATAAAGCGGGCGCCCAGGTCGACGATACAATTCGGCTGAATGCTAACGAAGCGCCGCAGTCTCACTGGCTTGATGGTGAGCACTCCGCGCTAAACCGCTACCCCGAAGTTCATCCGCTGACCTTGCGAAAGCGGATGGCCGAATTGTTCGACGTACCGACAAACAACCTCCTGGTAACCCGTGGCAGCAGTGAAGCGATTGACGTACTAATTCGCGCCTGGTGCCGCGCTTACCGCGACAGCTTGATTACCACGCCGCCTACGTTCGAAATGTATCGGGTTTATGCCGATATTCAGGGGGTGGAGAGGATTGACGTCCCACTCGACGCAGATCAGGATTTTGCATTGGATGCGGACGCTGTAATCGACAGTTGCACGGATTCGACCAAGCTGATTTTCATTTGCTCGCCAAATAACCCGACAGGGACGCTCGTCCCAGAAGATGACATTCTGAAGATTATCGAAGCACGGCAGCAAAAGTCCCTGGTCATAGTCGACGAAGCCTATATCGAGTTTGCGGCGCGGAACTCGATGGCAGACCTGGTTCAGGAATACGACAACCTCGTTATCCTGCGGACCTTATCCAAAGCGCACGCACTTGCCGGTGCGCGCTGTGGCGCCGCCATCGCCTGCGAGGAAGTTGTCGACGTCATGAGCAAGGTACTGCCGCCCTACTCTTTTCCGACGCCGGTTATCGATAACGTAATGAACGCCCTGGCAGGCGATCGCCTGAATAAATCGGCCGAGGCTGTCGCGGGGATCATCGCTGAGCGCGATCGCATTCAGGCAACATTACCCTCGATCTCCTGCATCACGAATTTCTGGCCGAGCCAGTCCAATTTCCTGCTTGTGCGTTTCCAGGACCTTGCCGGTATCCAGGACCATCTGTTCGAACATCGAATCCTCATCCGCGATTTCGGCAGCTACCCCGGGCTCGACAACTGCGCCCGGATAACCATTGGAACTGCGGATGAAAACAACGCTTTGCTAGATGCATTGAACACCTATGGAGACCCCAGAAGTGGCTGAAAAAGTTCTATTTATCGATCGTGATGGGACCCTTAACGTTGAACCTGAAGACCACCAGGTTGACGCACTTGACAAGGTTCAACTTGTGCCGGGCGTCATTCCCGCACTGCTCGCGTTGCGAGACGCCGGCTTCCGCTTTGTCATGGTCTCTAACCAGGACGGACTTGGAACCGACTCTTTCCCTGAAGCCGACTTCAACACCTCCCACAATCACATCATGTCGCTGTTGGTGTCACAGGGAATCACCTTCGACGAAACATTCATTTGTCCACATTTCGACAGCGAAAACTGTGATTGCCGAAAGCCGAAGACGGGCCTCTTAACGCGTTACCTCGCTCAGACCAATATTGACCTGGATAGGTCCGCGGTAATCGGTGACCGGGATACAGACCTGCAGCTTGCAGACAACATCGGCCTCAGGGGCATCCTGATTGATCCTGACGGCAAAAACGGCGAAAGCTGGGACAGCATCCGGGCCCGGCTGATCTCACGCGAGAGAGCCGCTGAAGTGAACCGAACCACCCGGGAGACCAGCATCAGACTTGCCGTAAATCTTGACGAGACAAGCCCGATCGAAATCGAGACGGGCATCGGTTTCTACGACCACATGCTGGAGCAAATTGCGAAGCACGGTGGCTTCTCCCTCTCCCTTAAATGCGGGGGCGACCTTGATGTCGACGAGCACCATACTGTCGAAGACACCGCAATTTGCCTTGGGCAGGCACTCCGGAAAGCGCTTGGCGACAAACGCGGTATTGCGCGATACGGATTTCTCTTGCCCATGGATGAAAGCGAAGCCCGTGTCGCACTGGATTTATCGGGGCGCTCGGCATTCAGATTCAAAGGCAAGTTTACTCGTGACACGGTCGGGGAAATGCCAACAGAACTCGTCGCACACTTCTTTCAGTCATTGGCTGAATCACTGGGCGCGGCGCTTCATATCAAAGTCAAAGGTAAGAACGATCATCATATGATTGAAGCGTGCTTCAAAGCGGTCGGCCGGGCACTGCGTCAGGCGATTCGCATCGAAAGTGAAGAGCTGCCATCGACAAAAGGTGTGCTCAGCTGAGATGAGCAATCCAGATGTAGCCATCATCGATGGAGGCGGCGCCAACATTGCCTCGCTGCAGTACGCGCTTGAACGACTTGGCGCCACAAGCAAGCTAAGCTCCGATGCGGCAACCATTCGCAGCGCAAGTCACGTCATACTTCCCGGTGTGGGGGCAGCAGCTGCCGCAATGCGCAAACTGCGTGATCACGACCTGGTAGCGCTGATTCCGCAGCTTGAGCAACCCGTTCTCGGCATCTGCCTGGGGATGCAGTTGCTCGGAGCGAGTTCGGATGAGGATAACGCTGAATGCATCGGTGTTTTTCCGGATCACGCCATCAAGCTCCATGCGAGTCCGGAAACGCCGGTTCCGAACATGGGCTGGTGCCAGATCAAACGATGCGGGAATAGCCCGCTGACCGACGGTATCGATGACGGCAGTTGGTTCTATTTCGTACACAGCTTCGCGTTGCCAGTCGGCAAAAACACGATTGCCAGCGCAACTCACACTGGTGAGTTTTCCGCAATGATTGCGAAAGACAATTTTTTTGCCGCCCAATTTCACCCGGAGCGCTCATCATCGGCCGGGGCGAAACTGCTCCGTAATTTCCTGGAGATGCGAACTTGATTGTGATTCCCGCCATCGACCTGAAAGGAGGCCTGTGCGTCCGGCTGTTTCAGGGAGAGTTTGACCAACAAACGGATTACAGCAATGACCCGGTTTCCGTTGCGCGCGAATTCGCGACACTGGGTTGCCCGATTCTGCATATGGTTGACCTTGATGGTGCCCGGTCCGGAGAACAAATAAATCGTGGCATCGTCAGCCAGGTTGCTGCCCAGACTGCGTTCAAAATCCAGCTGGGTGGCGGAATTCGCAATACCGAAACGGTTCGGTCATGGCTGGCTGGTGGGGTATCCCGGTGCGTAATCGGCAGCCTGGCGGTTAACGAAGCAGATCTCGTCAAAGGCTGGCTGTCAGAATTTGGTCCGGACAGAATTGTTCTCGCGCTGGATGTGCGTATCAACGACGCCGGCGAACCTCTGCTGGCTACACACGGCTGGACACAAGAGTCCAGGTCGACCTTATGGCAGTGCGTTGACGACTATCGCGAACATGGACTAGAGCACGTACTGTGTACAGACATTAGCCGGGACGGGGCGATGTCCGGACCCAATATCGATCTCTACCGCGAATTCATCAATCGTTACCCGGCAATCCGACTACAGGCTTCCGGCGGTGTGCGCCATCTCGGCGATCTGGAAAGCCTGCGGGAGGCTGGCGCAGCAGCCGCAATATCAGGGCGCGCCCTGCTGGACGGCCGCATTTCGAAAGAGGAGATTGCGTCATTCCTGCGCGCCGAATAATTCCGTGCCTTGATGTGCGTGACGGCAAGGTCGTCAAAGGCGTTCAGTTTCGGAATCATCGCGTCGTCGGCGACATTCTCGAGCTGGCCCGGCGATATTGCGAGGAAGGCGCTGACGAACTTGTGTTCTATGACATTACGGCGAGTCCTGACGGCAGAAGCGTCGACAGAAGCTGGGTAAACAGCGTCGCTTCGCTGCTGGATATTCCGTTTTGTGTCGCTGGTGGCATTCGCAGTGTCGCGGATGCCGAAGACGTCCTCAACAAAGGCGCCGACAAGATCTCGATCAACTCTCCTGCGCTGGCCAACCCGAAGCTGATCGATGAACTCGCCAAAAGATTTGGCTCGCAATGCGTCGTTCTCGGTGTGGATAGCCGCGCAGAGGATGGCCAGTACAGCGTCTACCAGAACACCGGTGACCCGAACAAAACTTCAGCCGCACGCCGGGAGACAGTTGCCTGGGTTCTCGAAGCGCAGGATCGTGGTGCCGGCGAAGTCGTCCTGAATTGCATGAACCAGGATGGTGTTCGTCAGGGCTACGACACGATGCAACTCTCGGTGGTCAGAAAGAACTGCTCCGTGCCCCTGATTGCCTCGGGAGGCGCCGGTGAACCAGCGCATTTTCTCGACGTATTCACCACCGCACATGTCGACGGCGCGCTGGCAGCAAGTGTATTTCACAGTGGCGAAATTGACATTATGGATCTCAAAACTTTCCTTACCGAAAACAACGTCGAAGTCCGCGTTTAAACAGGCAAATACATGATCAACAATGACATCAGTTTCCTCAACGAGCTCGAAAACATCATCCTGCAAAGATTGCGCGACGACACGGATGAAAGTTATACGGCACGTCTGGTCTCATCCGGTGAAAAGCGCGTCGCCCAAAAAGTCGGCGAAGAGGCCGTTGAACTCGTTCTCGCCGCAACGTCTGGCGACAGGGAGGAGCAACTGGAAGAAGCTGCCGACCTTATGTACCACTTGCTCGTGCTCCTCAACAGCAAGGACATTCGATTGGCCAACGTGGTGTCAGTCCTGCTTGCTCGTCACGCATCCGCGAGCTAGGGCGACCGCTCAGCCTTGTTGGCGCAGTCGATACACATCTGTGCTGTGGGATCGAAATCCAGGCGCTTTGGGCTGATCGGCTCTTCGCAGACCCGGCAAAAGCCGAAATCGCCACTGTCAATGCGCGCAAGCGCGGCAGTAATATCGCGTAAGGTCTGCTCGCGGCGGCGACCCGATTCCTGCGACATTGCCTGCGCCTGCGCCTGCATCGCATCCATGCGCGACAAGCGTCCGACCCTGG
This sequence comes from Woeseiaceae bacterium, assembly GCA_024640315.1. GTDB lineage: Bacteria > Pseudomonadota > Gammaproteobacteria > Steroidobacterales > Woeseiaceae > SZUA-117. Next base: position 33,320 of record JAHEFF010000010.1, read on the forward strand.
ACTGGTCCAGCTCAACCGTTTGAGACGACTCTGAACCCGTCGCCAGCACAGCTTCCAGCTCAGCGCGAAGCACGAGGAGCCGTTCTCTCATATCTTCCATATCTTCTGCCCGCCGGTCTGTTATTCGCTACGCTGAATCCCCGGCCAGCGTCGCCAACAACAGGTCGGGAACGGCGTGACAGGTGCCGGTATGGGCCGTCACCCGCAGCCCGTTGCGGAACGATTCAGCTTGATTGCAGACACGACACTCCTAAATATCTTCTATAAAAACAAATAGTAAACCGGTTTTCTTAATCTATTTTATAATTTAAATGCAGCTCGTGACGCGAGCTCCCTGGGCAACAGACTCTCATACACGAATGTATGAACGGGCACATCGACCGTTGCTTGCCGGGCCAGCCGCACTACCGCCCCGTTCCAGGAATCCAGCTCCGAGGGTTTTCCTTCGACGATATCGCGATGTAGCGACGTCGTTCCATCTGCTGGCAAGGTATCAACGAAAGCCAAAGTATTGCTGACCGTTGCTTCATCCAGAGCGATGCCTCGCGCACGAGCCAGCCTGTATATCTCAGACATCGCCAGCTCCAACATCCTGCGGGACTCTTTTTCCTCCCTGATGACACCGAAAGGTGCATCTTTAACCGCACCGACGCCGCCCAAAGATGCGACAAACAGGAATTTTTCCCACAGCGCCCTGTGGATGTCGTCAGGGATCTCGGCCTTTACGCCTGCTCGCTCGAATGCTGCACGAAGTTGATCTGTTCGATCCGTGAAGCGATTGTTGGCTTCCCCGAACTTTATGAAATTGACATCGCCGAGCGTTCGAATGTGTCCGGGGCCGGCAACCCAACTCATCATGCCACACAGTCCCACGATGACGTGCTCTTCGCCGAGGATGCCGCCTAGCTTATCCGCCGCTTCCACACCGTTCTGAAGTGGCAGGACAAAGGTCTCGGCGCCAAGCAGTGGGGCCATAGATTCGGCCACGCCGCTCACCTGCTCCGCCTTGACGCCAAGAATAACGACGTCAACAGGGCCGATTTCGGCCAGATCGGCTGTTGCCAATGAAGGCTGAACCAGCATTTCGCCTTTGGGAGAGCTGACGCACAGACCGTTCTCTTGTATTGCTTCGAGGTGCGCCCCGCGCGCGATGAACACGACCTCTTCACCGGCGCGGATTAATTGCGCCCCGAAGAATCCGCCTACGCCCCCAGCACCATAGATCGCGATACGCATCCGCGCGCTATCGGGCGTCCTGCCACTTCCAAAGCAAGGTGGCTTCGCGTTCCCGGGTCAACCCAACCCTCAGCTTGTCCTGCTCTTCCGCAGGCCGCGCCCGGTGCCAGTCCAGGGTGTCCTTAGCGATGACTGCCAGCGGCCGGAAAGTCATTCCTTTTGAAATCGCACGGCTGTTGTCCATCCGCCCATAATTGAGATACCTGCCCCGGGGCGGCTGCCAGAAAGGCAGACTGTCCTGAGGCGTCTCGCCCTCGCCGGTCAGAAAATCCCAGTCCACCCACGTAAATGAAGAAGGCGTGGAGGTAACCGCCCTGATACCGTGAACCAGCCCGGCGGCATTCATCGCGAATCCGGGGCCCTCTGTGTTGAATATTCCGCTGACCGAGTTCTCGAGCAGACGCACATAGAATTCAGAGAGATCCCGAACGTCGACGAACTGGATTGGGTCGCTCGGATCTCCCTGAACCAGGATGTTGCCGCCGTCATCGATTCGATCGACCCAGTATGTAAATCTGTCTGTCCTGTCACCAGGCCCAACGATGACCGGAGGTCGCGTTATAAGGGTCCTGGCGCCAAACGCCGTCTGAACTATTCGTTCCGCGAGTACCTTGTTCGGTCCATAACCCTCCCACTCCGATTCCGGGATGTCTTTTGGCCCGACTGGTGCATCTTCATCCATGATCGATTGCGTGTAGTCGGTATATACGGCGCGCGTCGACGTAAACAAATACTGATCACATGCGTTCTTCAACAGATTGACGCTCAGCTCGACCTGCTGCGGCGTGTATCCGGAATTATCGATGACCGCATCCCACTTGCGACCCTCGAGGGCGGCGAGGTCGCTGTTGCGATCACCGACAAGTTTCTCCGCTTCAGGAAACAGATGGCTGTTCGTCCTGCCACGATTGAAAAGTGTGATTTTGTGACCGCGATCCATCGCGTACTGTACGAGGTGCGGGCCTATAAATCCGGTACCGCCAAGAACCAGAATTTCCATCCCGGATTGCCCGAAAACTTTCGCTGAGCCGGCCATGCCGATCAAACCTGCACCCAGAGATGCGCTAAGGAAGTCTCTTCGCGTGCTCATATCTTACCCCTGATTGCAGGAAGGTCGCTTGTCGTTGTCATGCCCATAAAAGGCCACAATTCGCCAGGCGTCGTCAATTTTCTGCAGCACATAAAGCGTGGTTCGAATGGCCGGCGGGATCGGCTGACCGTACGCGTCCATCCTTGAATAGCGAGTATCAACGAGAGCCAGCGTCTCAGACGCGACGCAAACCTTCAAATCTTCAATGACCGACTCCTGCCAACCTTGCGCTTCGATCTGCGCGTAAAGACTCGTCAGGTTTTCGATGGCGGCGGCCGGATCAGCGAGCACGCCATGACCGGTGCCTCCGCCGACGTGAACAGGCGTCGAGTAAATATAATTGGCAACCTTTTCCACGTCCTTGGCGTTAAAGACATCGAAGTATTCGTGGAGCTTCGCCCCGGCGTCATCGCTGTCGTCGGCGACAGCATTACCCGTAGCAAGCACCAAAGTCAGCAACATCAGGATTCTCATTGTCTCCCCCTAAATCGTTATTTCCGGCGGTATGTCCCTTAAATTGTAGCGCGAACTCATCACCTGGCCGTACGCGCCGACATTGCCAATCAGAACGACGTCATTTTCCTCGCTGGGCGGGAACTGACGGTCACTGCCCAGTTTGTCACCCGATTCACAGATTGGCCCCACGATCGTAACAGGTCCAGATGCCGGTTCATCCAGACGCGTCAGATTGACGATTTCATGGTATGCATTATACAAGGCCGGACGAATCAGCGAATTCATGCCTGTGCTAACACCGACATAGCGCATATCGCCCTTGCCCTTCAGCTGCGTAACATGGGCAAGGAGCACGCCGGCAACAGAGACAAGATAACGACCCGGCTCGAGCCACAGGTCGTATTGAGGATATTCGGCTTTGAACTCGGTAAGGAGTTTATTCAATGCCTGCAAATCGAATGCCGGATCACCTCGTTTTTCCGGCACACCGAAGCCTCCACCCAGATCCAGGATCCTGGTCTCGGGGAATCGCTTTGCAGCTGCCACCAGGGCTGAGGCAACCTCATGCCAGTTGCCAGGCTCGACGATGCCAGAGCCGCTATGTGCGTGAATTCCAATGACGGATGCATTCGCCGCGGTTACCAGTCGCCTGAGTTCGTCGAGTTCTCCAAGCGAAACCCCGAATTTAGATCGTGAGCCGACAGTGACGACATGCTCATGATGACCGCCACCCTTGTCCGGATCGATACGAATGAATATCTCCTGGCCAGCAAAAAGCTCTGGCCACGCCTTCAGCGGATAGAGATTATCGAGGGTGACACGCAGACCCTCCCTGATTCCCCATTCATACTCATCGCGTGGTGCGAAGTTCGGCGTAAATAATATTCTCCCCTGACCCTTGTCGGGCAAGACTTCGCGTAATCGTTTAACCTCGCCTGGCGACACACAGTCGAAATCGATCCCCACGTTCGCCAGCGTCCTGAGGACGTCTGCATTAAAATTCGCTTTGACTGCGTAAAGAACGCGCGTCACGGAATCCAGTGACAAAATATTCCGCGCTGCAGCTTCAATCGACGCCAGGTCATACACGTAAGCGTTGAGATGTTCGCCAGCAATGCTGAGTAACTCGGAACGCTTCTTTAACCACCAAATGTCATGTTCTTGTTTGTGCATTTACCCACCATGGACATCAGTTTCCGGGCAGCCCGATTAAAGCTGGACAAAAAAAACCCGCATGGAGATCCTTGCGGGCTTTATGACAGTTTCCGGACTCTTCTGACTCGGCCGGTTTCCCCGTCGTTCGCACCCACGCACCTCTGGCGCGCCATTCGTTTTCGTAATTATCGGGTATTGGCCAGGCCAACACCACGGCACAATACGTGGGCGGTAAAATTGATCGAGTCCGAAGTAAATCTGACACCGGGTCTCAGGTCAAGCTAGACTTAATCTAAGTCGCCATCATTCGTCCCAGGGCGGCGCGACGGTGACGGCGCCTTCAGATGCGGACAACACCTCGGCACGATATTTGGCCAGTATTCCACTGGTTACGCTCGATTGGGGCCGCACCCAGGCTGCTCGACGCTTTTCCAGTTCCGCTTCCGAAATGCCAATGTCGATGCGCCGTTCCTGTGCGTCGATCGTTAGCAAATCGCCATCTTCGATCAGAGCGATTGGCCCACCCAGGGCAGCTTCCGGTGTCACGTGACCCACGACAAATCCGTGGCTCCCTCCCGAGAATCGCCCGTCAGTTATCAACGCCACTTCTTCACCCAACCCCTTGCCCATGATGGCACCGGTCGGGCTCAGCATCTCACGCATACCAGGGCCTCCTTTGGGGCCCTCGTAGCGAATAACGACAACGTCGCCTGATTTGACCTGCCCATCCAGTATGGCTTGCAAGGCAAGCTCCTCGGAGTGGAAAACACGTGCACAGCCTTCGAACCGAAGCCCCTCCTTGCCGGTGATTTTGGCAACGGCACCTCCAGGCGCGACATTACCGTACATGATCACCAGGTGCCCTTCGGGCTTAATCGGATTATCAAAGTCACGAATGATGTCCTGACCATCCGGATAGTCGGCCACATCCGCGAGATTCTCTGCAAGCGTCTTGCCGGTCACTGTCAGGCAATCACCATGCAGAAGGCCCCGATCGAGCAGGCGTTTCATCAGCGGCTGAATGCCGCCGATTTCGATAAGCTCCGACATCAGGTACCTGCCGCTCGGTTTGACGTCAGCCAGCACCGGCGTTTTCGCACCGATACGAGTAAAGTCATCCAGCCCGAGTTCAACGTCAGCCTCGCGCGCCATCGCAATCAGGTGCATCACGGCATTTGTCGACCCGCCAATCGCCGTAACTACCACAATCGCGTTTTCGAACGCCTTTTTGGTCATGATGTCGCGCGGCCGAATATCATTCCTGATCAGATTGACGACGGCTTCGCCGGCACGCAGGCAATCTTCTGCCTTACTCGCGGAAATCGCTTCTTGTGCAGAACTGTTCGCGAGACTCATGCCTAGCGCCTCAATTGCAGATGCCATGGTGTTCGCTGTGTACATACCACCGCATGCGCCTGGTCCGGGAATTGCGGTTTGTTCGACTTCCAGCAACTCGGCATCGTCAATTTTGCCGCCCGCATAAGCGCCGACCGCCTCAAAAACGGAAACCACGTCTCTGCGCTTGGCACCTGGTTTGATCGTACCCCCGTAGACGAAAACGGAGGGTCGATTAAGTCTTGCCATCGCCATGACGCATGCGGGCATGTTCTTGTCGCACCCACCGATACCAATCAGTCCGTCAAAACCTTCCGCGCCGGCAACTGCTTCGATCGAATCGGCGATAATCTCACGGGACACCAGCGAATAACGCATACCCGGCGTGCCCATCGCAATTCCATCAGAAACTGTGATCGTATTGAAAATAACGCTTTTGCCACCGGCAGCATCCGCGCCCTGACCCGCTTTTTTGGCCAACTCGTGGATGTGCATATTGCATGGCGTAATCATGCTCCACGTGGAGGCAATGCCTATTTGCGGCTTGGTGAAATCTTCTTCTTCAAAGCCAACGGCTCGAAGCATGGCGCGACTCGGCGCCTGCTCCACACCGTCGACTACAACGCGCGAATAACGGCGCAATTCTTTTTCTTCCATGGATCTCGCTCTCGGGACTGGTTTGAAGGGTTACTAGCGCAGGATTAAGCCCTACGAATCGTCATCCCGAATCATAACCGCGATTTGCGAGAAAATGTTGCTGTTCGATGGTGCCGCAGCCGTTTCAAGCTCCAGCATGAACACTTCGTCCTGCTCCGGCCGGGCGTCTTGTCCAAGCGGCACGATAATTTTGGCGGCGCGCTGGCCGGCAGCAAAATAAACCACATTCAAACCGGGAGCGAAGTAATCCTGCCCTTCCGCCGCGGTGACATCGGTCAGGGTGTAGTTGACTTCCAGTACCTCATTATCAGGCTTGTACCGAAAGACATCGACCTGCATTGCCGGATCAGATTCACGAACGGAAATCTGGTTGACAGTGAATCCCACCGTGTTGGCCGGAAGTGCTGCCTCAAATGCTCTCTGGTCGTCGTCTTCCAGCGTCAGGCCAATCGTCGCGACCGTATTCTGCTCGCCTGTGACATTTCGCACATTCAGTGTGACAACGCGATCTGGCTCACGGACAGGATCAGATCGCATTGAAATCTCGATCCGCGCTCTCGGTTGGCCAACGTCAAATACCAGAAGGCCGCCGTTCTCGATTTCGTATTGTCCGGCTTCCCCGGCAGACTGATTGCCTGAGTACCCTGATTCAACGAACTGAACAGAGTACGGTTCGGAAAGATCTCCATCCCTGACAAGGTCAATAATCGCAGCAGCCCCGTCCTCGCGAACCGCGACAGTCCCCGCAGGAATGGCTGTTCCGGCAGAGCTATCCAGTGACATCAGCAATGCCGGCGCCGGCAACAGCGAGAAATCAGTCGCCGGTGGCAAAACTTCTATTGCCGGCTCGGCAATTTCCTCCGCAGCGACCGCAATTGTTTCCTCGCTGGACGCAGGGACTTCAGCGACAGAGCCGTCAGCCGAATCAATGACCAGCTCTTCAGTTACCCCGCCTGAATCCGTCCCGGCGACGCCCATGTCAGGCAAAGCCTCGAGGTCCTGAATTTCGTCAGGTTCTTCTGCTTCCTTAACCACAATCTGATCGACCAGGTCAGCCACGGATCCGATCGGCGACTCGATTCCGGTCAATGATTTGAATAATTCCGGCTGAACGACAACAAATGTCGATGCAATAATGATGACACCAACGACTGCCAATCTCCACGGGGACCGCCGTGGCTCGTCTTCGTCGACCGGTTCATACATGATTGGGTCACGCACGGCGCGTAACGGTACGTCAAGCGCCACTTCAGTGGTCTCATCATGGGCGATCGGAGCCGGTCCGGGTTCAGCAACTCCTATTGGCGTTACCCTCACCGGTTCGGGCTGCGGCTTCGGCTGCTCAGACTTCGTCCGGGCCGGCCCAGCCGATATCGGGCCCAACGCATCCATGAACGCTTTCGGCGAATTAAACCGGGTGACTCGCGAGTAAGACAAGGCCTTCTTGACGGCCTGCCACTGCTTGGCACTCAGCTCTTCCGGTGGCTGCGGCTCCATGCCCTCTTCTGCGGCATCAGCTGCATTCCTCGGGCCGAACACACGGTATCCGGCGACAAGCCGGTAGAGAAGGCATGCCAACGAAAACACATCGTCCGCCGGTACGGGATCCTCACCGGTAAGCACCTGCATGCTCGAATAGGCGGGCGATCCGGCGCGCATCACATTCGGATCAAATCGTGATTTGCCTTCATTTTCTTTTTGTCGAACTCGGGCGACACCAAAGTCGATCAGCTTCACCTTTCCGTCCGGCGTAATCATGATGTTACCCGGCTTGATGTCAGCGTGGACCACACCACGCTGGTGGGCGTAGTCAAGCGCCCTTGCTGTTTGCTGAACGATATTCATTGCAACCGGCAATTCCAGCGCGTTGTCACGTTTCTCATCCAGAATGGACGACAACGACCGCCCTTCAATCCATTCCATGATGATGAAAAACAAATCATCTTCCCGATCGAGGTCGATGAAGCGAACGATATTCGGGTGGGACAGGCACCGCCCCTTCGCCGCTTCCTGCTGCATTGCCCTTAACGCTGCGCTGTTTTGTGAAAGCTTCGGACTGAGAACCTTGATTGCTACAAATGCATTCTCTTCACCGGTTTCTGCAAGACGGCGATCCAGCGCCTTGTAAACCGTTCCCATACTTCCTTCAGCAACCTGCTCTTTGAGCAAAAACCGGTCACGTAATACCGAACCCACCTGCACATGAGTGGTGATTACAGGTTGCTTTGCTTGTTGATCGGGCCGCTCGATTACGGTTGTATCCACGTATGGCTCTTCAACCACTGGCGTCGCCGGTTCCTGGGCACGCTCCTCGGCGACAAGCTTACCCAGCATGCTCTCAACCAGCTCGTAGGACTCCCGGCGCAAATTACCCTGGTCAAATTGCCGCTCCAGAATCTGCCGGATATGAGCTTCACTTTCGCCGTTTCCGGACAATAGCGCTCGCATAGCCATGCCGACCCCAGCCAGCATGGCTTCATCATTTGCATTGCCCTCAAGGTGACTTTCAAGTTTTGAAAGTCGTTCCTCGTAAGTCGGGCCGTTTTTTTCCGCTTCAGCGCTCATAATTCGCAGGAATTACAATCTCCAACCATGTAGTTTAGCTCCGGGGCCTGATCAGCACTGGGAACTGGTCGTCAAATTACCTTTCCGGGGTTAAGCAGATTATCCGGGTCCAGTGCAGCTTTGACTGTTCGCATTAATGAGAGCTCCGTCTCACTCCTGTAATGCCGAAGGTCTTCTCGCTTGGCCTGACCGATTCCGTGTTCGGCGCTGATGCTGCCATTGAATTCTGCCACAACGTTGTACACGACGGACGCTAAAGACGCCCGTTCCGCGAGAAAGGCGACCGGATCTCCGTCTTTTGGTTGACTCAGGTTGAAATGGACATTTCCGTCACCCACATGGCCGAACGCAACTACCCTGGTGCCCGGATAATGCCGGAGCACGGCTTTTTCGGCGGTTCGAATAAAGCTGCCAACCGATCCCACCGGAACCGACACGTCGTGCTTCAAGCTCGCGCCTTCCTTTTTTTGCGATTCGGATATGGCGTGTCGCAGGCGCCAGAGGTCTGCCGCCTCGGTTTCGTTTTTGGCAATCAAAGCATCCGTGATTCGTCCTGCTTCGATACTCGCCATCAGACAACGATCCAGAATTTCCTCATCAGCGATGTTGACGGACTCCAGAAGGACGTACCAGGCCGAGCTGATCTCCATTGGAACCCGGCACGCAGGCATATGTTTCCTGACAAACCGGAAAGCCCGATCCGGAATAAGCTCGAAAGCCTGGATCTGATCTGCCAGTTCGTATCGCAGAATGCTAAGCAACTCCACTGCCATCTCCGGATTCTTCACCGCCACAAGCGCCGTTCTCGAGTTTCGAATGGCTGGGTAAAGACGAAGACTGGCTGCGGTGATGACTCCCAAAGTCCCCTCCGCTCCAATAAATAACTGTTTGAGATCGTACCCCGCCGTATCCTTTCTCAGCGTGCGAAGACCATTCCAGATACTCCCGTCCGCGAGCACCACCTCAAGACCCAGTGCCTGATCGCGCGCAGTTCCATACTTGAGTACATTGATTCCCCCGGCATTGGTCGACAGATTGCCGCCAATCTGACAACTGCCCTCAGCGGCCAGGCTTAACGGAAAGAACCGTCCGGCATCGTCTGCAGCCGCCTGAATACTGGATAGTGTGCAACCCGCCTCGGCAACGATCGAATGATTGATCGGATCGATCGCGCGAATCTCCCGCATCCGGGAAAGCGACAGCAATACCTGCTTGCCGCTCTCATCCGGAATCGCACCACCGCACAGTCCGGTGTTGCCTCCCTGAGGAACTATCGCCGTTCCGGCTTTTCGACAAGCTTTGATGACATCGGAAACCTGCTGTACGGAGCTCGGCGATACCATTATGAGCGTTTTGCCACGCCAGGTGTCTCTCCATTCAGTCAGATGCGGTTCCAGCTCAGCGGCACTCATCGTCCAACCCGCGGATCCAACGATAGATTTGAGTTGGTCTGTCAGCATCAGGAAAATGTTACGTGTTTTTCGAAGGTCAACCAGTCGATGTTACTGCCGCAAAAGACCAGAACTACTTTCTTTCCCACACAATAATCCCGAAGTGGGCCTGCGAGCGCCGCCGTCGACGCCGCACAAGCTGGCTCAACAGCCATCTTCATGTCCTGAAACAGGATACCCATAGCGTCGCGCATCTGGTCATCAGAAATAAGGACCAGGTCATCAACGTACCGTTGGCAGATCTGAAACGAATACGGCAACGCAAACGGTGCTCCGAGGCTATCGGCAATCGTTGTTACCGTGTCGAGTTTTACCGCATGACCGCTGGCGAAACTTCGAGACATCGAATCTGCGCCGCTCGGTTCGACACCAATCACGACGCAATCGGGATTAATCTGCTTCACCGCACTCGCGATTCCGGAACAAAGCCCCCCGCCACCAATCGGGACGATTATGACGTCAAAATCACCTACCTGTTCGCAGATCTCCAAACCAACAGTTGCTGTGCCGGTCGTCACGTTGGGACCTTCAAACGGGTGTACGAAGGCACGCCCCTCCCTGTCTTTTATTTCGTCGACGAGTTCGAAAGCCGCATAAACATCGTCCACCAGCACAACCTCAGCTCCGTATGCGCGACACGCCTCGATACGGACAGGGCTCGCAGTGCGCATCATGACGACTTTGGCGCTCGTGCCAACCGCTTTTGCCGCAAATGCAGCCGCAATGGCATGGTTGCCTGCACTAACCGCCGTAATACCAGCATCCAATTGCTCCTGGTTGAGGGCCAACACATTGGCCAACGCGCCACGCGGCTTGAAGGTACCGGTCTGCTGCAGAAATTCCATCTTGCCGAAAATCTCGGCATCGATCCCCAGGCTGAGCTCCAGACTGCGACAACGCACTACCGGAGTCCGGATGAGCCAGCGACTCAGCGTATCCCTGAGTCGGCGAACGTCATCGACTGCCGGGGCAGTTACTTTGCTATCATGCTGCATTGGCTTTGCACATTATGTAAAACAACTGACCTCCCGGCACTGTGGTTTAGCTGAAAATTGAATCACCTACATCGGTTTCCTAATAATACTTGCGCTGTTTCGTTTTGTTGATTAGTTTCGACACGTTAACGGGTAACGTTCTCTCCGCGATGACTGCAGGGGCAAAGGTCATCGGGCAACTGGCGATCTGAATGGAATTTGACGATCTTTCGCAATCGGGTATTCGGCGAGTGGCCAACTATTCGCCGTACCTCGACCAATTGGCCGGCTTCGCCAACGACATGGGACTCCGGCAAAGGAGCAACCTGGTTCATCTCGAACGCTGCCTGAATTCCGAGTGGCGTCTGGGCCAGAACAGTATCCTGAGCTGGTGCCCGCTGGACGATGGCATTTTGATTCTGGTGGTCCCCCATTATGCGATTGCGGAGTATACCGCTACCCCGTCCTCTGACCCCACGCAGCCACAGAAGGTGTCCGCGCGCTTCATCACCGAACTCATTTCCGGTGAGCGCCAGCTAACGCTGTCGCAAATGCAAAAAGTGGCCAGGTTGCTCAGGATCGAGTCGAAGTTCATCACGCTGCGCCAGCCTTTGAGCGCTCATCCTGTCGAAACGCAGATCATCGAGAAGATGATTCGGCGCTACGGCATCAACTATGTTGCCAGCAGAGCGGTTACCTTGTTCGACATCGTTGGCTTCAGCCTCCTGGCACCGTTCGAGCAAATGACCCAACTGAATAGCCTGGCATATTCTCTCAACTCTGCACATGCCAAAATGCTTGAACTGGATGTCGACATCAATTTTGCCCGATCATCCAGCGGCGACGGCTTCTACATCTGGAACCGGGACCACGGCATCGATGCCAACGTCAATCTCTATCACTTCATGCACCTGGTTCTTGCAGATAACGCCATAGCCCGCAGCAAGTCGGTCGCGAAGGCCGTACCCCGCCTTCGTGCGTGCTTTCACGTTGGAAGTTGCTACGAATTCCACCAGGCTGAAGGCTTGAACCCGACGATTCATGATTTCATTGTTGGCGACGTCACCATTGAATTGGCCCGAATGATCGAGGCAGCATTCCCCGGTCAGATACTGGTCGGCGACTTCATGGCTGACCTGAGTGACCAGATCAGCGACAACACCGATTCCCAGGTCAATCTCGACGCAGTCCGTTTTTTGCAGCTGGCGCAAAAAAACATCGCCAAACTTAGTGGCCTGGAGATATCCGGTGAACGTGTCACCGCGATCAAATGTTACCTGACGGGAGAACAACTGGAGGGCGGAGAATTCAATATCCGGCGACTGCATATTAAGGACAAGCACGGTCTCACCCGCACCGCCTACAATGCGAAGATAAATATCTATCGCGACACGGCCCAGCCAATACTCCTTGGAATCGAAGACAGGAAACTTGCCGGCACTCATATGCGACCAGCGCCTTAGATAGAAACGGTCGGGGCGAGAGGATTGGCGGCCGCTTTTTAGCGGCCTCGGTGTGAAGCTCTGTTCGCTTCCAATTCCCCGACAGTGAACGACACAAAAAAATGGCCTCCCCGCCTTGACGAGGGAGGCCACATTTTTTGTCTCGAAACTGGTCGGGGCGAGAGGATTTGAACCTCCGACCCCCACAACCCCATTGTGGTGCGCTACCAGGCTGCGCTACGCCCCGACGGATTCCGAATCAAATAGAGGTTTGGCGGCATCATACTTGCCACCAGGTAATCTGAAAAGTGTTTAATCAGCGACGCAGAATCTTAAGAACTTGTTCAAGTTCTATTCGTAACTGCTTGATAATTTGCTGACTTTGACTTACGTCCTCTTTCGCCTGATCGCCGGTCAGGCGCTGACGCGCGCCACCGATAGTGAAACCGTCATCATAGAGAAGGCTCCGAATCTGGCGGATGATCAGGACGTCCTGCCGCTGATAGTAGCGTCGGTTACCTCGACGCTTCACAGGTTTCAGCTGCGGAAATTCCTGCTCCCAGTAACGCAGAACATGCGGCTTCACAGCACACAGGTCACTTACTTCACCAATGGTGAAATAGCGCTTCCCTGGGATTGGTGGTAATTCGTCGTTATTCCCCGGTTCCAGCATAGGCCTCTACTCGGGCTTTTAGTTTTTGTCCTGGCCGAAACGTCACCACACGACGTGCAGTGATGGGAATTTCTTCTCCCGTTTTCGGATTACGACCTGGACGTTCGTTTTTATCCCGAAGATCAAAATTTCCAAAACCTGAAAGTTTGACCTGCTCCCCTACCGCGAGAGATGCTCGCAGTTCCTCAAAGTACAAATCGACAAGCTCACGAGCTTCTCGTTTGTTCAATCCAAGCTCATTGAACAAGGATTCCGCCATATCTGCTTTGGTCAGCGCCATTTATTCTAATCTCTTAGTTCTGCACCAAAATCCTGCTGCATTTTGCGTAGGACTGCGGACATCACGGTGTCTGCATCTTCGTCGGTAAGGGTGCGGGATGTTTCCTGCAAAATCAAGCCTAAAGCTACGCTTTTTAGCCCTGCTTCTATTCCCGGCCCATTATAAATGTCAAATATTCTGACACCTCGAACGAGTTCGGGGGCCGCCGACTCGACCGCGCCGACCAGGTCGGCGGCCGTTACTTCATCCTTCACTACCACGGCAATATCGCGCCGGATCGTTGGAAATTTTGAAACCGTTCTTGCCACAGGAACGTTTGCAGCAAACGCTTTCTCTGCATCGAGTTCGAAAAGCAATACGCCTTTGTCTAAATCAAGGCGTCTCGCGATATCCGGATGAAGTTTACCCACGAAGCCGATCAGTTCGCCGTGACGCAGAATTTTTGCGGCCTGGCCGGGCTGCAAAATTAAATGCTCATCCGCGACGAATTCGATCTCGTCCGAAGCGCCCGTCATTCCCAGAATCGTGGTTACGTCGGATTTTATGTCAAAGAAATCAACAGCCTGCGTAGCACTGCCCCACTGTTCGTCAACCACATTTCCAAGCACGATGCCGGCAACACGCACAATCTCGACAGGCTTGTCAGGACTTCCGTGAAACGTTTTGCCGACCTCGAAAAATCGTACGCGATCTTGTTGGCGTGCAACATTTGCGGAAGCCGCAACAAGAAGACCCGGCCAGACTGAACCACGCATCACAGACATTTCCGATGAAATCGGATTACTTAAAACAAGTTTGGAGTCTTCACCTGTAATAAGCGTGTTGAGTTCTGCATCGATGAAACTGTAGGTGATGACCTCCTGGTAGTCGCGAGCTACGAGCGTGTTGGCGACCCATTCCAGGTCGATCCGGGACTCTGTCGCAGTCGCCAGGGGCGTCTCACCGATCGCGGTCGCTTCCGGAATCTCGTCATAGCCGTAAATCCGGGCGACCTCCTCCACCAGCGCATCTTCGACGTCAATATCGAATCTGAAGCTGGGGATTTTGACGCGCCATCCATCGTCTTCAGGCTCCGTTTCCAGGCCCAGATCGTTCAGAATTCGAGAAACCTGGCCAGCTTCTATTTCGGTCCCCAGAACACGATCGAGGCGTGATTTCCTGAGTACAAGCGAAGCACTTTTCGGCAGGTGCACTTCCACGCTGTTATCGATCAACGGACCCGCTTCGCCGCCGGAGATTGCAAGGAGAAGTTCCGTCGCACGCTCAATGGCACGCATCTGATTGACAGGATCCACGCCACGTTCAAACCGCATTGACGCATCAGTATGCATACCATATTGCCGAGCAACGCCAGCGAGAATCTCCGGTGTGAAAAATGCAGCCTCAAAAAATACGTCAGTGGTCTTGTCAGTAACAGCCGTTGAAAGTCCGCCCATGATGCCGGCCATGCCAATTGGACCGGAGTCGTCCGTTATGACGAGCGTATTCGGTAGTAACTCGACTTCCTTTTCGTCCAGGAGCGTGAGTTTCTCGCCCATTTTGGCAAGCCTGGGCCTTACAGGTCCGTTCAGAAGCCCCAGGTCGTAGGCGTGCAGGGGTTGGCCAAGTTCCAGCATCACGTAATTGGTGACATCCACCACCGGATGAATCGATCGCAGGCCGCTGCGACGCAGCCGCTCTTTCATCCAGATCGGAGACTCGGCCGATATGTCGATATTTCGGACAACCCGCGCAGCGAAACGTGGACATCCTTCCGGATGAACCAGCTCGACCGGATGTTCGTCATCAATGCTCGCCGGGACCGCTTTGACTGCCGGGCCCTTCATCGGAGTTGACGTTACGGCAGACACATCCCGGGCAATTCCCAGGACGCAGAAACAGTCTCCGCGATTTGGCGTCAGATCAAGGTCGAATGTGTAATCAGGCAGATCCAGGCACTCTGTCAGCAGCTGACCTGGTTCTGCGTCGACCGGCAATTCGACAATTCCATCCGACTCATCTCCCAGGCCTAACTCGATCGCCGAACACAACATCCCGTTGGACAGGATGCCACGAATCTTCGACCTGCGGAGTTTCAACCCGTTAGGCAGTCTGGTACCGGCAGGGGCAAAAGGACTTTTCATGCCCGCCCGAACATTCGGCGCGCCGCAAACAACTTCTACCGCGTCGCCGCTGCCAGTCGATACCTGGCAGACGCTCAATCGATCTGCATTCGGGTGCTGTTGGACGTCCAGAACCTCTCCAACGATTACACCATCGAGGCCCAGCCCTTGCGGTTCAAGCGCGTCAACCTCATGTCCAATCATCGTTAGCCGGTGCGCAAGTTCCTCGGTATCCAGCGACGGATCGACCCAGTCTCGCAACCATTTTTCTGAAAATTTCATTGGTCCCGACCGCTAATTGAATTGCCGGAGAAAACGCAGATCATTCTCAAAGAATGTTCGCAAATCGTTCACGCCGTAGCGCAACATAGCGAGACGTTCAATTCCCATGCCGAATGCGTAACCGGTAAATTCCTCTGGATCAATACCGGAGTTCCGGAGAACATTCGGGTGCACCATGCCGCATCCCAGGATTTCGAGCCACTTGCCCTCTTCCCATTCCACGTCGACTTCTGCCGACGGCTCTGTGAATGGGAAATAGGAGGCCCGAAAACGCAACTTGGCCTTACGCTCGAAGTAACTCTCTACAAACTGGTGCAAAACGGCTTTCAGGTTAGCGAAGCTGATGCCGCGGTCGATCACCAGGCCTTCGACCTGATGAAACATCGGTGTGTGAGTCTGATCTGAATCACATCGGTAGACGCGGCCGGGAGCAATAATTCGAATCGGTACACCCTCGTTGACCATCGACCGAATTTGCACCGGAGACGTATGTGTTCGAAGCAGATTCCCGCCAGGGAAATAGAATGTATCGTGCATCGCCCGCGCCGGATGATTCTCTGGAATATTCAGCGCCGTGAAGTTGTGAAAATCGTCTTCAATTTCCGGCCCGGTTCGAACGCCAAAACCGGCATTGCAGAATATCTTCTCAATGCGCGATGCCGCCCGGGAAACCGGATGACGTCCACCCCTGCCGACGCCCCTACCGGGCAGCGAAACGTCCACAGCGTCCGCACGAAGCTTCTCGGCGAGCGATTCCCGCTGCAGCGAATCACGCTTCGAATTGAGACTATCCTGAACCGCCTTTTTTGCTTTGTTGATTTCCTGGCCGGCCGCAGGACGCTCCTCGGCGGACAGTGCGCTGAGGCCCTTCAGACGAGCAGTCAGTTCGCCTTTCTTGCCGAGATACCTTACGCGAACGGCGTCAAGCGACGCCAGGTCAGGGGCATCAGCAACCTCGGACTCAGCCTGTTTGACAAGCTCGCTCAGTGACTGCATCAGGATATCCTGTCAGGGTCCGCGCGCATGCGCACGCGGACACCGGTCAGCTTTCAGCCAGCGCGGCCTTGGCTTGCGCAGCGATTGCGCCAAAGGCCTCGGGATCATGCACAGCAATATCCGCCAAAACCTTGCGATCAATTTCCATTTCTGCGCGGTTCATGCCGTTTATCAGCCGGCTGTAAGACATGTCATGTAGTCTCGCAGCAGCATTGATACGCGTGATCCACAATGCGCGAAACTGGCGTTTGCGCTGGCGGCGGTCACGATAAGCATATTGGCCAGCCTTAATGACGGCCTGCTTCGCGGTCTTGAACAGTTTGCTACGTGCGCCGTAATAGCCCTTCGCTTTCTTGAGGACTTTGTTATGGCGGGATTTGGCGACTACGCCACGTTTAACTCTAGCCATCTCTCAATCCTCCTTAGCTGTAGGGAAGCATTCGCTTCACGCTTTTAACGTCGCTCTCGGCGACTTGCTGGGTCAAACCCAACTGGCGTTTACGCTTGGACTTCTTCTTGGTAAGAATGTGATTGAGATGGGACTGGGCTCGCTTAAAGCCGCCCTTACCCGTCCGGCGGAAGCGCTTTGCGGCGCCCCGGTTGGTTTTCATCTTAGACATCATTGTCTCCGTATTTTCTAGCCATGATACGTACAGTTCTAATGAACTGCCGTTGCAGGCGGAAATCAGCTTTGCTTGCTTGCGCTCGCTTGGCTAATACTCACTTTTTCTTTGGCGCGAGAACCATAATCATTTGCCGCCCTTCTAACTGCGGCATCTGTTCTACGACAGCCAGTTCTTCCAGGTCAGTTCTGACCCTGGCCAGGAGTTGTGCGCCCAATTCCTTGTGCGCCATTTCCCGACCTCTGAACCTCAACGTGACTTTGGTCTTGTCGCCAACTTCCAGGAATTCTGTCAGCTTCCGCAACTTGATCTTATAGTCACCTTCGTCCGTTCCCGGGCGAAATTTAATTTCTTTGACATGCACCTGCTTCTGCTTGCGCTTGGCAGACTGCGACTTCTTGTTTTGTTCGAAAAGGAACTTGCCGAAATCCATGATCCGGCAAACCGGCGGCTCTACGTTTGGCGAAACTTCGACCAAATCCAGCCCTTCGCCCTTGGCGATTTCCAACGCTTCAGGCAACGACATTACGCCTCGTTGCTCACCCGCGGAATCAATTACCCGCACTTCTGTGGCGTCGATCTCGTCGTTGCGCCGAACTCGTTTTGATGCCGCGATACCTAAATCCTCCTGCCAAAAACAATACCGCGGGGCAGACAGCCTTGAAAAGGCTCATCCAGCGTCGCGGGACGCGAATTTTAAAGCCGGAAATGCCTGATTTGCAAGAAACTTCGGGTCATTTTAAGGTTTTTCCAGGCAATTGAGACAAATTTCCGTATCTGGCCCGGCCCGATCGATACCTTTGGCCGATATATTCATCCTGCCAGTCGAACAGGTCGCGACAATTACGCTGAAAACGAGCAATTATCGGGGGTCATCTGGCTATTCTTTCGCCCGAGTGCCAATCGAAAGCGACACCCGATCGATACCTGTAGCCGATAGACTCATCCTGCCAGTCGAACAGGTCGCGACAATTACGCTGAAAACGAGCAATTATCGCGGGTCATCTGGCTATTCTTTCGCCCGATTGCCAATCGAAAGCGACACCTTTATTTTAAACTTGGTGGGCGATGGTGGTCTCGAACCACCGACCTCCACGATGTCAACGTGGCGCTCTACCCCTGAGCTAATCGCCCTTTTTCTAAAAGGTTACTTTCCGCAGCCTGCCCTCGTTCCTGTGCCCACTGAGCTAATCGCCCTTTTTTTAAAAGGTTACTTTCCGCAGCCTGCCCTCGTTCCTGTGCCCACTGAGCTGATCGCCCAACACTCTGATTGTATACAGGAAAATCCGGAAGACGCTCAACCGAATCACAACCAGATAAGAGCGGCATCGCCACCTTCAGCCGAGCGGCGACAAAGATACTCAAGGCCCTGCGCCGGCGCAACAGATTTTGGCCTTTATCCTGCCATTTTGTCGCTGATACCGAAACCGATCTCCCGCATCCGCTGAATTTCATCCCGTAGCCTGGCTGCCTCTTCGAATTCCAGGTCCCGGGCATGCTTCAACATCTTCTGCTCGAGCTTCTGCGCCTTCTTCAAAATCTCGGCGGGTGTCATGGACTCATAAGGTGTCGCATCTTCAGCGATTCGCTTGCGACCTCTTCCAGGCACCGGATAGGCGGCCTCCATAATATCAGCGACCTGCTTAACGATACCGGCCGGCTTAATCCCGTGTTTTTCGTTATAGGCAATCTGGCGCTCCCGACGGCGATTGGTCTCGTCAATTGCCCGGGTCATTGATCCGGTCATGTTGTCGGCATACAGCAACGCCTTGCCGTGAATATTCCGTGCTGCGCGACCAATGGTCTGAATCAGTGAGCGCTCCGAGCGGAGAAACCCTTCCTTGTCCGCGTCCAGAATCGCGACAAGCGATACTTCGGGCATATCCAGACCCTCCCGAAGCAGGTTGATGCCGACCAGTACATCAAACTCGCCCAAGCGCAAATCGCGAATAATCTCTGTTCGCTCAACGGTCCCGATGTCCGAATGGAGGTAACGGACTCTCACGTCGTGTTCCCGAAGATAATCTGTGAGGTCTTCAGCCATGCGCTTGGTCAGTGTCGTGATCAGGACGCGTTCTTCGACCGCAACCCGGTGGCGAATTTCTGACAGAACGTCGTCCACCTGGGTCCGTGCTGGCCGAACTTCGAGTTCGGGATCGATCAGGCCGGTCGGCCTGACAAGCTGCTCCACGGTATTACCGGCATGCGCCGCCTCATAGTCACCGGGCGTGGCCGATACAAAGATAACCTGCGGCGCCAGGCGTTCAAATTCGTCAAAACGCAACGGCCGGTTATCCAATGCTGAAGGCAGGCGGAATCCGAATTCAACCAGTGTCTCTTTGCGGGACCGATCGCCACGATACATGCCGCCTAGCTGCGGCACTGTGACATGACTTTCGTCGATGATCAGAATGGCATCGTCCGGAACGTAATCAAACAGGCAAGGCGGCGGCTCCCCTTCGACCCGTCCCGACAAATAGCGTGAGTAGTTTTCGATGCCACTGCAGTAGCCGAGCTCCCTGATCATTTCAATATCAAACATCGTACGCTGCTCAAGTCTCTGAGCTTCAAGAAGTTTTTCGTGCTTTCGCAGGTACTCCAGGCGATCTTTCAGTTCCACCTTTATTTCATCAATGGCCGCCAGGAGTTTCTCTCGCGGCGTCACGTAATGGGTTTTCGGAAATACCGTGAGACGCGGGACCCGGCGGAGGACCTCTCCGGTTAGCGGATCGAAATAGGAGAGAGACTCGACTTCATCATCAAACAGCTCTACCCGGACGGCATCCCGCTCCGACTCCGCAGGGAAGATATCGATCACGTCTCCCCTGACGCGATAGTTTCCCTGCGATAAATCCAGTTCATTCCGTTTGTACTGCATTTCGGCCAGACGGCGAAGAATGGTCCGTTGATCCAGCCGGTCTCCGCGTGAAATATGCAGGACCATATTAAAGTAACTCTCTGGATCACCAAGACCATAGATGGCCGATACGGTGGCCACGATAATGGCATCCGGCCGTTCAATCAGCGCTTTGGTTGCCGACAGCCGCATTTGCTCAATGTGCTGGTTGATCGATGCGTCCTTCTCTATAAATGTATCAGAGCTCGGAACGTAGGCTTCTGGCTGATAATAGTCGTAGTACGAGACAAAATATTCGACTGCGTTGTGCGGAAAAAACTCCCGCATCTCCCCATAAAGCTGCGCCGCCAGCGTTTTATTCGGTGCAAGGACGATGGCGGGGCGTTGCGTCTCCTGGATCACATTGGCTATCGTGAACGTCTTGCCCGATCCGGTTACGCCCAGCAATGTCTGGCTGGCCAGGCCATCGCCAAGCCCTTCGACGAGGCCTGCAATTGCGGCCTTTTGATCACCTGCCGGACTGAACGTTGATACAAGCCGTAACTTGTCCCGGTCGTCCGATAAAGTCTTCTTGGGCAGATTGAATGATTGACGTACCATGCGTTTTCGTTTCCGGGAGGTAACCAGTGAGTTTATCAGTTTCAGAAAGAATGGGCCGGGTCATGCCGTCCGCGACAAGTGCCGTTTTGGGCCTGGCTGCAGAACTTCGGGAAGCCGGTCGGGATGTCATCAGTCTTGGCGCCGGCGAGCCGGATTTCGATACGCCGGACCACATCAAAGAAGCCGCAATCCAGGCGATTCGAAACGGCGAAACCAAATACACCGCTATTGATGGCACCAGTCACCTCAAGGCAGCGATTCAGCGAAAGTTCGAGCGGGATAACCAGCTTATCTACTCGCCGGACCAGATCCTTGTTTCCGTCGGCGCCAAGCACACGTTGTTTAATGCCTGCATGGGTATCCTCAGCCAGGGCGATGAAGCAATCATTCCGGCACCCTACTGGGTGTCCTACCCGGACATGGTCAGGGTTGCCGAGGGCGTACCGGTCGTTATCAATACGGGAATCGAGGACGGCTTCAAGGTGACGCCCGCAAAGCTCGAAGCGGCAATAACCGAAAAGACCCGACTCCTGTTCCTTAATAGTCCGTCCAACCCGACCGGCAGTTGCTACACGCGGGATGAACTGGTGGCGCTTGGAGCGGTCCTTCTGAAACACCCGAATATCGTTGTTCTTGCTGACGATATCTATGAACACATTCATTGGGCGGATGACCCATTTTGCAGCATCGCGACGGCCTGCCCGGACCTTTACGACCAGGTCGTCACCATTAACGGGGTTTCCAAGTGCTACGCCATGACAGGCTGGCGCGTCGGGTACGCGGGCGGACCACGAGAAGTCATCAAGGCAATGAAAACCATCCAAAGCCAGATTACCTCAAACCCTTGCAGCATCTCGCAGGTCGCCGCTGCGGCGGCGCTGGACGGTGACCAGTCCTGTATGGCCGAAATGCTGAAGGCCTACAAATCCAGAAGCGATTATGTGGTTGCTGCCCTCAATGAAATTCCGGGCTTCGAATGCCGCGAAGGTGAAGGGGCTTTCTATGCCTTTCCAAAAGTCACCGCGGCTATGGCCGCCAAAGGCCTGGAAACTGACGCCGACCTCGTCAAGTTGATCCTTGAGAGCGGTGACGTCGTCATGGTCCCTGGGACCCCTTTTGGCGCTCCAGGTTATGTGAGGGTTTCATTTGCGTGCTCGATTGAGTCATTGCGGGACGCGATCGGCCGCATCAAGAAGGCCCTCTCATAGAAATTCGGTGTTTGCCCGTAATTTGAACACCCAGTGCCCTTGACTTGCTAAAATGACTGGAACAGAATGCCGCCCGGCGTGAAAAACGCCAAAAAATCATTCCCCGATAGCTCAGTTGGTAGAGCGATTGACTGTTAATCAATTGGTCCCTGGTTCGAGTCCGGGTCGGGGAGCCAAATTCAGAAGACAGACGGTCGCTTGGAAGAGCGGCCGTTTTTTTTGCCCTCCGACGAGGGATCGAGGATTCTCGAATGAGCTTAATATTCAGGTTTGCTGCGTTAACGGTTCTCCTGCTCTGCGCGCAACCGGGCCGTACGGCTGAAATTGACTGGCTGGTCGCTCCTTACGTCTGGGCCGCCGACACCAGCCTCGATGTGAGCATCAATGGCGATCCTGCCCTTGGCGCAACGCTTCCGTTCAGCGATCTGATCGACAAACTGGACAGCGCGTTCATGCTGCATGTTGAGGGAACCCCGTCGTCATCGGACATCGGCGGATTTCTGGACATATTGTCCATGACAATTTCCGACACCAGCGTGACGCCGGTCGGACCCGGCGGCCCGATCCTTGGCGACCTGGACGTTGCGACGAAGCTGAGCATGGGACTCTATGAAGCCGGGGCAGTTTTGAGCTTTGGCGATACCAGCTTTGACAAGACCGTACTCGAAATATTGCTCGGTTTGCGCTATGTCGATGTCGATCAGACGCTGAATATTACTTTGCCCGGTCCGGTCGCCACCGTGATCGACCGACGAATAAGCGTCTCAGAGCTTGATCTTCTCGTCGGTGCGCGGGTGACAGGCAAATTCACCGATCGACTGGGTTACAAGCTCCGCGCCGACTACGCCAACTTTGGCACCGACGGCACACTGAACCTGCTGGCCTCTGTCGGCTACACTTTCGGCCAGACGGGACTATTTTCCATCGACCTCGGATATCGTCACATGACAATGGATTTGTCTGACAACCTCGGTATCGGCGTGAGCTCTGATTCTGAGATCGAACTGTCCGGCCCGACAGTCGGATTCCTGTTTCGCTTCTAATCCCGGTTAACACGTCAATTTCCTGATTTTGTTGCGTCCGGCAGGTGTTGCGGCAAGCAAACTGCTACCCTATTCGTACGTGCCTGCAACAGGCCCATTGAATTACGGAGGCATGCAGGCATGCCGGATACCCAGCTCAAGCCCCAGCCCCAGTACTCCCTGACTGAAGAGTTTTTGCATGCATTCAGTCACGGTGCCGGTGCAATTCTGAGTATCGGTGGTTTGTCCTGGATGCTCTACATATCGATCGCGGCGTCTGATCCGTGGCGGATTGTTGCCAGCATCGTTTACGGACTGAGCCTGGTCTTACTGTTTCTGGCGTCAACGCTTTACCACACCTTTCATTCATCGCCACACAAACACGTTTTCAAGCTGCTTGACCACTGCGCCATCTATCTTCTTATTGCCGGCACGTATACGCCGTTTCTCCTGGTTGCCATGAGAACCAATGTCGGATGGTGGCTTTTTGGCATTGTCTGGGCACTGGCGACCGCCGGCATCCTGACAAAACTTTGGTTCCGGCACAGATTTCCACGGGTATCTCTGGCCAGTTATTTGCTGCTGGGTTGGCTGGTCGTGATTATCATTCCTCAGGTTGCTGAGGCCATTGGCAAAAACGGCATATTATGGCTGGCGGCCGGCGGTGCCAGCTATACGGTGGGCGCATTTTTTTATGCGCAAAAACAGATGGCCTACAGCCACGCCATCTGGCACGTTTTCGTGCTCGTCGGAAGCATCTGCCACTTTCTGGCGATCGCCTGGCACGTCCTGCCGGTGACGCAAGAGTTCCTGTTGAGTAGCTGATTTTGCCGACAGGCCTACCCGGCAGATCGGCCAATGCGATCGATCAGCGCTTGACGGCTGTCGCCATCACTTCGAATCGCGCGTCGAACAGCAACGCGCCCGACCCGATGAATGCACGTGCCGGAAACTCTTTCGTGAAATAAGTTCTGTACACGCTGTTAAACGCGCCGTAATGGGCAACGTCAGAGCAAAAGATTTGTACAGACACGATGTCATCCATCGTCATGTCGGCAGCAGCCAGGGTACTTTTGATGGCATCCATTACAGCCCGCGCTTCGTCCGCAGGATCTTCGGGCACTTTGCCGTCAACCAAGCCAAGGTTACCGGAAATGTACAATGTGTCGCCGACCATGACGGCGCCACTAAATGGTGGGACACCGTCATCAGATGCAGACCGACCGCCCACATAAGTGCGATCCTCTGCAAAGAGGCTTCCCGAAAGCACAAGGATTAACGCGACCACGATAGCTGTCAGTCTTTTGTTTGTTCTCATTCTGATTCCTCCGGTGGTGTCCGAAACGGGTAAATTCGCGCAGAAGGTCACGCAGGCCAGGGATAATAGCTTACTGGCTGAATCGAATCGCTGGAAGGCGGCGATTGGTATCTGATTTTTAGCCGACAGACCTTTTCAGAAATGTTCTGAATTCGTCTCCGATCTCGCTGTGGGAAAGTCCATAGGCTACCGTCGCCTGCAAATACCCCAACTTGCTGCCACAATCGTAACGCGTGCCGGAGAATGAGTGGGCGTAAACATCTGCCACGTCGAGCAAATCAGCGATCGCATCTGTCAGCTGAATCTCGCCGCCTGCACCACGGCCCGTACCCTCCAGTTTGCCCCATATTTCCGGCGCAAGGAGATAGCGACCCACAACCGCCAAATTGGATGGCGCGTCTGCCGGTTTCGGTTTCTCAACAATTTCGGTCATTCGCCGGCCGTTTTTTGATTCCTCGACCGCGACAATGCCATAGCTTGAGGTGTTCTCATGCGGCACTTCCTCCACCGCGACAACACTGCTGCCGTGCCGTTCATACTCATCGGCCAATTCTTTAAGGCACGGCTCGCCGGCAATCAAATCGTCTGCCAGGTGGACGAAAAACGGTTCATCTCCTACCGCTGGACGCGCACAAAGTACCGCATGCCCAAGGCCCAGTGGTTGGCCCTGCCGAATATAGACACAGGAAACATTGTTCGGAACGATATCCCTGACCGATTCCAGCAGATCAGTCTTTCCCGACTCCGTCAGGGCCCGCTCAAGCTCCGCATCGGTATCGAAATGGTCTTCTATCGCCCTTTTTGACGCGCCAGTCACAAATACAAGTTTTGTCGCGCCGGCCGCAATCGCCTCTTCGACCGCATACTGGATAAGCGGCTTGTCGACAATGGGCAACATTTCCTTGGGGCTGGCCTTGGTAGCCGGCAGGAAACGGGTCCCACGCCCGGCAACGGGAAATACGGCTGCTCTGACTTGCTTGCGCACAATTGAACTCCAACACGTAGTGAAGCCGCATCATAGCCAAATTTGGCGTCCGATTGACGCGCAGACGGTCACAAAAGCAAATGTGACATTGTCACAGGACAAGGCCGTGCCACCGGTATCCGGCACGGCCTCATGATCGGGCCGGTAACCAATCCTACTTTGTCTTTTTCGCACCAGAGTCCAGCAGGATATTCTTTCGATTAATCTCGACCGTCCGTTCACCGATTCCCTTGACCATTGCGAGGTCATCGACTGACCTAAATGGCCCGTTTGCCTGCCTGTATTCGACGATAGCGATCGCTTTGGAGATGCCGACGCCCTGCAATTCGGCTGAAATTGTCTCGGCATCTGCCGTGTTCACGTTAACGGGACCCGCTATGGCCAGGACGGCACCTGCCAGCATGAGAATTGACGCTGCAAAAATCTGCGTGATTCTTGTCATTTGAAGCTCCTTTCATATGAGTATCTGTTCGATGGTTGAACAGTTGGAGCTTAATACTCAGTGCAGCACAGAACTGCCCGAGAAATTCCGGGCTTTGAACAGAAACGATGAGAAGTTGCGCATGAACGCGATGTTACATACCGGCGCTGCGCTGCAGCAGTGAGTCAAAACTGACAGTAGCAAACGGCCGCTGCGTCTCCCAATCCCGGCAACTCGGACATTGCCACAGGAGTTTCTGGCTGGAAAAGCCGCATTCTTTGCATTGATATCGAGGAATCTTCGAGGCCAGTTTGCTTAACGCTGCCCTGACCTTGTTCAACGCAGCCTGGCGATCTTCGCCGCTTGCCGCATTCACCGTTTGCAGATCAATAAATTCAGTCAGCGTTGGCTCGCTCAACATGTACTCTTCGACACATTCATCGATGATGTCTATGCCGCCGATATTATTCACGATAGCCGTGTAAGCCACATCCGTCTTCATACCCGGATTCTTGTCAAGGAGCGATCGCAGGCTGTTTTCCAACTGATTCAGCGATCCTTCCCGACCGTAAATTTCGACCAACGCCGGTAGCGCTTCGGTAATCAAGTACGTGTTTTCGTCCACTATCCGGTTGTAAAGCCTTAACGCAGTCTTGCTATCGTCCGTATCCCGGGCAATCCGGGCACGCGTCAAGGCGCCGCGATGGGTTCGTGGCCGTCCACTCTGGGCCTTTTTTACAAATGCGCGCGCCGCATTGTAGTCTTTGTTAGAAGCCGCCTGCTCCGCAAGCTCGCAATAGTAATGAGCGATCTGCAGCGCGAGCGACTGTCCGCTCAAAACCTCGAGCTTTTGGCCCGATTCGATGGCACGTTGCCATTCTCGTTCCTGCTCGTAGATCCGGCATAACTGCTCAAGCGCTTCGACCTGGTAACGCGAGCCCTGCGAGAGTCGGACAAACAGGTTTTCGGCCCGGTCGAGAAGGCCCGCCTTGAGATAGTCTTTCGCGAGAGAGAACAGAGCTTGATCGCGCTGCTCGGCAGCCAGGTCCGGTCGCGCAATTATATTCTGGTGAATTCTGATGGCACGATCTACCTCGCCACGCCGTCGAAAAAGGCTGCCCAGGGCAAAGTGGGTCTCGATAGTTTTGTCATCGACCCGCACCATTTTCAGGAAGTGTTCGAGAGCTTGATCTGTCTGCTCGTTCAAGAGGAAGTTCAGGCCCTTCAGGTAATCAATATTCAGCGGCGGCGGCGCATCTTCGTCGTCATCACGTTCACCAAAACGGCCGAGCGCCCAACCGGCAGCAGCCAGCAACAGGAATAACCCTGCCAGCAGAAATGTGGATTCAGTCGGCATCGGCTATCGGGAGGTTTCTGAGGCTGGACACCTCTGATTCAGAATTCCGCAATGCGCGACGCAACTGCCGGCGCTCACTCACAAGCCGAAGGATAAATACCGTCGTGCACAGGAGTCCGAATGCCCAGCCGATCACGAACGTAACGGAAAATGCCAGTGCTACGGAGGGCCGGACGGTCAGAAAAAACAGATCGAGATCGACAAATCCGGGATTGCTGCTGGTGAATACGAGCATCATCACAAAGATGATCAAAACCAGTATCCCAATGCCAATTTTCTTCAGCATCTACCTACTCCACATATCGCGTATCCGCGGCGACGCCACCGGTATCGCGACAGTGTATTGCTTTACAGAGAATATGGTAAGTGGTGACTAGTTCTTAATGGGCAAATGGCGCGATACGTTGACTCTTTCGCGCAGATCTTTGCCAGGCTTGAAATGCGGCACGTACTTTCCGGATAGTGCCACGGCCTCGCCCGTCTTTGGGTTGCGGCCGATCCTGGGTGGCCGGAAATGCAGCGAGAAACTGCCAAAACCACGTATTTCGATACGCTCGCCTTTGGATAAAGCGTCGCTCATCAGATCCAGCAGGTGCTTGACGGCAAGCTCAACATCCTTCGCCGGCAGATGCTTCTGCTTTCTGGCGATCATTTCTATGAGTTCAGATTTTGTCATAATGCGTTTCGCTTATTCTTCTGCCTGCTTCGTCGCATAAGCTACCGATTATAAAGGAATAATAGCCCGGACCGCGAGGCCCGGGCTACATTTTTTTTACTTTGTCTCTCCGGACATTTTTTCCTTCAGAAGCTCACCCAGCGTGGTTCCACTGGAACTGGATGCAGTCTCGGACTTGTAGCTAGAGAGCGCTTCAGCTTCCTCGTGGACTTCCTTGGCCTTGATCGACAGTGCAACCGTGCGGTTCTTACGGTCAACATTGGTGAATTTGGCCTCAACCTCGTCACCAATTTTGATCATGGTTCGCGCATCTTCAACGCGACCACGGGCCAATTCTGACGCTCGCAGCGAGCCAAGTACGCCATCGCCAAGATCAACCGTCGCGCCGCGCGCATCAACTTCAATCACGCTACCTTTAACCACGGTGTTTTTCGGATGCTCAGCCAGCCAGGCAGAAAACGGATCCTTGTCGAGCTGCTTGATGCCCAGCGAGATTCTCTCCCGCTCTGAGTCGATTGCGAGCACGCTCGCTTCGATCTCCTGGCCTTTCTTGTAGTTCCGAACTGCCTCTTCGCCTGGAAGATCCCAGGAAATATCTGAC
Organism: Woeseiaceae bacterium; assembly: GCA_024640315.1. Classification (GTDB taxonomy): domain Bacteria; phylum Pseudomonadota; class Gammaproteobacteria; order Steroidobacterales; family Woeseiaceae; genus SZUA-117. The sequence goes on from JAHEFF010000010.1 coordinate 61,682, forward strand.
AGGTGGACGAGACCGTCGATGCCGCCATCCAGTCCGATAAAAATACCGAAGTCAGTAATTGACTTAATCTGACCAGAGACTTTATCGCCACGATTAACGGTCGCGGAGAATTCGGCCCAGGGATTTGACTGACATTGCTTGACGCCTAATGAAATCCGTCGGCGCTCTTCATCGATTTCGATGACCATGACTTCGATTTCTTCACCAATTGAGACCACTTTGGCAGGGTTAACATTCTTGTTAGTCCAATCCATTTCAGATACGTGGACGAGACCCTCAACACCCTCTTCGATTTCAACAAAACAGCCATAGTCAGCAATGTTCGTGACTTTTCCGAACATGCGGGTTTGCGGTGGATAGCGACGCGCGAGATCATGCCACGGATCGTCACCGAGCTGTTTGATACCCAGTGAGACACGTTGACGTTCACGGTCGAACTTCAGGATTTTAACGTCGATCTCGTCGCCCACATTGACCACTTCGGACGGATGCTTGACGCGCTTCCAGGCCATATCGGTGATATGCAGAAGACCGTCGATGCCACCCAGGTCGACAAATGCGCCATAGTCGGTGAGATTCTTGACAATACCTTTGACAGTGTTGCCTTCCTGGAGGCTCTCAAGCAGCTCTTCACGTTCCGCGCTGTATTCCTGCTCAACAACGGCACGCCGGGAAACCACGACGTTGTTGCGACGCTGGTCCAGCTTGATCACCTTGAATTCTAGGCTCTTGCCTTCCAGATAGGCCGGATCACGAACTGGTCGAACATCGACCAGCGATCCCGGCAGAAAGGCCCGCACGTTGTCAATTTCGACGGTAAATCCGCCTTTGACCCGCCCGTTGATGAGGCCCGTGACAACTTCACTCTTCTCGAAGGCTTTCTCAAGCTCGATCCAGGTGCGTGCACGAACCGCTTTCTCACGAGAAAGCTTGGTTTCTCCAAATCCGTCTTCGACAGCATCGAGGGCAACCTCGAATTCATCGCCGACTGAAACTTCGGCTTCACCCTTCTCGTTCTGAAATTGTTCGATTGGAATGACGGCCTCTGACTTGAGACCTGCACTGATGAGTACTACATCATCATTTACCGCAACGACTGTGCCTGTGATGATGGCACCCGATTTTAGTTGTTGACTGGCAAAACTTTCTTCAAATAACTCTGCAAAACTTTCTGACATTAGATTTAGACCAAGAGGACCACTACGACCCTCACCCATACGCCTAACCACTTCCTGCAGCAGACGGCTGTTAACGAAAAAGAGCCAGACTCCGTGTCCGACTCACCGAAAAATCATTTCTTGCTTAGTCGAGCTCTTGTGCCCAATCCAGTATGGTTTGGGTCACTTCCTCAATCGTCAGGTTGCTGGAATCCAGCAATCGAGCGTCATCAGCAGGCCTCAATGGAGCAACCGATCGCTCCGAATCCCGCCTGTCACGATCCTCGATGTCCCGTGAAAGGGCGGCAAGGCTAACATCAATACCCTTGTCATTCAACTGCTTATGGCGCCTTCGGGCCCTCTCTTCGGCACTCGCAGTAAGAAATATTTTAAGCCTCGCGTCCGGGAATACGGTCGTGCCCATATCCCGGCCATCGGCAACCAGGCCCGGGGCCCTGCGGAAACCCTTCTGCAGCCCCAGCAACGCCTTGCGCACAGCGGGTAGCGCAGCAACACGCGACGCCATGAGGCCGCACTCCTCTGTCCTGAGTTCGCTGCTGACCTCCTCGCTGCCAAGCCAAACCTGCTCTTCACCTGCATCATTCATCGAAAAGCGCACGTTCATGTCGGCTGCAATTGCCGCAATTTCGGCCTCTCCGGCGCCAACCTGGCCCTGCCGTGTGGCCGCAAGCCCAACCAGGCGATAAAGTGCGCCGCTGTCGAGCAGATGCATATCGAGAGCTTCGGCCACGCGTCTTGCGATGGTCCCCTTGCCGGACCCGCTTGGACCATCAATCGTTATGACCGGAACTTCCGGATCCGGCGCCGTCACGATTCCCCGCCCCCATCCTGACAAGCAATGTCGACGCCCAACGACCTCAGGCAATCCACAAATCCTGGAAACGAAGTCGCGACAGCATCGGTATCCTCGATATGCACCGGCCACTCAGCCACGGTGCCAGCAACTGCAAATGACATGGCGATACGATGATCGCCATGACTTCGAACAACACCGCCATACAGCTTGCCACCATGCACTACGGCGCCGTCCGGAGACTCATCAACTGGCACGCTCAGGGCGCGCAGCCCTTCCGCCATCGCGGCAATTCGGTCACTCTCCTTGACTCTCAGCTCTTCGAGGCCGGTGAAGGTCGTCTTGCCGTCGGCACAGGCCGCGGCAACAAACAAGACCGGGAACTCGTCGATCGCGAGTGACACTTTTGCCGGATCGACGTCAATCCCGAATAGCCGGGAAGAACGTACCGTGATGTCAGCAACCGGCTCTTCGCCGAAAAGCTGAACATTGTCGATTGATATGTCGGCGCCCATGTCTTTCAGAATGTCGATGACACCGGTTCGGGTCGGATTCACACCCACCCGTGCGATTGTCACTTCGGCATCAGCCGAAATAATCGCAGCCAGAATAACAAACGCCGCGGAGGACAGGTCGGCGGGCACCTCAATGTTTGTCCCTTTCAGGTTCTGCCCGCCATTCAATATGATTTGCGTCTCCCCTTGCGTGAGCGCAACGCCCATTGACCGTAACATCCGCTCGGTGTGATCGCGGGTTACTGCAGGCTCGATAACGGTGACCTCGCCGTCTGCATAAAGACCTGCGAGGAGTATTGCTGATTTTACCTGGGCGCTGGCCACCGGCAGGCGGTAGACAAGCCCGGTCAACTTCTGACCGCCGTCGATATGAAGCGGGGGCTTGCCCTCTTCTGCACCGATTCTCGCGCCCATCATCGACAAGGGTTTGATGACACGATTCATCGGTCGATTACTTAAAGACTCGTCGCCAATCAGCGTTGACGAAAACGACTGGCCGCATAGCAGCCCCGCAAAAAGTCGCATTGCAGTACCCGAATTCCCCATATCAAGGGGTCCTGACGGCCGTCGAAGCCCATACAGCCCTGCTCCGCTTACCGAGAGATCCGTTGCTGACAACTCATCGATTTTGACACCCATTGCCCTGAGTGCCCCAAGAGTGGCGCGGCAATCTTCCCCAGCGAGAAATCCGCTTATAGTGGTGGTGCCGTCAGCCACGGCGCCGAGCATAAGGGCGCGGTGGGAAATGGACTTGTCACCAGGCACGCTTACAGCGCCGCTATTCAAGGCAGAAGGATTGACGACGATATTCATAGCAGGCAGTGAAAGCTATTTGACCGCTTTCGGGTAGGCGCCGACGATGCGAAACAGGGAGCTGTCCTTCTCAAGCTCGCCAAGGGCCTCTTTCAGTGGCGACTCTTCAGCGTGCCCCTCGACATCGATGAAAAATACGTAGTCCCAGTTTTTTCGCCTGGATGGACGCGACTCAATCCGTGACATGCTGACGCCATGGCTTGCGAGCGGCTGCAGTAGCGCATGCAGGATACCGGCCCCACCTGCTGTACCCGTCGTCGAGATCAGAATTGTCGTCTTGTCGTCCCCACTAGGCGCCAGCAGCTTCCTGCCGATCACCAGGAAACGAGTGGAATTGTCGGACTGATCCTCAATATTATTCACCATGATCCTGAGATCGTAGACCTCCGAGGCGGCTTCGCCACCGATGGCCGCGGTGCCTTTTTCGTCCCGGGCACGTCGGGCACCCGCCGCATTGCTGCTGACACCTACCAATTCGACATGTGGCAGGTATTCGCGAAGCCAGCCACGGCATTGCGCCAGCGACTGCTCATGAGCACATATTCTTTCTATCGCGTCGAGCCCTGATACATTGCCCAGCAAATGCTGCTCGATTCGTAACTCGATTTCGCCACCCACTTTCAGTGGAGACGTAATAAACATATCGAGCGTGTGATTAACGGTCCCTTCCGTCGAGTTTTCGATTGGTACTACGCCGAAGTCGGCGGCACCACATTCGACTTCCTGGAAAACCTCATCAATCGTCGAGAACGGCAACCCGCGAACGGAATGTCCGAAGTGTTTATAGACAGCGGTTTGTGTAAACGTCCCTTCGGGACCGAGGTAGCCGACTTTTAAAGGCTCCTGTTGCGCGAGACAGGCCGACATGATCTCGCGAAACAGACGAAGCATTTCTTCATTACGAAGCGGTCCCTCATTGCGCTTAAGAACCGCACGCAGCACTTCCGCCTCGCGTTCGGGACGATAATAATCGACCGCTGCGGCATGCTCACCTTTAGAAATGCCTACCTGTTGCGCAAACCTGGCTCGCTCATTAATAAGCGCCTGGATTTGCTGGTCAACCTCGTCGATTCTCTTGCGTATGGACGCGAGATCCTGCGTCGACGCGTCCTTATTTGATGCTCTGGCCAAACCTGCGCTCGCGTTTTAAATCACTGAGAATCCTCAGGATATAGGCTTGCCAAGATTTCGCAATGCCAAAACGCCCTTGATTTTGCGTATCTCCGCGATGGTTTCATCCGATACCGGACCATCGAGATCCACGATCGTGTAAGCCAGTTCCCCGTAAGACTTATTCAGCAGATCTTCGATGTTTAAGTTGGCGTTCGCGAGGCAGGTTGATATCTGGCCGACCATGTTGGGCACATTGGCGTTAGCCACGGTGATCCGGTACGAGCCCAGCCTGGGGATAAAGGTTTCCGGGAAGTTCACAGAAAACCTGACATTGCCATTTTCGAGGTAATCCCTGACGTTTTTCGCAACCATGATGGCGCAGTTTTCCTCTGCCTCCCCGGTTGATGCGCCCAGATGGGGCAGCGCAACCACCTTGCGGTGTGCTATCAGTTGAGGCGTCGGAAAGTCACTGATATAGGCATGTAATTTGCCATTGTCCAGCGCTTGCAACACTGCCGCGTCGTCCGTGATGCCGCTGCGCGCGAAGTTGATGACGACACCGCCATCCCTCATCAACGCCAGCCTTTCTGCATTGATCATGCCCTTGGTGGCGTCTATCAGCGGCACATGCACGGTGACGAAATCAGATTCTTTAAACAGGCGATCGAGCGTATCGACCTGTTGCACGCCGGACGACAATTGCCAGGCTCGCTTTACGGTGATTGCAGGATCGAAACCAACGACTTTCATCCCCAGGCTTAGTGCAACGTTGGCCACCTCGACGCCAATAGCGCCCAAGCCGATAACCCCGAGTGTTTTGCCGGGCAGTTCGAAGCCTACAAACTGTTTCTTGCCTGCCTCAACCGCCTTGTTGAGGGCATCACCCTCTTCCGTAAGGGCCTTAACGTAGTCCCGCGCATTACATATATTTCTCGCCGCGATCAGCATGCCTGCAACAGCCAGCTCCTTGACTGCATTGGCGTTGGCGCCCGGGGCATTGAATACCGGCACGCCGCGGCGACTCATGGCATCGATCGGGATGTTGTTGACGCCCGCGCCGGCCCGTCCGATGGCCGCAACCGTTTCAGGAATTTCCATATCATGCATATTGTGGGAACGCAGGATTATCGCGTCCGGATGCGATATCTCGGAGGCAACCTCGTAGCGATCGCGGGGAAAGTGCCGCAATCCTGTAACCGCAATATTGTTGAGCGTCAGTATTTTGAACATTGCTGTATTTGTTTGATTAGAAAAGTCAGAAGCGATGGTACAGGTTAAGGTCCTGCGTGTTTGCTAGGTTAAATACCTATGTTCGATGTCCGGCGCCAGCGCGTCTCGTACGTGTAATGATCACCCGTTCGTACGTTCAAATTCCCGCATGAAACCGATCAACGCATCGATGCCGGCTTCGGGCATTGCGTTGTAAATTGATGCGCGCATGCCACCTACCGATCGGTGACCTTTGAGATTGGTGAAGCCGGCGGCCTCGGACTCGGCCAGGAATTTTGCATCCAGTGTGCTGTCCTGAAGAATAAAGGGCACATTCATCCAGGATCGACAGTCAACGCGAACGGGATTGCTATAGAAGGATGAATCATCGATGGCAGCGTAGAGCTTCTTCGCTTTGCGCTCATTCAATTCAGCCACAGCATCGAGGCCGCCGTGCTCTTTGAGATGCTGGAATACGAGCCCGGCAACGTACCAGGTAAATACTGGCGGCGTATTGCTCATCGAACCCGACTTGTCGTAGACCGAATAGTCGAGAAGGCTCGGCGTTGACGGTCTTGCCTGACCGATCAGGTCCTTGCGAACAATAACCAGCGTTACACCGGCCGGCCCGATGTTCTTTTGGGCGCCCGCGTAGATGATGCCGAACCGACTCACATCCAGAGGCCGTGACAGAATGGTGCTGGACATATCACTGATTAACGGGGTGTCGCCGGAATCCGGAATAAATGGAAACTCGACGCCGGCAATGGTTTCGTTCGCGCAGTAATGCAGATATGCAGCATTCTCGCTCCGATTCCAGCTTTCCTCTTGTGGCACATACGTGAAATTCTTATCGGAGCTATCGGCAACAACATTGACGTTGCAGTATTTCGATGCCTCCGCAATCGCTTTTTTCGACCAACTGCCCGTCTGCACATAGTCGACAGACTGCCCTTCTGCTGAGACATTCAGGGGTACCATGGCAAACTGCAACGTTGCACCGCCTTGCGGAAACAATACGCTGTAGTCGTCCGGAATGGCCAGCAGATCCCTCAGGTCCTGCTCGGCGCGCTCGGCAACCTCAACGAATTCTTTGCTACGATGACTAACCTCCATGACAGACATTCCAGTCCCATTCCAGTCCGGGATGTCATCCCTGATTCTGTCGAGAACGGCGTCGGGGATGGCGGCAGGGCCGGCACTGAAGTTGTAGGCACGAGACATGGAACGGTGGTCCTGTAATTCAGGGGTTGGCTGGAAGGATGACAGCATGGCGAAAGACTGCGATGAAATCGTTACTCGGTTTCATCCTCAATCGACTCAATTCGGGCCAGTCCGACCAGGCGCTGGCCTTCTTCGACGCGGATTAGTGTAACGCCCTGCGTGTTGCGGCCAATGATCGAAATATCGCTTACCGGGGTTCGCACGAGCGTGCCACCGGAACTGATCAACATAACCTCGTCTTCTTCGCAAACCTTGATGGCGCCAACAGTACGCCCGTTGCGTTCTGTAGTCTGAATCGCAATGACGCCCTGGCCGCCACGGCCCTGTACCGGGAAATCGTCAATCGAGGTGCGCTTACCGAAGCCATTCTCGGTCGCCGACAGCAGCATGCCATCGCCGACGATGGACAGCGCAATCACTTCATGGCCGGCTGGCAACTTTATGCCCCTCACGCCGGCGGCGCCACGACCCATTGGGCGGACATCTGCTTCGGCAAAACGAATAGCCTTGCCGTGGCTCCCAACCAGCATGATCTCGCGTTTGCCGTCAGTTATCGCAACGTCGACCAGCTTGTCGTCGTTACGCAGGTCGACCGCAATAATTCCACTCGAACGCGGGCGTGAGAACAGGCTTAACGGTGTCTTCTTAACGGTACCACCGCTCGTCGCCATGAAAACAAAACTGTCTTCGTCGTACTCGCGTATCGGAAGAACGGCGTTGATGCGCTCTCCATCATCGAGGGGCAACAGATTGACAATTGGCTTGCCCCTCGAGCCACGACTGGCTTGCGGCACCTGGTACACCTTGAGCCAGTACATTTTGCCGCGGCTTGAGAAACAAAGCATTGTGTCATGCGTGTTAGCGACGAACAGGTTATCGATGAAATCTTCATCTTTGACCTTGGCGGCCGAACGGCCGCGGCCACCGCGGCGCTGAGCCTGATAGTCATCTACAGGCTGTGCTTTCGCGTAGCCGCCGTGCGACAAGGTAACGACGACCTCCGCTTCCGGAATCAGGTCTTCGTCCTGGAGATCACTATGATCCGCATTGATCTCGGTTCGCCGTTCGTCACCGTATGTATCCCGGATTTCGATTAGCTCTTCCTTGATGACCCCAAGAAGCACGTCCGGGTCGGAAAGGATGGTAGAATATTCTTTAATTTTATCTAATATCTCTTTGTATTCTTTGAGTATTTTTTCCTGCTCTAAGCCCGTCAGACGATGCAGGCGTAGATCAAGGATTGCCTGAGCCTGCACCTCAGACAGACGGTAGTCACCGTCAATCAGCCCAAAGCCTTCCTCGAGCGCATCTGGCCGTGTATCGGTCGCACCCGCCCTCTCAAGCATGTCTGTGACAGCGCCTGGCGACCAAACCTTTGCCATCAGTCCCGCTTTGGCCTCGGCGGGGGACGGGGATGCCTTGATGAGCGCAATAACTTCATCAATGTTCGCCAACGCGACTGACTGACCTTCCAGGACATGTGCCCGGTCTCGTGCCTTGCGCAGCTCATAGATAGTTCGCCGCGTGACGACTTCGCGTCGATGTGACAGGAATGCTTCGAGCACCTGCTTAAGGTTCATCAGCTTCGGCTGCCCCTCGTGCAACGCCACCATATTGATGCCGAACACGCTCTGGAGCGCCGTTTGCTTGTACAGGTTATTGAGCACTACATCGCTCATTTCACCGGTCCGAAGCTCAATGACAATGCGCATGCCATCTTTGTCAGATTCGTCGCGGAGTTCGCTGATGCCCTCAATGCGCTTTTCCCGCACGAGATCGGCGATCTTTTCGATCAACCTGGCCTTATTCACCTGGTATGGCAGCTCCGTGACGATAATCGCCTCTTTGCCACGCTGGTTAATTGTCTCAACCGACGTTCTGCCCCGCATGTGAACGCGTCCACGGCCTGTTTTGTATGCCGAGTAGATACCCTGTGCACCGTTAATTATGCCGGCCGTCGGAAAATCGGGACCAGGCAGATGCTCCATAAGCCCCGGCACATCAATCGCCGGATCCTCGATAAGAGCAAGACACGCATTGACCATTTCCGTGAGGTTGTGCGGCGGTATATTGGTCGCCATTCCGACTGCAATGCCCGACGAGCCATTGACCAGCAAATTCGGAATTCTCGTCGGCATAACGGACGGCTCTGATTCCGAGCCATCGTAATTCTCAATGAAGTCGACCGTCTCTTTATCGAGGTCCGCCAGGATCTCGTGCGCAATCTTTGACATGCGCACTTCGGTGTAACGCATGGCGGCCGGCGCATCGCCGTCCACGGAGCCGAAGTTACCCTGCCCGTCAACCAGCATGTAACGCATCGAAAACGGCTGGGCCATACGGACGATCGTGTCGTAAACCGCTGAATCGCCGTGCGGATGATATTTACCGATAACATCACCGACGACGCGGGCAGACTTCTTGTAGGGCTTGTTGAAATCGTTGCCCAGCTCCCGCATCGCGTGCAAAACGCGCCGATGCACCGGCTTCAGGCCATCACGAACGTCGGGCAACGCCCGCCCGACGATCACGCTCATCGCATAATCGAGGTACGACTGCTGCATCTCCTCTTCAAGGCTTACAGACAGTATTTCCTTCGCAACTTCAGACATAAAAACTCACCATGCCGGCACAATTCCACTCACAGAGGCGGAATCGCTTGCGACAAATTCGGGTGTTTTACTTGGAAAATTTTCCTGTTTTTCTCGGGCTTGAAACGTACGCCATAGCGCCCTGAATCAAGCAAAGAATAATACCACAGCAAGCCTGACAACTGCAGGCATTCCGGGCAATTTGTGCCAGTTTTGGACGCTCGAATAAGCACCGTTATACTAGGCGCCCCAGATGGCCGGCGGCCGAGTCCAAAGCGAACCAAATGCAGCATTGCGACACCCTTATTTCGGCGGGCTGGTGCATCCCGGTCGAACCCCACGGCCTCGTACTGACGGATCACTCGGTTGCCGTGAGAGATGGCCGCATCATAGATATCGTGCCTACGGAAGAAGCCCGCCAGAAATACGCGGTGGGCGTCCTGATTGATCGCCCGAATCACGTCCTGATCCCCGGATTGGTCAATGCCCATACCCACGCGGCAATGACCCTGCTTCGCGGGCTGGCCGACGATCTGCCGCTGCAACGCTGGCTGAAGGAGGCTGTGTGGCCTGCCGAGGCCCGCTGGGCGGGCGCCGAGATGGTTCGAGACGGCACACGATTGGCCATCGCCGAAATGTTGCTCTCAGGCTGCACCTGTTTCAGCGACCAGTATTTTTTTCCTGAGATCGTTGCTGAGACGGCGGTGGACCTCCATATGCGGGCGATGGTCGGTACCCCGGTAATCGAATTCGCTACTGCATGGGCAAAAGACGCGTCAGAGTGCCTGAACAAGGGTGCCGAGCTGGTCCATGATCCCTATGCAGAGCATTCGCTGATATCGACCTGCTTCGTTCCACACTCAACCTCAACCGTATCTGACCAGTCCTTCAAAGCGCTGCGCGTACTTGCCGATCAGCTGGACAAGCGCGTCCAGATACATCTGCATGAGTCACGCCAGGAAATCGAGGACTCGATCGTGGCGACAGGAAAACGGCCGTTTGAGGTCCTTGACCACCTCGGGCTGGTGAATTCGTCGCTGATGGCAGTACACGCGGTACACCTGACGGACAAAGAGATTAGTCGCTTTGTGGAAGCCGGCGTATCGGTCGCCCATTGCCCGCGCTCCAATCTGAAGCTGGCCGATGGTATCGCGCCGATACAGGATCTTCTCGATGCCGGGGTCGTTGTCGGGCTTGGAACAGATGGCGCAGCGAGCAATAACGTCCTCGAGATGCCGGGCGAAATGCGCACCGCGGCGCTTCTCGCCAAGGCGAAAGCCGATAATGCAGCTGCCTTGCCGGCCGCAGCTGCGCTGCGCATGGCAACCATCGAAGGGGCAAAGACATTGGGCCTTGATTCGTGCACGGGCTCAATCGTGACAGGTAAATGGGCAGACCTGACCTGCATCGATATGATGCACCTGAACAGCCAACCCGTTTACGATCCGATTTCACAGGTTGTGTACACCGTGCAGCCTCACCAGGTTCGGGACGTGTGGGTCGGCGGCAAACACCAGGTCGAAAACGGCGAACTCGTTCATATCGACAAAAATGATATTTTGCGGCGCACTGCCGAATGGCAGCAGCAAATCGGTGGGCATAAGGACAGGAATTCAGTATGACCGCTACAGAAAAGAACGTCGATAGCGCCGAAATCGCCAAGTTCGATGCGCTGGCATCACGCTGGTGGGACCCGCAAGGCGAGTTCAAGTCTTTGCACGAAATCAACCCACTCAGGCTCGACTACATCCGGCAACGAACAAACCTGGACGGCAGTAAGGTACTGGATGTCGGTTGTGGCGGCGGCATTCTTGCCGAATCACTGGCGGTCAAAGGCGCAACGGTGACCGGTATCGATATGGCTGAAAAACCCCTCGGCGTCGCCCGCCTTCACCAGTCTGAATCAGGCACAAACGTAGAGTACCTTCAGTGTACAGCAGAAGACCTGGCTGAAAGACGTGCCGGCGAATTTGATGTAGTGACATGTCTTGAGATGCTCGAACACGTTCCGTCGCCGGCAAAGATTATTGCAGCATGCACAGCTCTCGTGAAACCAGGTGGCGATGTATTCTTCTCGACCATCAACAGAAACCCGAAGTCATTTCTTTTCGCCATCGTCGGTGCAGAGTACGTACTGAGTTTGCTGCCCGCCGGCACACACGAATATGAAAAATTCATTCGTCCATCGGAACTCGACAACTGGGCCCGTGATGCGGGTCTGTCGCTGCAGGGCAGTATCGGCATGCACTACAACCCGGTGACACGCGAGTACTCGCTTGGCCCCAATGTCGACGTCAACTACCTGATGCACTTTCAGCGACCGGACGTCTCCTGACGTGGCGAGCACTGGCAATTTTGAAGCCATCCTCTTCGACCTGGATGGAACCCTGATTGATACAGCGCCGGACATGGTCGCTACTCTGATCAGCATCCAGGAGAGCGAAGGACATGAGCCGATTGATTATGAGATTGCACGTTGTCATGTTTCGCATGGCGCGGCCGGGCTGATCAAACTCGCATTCCCCGATACACCATTCGAAGAGCACGAACGGCTCCGCCTCGAATTTCTCAGTCGCTACGAAAAGGCCGTTTGTGTCGATTCAATGCTGTTCCCGGGACTGGCCGAGTTACTGGATCGCCTGGACGCAGGCTCCCTGCCGTGGGGCATTGTCACAAACAAGCCAGCTCGTATGACAGAGCCGTTACTGGCCGCGCTTAGAATTGATCACCGTGCCGCCTGCATGATCAGCGGCGATACGATTCCGCAGCGCAAGCCTGATCCCGAACCTCTCCTGCTCGCGAGTCGGCAAACCGGCGTCGACCCTGAAAAGACGGTATACGTCGGCGATGCTTCTCGTGATATCGAGGCGGGTCTCGCAGCCGGCATGTTTACGATTGCGGCGACATACGGCTACATCACTCCGGAAGACGACCCGCTGTCCTGGAATGCCCATCAGCTTGCCGCCGACACTCAAGAACTCACCCATCTGCTTCTAAAAGGCGTTAATCTGGACGCCTGATGAGAACGATCCAGATTGACCCATTGTGGATTGAGATTGGCGGCCCGGCCCTGGCTGTCGGCCTCGTCCTGGGCGCCCTGATTGCCTGGCTGACAGCACGAAGCCGGCAAAACCGGCTCAACAACGATATCAGGTTGCTGGAAACCCGTATTAAGGATCAGGATGCGCTGCAGGCAGAACGAGACTCTGCTTACGAAGCCGCTACCACTCGCCTTGCCACCGCATTTTCTAACCTGGCGAACCAATCTCTCAAGGCCAACAGCGAAAACTTCTTGCGGCTCGCAGAGCAAAACCTGAGCGCCCACCAGGAACGCGCGAAACGTGAGCTGGGCGATCGCGAGCAGGCGGTTGAGAGCCTCGTCAAGCCGATCAAGGAAGCACTGAAGCAGTCTCAGCAGCAAATCTCGGATTTGGAAAAATCCCGTAGCGAAGCATATGGTGGTATCCAATCTCAGTTGAAATCGATGCAAGACAGTCAGCAGACGCTGGCACAGGAAACACACAACCTGGCCAAGGCGCTTAGGCGACCGGAAGTTCGCGGAAGGTGGGGTGAAATCACATTGCGGCGCCTCGTTGAACTGGCCGGTATGGTCGAGCACTGCGATTTCCAGGAGCAAGTGCACACCAGCGCTGAAGACACGGTGATCCGACCCGACATGATCGTGCGCATGCCGGACCGGCGAGAACTCGTGGTCGACGTTAAGACACCTTTGGATGCGTACCTGGAAGCCGTGGAGGCAAAGGACGACGCCCAGCGACAACTAGGTCTGAAGCGCCATGCCAGGAACGTTCGTGAGCACATCCGAAAGCTGTCAAGCAAAGCCTACTGGAAGCAATTCTCCCAAAGTCCTGAATTCGTCATTCTTTTTATCCCGGGGGATCAATTCCTCAGTGCCGCCCTGAACGAAGAGCCCGATCTGATTGAGACTGCACTGTCACAGCACATCATCCTCGCAACACCAACCAGTTTTGTCGCACTGCTAAAGGCCGTAGCCTATGGCTGGCGACAACTCGCCCTGGCGGACAACGCCGAAGAGATCCGCGGCCTTGCGGAAGATCTTTATGGTCGTCTCGCAACCTTTGTGGGACACCTCAACAAGGTGGGCAAACAACTGTCCAGCAGCGTGGAAAACTACAATCGCGCTATGGGCTCACTGGAGCGGAAAGTGCTTCCCGGTGCACGCAAGTTTGTGGAGCTTGGTATCCACCCGAAGAAAGAGATTGAACCCGTCGAACAGCTTGAGGCGCTGACGCGCACTATGATCGAGCCACAAAACGAAAATGACGACGATTCAGGTGACAGTACCCTGCAGTAAGCGGCACTGCCAGAGCGAAAGGAATATCCATTGAGCATTGATCCCAAAACCTACGAGTACGCCAACGATGTACTCAAGGGCCGAATTATTCTGATCACAGGGGCGACCGACGGCATCGGTAAAGCGCTGGCCCTGCACGCCGCCACGTTGGGGGCGCAGGTAATACTGCACGGCAGAAATACAGGAAAGCTGGAAGCGATTTACGACGAAATTGAAAGCATCGATGGTGCGCCACGCCCATCGATTGCCGTGCTTGACCTTGCGACCGCTGATGGCGACGCCTACTCGGCATTGGGAAAAAGCATCGAAGACGAATTCGGCCGCCTGGACGGACTGGTGCACAATGCCGGCATCCTGGGACAACGCCTCTCCCTGGAACAATACGATCCCGGCGAATGGCAAAAAGTCTTGCACGTCAATCTTACGGCGCCGTTCGTCATCACGCAGCAATTGATACCGGCGCTACGAAACTCCGAGGATCCGTCGATCATCTTCACCAGCAGCGGTGTCGGTCGGGTCGGCAAACCGTTTTGGGGAGCCTATTCAGTTTCCAAGTTCGGCACCGAGTCCATGTCACAAATCCTCGCGAACGAAAATCGGCATACCAGCCTGCGGTCGAACTGTATTAATCCGGGCCCGGTAAGAACGAATATGCGGTTGGAGGCCTATCCTGCGGAAGATCGGGATGCACTCAAGAAGCCCGGGGAAATTCTGGCTGCCTATGTGTACCTGCTGGGCCCAGATAGCAAAGGGGTCACCGGTGAAAGCTTCGATATTCAATGAAAAAATACATTAATAAGATCGAATAAGTATTTGTTTTAATTATCTTTTTCTAAACTTCTTCTTCCTGATTGTTCGCCGCGGCTTGTCAGATCCCATACCCTCATCCGGCAACTTCAGGCCGACACAACTGTAAAGCAACCGCACCTGTCCGGGTGTCAGCGCCTGGTATTTGCCCCGCCTCAACTTCCTGGGAAGATCCAGCGGACCGTATCCTGTGCGCATCAATCGGCTAACCTGGTATCCCACTGCCTCCCAAATCCGGCGCACTTCGCGATTGCGACCTTCTTTTAACGTCACGTTGAACCAACGGTTGGCGCCCTCTCCTCCAGCTTGCTCAATTGAGTCGAATGCCGCGAGACCGTCATCGAGCATGACCCCTGCCCGGAGATTATTGAGCTCGGCCGGGGTTGGAGACCCATGAACGCGCACTGCGTATTTTCGCACCAATTCGGACGACGGGTGCATCAGCTTATTGGCCAGATTGCCGTCCGTAGTAAAGATAAGGAGGCCCGTCGTTGAAAAATCCAGACGCCCGACCGCAATCCAACGAGCACCTGACAAGTGAGGGATCGACTCAAACACAGTTCGGCGACCTTCCGGATCTGAGCGTGTCGTTATTTCATTGTCTGGCTTGTGATAGATGATATGACGGTGCGCGGCCTTGGTCGCACGAACACTCAAGGGGCGGCTATCCAGCGCAAACCGCTCACTCCCGGAAACGCGGTCGCCGAGGTCCGCTTTTTTGCCGTCAACCGTCAGGCGGCCCTCCCTGATCCAACCTTCGATCTCCCGGCGCGACCCGTGCCCTGCTGCAGCCAGCACTTTTTGAATGCGTTCGGGCACTACGCACCCGTCAGTGACGCATCCGCATCCCGTTGATCTTCGGTCAGATCCTCGTCATCCGGGTCCAGGACCTTAACGACCGTGTCTCCAACTTCCGGATCCGGCCACTCGGTGGCCTCGATCGGTTCAAAACCGGCACCCATGGACAGCGCGGTCTCGATGTCCGGAATTTCCTGATCTGACGCCTCGACCGCTTCGTCCTCATTCGAAGCCATTACGTCATCCTCATCGCCCTCGGGTAAAAGGAGCGGAATATTGGTTGCATCAGCGTTTTCCAGCGGAATTTCGGCGCCAGTCTCATCCTCAACAGCGGGCAAATTCAATTGCACGCGCAGGCTTTCCCAATCAGATAGGTCAGCAAGGGGTGGCAAGTCGTCGAGTCTCTTGAGGCCGAAATAGTCCAGAAATTGTTTCGTCGTACCGAACATCTCGGGTCGACCAGGCACATCACGGTGACCTACGACTCTCACCCAATCCCGCTCGAGGAGTGACCGAATGATGTTGCTGCTCACCGCAACCCCACGAATCTCTTCAATTTCACCACGGGTCATAGGCTGCCGATAGGCGATCAGCGCCATCGTTTCAAAGAGTGCGCGTGAATACCGCGGTGGCCTTTCTTCCCACAGCTTTTGCAGTCGCTCCGCCATGCCGCCTTGGATCTGAATACGAAATCCCGAGGCAACCTCGGTGATTGTAAGACCACGCTCTTCGTAGTCGCCAAGCAAATTGCTGATGGCCTCCCTGATTTGCGATTTTTCCGGAGCGGCGTCGTCATCGAATAACTTCTGCAACTGGTCGATGTTTAGTGGCCGACCGGCCGCAAGAAGCGCTGCTTCAATAAAGTACTTGATCTGATTATCGTCCATCTGCAAGCGGTCTCTCGTTTCCCTATTCTTCGACTGGTTTAACTGGTTCGATTTCTACGTTTTCGCCTTCATCGGATACCAGGCGAACTGACGATGCGGCGCGTACGTGCAGCGGTGCATAAGCCTCTGCCTGCACGACTTCGATAACTGACTCGCGAAGCAGCTCAAGAATAGCGATAAAGGTGACAGCAACGCCCATTCGTCCTTCTTCAGGATCAAACAAATCGCTGAATCCTGAAAAAGTGCTGCTCTTTATCCTGACGAGGATCTCCGACATGCGCTGCCGTACTGAAAGTGGCTCGCGCTGCAAGTGTAAATTCGAATACATTTCTGCGCGTTTCAATACGTCATGAAATGCCAGCAGCAGCTCCTTCAGTGTGACGTCCGGCAGCTTCGTCGTGACCTTGCGTTCGGGAGCATCAACAGTTGCTATGTGCACATCACGCTCGAGTCTTGGCAGGTCACTCAAATCTTCCGCCGCTTTCTTGAAACGCTCGTATTCCTGCAACCTGCGGACCAATTCGGCTCTTGGATCGTCTTCTTCCGCTTCTTCGACTTCCGGGCGTGGCAACAACATGCGGGACTTGATTTCAGCGAGCATCGCGGCCATTAGCAGATATTCACCGGCCAACTCGAGCTGCATCTCTTTCATAAGCTCGATGTATTGAACGTATTGCCGGGTAATCTCGGCAATCGGAATATCGAGTACGTCGATATTTTGCCTGCGGATCAGATAGAGCAGCAAATCCAGCGGGCCCTCGAATGCTTCCAGGAACACCTGCAGTGCGTATGGAGGAATATATAGATCCTGCGGGAGCACTGTTACCGGTTCGCCGTCGACAACGGCAAATGGCATCTCACTTTGCGCCGGGACCAGATCCCCCTGCCCCTCAGGCTTGGGCACATCTTTGGGGGTCAAAACTGTAAGTTCAGGTTTCATGGGATTACCAGGCGAGGACGCTGCATTTTAGCTCATTTAAGCGAGGGTGAGTCCAGATCTGCCGGAATAATCAGGCAACCGCGCTGATGTCGCCCAGCCCTTTCCGGAGGATCTCGACCGAACCACCCGACAGGTCGATAACGGTCGTCGGCTCGATACCGACCGGGCCACCAGCAACAATCTGATCGATCTGATTGCCGATTCTCTCTTCGATCTCGTAGGGGTCCGTCAACGGTATGTCGTCACCTGGCAAGAGCAGGGTCGAACTCATGATCGGCTCGCCGAGAGACTCCAGTATTGCCCGGACGATCCTATGGTCCGGCACCCGAAGGCCGATTGTGCGACGTTTGGGGTGTTGCAGGCGCTTCGGTACTTCCCTGGTTGCCGGCAGAATAAACGTGTACGGGCCCGGCGTCAGCGATTTGATCAATCGGTAGGACCAGTTCTCGACGCGAGCATACAGGCTGATCTCCGAGAGATCGCTGCAAACAAGTGTGAAATTATGGTCTTTGTCTGTTTGGCGAATTCGGCGTATTCGATCCATCGCCCGCTTGTCGCCCAGATGACAGCCAAATGCGTAGCTGGAATCCGTCGGGTAGGCAATTAATCCGCCGTTGCGAATCGTAGCGACCACTTCGGCGATAAGCCGCTGCTGTGGATCCTTGGGATGTATTTCGACCAGTCGTGCCATGCGCGGATTGTAGCGGCACATTTTGCTCTCCGCTCTGCTTTTTCGGGCAATTTCGGTCGGGGTACAATTTGGGCTATTATTCTGCACCCGCCTGCCCGGACCATAAGCGATTGACCGATGCAACTACTGCTTGACTACATTCCGATTGTCGTATTTATCCTTGCTTACTTTTACAAGGATATCTTTTTCGCAACCGGCGTACTGATGGCAGTCATGCCGCTAGTCCTGTTTGTGCAATGGCTGCTCACGAAGAAGCTGAACAAGATCTATGCCGCCTCGACTGTTCTCGTGCTTGTACTCGGCGGCTTCACCCTGGCTTTCAGAAACGTGACATTTCTCGCGTGGAAGCCTACGGTTCTGAATTGGGCCATCGCAATTGCGTTCCTCGGCAGCCAGTGGATTGGCGAAAAGACGTTCGTAGAAAGAATGCTGGGCAGCGCCGCACAGTTGAAAAGTGAGCAGTGGATCCGGTTAAACCAGATTTGGGTGGTTTTCTTTGTTTTCGTGGGATCAATCAACCTTTATGTCTACTACACGTTTAGTGAAGCCTTCTGGGTCAAGTTCAAACTGTTTGGCATGCTGGGTATCACGCTCGTGTTCGTTGTTATTCAGAGCATCTGGCTCACAATGACAGCACAGAAGAATGACACCGCATCGAGCGACTCGGAGGCCTGACTATGTGGTATGCAATCATTAGCGAAGATGTCGAAAACAGCTTGCCAATGAGGGTCAAATCGCGAGACGCGCACCTTGCACGGCTGCAGGCGCTTCTCGCAGAAGGCCGCCTACTAATCGCCGGCCCTCATCCCGCGATTGATTCCGAAGAGCCCGGTCCCGCAGGATTCACGGGCAGCCTGGTTGTTGTTGATTTTCCATCGTTGTCGGAGGCGCAGGCCTGGGCAAGTGATGATCCGTACGTTGAGGCCGGAGTTTACGCCAAGGTTACTGTCAAACCGTACAAACTGGTTTTGCCGTGAGTGCTGATCGACCGGAACAGATCCGAAGGGAACTTGAAGCGCGCTTCAATCCAGAGGAACTATTGGTCAAAGACCAGAGTCAACTGCATGCGGGCCACGAAGGCGCGAAAGATGGCAAAGGACACTTTGATATCACCATAATTTCGACCGCTTTCGAGGGTCAAAATCGCATCCAGCGCCACAGAATGGTTTATGATGCGCTTACTCAACTACTGCAAACCGATATTCACGCGCTCCGGATTAAAGCTCTCACCCCGTCAGAGCGCTCTGCAACAAACTAAAAACCTCCTAATTTCACACCAAATCCAAGGATTTCTAACATGGACCTTATGAACGGTTCCCGACTCAGGGGAACACGCCTTGCAGCAATCAGCCTTTTTGCTGCCGGCGCATTTGCCACTGGCACAGCATCGGCCGATACCATCTTCACTGTTAACGGTGTAGACGTGGACAGCGCCGTTGTGGACCTTTACTTCAGTAGCCGGCTCGGCCAACAGGGCGGCCAGGTAACTCCGGAGCAACGCATTGCGCTGGTCGCGGAATTAAAGGACATCTATATTCTTGCAACCCAGCCGAGTGCATCTGAGCATGAAAAAAAGCCGGAAATTGCAGCACAGATCCAGTTACAAGAGAAAAGCATCCTTGCTCAGGCCGTCGCGGCGGAATACTTTTCTGGCATCGATGTAACGGAGGAAGAAATTCTTGCCGAATACAATCTGAAACTGGAACAGGAATCTCCGCTGGAGTTTAAAGCCAGGCACATTCTCGTCCAGACCCAGGCCGAGGCAATTGAGATCATTGGCCAGCTCGACGATGGCGCCGGTTTCGAAGACCTGGCGAAGGAAAAGTCGACAGGCCCGTCAGGACCTAATGGCGGTGATCTCGGTTGGTTTTCTCCAGCTCAAATGGTGCAACCCTTTTCACTTGCGGTACAGGCCATGGAAAACGGTGCCTACTCTGCACAACCTGTTCAAACGCAGTTTGGCTGGCACGTAATTCTCAGAGAAGATTCACGGGAATCAACCCCTCCACCATTTGAAAGTGTGAAGGATGAAATGAAGGCTTCAGTGCAGCAAAGAAAATTTCAGGACCACCTTGCAGAATTGCGTACGGCGGCTGAAGAATAGCCTCTTCTTTACTTAATACAATTGTATTTAACAATAAGGGCGCCAAGAGGCGCCCTTTCTTTTTGTCAGCAAATTATTTGTGAGGCTGGTCACAGCAATCCGGCTATGACGAACCTATAGTTGCTCTCGAGTCGTCTCTAATCGCTCAGGGACGGCTTCTCCAACCCTCGCATCTCCTTAGTGTGATACGAGACCTAAGTCGGCAGGGACGCCGACTTTTTTTTGCCTGTTACTTTAGTCGAGCCGCAAGTCTGGGTCAGCGACCAGCACACCCATTCCGGCATAGTCACGACCGGTAACCGACAGCATGTCACCTACGTTCGGCGCGAAACCATTCGAGAGCAAGGCGTTGTAGTCAACGGTCATCCCACTGACGACAGCCAGGCCACGCGAGTAGTCGACGGAATCAACAAAGCCCGTCAGGAATGACGGCGCATCTGAACTGAATCCTGCACTCCCGGCATCAACCACGCTGGCTCCAACTATTCCGCCTGTATCGTGGTCGATTGACCCGAATACGGCGACCACTGAGCCCTCTCCAATGGATGACGCAATCGACTCGTCGACGAACACTGTCTGCCCGAGAACCGAAACAAAATCAGAACCCGCGAACTCAACTCGGCCAAGTGCGAGGAGATCGGAGCCGCTCACTGCTCGAAGATCAGAGCCTGAAACAGCCCTGAGATCGGAGCCGCTCACTGCTCGAAGATCAGAGCCTGAAACAGCCCTGAGATCGGAACCGCTGACCGCTCGAAGATCCGAGCCTGAAACAGCCCTGAGATCGGAGCCGCTCACCGCTCGAAGATCAGAGCCTGATACCGCAGCAAATGCGCCCGACCCACACTGCAATGCGAGCGCCATAAACACGGCACATGCGGAT
>JAHEFF010000040.1 GCA_024640315.1 Woeseiaceae bacterium
CGGGGTGCCAATATCGGCGAGCCATACTTTCCACTGGAGGCAGCCAGGCTGCGTTATTTTGGTGGAACAACGGGCCATTGGGCGGGCTTTTGCGCGCCGTTCGATCCGATCGATTTCGAGGCTCGCGACTGGGTGCCAAACAGCGCCTGGCCGATCGGGCTGGATGAACTGCATCCGTTCTACGCGAGAGCCAACAAGATTCTGGAGCTGGGCCCCTATGAATATGGCGCCGACTATTGGGAGGCACAAAACCCGAATGTTCGTCGCCTGGCCATCGGGGACAAGTTTTGGACCAAGATGTGGCAGTTCAGTCCGCCGACGCGATTTGGCCTGGTTTACAGGGATGCGATAGTTAATGCACCGAACGTGCATCTCTATACCCACGCTACCGTTTGCGAGCTGCTGGCGAATGAGAACGTATCGAATGTTGAAGGTCTCAGAGTGCGAACGCTTGAAGGTGTGGAACATCGCGTACAGGCGAAGCACTTTGTGATGGCGGGTGGTGCAATCCAGAATGCACGGCTGCTGCTGGCTTCGAATAGCCAGGCGCCGAGTGGCATTGGTAATGACAACGACCTCGTTGGGCGATACTTCATGGAACATATTGAGGTTCCGAGCGCGAACCTGGTATTTGAAAAGGAACAGTCGCTGAACATGTATGTTGCGCGACCGAAGATGTCGGGCGCCGAGACACCAGCGCGGGGCGAACTGGCGCTGATCGCAGACGTTGAGAGAGAGCACAGGATCCTGCATGGAACGTCGTCAATTTCTCCCGGTCGCTGGGGAGAAAATATCAAGAGCAGCTTTCAGAACGTTACTCCCGACAACCTGGATCGCTGGAGAGCAGCCGAAGAACGTGGCGAGCTGTTAGGTGACAGGCCGCCGCCTCGACCAGCAGACCCGTCTCGCGCTTTTCGCCTTTTCACTCGCCAGGAACAGGCGCCGAATCCAAACTCCAGAATTACGCTGAGCGAGGAAAAAGACGACCTCGGCGTGCCTCGGGTTGAACTCGACTGGCAGCTCACTGAGCTGGACAAGCGATCCATTCGCAGATTCTACGAAATCCTCGGACAAGAGATCGGCCGTACCGGACTCGGCCGCCTGCAATTGGCTGACTGGTTGATTGATCCTTCCGACAAGTCCTGGCCAACTTTCCTGAGTGGTGGCTGGCATCACATGGGTGTTACGAAAATGCATGACGACCCGAAGCGCGGTGTCGTTGATGCGAACTGCAACGTTCACGGAATCGACAACCTGCACGTCGCCGGATCGGCAACCTTTGCCACAGCCGGCGCAGTGAATCCAACTCTGACCCTCGTCGCACTGTCTTTGCGCTTATCCGATCACCTGCAACAGAAATTGAACTGAAGTGGCTCAGCCTTGCCTGCCTGTTGAGGGAGGTTTGATAAATAACAAAAACAATGGCTTACGATGAACCTTGACCTTCCGGCTTGTCGCTACCGGCCCGTCCACAGAACCGGAGATTTTCAGGACAGGTGGTTGTGAAGCGGATTGATCAATGACTGACTCGACATTAGATAGCGTTTGCCAATACTCTTGGTCGGAGGAGTGGAGCCGATAATATGGACTGGACGTTTTACCTGGTTTCCGTGGGCGTGCTGTTTTTCACTATCGCCCTCATGCTGAGCGTGAGATATTTGCTGAATAAACGGCTGGAGAAAGCCGAGCAAAAAGCGCGCATGGAAGAAGAAGCTCGTCAAACAGCTGAAACCAATTCAGGCCTCTGATGGCATTCAGCTGCCGCGCCACTCAATCAGGGGATGCATGATCTCCTGATTTCGGCGTTGCCTGGCGTTGCATAATAATTAGAAGGGCGCGGTGTGAAAGCAGATAAATTGAATAGCTGGCTCACCCTCGGGGCAAACATTGGCGTCGTTATCGGCCTGTTCCTCGTTGCGTACCAAATCAGGCAAGACGCGGATCTCACCAAAGCGCAGCTTTTTAGCGAATCCACCGATTCCCGAAGGGAATGGAATCAGGCGATGATGGGCAGCGCGCCGATGAAAGTCGTTACGAAATCCATAGAGCGCCCTCTGGAGCTGACGCTTGAAGAGCTCCAGATCATGGATATGTATCTACTTGCCGCGGTCAACGAAATTCGGCGGCTTGAGTTGTTCGAAGCCGCTGGCCTGAACGTCGACGCAGATGTAGAGAACCTTGAGGTTTTCTATTTCGGTAGCAATTTCGCCAAAGCGTGGTATGAAGAATATCGGGACGATGAAAAACAGGGTGACCGGGCGGACCAAAGAATTCGGGGGGTCAGGTCGGACTGGATAGTCACTTATTTCGACAGGGTACTCGGCCGACTCGATGAAGATGCCGGCCAGGCATTGCTGCGAGATCAAGAGGTGCAGGAATGAATTTTCTGTGCCCGCAAGGAAACCCTCGACTGGACAGCGACCAGGCTGACCCATATCGGCATTCAGCACTTGATGCCAGGGCGTTGCACGGGAGCAGAGCCGATGTTCCGCTCTTGCGAATGCCTGAAGTGAAACAGCAAGGCGGCTGTCATCGGCGCCGTTGGCTCTCGCCTTGTACTAATTCAGGGAATCTACTCAACCGAAATTGCGAAGTAGGTCCGATCTGCAAAGAACATGACTGATAACAGTGAACTTCTGTTCGACATTGTTGAACGTTACTTTGGCATCGGCGCCGAAGACGCGAAAGCGTTCGTACATGAATTCAAGGCGCAGAACGTTGCCGGGGGGCACTGGTTATTTCGGCAGGGAGAACACGCCGACGCGCTCTATTTCCTGGTCCGCGGGCGGCTCCAGGTCTGGATAGAGCCAGACACCGGCAAGGAAGATCAGGAGTCACGACTGGTTGGCGAAATTACGCCCGGTGAATGGGTTGGCGAAATCGGCCTGCTGACGGGCGGCGTGCGTACGGCAGGAATTCGTGCGATTCGAGATAGCCAGTTGCTAAAGCTGGACAGGCAGTCCTTTGAGCATTTTGCGGTCAGACATCCAAATCTGGTCATGCAGCTGGCGGGGAGTATCGCCCGGCGCCTGACAGAGCGCACCAGGCACGCTCCTGACGGAGCTCGAAACCTGACGACTATCGCGCTGTTACCCCTGGACAAGAGCGACTGGTTGCCTGATTTCTGCGAGCGACTTACTGGCGAATTGAGAAAACGCGTTTCAACGCTCTGCCTGACTTCTGACAGTCTTGGAAAATGTGGCGCGCCTGTCGACTCAGTCTCTGCAGAAGAATCGATTCCAGATTCACTGCGACACTGGCTCGATGACCAGGAGAATGAACACCGTTTACTGCTTTACGTAGCTGATCCTGGAGATACCTCCTGGTCACGTTTTTGTCTGCGTCAGTCAGACATTGTTTTTCTACTCGCGGACGCCGACCGCGACGCCGGCAGGCGAGATTGGGAGAAGAAGTTGCTCGAGGCTGGCGATGCGGCTACCGCAAGGCGCGCACTGCTCTTGAGACACTCGGCGTCTGACGGCCGGATTGAAAACACGCTCGAGTGGCTCACGCCACGCAACGTGAAGTTTCATCTGCATCTGCGGGCCGGGCATCGGGACGAGACAAGCCGACTATGCAGAGTGCTACTGGGCGATGCGATTGGTCTCGTGCTGGGCGGCGGTGCAGCCAGGGGCTTCGCGGAAATTGGTGCCTATCGAGCAATCTATGAATCCGGGGTGCCGATTGACTGGGTGGGCGGTACCAGCATCGGCGGCATCATTGGCGCAGCTATTGCCAAGGATCTTGGGCCGGACTACGTGCTCGAAGCATCCCGTGAAGCTTTCGTTGTTGGCAAGCCGTTTGGTGACTATACGTTGCCGCTTATTTCCCTCCTGCGAGGAAAACGTATGGAGCGCCTTACTCAAAAGCACCTGCATGGCGAAATTGAAAACCTGCCAACACCGTTCTTCTGCGTATCAACGATGCTTGATAGTGGCGATCTGCACATTCACGAACGCGGACCCATCTGGCAGGCGCTTCGCGCGACCGCGGCATTGCCGGGAATGTTGCCGCCGGCGGTCATTCAAAGGCGCCTGGTGGTTGATGGGGCGGTCATTAATAATTTGCCGGTTGATATCATGCGCGACAAAGTGGTTGGTCGCGTGATTGCCATCGATGTATCGTCCCGGCGGACCTATACAGTTGACTACGATGCGATCCCGTCTCCCTGGGCATTGATGGCGGGGCGATTGCTGCCGGGCAGAAAGCGTTACCGCGTTCCGGGCGTCATCTCCGTGCTCATGAAGTCGGCTGAAATTGGCACGGCCGCGAAGATGCGGGAGCTGGCGGCCAGTGCGGATCTGTTATTGCGGCCACCGGTTGACCGATTCGGAATAACGGATATCAATTCGTTCGACGAAATTGTCCAGGCTGGATACGACTACACCCGCGAGCATCTCGACAAGTGGCTCAGTGCGGACGAGAAGGCCGTTAGCCGCGGCAGTTGATTGCCGAACCGCGCTTCTAGCCGATACAGGCAAAAGCAAAACCGTTAATGCGCAGGTATGGCAACACGTAGAAAGCGCAGTGGATCAACGCGGCAAGTAATCGTTTCGCCTTTTCCTGTGCCATCCACTCGCTTTGAAACAGGTCATCAGCAACGGCGTGGGGGCAAACCGGTCAGCAATAAATATTTCGCTCCCGATGAAAATCATACGCGTGTTATATTGAATGCCGCACTTTAGCTAACCAGAAGACCAAAACGAAAAAGTGTGGTCCACGAGCAAGGCGTCCAGCACGGCTTTAAGCCACAGCGCGCCGTTGCGGCAGTCACAAGGCGGATGCGAATGCTAAGAATACAGCGCTGCACGATCGGGGAAACTAAACATATCATTCGTCGACTGAGCAGCGTCTGTGTTCTGTTGTCCGGCATTCTGAGTTTGACAGGCTGTGGAGATCCAGCTGCTTCGGCGAACTCGCCAGCGGCGGCGAATACAAGTCCGCCGCGCGGAGTTTCCGCGCTGGGCCGTATCGAGCCGATGCACGGCATTATCGACGTTTCGTCGTCTTCGGTCCCCGAAGCAATCTCGGGAGCGACGCTCGTGCGCCTCCTGGTTGATATCGGTGACGACGTCAAGGCCGGCCAGCTGCTTGCCGTTACAGATACGGCCGATGTCCTGGGGGCAAGAGTCGATGAGAGTCGGGCAGAACTCGTTCTCGTCGAAAGGCAGGCCCTGGCCAGCGGGAATGCCGCGGACGCCACGTGTGTGCGTGCAGGCGTGCTGCTGCGCGAAGCGGATCGTTTGTCAAAACTTCTGGCACAAAACCTGGCGGCAGAGGAAGAAACGGACAGGGCGGGGGGCGCCGCCGAAGCGGCTGGCGCAGATTGCGTCGCTGCGCGGAGTGCCGCCGCGGTGGCAGAAGCGGATATTGACGTGGCAGCCGCGCGCTTGCGGCGGCAAGAGAAAGAACTTCTTCGGTCACAAATTCATGCGCCAGTAGATGGAAAAGTGCTTGCGATCAAAGCCCGGCCCGGTGAACTCGTTGGTGCCGAGGGGATTCTGGAGCTGGGCCAGGTTGAAAAAATGTATGCAATTGCCGAGGTCTACGAAGCTGACGTCGGGCGGTTGCGGAATGGGCAGAGGGCAATCGTTTCCAGCCCTGCTCTGGCGGGTTCGCTGTCCGGGCAAATCGAACGAATTCGCCCAATCGTTCGAAAGCAGGACGAGATAGGTACGGATCCGGCGGCACGTAAAGATGCGCGTATTGTCGAAGTCGAAGTACTGCTTGATTCTCCAGAGCGCGTCGCGACATTCACTCATCTTCAGGTCGACGTAGATTTCGAACCCTGATCAGTCGTGCCAGGTCCGGTTAACAAATTACCATTAGGCTGGCTGCAGTTGCGGCACAAGCCGCTTCGCCTGCTGGTTGCACTGGCCGGGATCGCGTTCGCCGTCCTTCTGATCATGATGCAGCTCGGGTTCCGGGCGGCG
Organism: Woeseiaceae bacterium; assembly: GCA_024640315.1. Taxonomy (GTDB): domain Bacteria; phylum Pseudomonadota; class Gammaproteobacteria; order Steroidobacterales; family Woeseiaceae; genus SZUA-117. The sequence continues at coordinate 5,934 of JAHEFF010000040.1, forward strand.
CTGTTCGAAAGCGCCGTGCGCTTCCATGAGCGCTTTCAATACGACATCGCACTATTCAGCACCGACAGCGTGTTCATAGTCCGTCCACAGCCGTTTTCGTTGCGGCGCCTGTACCAGGCGCAGTCGCTTGACGAAGTAGTCAGCACGGCTCCTGTCTATATCTCGCCGGCTATCTGGAAGAACCCGTGGACCAATGATCGCCGGTCTATTAACGCAATTGGCGTGGATCCCGAAGACGACCTTCTCGACGCTCCCGGCTTCCGTGATGGGCGGCTGAAGATGATCCGTCAGGACGCAGTACTTTTTGACGGCAATTCAAGACCGGAATTCGGGGCCGTTGGCGAGTCCATCGAGCAGGATGGCCAGTTAACGACGGAAGTCAACGATCGGGAAGTTGACGTGGTCGGCATCTTTAAAATGGGTACGTCCTTCGGCATCGACGGCACAATAATCACCAGTGACGATAACTGGTTGCGCCTGTTTCCCGAACGCGAGCGAAACAGCATTCACCTGGGGCTGGTTACATTGGCCGAAGGTGCAAATCCGGTTGCCGTGCGTGATCAGCTTCGCGCATACCTTCCCGCTGATGTGCTGGTGATGACAAAGCAGGACTTTGTCGACCGGGAGTCGGACTACTGGGACTCTGCAACGCCGATCGGCTACGTGTTCTTTTTCGGTGCCGTCATGGGCTTCGTTGTAGGCGCGATCATCGTTTATCAGATCTTGTTTGCGGATGTTTCAGAGCACCTGAACGAATACGCAACGCTCCGTGCCATTGGTTATAGCAGCACTTTCGTCGTCGGCATCGTGCTGCAGCAGGCCGTAATCCTCGCTGTACTTGGATTTTTGCCAGGGGTGGCAGTTGCAAACTGGCTCTATGGCGGTGCGGCAGCTGCCACCAGTCTGCCGATCTACCTGACCATGGAACGTGCAATCAACGTCTTCGTAATGACGCTGACTATGTGTTCGATTTCCGGGTTTCTTGCGGTGCGCAAGTTGCGCAAACTCGATCCGGCAGATGTCTTCTGATGACGGCGCCTGCGCCCATTGTTGTGGAAGGCCTGAGTCATGCTTTTGGTAAAGGCTCTCTGAGAAAGCAGGTGCTGTTTGATGTTTCCACGGTTATTCCCGCTGGAGAGATCGTTATCGTTACTGGTCCGTCCGGTTCTGGCAAGACCACGATGCTGACGATCGTCGGTGCCTTGCGTTCCGCGCAGGAAGGCAGCGTGCGTGTGCTTGGTGAGGAGCTCCGCAACGCCAAACCTGCAACGCTGGAACGAGTGCGTCGCCAGGTTGGATTTATTTTTCAGCAACACAATCTGTTGCGGGCGCTTACCGCCCAGCAAAATGTCGAGCTCGGCTTACGTGTGCAAGGAAGGCTATCACGTGACCGGATTGCGAAACGTGCGCAGGAGATGCTCGATGCGGTTGGCCTGGCAGACCACATGAACAAGCGACCCGAGCAACTCTCCGGTGGGCAACGTCAGCGTGTAGCGATTGCTCGGGCTTTGGCAGGCGAGCCACCGATGCTGTTGGCAGATGAACCTACTGCCTCGTTGGACAGGAAGTCCGGCCGTGAGGTTGTCGACAGGATGCAGGAGCTGGCACGACAGCAAGGCACGACAATTCTCCTCGTGACGCACGACAATCGCATTCTGGACGTCGCGGACCGGGTTGTTCATCTGGAGGATGGTCACCTCGAGACATTTACCGACGCAGTAATTTCAAATACACAACACATGATGCACATATTGGCCGAGAATCGACAGAAGCAGCCTCTGGAGTCGACGATTGACAGCATGGATGAGCAGGCGTTCAAGGCGGCGCTTGCCGAACTGACGAATGACTCCAGGCACTTTCTGGAGGCCACCCGCAAGGCGGAGGACGAGGCGTTTCAGAGCATGCTCGAGAGGGCGTTGCGATTATTCACACGGCGGTTGGGCAAATTGCTCAACGCGGAGCGCGCGTCCTTGATGCTGGTCGATGAAGAGCGGCAGGAGCTGGTGATGCGCGTTTCACAGGACCTGGTCAGTGGTGCGAACATTCGAATTCCTATAGGCACAGGCATTGCGGGCGCGGTTGCGCGCTCGGGTAAACCCATTCGCATCGACGATGCCTACGCCGACTCCAGGTTCAATTCCGAGATCGACAATCAAACCGGATTCAAAACCCAATCTATCCTTTGCCTGCCGATTCGTGACCAGTCGGGCGAGGTCTTTGCAGTCACGCAACTTCTTAATCGTACCGATGGGAAACCATTCGATGACGACGACGAAGTAAGATTTGCAGAGTTTGCAGGTTCCCTCGGATTGATTCTGGAGGCACTACATCGAATACATGATGAAAGCGCAGGCATCAGGAGAATGAAATGACGTTTCCACACCGACTAATCGATGACGTCGAGACATTGGCTGGTTTCAAGGGTTGGAGCAAAGATGTGTATCAGGATTTCTTTCATCTGCAACGCGGAGAGATGACGGAGTCAGAGTTCAATGAAAAATATCACTGGGAGCGTGCCATTCTATCAATGGATATGACCGGTTTTACCTCCTCAGCGATGCGCCTTGGTGAGCTGCAGAGTCTCCTGCGAATTCTTGATGCGCAAAGAGTCGCTATTCCCGTTATGCAGGATTTTGGCGCCGATCTGATCCGCTGTTTTGCTGATGATATTGTCGCGCTTTTCGAGCATCCCGGGGCGGCGCTGGATGCGGCTTTCGAAGTTCACAGGCGAATAGAGATTTTTAACGCCTCGCCGCTTGCATCCAATTATCCGACGCAGTGTTGCGCTGGAATAGGATTTGGCCGCGTTTTTGCCATCGGTCCAAACCTGGCTCAAGGTGACGAGATGAATCGCGCATCAAAGCTCGGTGAGGATATCGCACGAGCCAACGAAACATTGATCACTGAACGTGCCTATGAAGCGGTATCCGATCGTACAGATTTGAGCTTTGAACTGCAGGGGCAGGACGATCAGCTATTCCCGTTCTATCGTGTGAGGGGAGGGAGCTAGACAGAAGCTAATGGGGGCAATTTTTCTGGTATGCGCACTGCTGGATATCTGCAAGGACCTGGCCCTCGAACAAGCTGTCATGGTCTAAACTGTCAATACGGCCTGCCAGCTTTGTCAGGAAACGATCTTTGGCACATTCGAAGTTGGGGAATTGGCGGGTTTTGTTATTCTCAACTAAAGTTTTTTTGAGATCGAGCCGGAGCAAATTGGTGAAACAAACGTATTACTAACCGTCTTCGATGGACGGACAATCCACAAGAAAGAATAAGAAGTACAAAAAGGGGCGAACAATGAAAGGTCGACTGATCCGAACATTTCTGCTGTTCGGGTGTTCAACTCTACTCATAGCCGGATGTTCTCGAAACGAGCCCGCGGTAACCGAAGAGCCACAAGTTGCGGCGGCGGCTAAGGAAGCCCGAGCAGCATGGGTGGATGCGAAGCGCCTGGCAAATGCCGACGATGAGCCGGGGAACTGGATGGTTCATGGCAGGACATCGTCGGAGCAACGTTTCAGTCCGCTCGATCAGATCAATGAATCGAATGTGGGGAAGCTGACGCTTGCCTGGTACACAGACCTGGATACCAACAGGGGACAAGAAGCGACACCGATAGTTGTTGATGGTGTCATGTATTCAACAAGCGCCTGGAGCAAGGTTCAGGCGGTCGATGCGAAAACCGGGCGACTGCTTTGGCAATACGATCCGGAAGTTCCCGGAATCTGGGATGTTCGCGCATGCTGTGGCGTTCAGAATCGTGGTGCCGCTGTGTGGAAAGGAAAGGTTTATGCCGGCACGCTTGATGGCCGGTTGATCGCGCTTGATGCCGAAACTGGCGAGTTAATCTGGGAAGTCAATACAACGGACCAGGCACAGAGTTACACGATTACCGGTGCGCCTCGTGTCATCGGCGACAAGCTGGTGATTGGAAACGGTGGCGCGGAATACGGCGTACGGGGATACGTCAGTGCCTATGACACCGAAACCGGTGAGCAGTTGTGGCGCTTCTATACCGTGCCCGGAAATCCTGCCGACGGCTTCGAAGACGAAACTCAGGAGATGGCAGCAAAAACCTGGACTGGCGAGTGGTGGGCGCAGGGCGGCGGTGGCACCGCGTGGGACTCCTTCGCCTACGATCCCGAACTGAACCTCGTTTACATCGGCACGGGCAACGGATCGCCCTGGGCTCGTGCAATTCGCAGTCCTGGTGGCGGCGACAACCTCTTTCTCGCATCGATAGTGGCGGTCGACGCGGAAACCGGTGAATACGCCTGGCATTATCAGACGGTCCCCGGCGATACCTGGGATTACACTGCTGTGCAGCACATGGTGCTCGCAGATATCGAGATCGATGGCCGCGAGCGCAAGGTCATCATGCAGGCGCCAAAGAACGGATTCTTCTACGTCATCGATAGAGAAACCGGTGAACTGATTTCTGCCGAGAACATAATGCCAGTTAACTGGGCGACTCATATCGATCTGGAAACCGGCCGTCCGGTTGAAACGCCAGATGCGCGCTATGACGAGACTCTGGCTGCGAAAAAGATCGCACCCGGGCCGGCCGGAGCGCACAACTGGCAGCCGATGTCCTACAGCCGGGACACCGGTCTGGCCTACATTCCTGCCAGGCAGAGTCCGCTCGTGTACAGATTGAATGAGAATTTTGAGCGCGGGCCAATCGGGTTTAACCTGGGCATCAATACCTGGGACCCTCCCGAGGAGTTCATTGATCTGGCGCCAGAATTCGGTGAGGAATTCCAGGGGCTCATAATCGCCTGGGACCCTGTTCGGCAGGAAGAAGTGTGGCGCGTTACGCACACACATTTCGAAAATGGCGGGCTCCTGTCAACGGCCGGGAACCTGCTTTTCCAGGGTAACGCTGACGAAGAACTGGTTGCGTATAACGCGGAAACGGGTGAGCGCCTCTGGTCGGCGTACACACAAACCGGCGTTCTGGCGCCGCCGATAACGTATTCTGTCGACGGCGAGCAGTTCGTGGCAGTAGTTGCCGGCTGGGGAGCGGTCTATGCGAACCTCATGGGGGTCGTTATGAATCCCGAGGGGAAGAAGCGAAATGTCAGCCGCATCCTGTCTTTCAAGATGGGTGGAGATGCCGTTTTGCCGCCGTTGCCAGACCTGCCAGCTGTTCCATCACCGCCGGACAGATTCGGCTCCGAAGTGCAGGTTGATGCCGGTTCGCGGCTTTACGCACGCTACTGCAGTATCTGCCACGGTGCTGCAGTCATCGGCGGCGGCGTCCTGCAAGACCTTCGTCATTCTGCAATGATCGGGACTGCCGGTGCGTTTCAGAGCGTGGTGCTGGAAGGCGCGTTTCTGGGCAAGGGAATGGCGTCGTTTGCGGAAGTTCTCTCCGAAGAAGACGCGGAGGCTGTTCGCGCGTTTATCGTGGACCAGGCAAACCAGTAGCAGCAGAGATTCATCGGAGCGCAACATACGGAGATGAAGGCCCTTCTCGCGACATTTGCCGGCGTATTCCTGATGACATTCCTGGCGACGCCGACCATGGGCGCCGGCTGGTTCTGGGATGTCGGCAACGGGCTGGGTTTTGCGGCGTTCGCCGGGCTTCTTTACCTGACCATTACGAGTGGTCGCCGGCTCGATATACGTGCGCACCAGGTGCTGGGTTACGGCGTGCTGGCAATCGCAGCCGTGCATGTTTTCTGGTTCATGTTGGGTGACGGCGCAGTGGTATATTTCATGAAGCTCGGTGCGCCGGACTACATGTGGCATGGCATTGTCAGTTTCCTGTTGCTTGGCTTCCTGATTACAGTGGCTCTCGTTCCAGATCGTTTTCTCGTACACAGAAATTATCCGTCGTTCAAATACTGGCACCGTGTGGTCGCGATAATTACGATCGGCACCGCCACGTATCACATCGTCGTCAGCGATTTCTATCTGGACGCCTGGTACCAGGGGTTACTGTTTGCGTTACTGGCAATGGCTGTCGCGTTCGGTCGTTCGTACTGGATCAGGTTGGGGCAATTGCCACTCGCCAGGACGGCAACCTACCTTGCCGTCTCGCTGGTATTTGCTGTGGCGTTCTCTGCGATCAGGAATATCCCGGCATGAAAATCACATTCGCAGTGCTGGTGCTTGTCGCCGTCCTGATCGTTGTTTTTGGCTCACCCGTTGCGAGTGAAGTGCCGGTGAAGAGCCACCAATATGGCAGCCCGGAGCCGATCCTGCCGATGAACTTCGCGCACCTCGATCACGTCAGCGAAAACTGCGTTCTGTGCCATCACAACTATACGGATGATACTGGTGGTGGTCTGTGTATGAATTGTCATGTCACAGACCAGGATGTCTGGCCGCTATTGGAAAACCAGTTTCATGATCTTTGTCGCGACTGTCACGCAGAGAAGGCGGCCGCAGGAGTCGACGGTGGACCGCCACGGGAGTGTATGGCCTGTCATCTCGGCGATGATTTGCCCTAGGAAGCGGTTGCTTCCCTCGCAGCGGCTGCTTTTTGTCTCAGCTGCTCGGTCAGCCAGCGGTTCATTCGCGTCTCGAGAATCTCCATCGGCAATGCGCCGCCACCCAGCAGCTCATCGTGGAAGGCTTTGATGTCGAAGTCATCACCAAGCGCCTGCTCGGCCTTGCGGCGCAATTCCAGCATTTTCAGCTGGCCGATTTTGTAGGCCAGCGCCTGCCCCGGCCAGGAGATATAGCGGTCGATCTCGTTGATGATGTCCGCCTCGGTTTTTGCGGCATTATCTGTAAAAAAATCAATGGCTTGCTGCCGAGTCCAGCCTTTGTAATGCATGCCGGTATCAACCACGAGTCGCACGGCACGCCACATGTCATAAGTCAGCGCGCCGAAGCGGGAGTAGGGGTCTTTATAGAAGCCCATTTCGTAGCCGAGGCTCTCGCTGTAAAGACCCCAGCCTTCGGTAAAAGCCGTAAAGCCGGAGTACTTGCGAAAGTTGGGCATTTCCTCCAGTTCCATTTGCAGCGCTATCTGCAAGTGATGTCCCGGCACTGCTTCGTGGATGGATAGTACTTCCATTTCATACTTGGGCCTGACCTCAGGCCGATAGAGGTTGACGTAGTAATAACCCGGACGGCTGCCATCTGCTGCGGGACCGCTGTAGTAGGCGGTCGTCGTGTCCGGCGCGATGTTGTCCGGAATCGGGCGCAATCCGTAGGGCATACGCGGCAGCTTGCCAAATACTTTGACGAGCTCCGGGTCGATGCGTTTCGAAATCGCGAGATAACCCTCAAACAGTTCTTCCGGTGTGTCGTAGTAGAACTGTGGGTCAGTACGCAGGAAATTGAGAAAGTCATCGAAGCTGCCAGCGAATTCGAGCTCATCGATCACGAGTTGCATCTCGTCGCGAATGCGCTTGACCTCATTCAGACCCAGGCGATGAATCTCATCCGGCGTCATCCGCGTGGTCGTATAGAGGCGCGTCCGATATTCATAAAAGGCTTCGCCATTCGGTAGTGAAGATGCACCAATCGTGTCGCGGCTTGCCGGCAAATAGGTTTCGTTGAAGTAATCGCTGAACTCACGATAGGCGGGCACCACGGATTCGTCGATGAGCTCCTTCGCGAGTTGCCGGAGTCGGTCACGGTCAGCTTCAACGATTGTGTCAGGCATTTCGGCGAACGCCTTAAAGAACGGGCTCATCTCAGGGTCTTCGACGAGCTGGGAAGAAATCTGGTCCGGAATTCGCTCCATCAGGATCCTTGGCGGCATGTATCCGGACTCTCGCCCTTCTTCCATCAACGCCATGGTTTGCTCGATCCGGGTTTCAATCTGCGCCATGCGAGCGAGCCAGTCTTCATAATCCCGCACATTGGAGAGGCGGAGCGTTTCCGCGGTGGACTCGAGCGATTGAATGCCACCACGCTGGCTCATCGGCATGAGGAAGCTCTTGAATTGATGTCCGTCGATACTGTTTTGCAGCGAGCGGCGAAACAGGTCGTAGTTAAGCTGATCTGCGTCGGAAAGTTGCGCTGAGTCAATAATGCGCAGCCGCCGCAGAAAATCCCGTTGTTCCTCCTGCCGCTGCTCGATGGCATCGAGACTCATGTCCGTCCATTGATCGTTGTAGCGACGATCGCCCATCCGCGAGGCACGTACCGGGTTTTCGCGCATTTGCCACTCCCAGTGATCGTCCAGCAATGTCCCGAAATCGCCGGCGGGATCGGCGAATGCCGGTAAAGCGATGAAAACAGAGGAAAAAACAAAAACGAATGCAGACTTCAACATGTAAACACTCCAGCCCGGATTCGGGCATTGTTGCGGGATGAGGGTCTGCTGGCAACCGTCAGGTGACTTGGCTATCATTGCGCCCACTAATCAATAGCGTTGGCAGAAGAGTCCTCTTCCAAAGAGGCGCCGAAGGCGCAACACGCTCGGAAACGCTCAGGCACACGGACTGTCTACGCTGATTAGCTCTGGAGAGCGGCTGAATAGGCCCACCGAAGGGGTATGCGGCAATATAAGCCAGCGATCTCTCAGGTTTCAGGACAGAGGGGCGACCGAATGTGCTTCATTTGAGGCCCAGTCGGCCGCCTTTTTTTGTTTCGGAACCGAAGGTCTGGATGTTGGGAAAGAAGACACCGCTTTACGATAGTCACGCTGTGGCCGGAGCCAAAATCGTTGATTTTGGCGGTTGGGATATGCCGCTTCATTACGGTTCCCAGTTGGAAGAGCATCACGCCGTACGCCAGAGAGCCGGTTCGTTCGATGTTTCTCATATGACGGTCGTTGACGTTTCCGGCGCAGGCGCGGCCAGTTTCTTAAGAACCCTTCTTGCAAATGATGTTGCTCGACTGAAAGACGAGGGCAAGGCGCTGTACAGCTGCATGTTGAATCATGACGGTGGCGTAATCGATGACCTGATTACCTACTACCTGGGGCCCGATCGCTACCGGGTTATTGTCAATGCCGCGACTCGCGACAAGGACATGGCCTGGATCAACGAGCAGGCAAAGGCATTCGACGTCGGCGTGAGTGAGCGGGAGGAACTTGCGATGATTGCGGTGCAGGGACCGGAGGCGCGCGAACGTGCCGCTGGTGTACTCGACGATGTGTGGCGCGACAAGGCCCTGGCACTTAAGCCATTTTATGGTTTGGAAGCGGGCGACCTGTTCGTTGCACGTACCGGCTATACCGGGGAAGACGGTTGGGAGATTATCCTGCCAGCAGATCAGGCAGCTGATTTCTGGGCACGCTGCGCAGATGCGGGCATCCGTCCGTGCGGACTCGGCGCCCGTGACACGCTGCGACTCGAGGCTGGCATGAACCTGTATGGCTCCGATATGGATGAGACGATCTCGCCACTGGAAGCGGGCCTCGGCTGGACTATTGCGTGGGAACCAGAGGATCGTCAATTTATCGGCCGCGGTCCGCTGAACGAGATGCGTGCCAACAAAGAACGACGACAGTTCGCCGGCCTCGTGCTCGAAGGTAAAGGCGTACTTAGAGACCACATGCGTGTTGTGGTCGAGGGCAGGGATGACGGCGAAATTACCAGTGGTGGTTTTTCGCCGACGCTGCAAAGATCCATCGCGATGGCGCGACTTCCGGCAGGAGACTATGAACGGGCACAGGTGGATGTTCGCGGTCGCTTGCTGGACGTTCGCGTCGTCAAAATGCCATTTGTTCGCAATGGCAAAGCACAAATTGAAATCCAGAAGAGGGAAGAACGATGAGCGAATTACCAGGCGATCTGACATACACCAATGAACATGAGTGGTTGCGCCAGGAAGAAGATGGCACAGTCACAATAGGTATTACCGACCATGCACAGTCCGCGCTTGGCGATCTTGTGTACGTCGAATTACCGGAAGTGGGCCAGGATGTGGATGGTGGCGGCGAAATGGCTGTTGTCGAATCTGTTAAGGCGGCTTCCGATGTGTACGCACCGATTTCGGGCGAGGTCGTCGCCGTCAATGAAGCGCTCTCGGACGATCCCGAGAAGATCAATGCCGATCCTTATGGCGACGGCTGGATCGTGCGGATGCGTCCTTCAGGTGATGACGGCGAGACCATGAGCCCCGACGAGTACCAGACCTTTCTGGATGAACTCGAAGACTAAATTCCTCAAAGATAGAAATTACTATGCCTTTTATTCCGCATACGGAAGATGAAGTCGAGGCTATGCTCGGCGAAATCGGTGCCAAAAGCATCGATGACCTTTTCGACGAAATACCACGCGATCTGCTGATTGAAGATCTGACTGGCGTGCCCGACGCGTTAAGCGAGCAGGAGATATCTCGCCTGATGCGAAGGCGGGCTGCGCGTGATCGCGGCGCGTTGTGTTTTATCGGCGCCGGCGCCTATGAACACCACATCCCGGCGGCCGTTTGGGACCTGACGACTCGCGGTGAGTTTTACAGCGCCTATACCCCTTACCAGGCCGAAGCGAGCCAGGGCACGCTGCAAACGATCTACGAATACCAGACCATGATGACGAGCCTTACAGGCATGGATGTCAGCAATGCATCGCTTTATGACGGTGCAACATCGCTCGCCGAAGCGGCGCTGATGTCCGTGCGCGCTAATCGTAAATCGAAATCACGGCGCGTCTTGCTTGCTGCAGGCGTCAATCATATGTATCAAAAAGTAGCGACGGCGATTGCCGGCTCTCAGGATCTGACGTTTGAACGGCTACCGCTGGATACCAACACGGGGTCGAGTGATCTGAGCTCGCTGGATGGGGACAGTAATGCACCTGTTGCTGTCGTCATACAACAACCGTCTTTCCTCGGCACTTACGAACAGGTCGACAAGCTGACAGATTGGGCGCACGCGAACGGTGCGCTGGTCATCGCCATTGTCAATCCGACAACGTTGTCGGTACTGACAGCGCCAGGCGATTGGGGCGAGGCGGGCGCGGATATCGCCTGCGGCGAAGGGCAGCCGCTCGGCATTCCGCTGTCCTCCGGCGGGCCCTATTTCGGCATCATGGCGTCCAAGGAAGCGATTGTTCGGCAGATGCCAGGGCGCATCGTTGGTCGCACGACGGATCTCGATGGCAACCCCGGCTTTACCCTGACGTTGCAGGCACGTGAGCAACACATCAGGCGTTCGAAGGCAACGTCGAATATCTGTACCAATCAAGGACTTATGGTCACCGCGGCGACCATCTACATGTCGCTCCTCGGTCCCGAGGGGCTGCGTCGGGTTGCGCTGACGTCGCAACAGCAAACCGCGAAACTCGTTGCCTTGCTGGCGGAGATCGAAGGCGTCGATGCAGCTTTTTCGGCACCACATTTTCATGAAGCAGTGGTGCGCCTGGATCGTCCGGTCGGCCCGGTGCTGGAGGCACTGGCTGAGCGCGGCGTACTCGGCGGGCATGATTTGTCGAAGAGCTTCCCCGAACTTGGCAACGCGTTGCTCGTTTGCGCCACCGAGACTAAAACCGACGAAGATCTCGAGGCATATGCCGGTGCCTTGCGCGACGTCCTGGGCACGTAAGAGGAATCACTAAAGATGCACGAAATCGTTTTCGAAGGGACGAGCTATCGAACACATGGCGAATTGCCGGCTGTCGGCAGCCGGGCGCCGGATGTGTCGCTTGTCAATACGAAGCTTCAGGATGTATCGCTCGCAAATTTCATGGGCGTTCGAAAGGTTCTTAATATCTTCCCGAGCATCGATACGCCGGTTTGCGCAAAATCGGTCGTTGTGTTTGACATTCTTGCCAAAGATCACGGTGACGTTGCGATGCTGATGGTGTCCTATGATTTACCGTTCGCGCATGCGCGATTTCAAAAAGAACACGATCTGCAAAACGTCATTGGCCTGTCGGCAATTCGCCATGCGGGATTTGGCGAAAACTATGGCGTGCTGATTGAAGAAGGTCCACTTGCCGGAATGTTTTCGAGAGCGGTTGTCGTACTGGATGAAAACAACACGGTCGTGCACCGCGAACAGATCCCGGATCTTGGCCATGAGCCGGATTACATCGCCGCGTATAAAGCGCTTGGCATTGATATCAACCCACTTGACGTGGACATTTGAGGCACCAGCATGGGCGAACAGCTGATATTTGAACGGTCAAGGCCAGGGCGTCGCGCGTACGCGCAAGCGCCGCTCGGCGAGAATTGCGGCGATATCCCGGCAGAGTTCCGGCGTGAGGACAAACCGATATTGCCGGAAGTATCGGAGCTGCAGGTGGTGCGTCACTACACACGTCTGTCGCAGGAAAATTTCTCCATCGACACCCACTTCTATCCGCTCGGCTCTTGCACGATGAAGTACAACCCGCGAGTTTGTAACTCGATGGCGTTGTTGCCGGGATTTGCCGGCCGGCATCCGCTGGGTCCGGAGACTCACGGCCAGGGGTTTATGTCCTGCATGTATGAATTGCAGGAAATGCTGATGTCGGTCACTGGCATGAAAGCGGTTTCGCTGACTCCGATGGCCGGCGCACAGGGCGAACTGGCAGGTGTGGCGATGATTCGTGCCTATCATCTCGCCAACGGACACGCCGAGCGCGACGAGATTATCGTTCCGGATGCTGCGCACGGGACCAATCCGGCGACGGCGACTATGTGTGGCTGCAAGGCGATCGAGATCCCGACCGATGCCGATGGTGATGTTGATCTGCAAGCGCTGAAAGCGGCCGTCGGTCCCAATACAGCCGGCATTATGCTGACAAACCCGTCGACGCTCGGAATTTTTGAACGCAACATCATGCAAATCGAGAAGATCGTTCATGATGCCGGAGGCCTGTTGTATTACGACGGTGCAAATCTGAACGCCATACTCGGCAAGGTGCGACCCGGCGACATGGGTTTTGACGTGATCCACCTGAATTTGCACAAGACGTTTTCGACGCCACATGGTGGCGGCGGGCCGGGCTCCGGCGCCGTTGGTGTCGGCGAGCGGCTCAAACCGTTCCTGCCGGTGCCTGTCGTTGGCAAGACGGAGGAAGACGGGAAAGGCCGATTCCACTGGCTTACCGAAGAAGAAATCCCGCAGAGCATCGGTCACCTGTCGGGCTTCATGGGTAACGCTGGCGTGTTGCTACGCGCCTACGTCTATATGCGGCTGGTCGGCAAAGACGGCATGAAGCGCATTGCCGAATTCGCGACACTGAACGCGAATTATCTCGAAAAACGCCTGAAAGATGTGGGCTTCGAGATTGCTTTTCCCACACGGCGTGCGAGTCACGAGTTCATCATTACGCTCAAAAATGAAGCCAGGACGCTGCACGTTAATGCTATGGATTTTGCCAAAGCCTTGCTCGACAAGGGATTCCACGCGCCGACAACCTATTTCCCGTTGTTGGTCCCGGAGTGCCTGCTGATAGAACCGACGGAATCGGAGACCAAAGAAACCGTGGATCGATTTGTCGAAGCGATGGTCGAAATCAGGGAAGAGGCCAAAGTGGACGCAGAAAAGGTGAAGGGGGCTCCCTACACGACCCCGGTTCGGCGGCTGGACGATGTCAAGGCTGCCAGGCAGCTTGACCTGGCCTGGCGTCCCGGTTCACCCGAGGCATCCTGAAGGTCGCGTTCGGTGCGTGCGAACTGACATTTATTGAACGATTCTCACGGACGTTATCGCAAACCCGGAATGCGATGTTTTTGCGCGATGGCGCAAAGTAATTTCCGGAAAATCCGGCATAATCGCCTGTTCTCCCAACATATCCGTTTATGGGGGAACCGCGGCGTCGCCTGTCAGTCGGAATGTTCGATGAAACAAATCCAAGCCGCCATGGAATACGGAATCCTATATGCAGATCAAACATAGCTTCACTCTACTCACCGCCCTGTTCATCGGTTCGCAGGTCTCAGCCGAGGAACCCGAATGGGCCGGAACGCTGGAACGGATTTCCAGCGGCGTGGTTTCTATCCGGGTCGACAGTACCCGTGCCTTCGACACCGAGTGGAATACATCCAGTCAGGCGACCGGATTTGTTGTTGATGCCAAGCGTGGCATCATTCTGACCAACCGTCATGTGGTCACGCCGGGCCCCGTGGTTGCCGAGGCAATCTTCCTGAACAACGAGGAAGTGCGGCTGACACCGATCTACCGTGATCCTGTCCATGATTTTGGCTTTTTCAAGTACGATCCGGCCGACCTGGTCTATATCCAGCCGACGGAACTGCCACTAATGCCGGGTGGAGCGAGTATCGGCCGCGAAATCCGGGTTATCGGTAATGACGCAGGTGAACAGTTGTCGATTCTCGCCGGAACAATCGCGCGCCTCGACCGCAAGGCACCGGACTACGGTCGCGGCAAATACAACGACTTCAACACCTTCTATTTTCAGGCAGCGTCCGGCACTTCAGGCGGTTCATCGGGTTCGCCAGTGATAAATATCGAGGGCGAAGTGGTCGCCCTCAATGCGGGCGGTGCCAACAGTGCAGCCAGCAGTTTCTTTTTGCCGCTGAACCGGATTGAACGTGCACTGAACCTGATTCAAAAGGGTGAGCCGATTACCCGCGGCACACTCCAAACGGTATTCGAACGCAATGCTTTTGATGAATTGCGTCGTCTGGGGCTGCAAGAGGACACGGAGGCGCTGATTCGAGCAACATTTCCCGAGCAGACCGGCATGCTGACCGTGTCTCAGGTTATTCCCGATTCGCCGGCTGACGGAAAACTCCAACCGGGCGATATCCTGGTCCGAATTGACGATGCGCTGACAACCGAGTTCGTGCCGCTGGCTGCAGTACTCGATGGCAAAGTCGGTCAATCGATTACTGTCGAAGTCGTGCGTGGCGGGCAATCCATCAAGGAAGAGATCAGCGTAACGGATCTGCACAAGATCTCGCCGGCTGAATTCCTGGAATTTGGCGACGCCGTGGTCAACAACCTTTCGTACCAGCAGGCGCGGCATTACAACCAGTCCATTGAGGGTGTGTATGTCGCGAATCCGGGCTACATATTCTCGCGTGCAGCCATTCCGCGCGGTGCCGTAATCATCGAGGTGGCTGGCGAACGGGTGGTTAATATCGAAGATCTCAAAGCACAGCTTGCGAAGCTGGCTGATGGTGATCGCGCGACGTTTCGTTATACGACGATCGAGGATCCGCGCAACAGCGTCGTTCGCTCAGTTGAAATGGATCGGACCTGGTTTCCGGCGCAGCACTGTAAACGTGACGATGCCACCGGTATCTGGCCATGCGAAGATCTTGAGGCAGGACCGGAGCCATCCAGGCCGGAACCCGGCAGCACGCAATTCAGTCGAAACGGCGATTCGCGGGTTAACACGATTACCCCATCACTGGTCATGGTGACCTTTGATCTGCCCTATACCGTGTCCGGTGTCGCGGAGCGTCATTACTACGGGACGGGATTGATCGTCGATACGAAGCTCGGCCTGGTCGTCGTTGATCGCAATACGGTTCCGGTCGCCATGGGCGATGTAACCATTACGTTCGCAGGCTCACTGCAGGTCAATGGCCACGTCGAATATATTCATCCTTTGCATAACCTCGCCGTTGTTTCTTACGACCCTGCTCTCATCGCCGGTACGCCGGTCAAGGCAGCCAGGTTCTCAAAAGAGACGCTGGAGGCCGGGGACAATGTCTGGGTCATTGGCCTGAAAGGCGATCACCAGATTGTTCATCAGCAGAGCACGGTTGCGTCTGTAGACCCGATGCTCCTTCCTTTGTCGCGGACGATGCGTTTCAGGGATACCAACCTCGAGGGCATTTCGCTGGTCAATGCGCCGGGCGACATTGATGGCGTTATCGTCAACAGGCGCGGAGAAGTGGTCGCCAAGTGGGTGAGCTTTGCCTACCAGGCTGGCGGCGAAAATGGCCAGGTCAACCGGGGCATATCAGCAGAGCTCGTTAGCGAGTTTGTTGATGTCGTGCGCTCAAAAAATTCGGTTTATTCGCTTGAAGCGGAACTCGGATACACACCACTATTCGCTGCCCGGAAACTCGGACTGGACGAGGAATGGCTCGACAAGCTCGAGGCTCACAATCCGTCTGGTCGCAGGGCATTGTCGGTGTCGAGACTCGTTGCAGGGTCACCCGCGGCGGATTTGCTGAAGAATGGAGACATGATTCTCGCCATCGACGGCGAACTGGTGACGACTTTCCGCGAGCTGGAGCGGGCAGTACAGAAACCAGGCGTCGAGGTGACGATTTGGCGTGACGGTGAAGCACTTGAATTTGATATTCAAACCGTTGCATTAAATGGTGAAGGAATAAGCCGTGCCGTTGCGTGGGCGGGTGCGCTTTTGCAGGACCCGCATCGCCCGATGTCGGCGCAGCGCGGTATCGAACCTACCGGTGTTTACATCGCATTTTTCAGTTACGGATCGCCCGCGACGCGTTACGGGCTATGGGCTGGTCGCCGTATCGTCGCCGTTGATGATATCGAGACACCGGATTTGCAATCATTCCTGAACGTCGTCAGCGACAAAGAGGATCAGGCGTCCGTTCGCGTGAAGACGGTCAGCTGGAATGGCGCAGTACAGGTCATCACGCTCAAGCTCGACAATCAGTACTGGCCCGCGTACGAGATTCGCCATACTGAAAGTGGCTGGGTCAGGGAGTCCATTGGCTAGCGGCGTCCACAAAAAGACTCATGCGATCCGATGCGGCGTTAAATGCCGTCGCGGAATGCTCATGTACTCGTGTGTACACTCCATTTCTTCGACACTGTTTGCCTTGCCTCGAATTGGCCTGAGCCTCTTTGAGAACGTCGCCGGCAGAATGGTTCCCCTTATTGCGCTCTTGCCTGTCGTATTTGTCGGTGGCGGCGCCTGCGCGCAGTCGATGTACAAGTATCAGGACGAAGACGGTAACTGGAGCTTCTCAGATCGCCCGCCACCGGAGGAGCAAGTTGTTGAAATTCTTGATCTTTCTACCGGTCCCGTGCCGCCCTCTGTCGAGGTTTCAACGCGCATTGTAGAGGGTAGACTCCGCTTCACAGCGAGAAACGGCTACGCGGTTCCCGTCGAGGTGGTACTGGCGCTGGATGCGCTAAGGAACCTGGAGTACCCGCTGCCGAATCAGGCAATGCGGTGGATCATTGATCCTGAAAGCACGCAGACCATGCTGGAGTTGGCAGCGCTTGAGAACAATATCGTGCCGGCAGCTGACTACCGATACATCTGGCTCCCCGGTGATCCCCGAGCAGTTCATACACCAGATCAGCCTTATCGGGCGCCATTCGCGGTTGCCACGGAGTATCCGATATCACAAACATTCCCTGTCGGCGCAACCCACACAACCCCGGACAGCTACTATGCCGTGGACATTGCCATGCCAATCGGCACCGACATCTATGCGGCGCGAGCTGGCACAGTGTTTGAGGTTGCGAGTACCAATTTCCGCGGTGGGACAGATCCGGAGCAGGATGCGGCGGCGGCGAATATCGTGCGCATCATGCATAACGATGGATCGCATGCGGTCTATGCCCATCTCAACTGGAATTCGATAAGAGTCCGCCCCGGCGACCGGGTCGAGCGGGGTGAGTACATTGCAGATTCGGGCAATACGGGATTTTCGAGCGGCCCGCATCTCCATTTCGCCGTGATGGTCAATCGCGGCCTGCGGCTGGAATCTGTGCCTGTCAGATTCGAAGGGCCGAACTTCGCCGAAATCGAGCCCGCTACAGGAAATACGCTGATAGCGTATTGACTCACAGAAAGCCCACGTTGCTTTCCTGAAGTGCCCCTCTCGCCGCCAACGCGGTGTTATCAAAACAAAATCCGATGTCGTTTTTTCGATATAACCAAAAGTTTTGGTAATTCATTGCAACCATTTCGTTATCAGGCGCATCAATACAACAAACTGATTTGAAATAAACAAACATGTTGTGTGGTCAGATCGGTTATGTAGTGAAAATAAAGTGAAACTTGTTTGTAACCTTATTTTTGTTAACTGCATAAGAGTAGTAAACGGGATAGAACTTTTTTTAAGCTCGATGGGTCTTTTCCGGATGAGAAGGTTGGCGTCTCATCAAGTAGGTAAAAACAATTCGTGTCTATAATCTTGAGAGAGGGAACTATGAAAGAGTCGAAACTTGCAAAAGGTGTTGTCGCAACCGTCGCAGTAATTGCTTTCAGCCTACCAGCTATTACATCTGCTGATGAACTGAAAGGCCGTGCTGAAAAGGTTACTTATTCGGATTTGAATGTTGAGAAAGATGACGGTGCACATGTGTTGTACCGAAGGCTGCAACAGGCTTCAAAGCGCGTCTGCGGCGTGGAATCGATCAAGACTGCCGGTAGCATCCGGGCTGTTTCGCAGCAACAGCGCTGCTATCGGGAGACGCTGGACCGGGCGGTAGCGAAAGTAAACAACGCTACATTGACCGATATCCACCAAGGATAGTCCGCAGATCAAGCCACTAATCCAGGGCAAAAGTCCCTAACCGGGCATTGTAAAGCGGGTGTCGTTGAGTTGAGTGATTTCGACTCGGCGGCACTCGCTTCCTTTTATGCAAACAGGCTTTTGTAAACCTGAACAAAGTAATCCATCTCTTCAGGTTTTGACATGCTTATTCGCGTCCAGGATGTGTGATACGGAGGAAAGTCTCTGCCGGTCAAAATCCCGTATTCGCGCATCTTTTCCTGAACTGCCTTGTTCTCCATGCCCGTCTGGATGAAGGTGAAGTTCGTATTCGATTTCACGTAGCGCAGACCGAGTTCTTCACACATGTCCTCTACAATTTTGCGTGACTCTTTATTCTTTCGAATTGCAAAATCCTGGAATTCCTGATCCTGATAGCTCGCATATGCCGCCTCGATGGCAAGCACGTGTGTCTCACCTGTTTTGACGCCATCCATTCGGGACGCGAGATCCGGATGCGCGAAACCAAATCCGATTCGCATTCCTGCAAGCCCATGAATCTTGGAGGCGGTTCTCGAAACGATAATGTTATTGTGACCCTCGGCAATCAAGCCAATCATCGACTCGTAATCCGGATTATCGACATATTCGTGGTATGCCTCGTCAATGAAGACCAGGCGATCCTGTGACATTTCAAGAACGAATTCGCGCATTGCATTCTTTTCGATAATTGACGGAATCGGGTTGTTGGGGTTAACAAGATAGACCATGTCGGTATCGTTGCGAACGGCGGCGCGCATTGCGTCCAGGTCGGCGTTCAGGCTTTCGTTGACCGGTATGCGAATAATTTCCGCACCTGATCGTTCCGCATATCGCAGCAGGCTCTGGTACGTCGGGTCGACGCAGACAATTGAACCGTTGTTCCTGCTCGCAAGCATGCCAGCCACATTCAGAATTTCACTCGATCCGGTGCCGACCAGCATATTGTCGGTTGAGACGCCATTGATATCGGCAACCACTTTGATCAGCGGGCCAGGGTCGCCGCTGTAGCGATTCGTGAGATGCATATTCGCATTGATCGCTTTGAGCGCTACTCTTGAGGGGCCGTAGGGGTTCTCATTGGCGCTCAGTCGAATCATATAATCGGGTCGCGGGATGTCTGCGGCCAGCGTGCTTTGCATCAGCTTCATTGACGGTGTTAACGGAGTCCGCGGAATGCCGGGAATAAACCCGGCGACTGCAATCGCGCTGCCGCCAAGCAAGATTTGTCGTCTCGTCAGATTAGTCATTCATTCTCCCCCTTCTTTTAATTCATCTTCGGCCGCAGCCGGTATTTCAGCGCAAACGCACTGGACTTTTCTTGCGCGGACCCTGATGAGGTCTACATTGTCGCCAACCTGATACTCATGCTCGAAAGTGAAGGCATGGTCATTGTCGCGCCGCCACCGTTCCAGGTGCTCGACGTCGTGCACTTCCCCATCCTCGCCCCGATAGCGAACAGATATCGCATAGTCGCCACTCGATGCCCCACAGTCGTCATTCTCGATCATTCCGGTGACTTTAGCCACAGCGTTTCGTTGCATGAATTCCAGTGACACGCGCGCCTGACAATAGAGCTTGTGCCGGGTCGCCTCGAGTTTGAAGGTATATTTTTTTTCGGCCTGGCCTTCGACGCGCATGCGTTCCTGGTCAACAGAGGTGTCAACAGTCGTTTGTCCGGCCCGGGCATCGACAATGCTACCGGCGACAAGAATTGCGGCGATGTATGAGAGCCGCTGGATGTATGTCATACCGATAGACCTCCCCCGTGGCAGCGTGCGGCATGAACTCTGCGTCTCGGCAGTATACGTAAGATCCCTTGTGAGAGTCATTGGTTTGCTGTCCCTTGAAACCCGACAAGCCTGGCGATTTGGGTGTCCATTACCGACGATAGCAGCCAATCGGCTAATATGAGTCAAAAGGGCAGACAGTGACCCAAAACGGACCCGGGGAAAGGTATGAGTCCAATCGATGACGATGGTATGTCGAGAAGAAAGTTTATGCGTCAGAGCGCCGTCCTGAGTCTTGGTCTGGCCGGCACCCCGATTTCAACCCTTGGACAACAGCCGGTGGATAGCCGGACAAAGGAAGGCCGTACATTGAATGCAAATAGCCAGGAGATGCTAACCCGGTTCGGGTTGAAGTATCCGATCTTCCAGGGCGCTCCGGGTGGAGAAGCCCTGGCGGTTGCAGTTGCCAATAGTGGCGCAATGGGCGCGGTGTCGCTGACCTGGGATACGCCAGAGCAGACCTTTGACGTCGTCACCCGAATGAATGAAGCAACCGAAGGAAATTACTACGCAAATTATGTCCTGCATTTCGAGCCGAAGTCATTGGACAGGGCGCTGGAGGCGGGATGCCCGATCATTCAGTTTTCCTGGGGCATACCGAAAAAATATATTGTGGCAAAAGTTCGTAATGCCGGTGCGCGATTAGGTATTCAGGTTTCAAGCAAGCTGAATGCCGAAAAAGCGATGCAACTGGATCCCGATTTCCTGATTTGCCAGGGACTGGAGGCGGGCGGTCATGTTCAGGCAACCTTGCCATTGGCCGATACGCTGCAGGACGTGCTGCGTTTGGCAGGGGGAACGCCGGTACTCGTGGCCGGCGGGATTTCAACAGGTCAGGACTTAAGGCTTGCAATAGAGTCGGGCGCCTCGGGTGCGGTTCTCGGCACCCGCTTCATGGCGACAAAGGAAAGCGATGCTCACGACGTTTATAAGAACAGTCTGGTAGAAGCGAACGAAGACAGCACCGTCTATACCATTTGCTTCAACCGGGACTGGAATGCCGCGCACAGGGTTTTGAGAAACTCAACATTCCTCGATTGGGAAGCAGAGGGATGCCCGGATACGGGGAGCAAACCCAAAGAAGACGACGTGGTGGCAGAACATCCTGTCTACGGTAAAGCGATGCGATACGAAACGGTGCCCCCAATGCAGGGACACGAAGGTGCATTGGAGGAGATGGCAATGTACGCGGGACAGGGTGTTGGTCAAGTAAACGATCTGCCAACCGCAGGCGAGTTGCTGGAACGCCTTTGGCGTGAGTTTGAGCGCTCCTGATTGTTGAATCAGAAGGGAGAATCACAATGAAAAAGCGCTGTTTGAAAGCAGCATTTTTGGTGGCTGGCCTGACTGCGGTGATGGTCTACGCGGAGGATGGTGCGGAGGCAATACGAGCGCAACGGGCGACTTCCAATGAGGCTATTGCCCGACATGACGTCGAAGCCATTCAGTCTTTCCTGGACGAGGACTACGTGATCACGATCAGTACGGGCGTGATTGAACGCAGTCGTGAAGAGCACGGCAGGAGTTTTGCGGCACATTTTGCCGAGTATCCGGATGTCGTATATGTGCGGACGCCGGAGAAAATAACGCTCAGCGAGGCCTACCCGCTGGCTATCGAAAGTGGCACCTGGGTTGGCACGAGGACAACTCATAACGGAAAGCTGGAAAGTGGCGGTGAGTACACTGCAGCGTGGAGAAAAACCGACAATGTTTGGCGGATTTATTCCGAGCTGTTTGTCGCTCTCTACTGCAACGGTGCAGATTGTTGAGTAACGTCTGGTTGCGATATGGAGCAACCATTTAAGTCACTTTGACCAACGGTCTGCCGGCGTCAGGCGAGTTGGTCATGAGTCAGAGTGCAACATAATGTGAATTGGGTCTCGGTTCACACATTGAACGGGTACGACGAGCCCGGATTTTGTGAATGGCACCACATAGTTGGCGCCGCAATGCGCGCATATTCTGGTCTGAAAAGATCATATTCGACCAGCGAGGCAAGTCATGAAGATGTTTGAAATTGTCTTTGAAAGAATTCCGATGGTGTGGTTCTTGCTGGGCCTGCTGTTCAACGCAGCGGGACTGTATCTTGGCTTCGAGTTTTCGCTGGCTTTTGCTTACATGATCATCGGTTGGTTCTGCTGCGCATACGGTTTAGCGCTCTTCGTGTTCAGATTCCAGGAACGCCCGAAATCATCGGCGGCTACACGCTTATCGCCAAAATTCGTGTCGGCAGGGTCTGCAGTCGTAATGCCCGGGACGCCGACCGGTGGTGATGCGCAGGCGACAGCGGATTCCAGCGCCGAGTAACAGGCATAATCGGATCTGAAGGAAGCGATTCAGGGATTAGCAAA
>JAHEFF010000083.1 GCA_024640315.1 Woeseiaceae bacterium
TGGCGGAAGACAAGGTTTCACGGCGTGACTTCATCAAGAAGTCATCTGTAGCGGCGACCACAGTGGTTGCCGGGTCAGCAGCGCCCTCTGGCCATACACACGACATGGAAGACCACGAGCAATCAGATTACACGTTGCGTACCAAGGCGCTTGTTTCCGTTCTTACCCGCAAGAACCTCGTCGATCCGGCGGCGATGGATGCTGTCGTTGACCTTTACGAAACCAAGGTCGGGCCGCACATCGGTGCGCGTGTGGTGGCAAGGAGCTGGGTTGATCCCGATTACCGGCAACGCCTGCTGGCGGATGCCCGTGCGGTGGCGCGAGAGGACAAGTTGACCGGGGTCGAGGGCACGGACCTGGTGGCTGTCGAAAACACAGACAAGGTGCATAACCTGGTGGTCTGCACGCTTTGCTCCTGTTATCCATGGCCATTACTCGGATTACCGCCAACGTGGTACAAGGACACCGCATATCGCGCCCAATCAGTGATTGATCCGCGAGGTGTACTGAAGAAATTTGGTCTCGAGCTGGACGACGATGTCGAAGTTCGCGTTTGGGATAGCACGGCGGAAGTTCGTTACCTGGTTATACCCGAGCGGCCACCCAATACCGACGGCATGTCTGTTGACCAGCTTGCCGAACTGGTTACTCGCGATTCCATGGTGGGCGCGGAAAAACTCAATCCACCTGCTTAAGGCTGCGAACAATGAACACAATTCATGATCTCGGCGGAATG
Organism: Woeseiaceae bacterium; assembly: GCA_024640315.1. Lineage (GTDB taxonomy): Bacteria > Pseudomonadota > Gammaproteobacteria > Steroidobacterales > Woeseiaceae > SZUA-117. Next base: position 737 of record JAHEFF010000083.1, read on the forward strand.
GACGGCTTTACGCTCAAGGAAAGAGACCAGGGCTTTCCGCTCAAAGAAGACTGGGAGCGCCAGGTCTGGGGTTTCGCACTGGCATTGTGGGCGAAGGCAATTCCGGGCTACACGGACGGCATGTCGCGTGCGCATATCGAGAGACTCTCGCCAGAGCTCTATATCAGCATGCCTTACTATGCGAAGTGGCTGCAGGCACAGGAGAACGCACTGATCGCCGGCGGCCTCGTCAGCAGAGAAGAGCTCGATGACCCCGAAGGTCCGGTCAACATGCCTGGTCTGGGAAGCTTCGTGCCGGCCGGGCCAGCGGATGTCACCGCATTTCTAACGGGCGACACTTCTTACGAAGTGCCCGCGACCACCGAACCGGGTTATGCGATCGGCGATGACGTGGTGGTGACGAATGAACATCCGACCTGGCATACGCGCCAGCCGCGTTATCTGCGGGGTCACCGTGGCGTGATTCACAAGCATCACGGCGTACATATTCTTGAAGATGAGTTGCCGGAAAACCGGCATCCTGGCCCACAGCATCTCTATACGGTGATGTTCACTGCTCGCGAGCTATGGGGCGAACGCGGCCATAAGAACGACCGAATCTTCGCCGAACTCACCGAGTTTCACATCGAGCCGGCAAATTGATGTCCGCTACAGAACAAGGCAGCTCGCTGCTCGCTGAACTGCCGCTGCTGCCGCGCGACGATGATGGCCCGGTATTCGCGGAACCCTGGCAGGCGCAGGCATTCGCGGTCGTTGCCGGACTCATCGATTCACAAAAGGTGTCGAGAGAGGAGTGGGCCGAAAGATTGGGCGCAGTCATCAAGGAAGCAGAAGAACGCGGCGAATACGATACCGGTGTTCACTACTACGATCACTGGCTGGTTGCGCTGGAAGGTCTTGTTGTCGAAAAGGGTTTCGCCGGGTTGCAGGAGTTGACCAAAGAAAAAGAAGAGATTGCGGCAAACGATCACCATCGGCGCGAACACCAGCTGGGACACGAACACTAATTCAGTTCGCGCAGTTACTCCTTTTCATCGCGGATAACGCCATCTTCAATGCTGTAGCTGCGCGTCACCGCGACATAGACCGGAACGCCGGCAAAAATCAAAATCAAGGTCCAGTAGGCGGACTCTTCGCCGGCCGTTGCGATGACCCACATGCAGATCAGGAAAGCGATGATTGAGGTGATCGCCTCGTTACGTCGGCGTGTCGGTGAAATTGCCTCATCGTGCAGACCCAGCAGCAGGCCGGCCATTGAAGAAAATGCATACGGAATGATGATCGTCAGTGTGGAGATCAGAACGACGAAGGTGTAAGCGCCCACCAGCCCCCTTGTCTGGCTCATGACCAATAAAGCGCTGGAAAGAATACCAACGATGACGAAAGACGTGGTCGGTGTGTCTCGCTTAGACATTTTTTCGAAGATCTTGGGAAACACGCGATCGCGTGAGGCGGCCATTGCAGTTTGGCCGGCAGCAAGGAGTGTCACGTTGAATGCGCCAATTATCGATATGAGTGCTCCGATGGACACCGCAATTCCGGCCCATGCGCCCGCCATATGGATACCGGCATCCGCAAGCGGTGACGCCGACTGTGCCAGTTGCTCGGCGGGTATCATTCCCATGACCGCAAATCCCACAAGCAGGTATACGGCGCCTATCGTCAGCGTCCCGATGACAAGCGCCCTTGGAATCGTCTTTTCCGGATCAACAACGTCTTCGGACGGAACCGTTGCTGCTTCAATACCCACAAACGTCCAGAATGTGATCGCGAACGCCGATGCAAACAATACGGCCGAGTTGCCGGTTCCCGGGTTCATAAGCGGCAATGTTTCGACGTCGACAAACAGGAGTCCCACGCTGCCGATAACGATCAGGGGTATGAGTTTCAGAATCGTGGTGGCCAGGCTGAGGATGCCGGATTCGCGAACGCCAGCGATGTTCACGCCGACCAGTATCCAGATCAGCAGCAGGCCGGAGACTATACCCAATGCCGGGCTTTGATCTATGGCCGGGATGAGCGCACCGGCGTAGCCGATGAACGCAATGGCAATTCCAGCGCACGCGGTCCAAAGCGATATCCAGAATCCCCAGGCGACGAGAAAGCCACCGAAATCACCGAAAGCGGCATGGGCGTAAGCGTAGGGACCGCCAGCCCTGGTCACGTGACGTGACAGGTTCGCAAACATCATCGCAACGAAAAGGGCGCCACCTGCAGCGGCGGCCCAGCTCAGCAGGCCATAACCACCGTAAGGTGCCACGAGTGACGGCATGATGAAGACTGCGGAACCGATCGCGCCGCCGACCACCAGCGCCCAGCAACGCCAGAAACCCAGCGTTCGATTGCGATCTTGTGACATGGACTCTCCCTCTGTCGATCCATCATGCCACAGTGCTTGTGAAAGCGGCCTGACAAACTGCTGCGCCAGCCAGACGGGGAGCCCACTGATCCCCGGGCTGCTATTATCAGTAAAAGCCGGAGAACAATAATGAAAAGACGTGACTTCCTGACCGGGGCAGGTGCAGCTACAGCTGGCATGGCGCTGGGCGCCGCGCCGCGATTCTCAATGGCACAGTCCGCTGTGTCTCCCGTGAAACCGAATCCCCGCAAACTCCTGATCCTGGGTGGTACGGGTTTTATTGGTCCACCAATGGTTCGCTATGCGGTGGAACGTGGACACGAGGTCACCATTTTCACTCGTGGCAGGTCACGGTCCGATATTCCAGGCGTCGAGCACCTTGTTGGAGATCGATCCGGCGACCTGAATTCGCTAAGGGGACGCACCTGGGATGCTGTGCTGGACAATAACGCGCGCGACTATCGCTGGGTAAAGCTGACCACGGATTTGCTCAGGGACAAGACTGAGCACTATATGTTTGTGTCGACGATATCTGCGTACGCGGGCGAAGCGACGGGCTACGAATACGTCGATACACCCTGGACGCAGCCGCCAATAACGATTAACAGCCCTTTGGCGCAGCCACCGGATGGCTTTCAGATGGGCGAGGAACTGGCCTACGGTCCAACCAAGGCCATGTCCGAGCAGATTGTCGAATCTGCGTTCCCCGGCCGCACAACTATTGTCCGGCCCGGCTTTATCGTTGGTCCGGGCGATCCGAGCGATCGATTCACCTACTGGCCTGCGCGTATTGATCAGGGTGGCGAAGTGCTTGCACCCGGCGATGGATCGGATCCGGTGCAGATCATTGATGCCAGGGACCTGACTGAATGGATCGTGCGCCTTGTGGAAGACTCCACGTATGGCATCTTCAACGGCGTCGGCATCGGCTCGCCATTATCGATGGCGGAAATGGTACATGGGATTCGGGCCGTAACCTCCAGCCAAGTCAAATTCACCTGGGTGCCCGTCTCGTTCTTGCGGCAGCACAAGGTAGAGTCGTATTCTGACATGCCGATCTGGATTCCCGGCGACCCGATGTCGTCTGTGGACAATAGCTTCGCGATGAAATCCGGCCTGACTTTTCGTCCATTGGCCGTGACCGCGGCAGATACGCTTGCCTGGCATCGAACGCGGCCGGCGGAAGAACAAGCGGAACTGAAGATTGGCATAAAACCAGACCGGGAAAAACAGGTGTTGGCCGCCTGGCATGAGAGCGTGGCCTAGAACGGATCGACTACACGAAAACAAGGTACTGGTATAAAAAAAATAATGAGGTGCCGGCATGCGCGTAACAAGATCATTATCGAATAACAGCTTCTACTTCTTCTTGCTTATCCCGGCGTTTGCCGTGTGGGGATTCTGGCAAACCTATTTTGTGCAGATCATCCGGCCGATATCGAGCCTGGATCACGTTCACGGGCTGGCGATGTTCGGCTGGTGCTTCATGTTGATCGCTCAGTCGTTTCTGATACGGAAAAACAAACGCGATTTGCATCGGGCAATCGGCAAATTGTCGTACGTGCTGGTTCCCGTCATTGCCATATCGACCATTATGCTGGCCAACTTTCAACTGAATGCCCGCGGGCTGACACTGGAAGGCAAGTATGTGTTGATGCTGCAGCTAACGATTCTGATCCAGTTTGTCGTGTTCTATTCACTGGCGATCAAGAATCGGAAAAGGCCGGATGTGCATGCTCGCTACATGGTATGCACCGCGTTACCGTTGCTTGATCCGATTTTTGCCCGTGTACTGATGTTCAACTTCCTGGGGGCCGAGTATGCGAGCAACGCCCAGCTATACACGTTCGCACTGACCGACCTGATTCTTGTTGCATTGGTCGCCTGGGACTGGAAATCGTCAAACCGCAAAGACGTATTCCTGCCAATGCTGTTTGTGCTCGTGGCGCTTCAGCTGCCAATGTTTTTCGGTGTGATGACGCCGGCGTGGGAATCGTTCTCGGGCTGGTACATGCAGCTGCCATTGTCGCAGGGTTTATGAAAAGCGCCGTAATATGTCCAGGTTGAGGAGATACTCGCAGAGTACTGAGAGAACACTGCAGCCGGCACTTGCCGGCCGCAGTGACAAGCCTCAGTTTCCGATCGGCGAAATGTGGGTGTGCGCGATACCCCAGTTACCGCGTTCCTTTACAAGCACCAGCGTAACCCAAAGAGGCGCGTTGTTGATTGGCGCGACGCCTGGCGGAAAAATGTTCGTCAGACGAACGTAACTTGCGACGGCTGTATCACCGTACACCCGCACTTCGGGTGACTCGGTTCTCAATATCCATTTTGCAGCACCACCAAAGAGTGCATGGTTTGCGTCGCGTTGTGCCATCTGGACAGTCATGTTCTCTTTCTGATTGGTTTGGCGCGCGCTGCCGGCAATCATTACGCGGTCGTCGCGAATCAGCGAGGCTTGCTTTTCAAGGTCGCCTTCAAGCGCAGCGTAGCGATCGATGAACGCCAGCACGTCGTCGACGTCGTCAGCCCAGGCCATTGAGGCGAACAAGCAGAGACAGACCGCCCCCAGCGATGAAACTGTGTTTCGATTTATCAGTGTGGTCATGTAGGACCTCCTCATTATTGTTTTTTGGGAGAGGCGATCAATTGCCGCCTCTATCCACCAAGCCTAGTAGAGAAAAGGCGTTTCGCAAGACAGTATTGCTTTCGGTATAAACTATTAGCCACGATTTACGCTGCTTTCGCCCAGGGGCAGGCGTTATCAGTTGTTTGTTACCAGGGTGGAGCATTGAAATGCGTTATCGGTGGATTGTTCTCGTTCTTCTGATTTCTTTATTCGCGTTGGTCTTCGCGGAGCGGCGAGTGTTGCTGGTCAATTGGCTGGCCGCGACAGGATCGGGAGAACCGCCACCACTCCTGGCAAAAGGTGATGAAGGTCCTGTCGCCCGGTGGCACGATGACTATTTCACGATTCAGGAAGTCGCGCCGCGTACGTTCGCCATTGGCGAGCCCAGGTATGCCCAGCAAAACTTCAGCTACCTTATTGTTGGTGATAGTCGCGCCCTTCTTTTCGACGCCGGACCCGGAATACGTAACATTCGGCGAGTGGCCGAATCGCTAACCGAGAAACCCATCGTTTTCTTGCCATCGCACTTTCACTACGACCATGTAGGGAACTCGATTTCGTTTAAAGAAGTAGCGGTAGTGGACTTGCCGTATCTTCGCGCCCGAGCGGAAGGCAACCGCCTGACGCTAGGTCGATCCGAGCACCTGGGTGCTCTCGAAGGATTCACGGCGCCGACCTGGGAAATCGATCACTGGTTACCGGTTGGCGCGAGCATCGATCTTGGTCATCGTTCGTTAATGCTTCTGCATACGCCAGGTCATACGTATGACTCGGTTTCGCTTTGGGACGAAGAAAACGGGCTCGTGTTTTCCGGCGACTACCTGTACCCCGGAGAGCTATATGCATTCCTGCCGAACTCCCGCATGGGAGATTATCTGGCTACCTCAGAATCACTGCTTTCGTTATTGCCCGACAACGTGACTTTTTTCGGCGCCCACAGAGCCGAGCCACCAGGTGCTCCAACTCTAACGTCAGCGGATCTGGACGATCTCAACAAGAGCCTGAATGGCATAAAGGATGGATCAGTGAAAGGAGAGGGCAGCTACCCCAGGTTATTTCCAGTCAACGATCGGCTGGCTATCCTTGCCGAGCCGCGATGGTTACAGGATTGGGACTGACGTTGCGAGTTTTGCAGACGATTTCAAGCAGACGCGCGGGTTCGGCGTGATAACCGCTTAACGCCCGACTGTGGCCATTTGACTAAATTGAGGTCGACGGGCTGCCAGTGTGCATTCTAGCCCTTGCCCCAACGCCACTTTGCCGGTTTCTCCCCCTTGAACACAACGACAACGACCAGCATTACGGAGAGCGCAACAATCACGGGAAGGCGGACGTCGCTGGGGACGAAGCAAGCGGTAGCAACCACGAGGCCTGTATAAAGAAGTAAGACCAGCCAGCCCTGCCAGGTGGCGGGCAGACCCCAGCCCCAACCGTACCGTTTGGCATAGAACCAGAACTTGTCATCTTTACCGGCCATTTTCCCAATTTACCACCGGAGCGCGGCGTGTCTCAAAGACTGCTTGTCTGATGTAACCGCATTCGTTGCAATGCCTGCTTCTTCCGTCTCAATCCGGCGCTAATTGTCTCGTCACCGAACCCTAGGATAATCATCAGCTAACCCTCAGGACCCTGATTCACCTTGTTCCTAACCTGATCATCACATTCGGTGATTTGGGAGAACGACATGAAAACAATAATAAGCATTATCGCCTTGATCAGCATGCCCGTGGCGTTGGCCGTGGCAGACCCTGATATCGAGGTGCAAAAGTCTGTCGACAACGCTTTTCCGATGGTCAATGAGCCTGTCGAGTTTACCGTGCAGGTCAACAACATCGGCGCCGATCCGGCCACGGATGTGGTGATCATCGATCAGCTGCCGATGGAAATGGCAATTCCGCAGGGAACGGCGGCGTTTCCGAGCACGGGAACATACGATCCCGTCACCGGCGAGTGGACCATCGGTGATCTGGATCCTGGCGCTGGCGCCGTTCTCGTAGTGCCGGCCATTGTTACCGAGCCGAATCCGCCTGATTGCATCGCCAATCGGGCGT
>JAHEFF010000041.1 GCA_024640315.1 Woeseiaceae bacterium
CAACGTGCAGATGGTCGTTGACCTGATTGCGCCGATTGCTATGGAAGACGGCCTGCGTTTCGCTATTCGCGAAGGTGGTCGTACCGTGGGCGCCGGCGTCGTAGCAAAGGTTATCGAGTAACCAGGTGAGGAGCGGGCGAAGCCCGCAATCGTTTGGTACGGTCTGCGACAGTTTCGCGCACCGTACCAATTGAAAGAATTAACTAGGAAATTGACGTGGCCACAAACCAAAATATTAGAATCAGGCTGAAAGCGTTCGATCATCGATTGATCGACAATTCGGCTCGCGAGATTGTTGATACCGCCAAGCGCACAGGCGCTACGGTCAAGGGTCCAATCCCGCTGCCGATGAAGATGGAACGCTTTACCATTCTTGTTTCTCCGCACGTCAACAAGGACGCTCGCGATCAGTACGAAATCCGGACGCACAAGCGGCTGATGGATATCGTGGATCCGACGGACAAGACAGTTGACGCGCTGATGAAGTTGGAGCTGCCTGCGGGTGTCGACGTTCAGATCAAGTTGAACTGACCATTCCGGTAGTGTGCTAAAGATCAATCCGCACCAGCCTGAGCCGCTTGTCGGACCTGGTGGGCGGATTGGACGTGGCAATTCAGGGCAAACTGAGTTAAAACGTAAATTATTGAAAAATAAGAAAAAGTCATAGCAACCTGGCGGCTGGTAGTCAATTTACGATCAGCCAACGTCCGGGGCAGAGAAAAAAAGCCCGATATTCAGCTTCTTAGGGGGTTGCGGGGCGGAAAACCCGCGCTATAATAGCGGGCTCGACAGGGCATGGCCGGTCCGGGAATCGGCCAGGCTCGGAAAACGGCGTCACAAAGCGTAAAGCTCTGTGGCGCTTAATGTTAGGTCGCCAGGAAACCGAAGGCGTACTCGGCAAATCCCGGACAGCCGGTTTTACCGGATTGGGGTCAGCTCCAAAAGCCACGGAACAGGGTAAATGTTCCAGGCGATGGCTGGCCCTTTCGTGTGTCTAAAAGACGCTCGAAAAGACAGCATCAACCAACCGAAGTTGATGCGGTGAAAAGTAAAGAGATAGTTAAACCTGAATTTTTTGAGTGCGCTGACCAATCGAAGTCGGTGTGAGGTTTTTGAGATGACAATGGGTCTTGTTGGCCGCAAGTGCGGCATGACACGTGTCTTTACGGAAGACGGGGTATCCATCCCGGTGACCGTGATTGAGGCACAGCCAAACCGGATTACACAGGTTAAGACCGTGGAGAATGACGGCTATCGCGCCCTGCAGGTTTCTGCGGGTGAGCGCAAGGCGTCCCGCGTGTCTAAATCTGAAGCCGGCCACTTCGCTAAAGCGAAGGTTGAAGCCGGCGACCTAATCACTGAATTTCGCCTCGGGGCTGATGATCAGCCGGAAGAGGGGGAGTTCGAGCCAGGCCAGGAGATCAAGGTCGATCTTTTTGCGGAAGGCCAGAAGGTTGATGTTATTGGCACGTCGATTGGTAAAGGCTTCGCCGGCACCATCAAGCGCCACAACTTCCACATGCAGGATGCCACGCACGGTAACTCGCTTGCTCATCGCGCACCTGGTTCAATTGGCCAGAACCAGACACCAGGCCGCGTATGGAAAGGCAAGAAAATGGCCGGTCATATGGGCAATGTTCGCCGTACTGCGCAGAACCTCGTCGTCGTTCGTGTCGACCAGGAACGCAATTTGCTGCTGATCAAAGGCGCTGTCCCGGGCCACAAGGGCGGTCGCGTTGTCGTCCAGCCTGCGGTTAAGTCGAGGACGGCATCATGAAGCTGAAGACGCAGGGCAGTGGCACAGTCGATGTAGCAGATAGCGCATTCGGCGCAGAATTTAATGAGGCGCTGGTTCACCAGGTGGTAACGGCGTTTTTGTCAGGCGGACGTGCCGGCACCAAGGCGCAGAAGAATCGCTCTGCTGTTCAGGGTGGTGGTGCAAAGCCATGGCGCCAGAAAGGCACCGGACGCGCACGCGCAGGCACCATTCGCAGTCCGATCTGGGTTGGTGGTGGTCGCACGTTTGCAGCTAAGCCACGGGACTACAGCCAGAAGGTCAACAAGAAGATGTACCGGGCAGCGCTGCGGTCAGTGTTCTCTGAGCTGGTACGCCAGGATCGCCTGGTCATCACGGATTCGATCGAGATGAAGGCGCCGAAAACGAAAGAGCTTGCGGGCATGCTGAAGAAGCTGGAACTCGACAGCGTCCTGATTGTTAACGAAGCATTTGACGAGAAAGTATTTTTGTCGGCTCGCAATCTTCCGGACGTCGGAATCTGCGATGCCGCGTCGATCGACCCGGTCGTGCTGATGCGTTTCGAGAAAGTGCTCATCACGCTGCCAGCGCTGAAGCTGGTTGAGGAGCGGCTGTCATGAGTGCTGCAGTACACAAGGAAAGAATTCTGACCGTGCTTGAAGGTCCTCATCTTTCTGAGAAGAGTCATATTGCGGCTGAGCAAAACCAGGTCGTGTTCAAGGTACGGACTGACGCGACAAAGAAAGAGATCAAGCAGGCGGTTGAGCTGCTGTTCGAAGTCTCGGTCGACAATGTCAGGGTTATCAATTACCAGGGCAAGCAGAAGCGCCACGGTACAACACGTGGCCGGCGGGCTAGCTGGAAGAAAGCATACGTCAGGCTGGCCGAAGGCAGTCAAATTGACTTCCTCGCTGGCGAATAAGACGAGAACGGTAAAGAACTATGTCACTGCATAAATCAAAACCGACGTCCGCAGGACGCAGATTTCAGGTAGCGGTCAAGACGCCGGGCCTGCACAAGGGCAAGCCTCACAGCGCGCTTGTCGACAAGAAATCGAAATCCGGCGGCCGTAACAATGCGGGTCGAATTACGGTTCGCCATCAAGGTGGTGGCCACAAGCAGCGCTACCGGATCATCGACTTCAAGCGTGACAAAGACGGTATTCCGTCTGTTGTTGAGCGTATTGAGTACGACCCGAATCGCAGCGCCCATATTGCGTTGGTCAAGTTTGCCGATGGCGAGCGCAGATACATCATTGCGCCCAAGGGTGTTGCAGTTGGAGCCCCGATCGTCACGGGTGAAGACGCGCCTATCAAGCCAGGCAATGCTCTGTCGTTGAAGAGCATCCCGGTGGGTACCGTAATTCACAATATTGAAATGAAGCCGGGCAAGGGCGGCCAGCTTGTTCGTTCCGCTGGCGGATCGGCTCAACTGGCGGCTCGCGAAGGTGCGTACGCAACGATTCGCCTGCGTTCCGGCGAGACACGCAAGATCCACGTCGATTGTCGTGCGACGGTCGGCGAGGTGGGTCACGGCGAACACAACCTGCGCAAGCTCGGCAAGGCCGGCGCAAAGCGCTGGAGAGGTGTTCGTCCGACTGTTCGCGGTGTTGCAATGAACCCCGTCGATCACCCGCATGGTGGTGGTGAGGGTCGCACTTCTGGCGGGCGGCATCCGGTGAGCCCCTGGGGTACGCCGACCAAGGGATACAAGACGCGTTCGAACAAGCGTACGGACAACATGATCGTCCGTCGACGCAAGCGCAAATAAGTGAGGAATTAGGAAAGTGCCACGCAGCGTAAGAAAAGGCCCGTTCGTCGACACGCATCTTCAGAAGAAGGTTGCCGTAGCGGCGAAAGCAAATGACCGACGTCCTATCAAGACCTGGTCCCGTCGTTCTATGGTGTTGCCTGACATGGTCGGGTTGACGATTGCCATTCACAACGGCCGGCAGCATGTACCCGTGCTGATTTCCGAAAACATGGTTGGCCACAAACTCGGTGAGTTTGCGGTAACAAGAACGTTCAAAGGTCACTCTGGTGACCGGAAGACGAAGTAGGTCGAGGAGTAGGTAATGCAGGTTGCAGCAACACTTCGATATGCGCGGATTTCTCCACAGAAATGCCGTCTGATGGCTGATGTCATTCGTGGCAAAGGTGTGGATGAAGCGCTTAAAGCACTTGCTTTTTCACCGAAAAAGAGTGCGCACATCGTTAAGAAGGTGCTCGAGTCGGCGATTGCCAACGCCGAGCACAATCACGGTGCAGACATTGACGAACTGAAGGTTTCGATCATTGAAGTGAACGAGGCGCCGACGTTCAGGCGTTACCGTGCACGGGCAAAGGGTCGTGGTACACGCATTATCAAGCGGAACAGCCACATCACAATCCGGGTAGGCGACGAGTAAACAGGTCTTACTAATCCATATTCGGAGTGTGGAATTGGATAACGAGAAATAAACATGGGTCAAAAAGTACATCCAACAGGTATTCGCTTAGGCATCGTTAAGGACTGGTCGTCCAAATGGTATGCCGATTCGGCGACGTTCCCTGAGTACGTTCGTATGGATCACCTGGTGCGGGAGTTCATCAAGAAGAAGCTGAAAGATGCCTCTGTCAGTCGTATTGGCATTGAGCGTCCGGCAAAGAAAGCCAATATCACCATTCACACGGCACGGCCGGGAATCGTGATTGGCAAGAAGGGCGAGGACATCGAAAAGCTGCGCGCAGAAGTGGCGCACATGATCGGAATGAAGATCCAGGACGTCCGGATCAACATATCCGAAGTCAGAAAACCCGAGCTTGATGCGCAGCTGGTAGCTGAGGGCATAGCCCAGCAATTGGAGCGTCGTGTCATGTTCCGCCGCGCCATGAAGCGTGCCGTAACGAACACGATGCGTGTGGGTGCCGAAGGCATCAAGGTAAAAGTTGGCGGGCGTCTGAATGGCGCTGAAATTGCTCGTTCCGAGTGGTATCGCGAAGGCCGTGTGCCGTTGCATACGTTGCGCGCCGACATCGACTATGGCCTTGCGGAGGCGAACACGACCTATGGCGTCATCGGCGTGAAGGTCTGGATATTCAAAGGCGAAGTGTTTGAAAAGCCTGAAGTGGTGCCCGCTGAAGACAAGGAAGCAGCAGCCGGCGCCTAGGCGGTTTGCAGGAATAAGCAATGTTACAGCCAAAGAGAACGAAGTTTCGGAAACAGATGAAGGGACGCAACCGTGGCCTGGCGATTCGCGGCAGCACGGTTGCCTTCGGTGAATTCGGTCTTAAAGCGACTGAGCGCGGCCGTCTGACAGCACGTCAGATTGAGGCAGCTCGTCGCGCCATGACACGTCACATTAAACGTGGCGGAAAGATCTGGATTCGCGTATTTCCGGACAAGCCGATAACGAAGAAGCCCCTCGAAGTTCGACAGGGTAAGGGTAAGGGCAACGTTGAGTACTGGGTCTGTCAGATTCAGCCGGGACGCGTGCTCTATGAAATGGAAGGTGTGACGGAAGAGGTGGCGCGTGAGGCGTTTCGCCTGGCGGCTGCCAAATTGCCGTTCCCGACCACATTTGTATCGCGGCAGGTGATGTGATGAAAGCCGAAGACCTGAGAAGTAAGTCTGCGGACGAGTTGTCGGAAGAGCTTCTGGACCTCCGTCGCGAGCAGTTCAATCTGCGCATGCAACGGGCAACCGGCCAGCTGGCTCGTCCACATGAATATAGCCGCGTCAGAAAAGACATTGCCAGAGTGAAGACCGTGATGGCCGAACTCAGCACAAAGAGTAAAAGCGAATGAGCGAAAAAGCTGCAGAAAACAAAGTTCAGCGCAGGCTCGTAGGCCGTGTTGTCAGCGACAAGATGGACAAGACCATATCGGTCGCTATCGAGCGACAGATCAAGCATCCGGTTGTCGGAAAGTATATTCGCCGTACGAGCAAATTGATGGCGCATGACGAAAACAATGAATGCAAAACAGGTGATCGCGTTGCAATCAGCGAATGTCGCCCGATTGCCAAGAACAAATCCTGGCGCGTTGTCGACATCGTCGAACGTGCACCCGAGCAATAAGCGGCGGATTTGACGATTAAGTTAAGAGTTTGAGTGACGGAATAAAACCATGATTCAGATGCAGACAGTTCTTGATGCGGCCGACAATTCGGGCGCAAGACGTATTCAGTGCATCAAGGTGCTTGGTGGTTCGAAGCGCCGTTATGCTGCTGTTGGCGACGTGATCAAGGTCAGTGTCAAAGACGCGATTCCACGCGGCAAGGTGAAGAAAGGCGAGATCTACAATGCAGTTGTGGTTCGTACGCGCAAAGGCGTTCGTCGGCAGGACGGTTCATTGATTCGTTTTGACGGTAATGCCGCGGTTCTTCTGAATGCTCGCCTGGAGCCGATCGGGACCCGAATTTTCGGCCCGGTCACACGTGAACTCAGAACGAACAAGTTTATGAAAATTATTTCGCTGGCGCCGGAAGTACTTTAGGCAGCGGCTGGATTTGAAACGATGAACAAGATCAAAAAGGGCGATGAAGTAATTGTGATCACCGGTAAGGACAAGGGCCGTCGCGGCACTATCCTCCAGGTGCTTGCAGATGAGCGCGTGCTGGTCGAAGGCGTGAACATTGCCAAGAAACATCAGAAGCCTAACCCGAACGCTGGCGTTCCGGGCGGCATTATCGATCGCGAAATGCCGTTGGATATATCCAACGTCCTGGTCTTCAACCCGAAGACGAAGAAAGGCGATCGCGTTGGAATCAAGGTTTTAGAAGATGGTTCGAAAGAGCGCATTTTCCGATCAACTGGCGAAACAGTTGACATCTAATTTACGCAGGTACGAACGTGGCTAGATTACAGGAACAATACGAAAACGAGCTCAAGAGCAAGATTCAGGAGAAGCTCGGCCTGACGAACGTGATGGAGATCCCTCGCATCACGAAGATTACGCTGAATATGGGCGTAGGCGAGGCCGTGGCTGACAAGAAGATCCTGGAAAATGCGGTTGGCGACATGGAAAAGATTTCTGGTCAGAAGGCAGTGAAGACGCTGGCACGCAAATCCGTTGCCGGGTTCAAGATTCGTGATGGCTATCCGATCGGTTGCAAGGTCACGCTTCGCCGTGAACGTATGTACGAATTTCTGGACCGCCTCGTCAATATCGCAATTCCTCGAATTCGTGACTTTCGCGGTTTGAATCCGAAGTCTTTTGACAAGCAGGGCAACTACAGCATGGGTGTTTCCGAGCAGATCATCTTCCCGGAAATCAACTATGACGAGATCGACACGATTCGTGGTCTTGACGTAATTATTACAACATCGGCAAAGAGTGCCGATGAAGGTCGGGCGCTCCTGGAAGCGTTCAACTTTCCATTTAGAAAATAGTGAGTGCCAGTCCGACTGCAGTTTTCGACTAGCACAGCAACCGAACAGTAAATTAAGGAATAGCAACTTGGCCAAGAAGTCCATGCTCGAGCGTGAAGCAAAGCGGGAAAAACTCGTGAAGCGTCATTCTGCAAAACGCGCCGAACTGAAAAAGATCATCCGCAACCTGAGCACCAGTGATGAGGAGCGTGCAGCTGCTGTCGCCAAGCTGAGTTCAATGCCGCGTGATTCGAGCCCGTCTCGTCAGCGCGCGCGATGTGCGATCACTGGCAGGCCGCATGGTGTTTATCGGAAGTTTGGACTGGGTCGCAACAAGCTGCGGGAAGCTGCCATGAAAGGCGAGATTCCCGGGCTGACGAAAGCGAGCTGGTAGGCGGAGATACGAATATGAGTATGACTGATCCAATCGCTGACATGCTGACCCGCATCCGGAACGGCCAGAAAGCGCGCAAAGTTAGCGTTTCAATGCCGGCCTCGACCGCGAAAGAAGCCATTGCAGTAGTACTGAAAGATGAAGGCTACATCACATCTTTCGAAACCTCTGGTGAAGGCGCGGAAAAGACGCTTAGCGTTGAGCTGAAGTATTTTGAAGGCGTGCCCGTAATTGAAAACGTAAAACGCATCAGTAAGCCCGGCCTTCGGGTCTACCGCGGCAAAGAGGACTTGCCGAAAGTATTGGGCGGACTGGGGATTGCGATCGTTTCGACTTCCGCGGGCGTCATGAGTGACCGTCGGGCGCGCGAGCAGGGCGTTGGTGGTGAGGTGATCTGCGTCGTTTCGTAACGACCAGGCGAGATAGAGACACGATTATGTCCAGAGTTGCAAAAGTACCCGTTGACTTGCCGAAGGGCGTTGAATTCAACCTGTCCGGCACGACCGTTTCCGTTAAAGGAAGCCAGGGTTCGATGTCGATGGAGCTGAATTCAGAAGTTGAATTAAAGCAGGAAGAAAACTCGCTGACCGTGGGCCCGCGCTCCGGCTCGCGATTTTCGAATGCAATGGCCGGCACCACTCGCGCGTTGCTGGCGAACATGGTGCAGGGTGTTAGTGAGGGATTTGAGAAAAAGCTCGAGCTGGTTGGCGTCGGATATCGCGCCCAAGCACAGGGTAACAAACTCAACCTGACGCTCGGGTTTTCACATCCGGTGGTTTACGACGTGCCTGAAGGCATTTCGGTTGAAACACCCAGCCAGACTGAAGTGCTCGTAAAGGGCAAAGACAAACAGAAGGTTGGCCAGGTGGCCGCCGAAATTCGACGCTATCGCCCGCCTGAACCTTACAAGGGTAAGGGTGTTCGCTACTCCGATGAAAGGGTAGTCCTCAAAGAAGCGAAGAAGAAGTAACCAGGTCAGAACATGAAACTCGACAAGAAACAAAATCGTCTGCGTCGTGCCCGAAAGGCACGTGCAAAAATTCACGAATTAGCCGTAAATCGGCTGAGTGTTCACCGTACACCGCGTCACATCTATGCGCAGATTATTGCGCCGGATGGATGCACCGTGCTCGCCTCTGCTTCAACAGTGGAGAAGGATGTGCGCAAGGGTACAAAAGGCACCGGCAATTCCGAAGCAGCGGCAGTTATCGGCGCGCGAATCGCAGAGAAAGCGAAAGCGGCGGGCATCGACACGGTCGCCTTCGATCGCTCGGGTTTTCGCTACCACGGTCGCGTCAAGGCGCTGGCCGATGCGGCTCGTGAAGCAGGACTGAAATTCTAAACAGCGGCAGCGTGATGCGCTTCCCGGGAACGAGAAATGGCAAGAATTGATAATCAACAGAACTCTGACGACCTGATCGAAAAGCTGGTCGCCGTAAACCGTGTAGCGAAAGTCGTGAAAGGTGGTCGCCAGTTTGGCTTCACCGCACTGACCGTCGTCGGTGACGGTAACGGCCACGTAGGCTTTGGTTATGGCAAGGCGCGCGAAGTGCCGATCGCCATTCAGAAAGCGATGCAGTCTGCTCGCAAGAACATGATCAAGGTCAACCTGACCAACGAGACTCTGCAGTACGCCAAAAAGGGCCGTCACGGTGCGACTTACGTCTACATGCAGCCAGCCTCTGAAGGTACGGGCGTAATTGCCGGTGGTGCGATGCGCGCAGTGTTCGAATGCGCCGGCGTCCGCAATGTACTGGCCAAGAGTTATGGCTCGCGCAATCCGATTAACGTCGTTCGTGCGACGATTGGTGCACTGAAGAATATTCATTCGCCCCGTCAGATCGCAGCGAAGCGCGGCAAGAAAATCAAGGAAATCCTGGCTCAGTAAAGCTGGCCGGGCTTATAGAAAGAGAATAGAGAGATGGCGAACCCAAAACAGTTAAAAGTGACATTGCTTAAAAGCCGCTTCGGCAGGCTAAAGAGTCATCGAGCATGTGTTGCTGGTCTGGGATTGAGAAAGATCCGTCAAAGCGTGACGGTGCTCGATACGCCTGAGAATCGCGGCATGATTAACAAGGTTTCGTACCTTGTATCGGTAGAGGAAGTCTGAGATGCGTCTCAACGAACTGTCGCCCGGCAAGGGCGCCAAGAAAAATGGTAAGCGTTTTGGCCGTGGACATTCCGCGGGCCAGGGCAAGACCTGTGGTCGCGGCCAGAAAGGCCAGCATGCGCGCTCCGGCGGCTTTCACAAGGTCGGCTTCGAAGGCGGCCAGATGCCGTTGCAGCGACGCTTGCCCAAGGTTGGCTTCACCTCGCGTATGGCTCGCAATACGGCGGAACTGCGCCTGCACGAGCTTGCAATACCTGCCGACGACATCATCGATATGGATTGCCTGAAGAAATTGCACCTGGTGCCGGCCAACGTCAGCAAGGTGAAAGTGATCAAGTCAGGTGAATTGGACAAAGCCGTCAAGGTAAAAGGCCTGGCGGTAACGAAGGGTGCGCGGGCTGCGATCGAAGCAGCTGGCGGCTCGGTCGAGTAAGACTCAGGACTATAGCGTGGCAAAGAAGCCCACAATGAATTCGGCAGATGCTGCTAAAGCAGGCAACAAGCTGGCCGAACTGAAATCACGAATTTTGTTCCTGGTAGGAGCATTGGTCGTGTTTCGCGCTGGTACGTTTATTCCTGTGCCCGGCGTTGATCCTGCTGCGCTTGCGAGCTTCTTCGACCAGCAGGCGGGTAACATGCTTGCACTGTTCAACCTCTTTTCGGGTGGCGCACTGGCGCGATTCGGTATTTTCGCGCTCGGCATCATGCCCTACATTTCGGCGTCCATCATCATGCAGATGGCGAGCCACCTGGTTGAACCGCTGCAACAGCTTCGCAAAGAAGGCGAGTCCGGCCGCCGCAAGATTATTCAGTACACACGATATGGCACGGTTGCTCTGGCGTCATTCCAGTCCGTTGCCGCTGCGTCCTGGCTGCAGAGCCAGCCTGGCGTTGTCGTGAGCCCGGGACCTGCGTTCCTGATTACGGCATGTATTACGCTGGTCACCGGCACGATGTTCCTGATGTGGCTTGGTGAGCAGATAACGGAACGTGGCATTGGTAATGGCATTTCAATGATCATCCTGGCCGGCATCGTGGCAGGCCTGCCGGCGGCTGTTGCCGGCACCGCGGAGCTGGTTCGTAACGGTGAGATGTCACCTGCGACGGCCATCTTGTTGCTCCTGGGTGGCATTGCTGCGACCACATTCGTGGTTTACATGGAGCGCGCACAACGCCGCATCACGGTAAATTACGCGAGGCGTCAGCAGGGACGGAAGATGTATGCGGCACAAAGCACGCATCTGCCGTTCAAGATCAACATGTCGGGTGTTATCCCACCGATTTTCGCATCCAGCATCCTGATGTTCCCGGCAACTGTGGCACAGTTCTTCGGCCAGTCGGCTCAGCCTGGCGCGTTCCAGAGTGCACTGCAGACAATTGGCGCGAATCTGGGTCCGGGCCAGCCCGTGTATGTCATTTTGTATGCGGCATTGATCATCTTCTTCTGCTTCTTTTATACGGCAATCCAGTACAACTCAAAGGATACAGCCGACAACCTGAAGCGGTCAGGCGCATTTGTTCCGGGAATCCGTCCGGGTGCGCATACAGCGGAGTACATCGACAGGGTACTGACACGTTTGACGTTCTGGGGTGCGCTTTACATCGCCGGCGTCTGCCTGTTGCCCGAGATTTTCCGCATGTTCTATCCGAGCGTTCCGTTCAACTTTGGCGGAACCTCGCTATTGATTCTCGTCGTCGTGACGATGGACTTCATGTCGCAAATGCAAGCGCATGCAATGAGCCATCAGTACGAGGGCATGATGCAAAAGGCCAACCTGCGTAACTACGGCCGCAGCGGTTCGATTCGCTGACAGCAGGGGATAATTGGAGACGACTATGAAAGTCAGGGCATCAGTTAGAAAAATGTGCAGAAACTGCAAGGTCATCCGCCGCAGCGGAGTTGTGCGCGTGATCTGCACCGACAAACGTCATAAGCAGCGTCAAGGTTAGTTGGCGGCTTAATAAGCAAAGGTAATTGAAGTGGCTCGAATAGCAGGCATAAACATACCGGTTAACAAGCACGTCGTGATTGCGTTGACCTCGATCTATGGTATCGGACATACACGCGCTGCGAAGATTTGTGAAGCAGCGGGCATTGCGCCGAATACGGAAGTGAAAGATCTCGCCGAACCTGAGGTTGCGGACCTGCGTACTGCAGTCGCAAATTTCGTGGTTGAGGGTGATCTTCGCCGCGAGACGTCAATGAACATCAAGCGACTGATGGATCTCGGTTGCTATCGTGGTATTCGACACAGACGCGGTTTGCCGCTTCGAGGTCAACGCACCCGGACAAATGCGCGTACTCGCAAGGGCCCACGCCGTCCGATCAAGAGATAGTTGAATTATTTGATGTAAGAGTGGAGCGCGATAGCTACAAGGTATTGCAGGTCGCGAAGCCGCAGAAACGTTTTTATTTAGTTTGAGCGGTGACAACACATTGTCGCCGGACAAACAGAGAAGTGAAACTAGGAGCCTAACTTGGCTGAAGCAAAGAAAAAGAAGGTTAAAAAGCATGTTGTCGATGCGGTTGCACACATTCATGCTTCCTTCAACAACACGATTATTACGATAACCGATCGTCAGGGTAACGCGCTTTCTTGGGCGACAGCTGGTGGATGTGGTTTCCGTGGTTCGCGAAAGTCGACTCCTTTCGCCGCGCAGGTTGCGTCTGAAAAGGCGGGTCGTGCAGCGTTGGAGTTTGGCGTGAAGAACGTTGATGTTCGCGTTCGGGGGCCAGGGCCAGGCCGGGAGTCTGCAGTGCGTGCACTGAATGCGCTCGGCTTTCGTATCCAGAACATTGAAGACGTAACACCTATTCCTCACAACGGCTGTCGTCCCCCAAAGAAACGCCGTGTATAGAGACTAAGTAATGGCAAGATATCTTGGACCAAAATGTAAACTGTCCCGCCGTGAAGGTACGGACCTGTTTTTAAAGAGTGGCGTAAGGCCGCTTGAATCGAAATGCAAGCTCGAGGTTCCCCCGGGTGGTGCGGCTCAACGTCGCCCGCGCCTGTCGGACTACGGCATGCAGCTCCGCGAAAAACAGAAACTCCGTCGCATGTATGGCGTATTGGAGCGGCAGTTCCGTAACTACTATAAGAAGGCTGCCCAGCTGAAGGGGTCGACCGGTGAAAACCTGTTGCGCCTTTTGGAAGGCCGTCTTGACAATGTTGTCTACCGTATGGGCTTTGCCTCTACGCGCGCGGAAGCACGTCAACTCGTCAGCCATAAAGGCATCGAGGTGAATGGCCGCGTGGTCAACATTCCCTCAGCACAGGTGAGTGCCGGTGATGCCATCGGTATTCGCGAAAAAGCAAAGAAACAGCTTCGTATCCAGAGCGCACTGGAAATTGCATCCCAGGTCGGTCTGCCCGAGTGGGTTGAAGTGGATTCGAAGAAGATGGCAGGCACGTTGAAGTCGTTGCCGGATCGCGAAGACATTCTTCCCGATATCAACGAAAACCTCGTCGTCGAGCTGTACTCGAAATAGTCAGGAGTTACACCCATGCAGGAATCTGTTAACGAGTTTCTGAAACCGCGTGTCGTCAAAGTCGCGCCCGTCAATGATCTTCATGCGAAGGTCACTATCGAGCCTTTTGAGCGTGGTTACGGTCACACACTCGGCAACGCGCTTCGGCGCATTCTGCTTTCGTCTATGCCGGGTGCGGCAATTACGGAAGCCGAAATTGAAGGCGTACTCCACGAATACACCAGTATTGAAGGTGTACAGGAAGACGTCGTTGATATTCTTTTGAACCTGAAGCAAGTCGCTGTTCGCATGCACACGCGCGACACGGCGGAACTCAGGATTTCGAAAAAAGGCCCTGGAATTGTAACGGGCGCTGATATTCAACTGGATCACGATGTTGAGGTAATGAACCCGGAAATCGTGATTGCCACCCTGACCAAGGAAGGCGAGTTGAACATGGTGCTGAAAGTCGAGCGTGGTCGTGGCTATCGTGCCGCAACGCAACGCCCGGCTTTCGAAGAGCAGTCGGGCCCGATTGGCCGATTGCAGCTCGATGCGTCATTTAGCCCCGTTAACCGCGTAACCTATGACGTTGAAGCGGCACGTGTTGAGCAACGCACCGATCTCGACAAGCTCATTATAGATATCGAAACCAATGGCACCATCGATCCGGAAGAGGCTATTCGCCGCGCAGGCAGCATCCTTAAGGATCAGTTATCAGTCTTTGTTGACTTGCAGGGTCAGGACGAGGGCGTTGGGGCTGCGGCTGAGCACCAGGTGGATCCGATTCTGCTGCGGCCGGTTGACGAGCTGGAACTGACGGTTCGTTCGGCCAACTGCCTGAAAGCAGAGAACATCATGTACATCGGCGATCTTGTACAGCGCACTGAAGTTGAGCTTCTCCGGACGCCCAACCTCGGCAAAAAGTCGCTGACCGAAATCAAGGAAGTTCTGGAAGGCCACGGCCTGGGTCTCGGCATGCGTATCGAGAACTGGCCGCCGGCAAGCCTGCGGCCGGAGCATGAACTCGGCTTGTAATATTCAGAGGCAGAGCCTGGCTCTGACCTCAAAACCATAAGGTTAGGACAATGCGTCACAGAAAATCCGGTCGTAAGTTAGGCCGCAACAGCTCACATCGCAAGGCTATGTTTCGCAACATGGCAACGTCGCTTGTGCAGCACGAAACGATCAAAACAACGCTGCCGAAAGCCAAAGAGCTGCGGCGCGTTGTTGAGCCACTGATTACACTGGCCAAGGTAGACGGCGTTGCAAATCGCCGTCTCGCTTTTGATCGTCTGCGTGACAAGGCCGCGGTGGGTAAACTTTTCACGGACCTTGGCCCGCGGTTCAAAGAGCGTCCTGGCGGCTATCTTCGAATATTGAAAATGGGTCCGCGGCCCGGTGATGCAGCGCCGATGGCATTGGTGCAGCTCGTTGACGGACCGGTAGAAGCCGGAGCGGCAAAAGAAGATTAAGTTTCAATAGCCAGATCGAAGAAAAAGCGGGCGTACTAGCCCGCTTTTTTTTGCCCCAAAGTCAGCATTTGCTCGTTTGACATAATCATTTCAAGGTTCATTTCTTGGGTCTTCGCGCCCATATGATGCCGGTGGTGCACCTGTCCAGATGCCAAAATCAACCAGTCTCGGCACCTTTAACTAACTGAATCCATAAGTAAAAAAGATCGATTTCCGGTCTTGTGAGGAGCCTCACATCCATGGAAGCGCGATGGCTCTAAAGTGACGTTGACTCTCATGGAGATGAACGATTAGTAAAGAAGAGCCATTTGACGACTGCGTAATCCTCACCAAGGAGACGTTTGATCCGGAAGCGGTGTTTTTGGACGATATAGTCGAAGACAATGTATTGCCTCGTCTGAGTCTGGCAGTTGACGGTCTGACCGAGGGTGGCGAAAGGGCGAAACGCAAGCTTGAGATGCCGTCAGAAGATACAGCAGTCAATCAAATCATCTCACCCTCGACGACAATGCCCGTTGCCACACTCGATCCGGAAATTCTCGAAGTGTATGGCTGGGAATCGTCTTTGTGGCGCAAGTTTCGCGGCTATCTCGGCTTCTGAGTCAACCGTCGTCATAAAAAAACGGGCCTGCGCACCCGACTTGTTATCGCACTAAAGATCAATCCGCAATCAGCGTTGTCATGGCTTTTCTGTACTCAGGCGGATTGCGCTTCTGAATACAACCCCCTACTCATGAAAAACAGGGGCCCACGCAGGCTCCTTTTTTTATCTGTCGCCTGGCTCACAATGCCGGATGTAACCAAATGCGGCGTGGTTTAGACTGCCGGAATGGAATTCAAGAACAAGACAGTCATTATCACCGGTGGCTCCGAGGGAGTCGGTGCTGCAACAGCGCGTGCATTTGCGAGGGCAGGCGCAAATCTTGTTCTCGTCGCACGCACCAGGAAAAAGCTCGAATTAATTGCCGAGGAGCTGCGCGCTATTACCCAGGTCGAGTTCGTGACAATGGATGTGTCGGACGCCGCGGCCTGTGTGAATCTTTTCAAGAAAGCGCAGTTCGAATTCGACAATATTCACGTACTCGTTAACAACGCAGGATTCCACCAGCGTGGCCCGGTCGAGACATTGTCCGCCGAAGACCTGGGTATGATGATTGATGTGAATCTCAAGGCACCCATCATACTCAGTCGACTCGCAATTCCTTACATGCGGGAAGCGGGCGAGGGTGCGATTATCAATGTGGCGTCACTGGCTGGCAGGACGCCAGTACCCGGTGCAGCGACATACTCTGCAAGCAAATTCGGCTTACGTGCTTTCACTTTTGCACTGGCCGAAGAGTTGCGGGAATCGAACATCAAACTGGCGGCAGTGTCACCCGGTCCGATCGATACTGGATTCATCATGTCCAATATCGACCGCGTCACCGATCTGACATTCTCACAGCCGCTGAGCACGGCAGATGAAGTAGCCAGTGAGATACTGCAGCTCTGCGGAAACGCAAAGCGCGAACGATCAATGCCACCAATCAGCGGATTCCTTACAACGCTCACCTATCTTGTCCCGGATATCGGCAGAATCATGCGTCCGTTTCTGGAGAAAAAAGGACGGAGCGTGAAACGTCAACTCAAGGCGAAAATGCACAGGGCCAGTCGGGGAGATAAACCGTGAAGTGGCACCTGGCGCAAACCAATATCGGAACCGCGAAATTCACCTACGACGACCCGCGGTTTGCTGAGTTCGTCGATAACCTGGATCGCATAAACGTACTGGCGGATGCAGCGCCTGGATTCGTCTGGCGCTATGTTCAGGAAGATGAGTATGAGGCGGGCCGCGAAGTGTTTGCGGATGAACGAGTGTTGTTTAACATGTCCGTGTGGGAGTCAAGAGAGGCGCTCATGGACTATGTGTACAAGACCGACCACGTTGATATCCTGCGCAAACGAGCGGAGTGGTTTGTTCTGCTGGACAGACCCGTCATGGCACTCTGGTGGCAGCCGGTTGGTACGATACCGACGGTGACTGAGGCCAGGCACCGGCTGGACCGGTTGGCCCAGGCGGGGCCGACAGAAGACGCTTTCACCTTCAGGCACTTCTTCGAGGCGCCTGCGGATGAGGAGACGACCGATGACCGATGAACTGCAAAAGATACCCGGGATAGGACCGAACATGTCGCAAGATCTCCGCGACCTCGGCTTGTACCAGGTCGGCGACCTGGTGGGTCAGGACCCGGAATTGATGTACAAGCGATTGTGCCTGATGCATGACATGCACATCGATCGATGCGTGCTCTATGTATTCCGTTGCGCCGTCTATTTCGCGACGGAAACGGAGCATGACCCCGAGCTGTTGAAATGGTGGAACTGGAAGTCTGGCAAGCTGGCGAACTAGCGGTTAAACGCATCGCGTGTCAGGTTTTCGCAGCCGTCCTCAAGCACGCGGACATTATCTTCAATACGGATGCCACCATACGGCCTCAGCCAGTCGAGTTTTTCCTGGTTGATAAGGGCGTACCCCGGCGTACCTGCAAGGTTGTCAATCAGCATATCGATAACATAAAGACCAGGTTCGATTGTGAGCACCTGGTCTGCCTCGAGTAATCTCGTCAGGCGCAGGAAGGGATGTCCACTGGGCGGGTCGATGGTTATGCCGCTATCGTCGCCCATATGACCACCTACGTCGTGCACCTGGATGCCGAGCAGATGACCGAGGCCGTGCGGATAGAATGCTGAGGTAATGCCGCTTTCAATCAGCGTGTCTGCGCTGCCCTTGGCGAGGCCGATCTCATCAAGGAGCCTGGCCACTTTCAGGTGGCAGAGTAGATGAAGATCAGCAAAGTCGAGTCCCGCCCTGACCTCGGAAACCAGTTCGAGCTGCAACGCATCGAAGCGTGCAATCAGCGCGGCGAATTCGTCGTCTTCTTTCGCATAGGTGCGAGTAATGTCGCTGGCGTAGCCATTGAAGCGGGCGCCCGCATCAATCAGGAACGACTTGATTTCCTTGGGTTTTTCGTGAGACTGGTGCTGATAGTGCAGCACCGCGGCGTTCTCGTTAAGGGCGATAATGTTGCCATAAGGGAGTTCGTTTTCAGCATGCCCGACGGCCTTGCAGTAGTTTAGATGGATATCGAATTCGGACCGGCCGGCACGGAACGCTTTTTCCGCGGCCAGATGTCCTTTCACGCC
Source organism: Woeseiaceae bacterium (assembly GCA_024640315.1). Lineage (GTDB taxonomy): Bacteria > Pseudomonadota > Gammaproteobacteria > Steroidobacterales > Woeseiaceae > SZUA-117. The sequence goes on from JAHEFF010000041.1 coordinate 17,738, forward strand.
TCGTCGTGACGCCGCCCGCATGCATTCGAGCTCGTAACCGGTCTTAACGCTGCGGTTGAATTGCAGCATGTTGAGGGCGGTTCCCGGATTGACCCGGTCGATGCCGAATGCGTGGGCCTCGTCATTGACCTCACCGATGAAAATGCATTTTTCGCGATCCTCCGGCAGGTGTTTGGCAACGTCTTCCAGCGCGTGAACAATTCGAATGTCGAACTGGGCGGTCCAGAAGCCTTCCGGGTTTGCGGGCGGAAGGTGCCAGTAGTCTTTCTCCTGGTAGTAGATCAGGACCGGCGGGTCGCCGGGGGTGTAAATCACATAACAGAAAGGAGTGCTGGTCAGGGGCAGCCAGCTCACGAAATGTGGGTTGGCTTTGAAAGGATAGTTGTAATCATCGAGGAAGACCGGCAACGGGGCCCCGGAGAATACAACAGCGTGTCCGGCACCGGCACGTTCCAGTGCCCGGCTGTAGCGAGACTCCATCGTGTCCACATGGTCGGGGAACAGGTTCGCGAGAGAAACTTCGTCGACGATCTTTATCTTTCTGCGTGTGGTGGTCATGGCAGCATCATAACCCTGACATCCGGGCTTCGCGAGGGCCATTGGGAGTTTCATTCCACCGCTAATCTAGGCATCATTTACTGTTTTCCAGAGTGGTCCGGAGATATGTATGAAACGCGTAATTCCACTGGTTTTAGGGTTGCTGGCTAGCATGTCAGCAGCATCGCAGGGTTTCGACCGCGTAACGGGCAAGCCATTCGCGTCTCGTTCCGAGGTTATCGCTACACATGGCATGGTGGCGACCAGTCAGCCCCTGGCGACGCAGGTGGCGCTGGATATTCTCAAGGCTGGTGGCAGTGCGGTAGATGCAGCGATCGCCGCAAACGCGACGCTGGGCCTGGTGGAGCCCACTGGCTGTGGCATCGGTGGCGACCTTTTTGCGATTGTTTGGGACGCAGAGAAGGGCGAGCTTACGGGCCTCAATGCCTCCGGCCGCTCCCCGGAATCGCTGACGTTGCAACATTTCAGGGACTTGGGCCTCGAAGGCGTTCCATACCTGGGTCCGCTGGCCGTTAGCGTGCCCGGTGCGGTTGATGGCTGGTTTGAACTGCACGGCCGCTATGGCAGGCTGCCGATGTCCGAATTACTGGCGCCGGCGATCAGTTACGCAGATGAAGGTTTTCCGGTTACTCAGTTCATCGCGAACCTGTGGGCGGAAAATGTTGAGTCGCGGGCAGAGTTCCCGGGAGTTCAGGAAATCTACATGCCCGGAGGTGCTGCGCCGAAAACCGGTGATGTGTTCAAAAACCCGAATCTGGCCAACACCTATCGGAAGATCGCTGCTGGCGGCCGGGATGCCTTTTACAAGGGCGACATTGCGAAAGCTGTTGACGCCTACATGGCAGAGCAGGGTGGTTTTCTGAAGTACGAAGATATGGCCAAACATACATCGGAATGGGTGACGCCAGTCTCCGTCAACTATCGTGGATATGACGTATATGAGTTGCCGCCGAACGGCCAGGGAATCATTGCGTTGGAAATGCTGAATTTGCTCGAGGGATACGATCTCAGAAGCATGGAGTTTGGTAGTGCCGAATATCTGCATACATTGATCGAGGCAAAGAAAGTGGCCTACGAAGACCGTGGCAAGTTTTATGCTGACCCGGACTTTTACAATGCCCCCATCGACATGTTGTTATCCAAAGAATATGCGAATGAGAGGCGCCAGTTGATTTCTGCCGAAAAAGCGGCGACATCATACCCGCCCGGAGATGAAAAGCTGGAAAAAGGTGACACTATTTACCTGACGGTGGCTGACTCCGACGGCAACATGGTTTCACTCATTCAATCGAACTATGGCGATCTCGGGTCCGGAATGACGCCCGAGGAATTAGGCTTCCAGCTCCAGAACCGGGGCCAGTTATTCAGCCTGAAAGAAGGCCATGCCAACGTCTATGAGCCGGGTAAACGGCCTTTCCACACCATCATTCCGGCGTTCGTCATGAAAGACGGCAAACCATGGCTCAGCTTTGGTGTAATGGGAGGATCGATGCAGCCGCAGGCACATGCGCAGGTGATCGTGAACCTGGTCGACTTTGACATGAACCTGCAGGAAGCGGGCGACGCTGCGCGGATGCGCCATAGCGGCTCGTCAACGGCAATGGGCGATGTGATGACCGATGGGGGCACGGTATACCTCGAGAGTGGCATTCCGGAGAGTGTGCGTGAGGAATTGCGGGCGAAAGGTCACAATATTGCGACGCAGCGAACTGTTTACGGCGGCTACCAGGCCATTCTTCGCGATGACGTCAGAGGCGTGTACTTTGGGGCATCTGAATCCAGGAAGGACGGCCAGGCGGCCGGCTATTAGAAGAATTCGATGACGCAGGAAACCTACCTCACTGGTATCACCACTACCGGTACGCCGCATATCGGTAATTACGTTGGCGCGATTCGTCCCGCTGTTGCATCGAGCAAGGATGGATCACGAAAGAATTTCTACTTCCTGGCGGACTATCATTCGCTCGCCAAAGCCGAGGACCCGGATCGTGTGCATCGTTCCGGTCTCGAGGTGGCGGCTACATGGCTGGCAACGGGTCTCGATACCGGCAACGCCGTATTCTATCGTCAGTCTGATATTCCGGAGATCATGGAGCTCACCTGGATATTGACGAGTGTGACGGCCAAAGGGCTGATGAATCGTGCGCATTCCTATAAAGCTCAGGTCCAGGTTAATGAAGACAGCGGCAGCAAGGATCCGGACAAGGGCATCATGATGGCGCTCTATAACTACCCGATCCTGATGGCCGCCGATATCCTGATGTTCAAGTCAACCAAAGTGCCGGTTGGCCGCGACCAGAAACAACACATGGAAATGACGCGGGATATCGCGCAAAGGTTCAATCATCGTTACGGCAATATCCTCGTGATTCCTGATGCAGAGATCAGTGACAGTACCGCCGTATTATCCGGCCTTGACGGCCGCAAAATGTCCAAGAGTTACGACAACACGATTCCATTGTTCGCGGATGAGAAAAGACTTCGCAAACTCATCATGAAGATCAAGACAAACAGTCTGGAGCCTGGCAAGCCGAAGGAAACGGAGGGATCGACGCTCTACGAAATCTACAGAGCGTTCGCAACCGACGACGAAGTGAAGGACATTGAAAAGCGCTACGCCGAAGGCATCGCCTGGGGCGAGATGAAGCAGCTACTGTTTGAGTACATCAACGAACACATCAAGCCAATGCGTGAAGAATACAACCGTCTGCTGGACGATCCGGCGGTCGTCGAGCAGGAGTTGAAAAAAGGTGCGCAGAAGGCACGTGAGATCTCGGTACCCTACCTCGATGAAATTCGTTACGCGGTCGGCATTCGAAAGCTGGGTTGATCGATGTCCAAGGTAAATCTTGCCGCGAAGTTTAAAAAGTTTGACGATCTTTGGTCACCGAAGCTGGTTGGCGAACTTAATGAGAACTACATCAAGGTGGCCAAGGGCCTGGGCGAACTGGAGTGGCACACACACGATAATGAGGACGAGTTCTTCCTTGTTGTTAGCGGCCACCTCGACATTCATTTACGCAATCAGGTTGTGTCACTTGATCCCGGCGAGTTCTTCGTTGTCCCGAAAGGCGTGGAGCACCGGCCCGTCGCGATCGAAGGCGCCGAGATCTTGTTGATCGAGCCCAGGGAAACCCTGCATACGGGCAGCAGGAAAACTGAACAGACTGTGGCGATCGAAGATCAGGCCTGGATCTGAGCTCGCGTTCAGGCGACGCTTTCAACAGATAACAGAGAAGCAATATGAACTGGAATGTATACCTGTCTGGTGAAATTCACACCGACTGGCGGGACCAGATAATCAAGGGCGCCGAGGCTCGCGGCCTGCCGGTCGATTTCACTTCGGCGGTGACCAATCATGAAGCCAGCGACGCGGCTGGCGATCTGCTTGGCCCGGAGGATTCCAGTTTCTGGCGCGATCACAAGTCGGCGAAGGTGAATGCCCTGCGAACCAGGAACCTGATCGAACGGTGCGATATCGCGGTCGTCCGCTTTGGCGACAAGTACAAACAGTGGAATGCAGCTTTTGATGCCGGCTGCTGTGCTGCGTTGGGTAAACCTTACATTACGCTTCATGACGAGGACATCATTCATCCGCTTAAGGAAGTCGACGCCGCGGCAATGGCCTGGGCCAAGACAACCGACCAGGTTATTAAGATGCTGGACTATGTAATTGCTGCCAGGTAGAACAAGGAGAGACTCGTGGAGGAACTTGTTTTTCTTGTCAAAGGATCTTCATCCGCAGGATACGAGGTTACCTTTATCAAAGACGGTGACAGCCTGACTGCACTGTGCACCTGCCCTGCGGGTCAATACGGAAACTTCTGCAAACATCGCATTGCCATCCTTGACGGAAAATTCGATTCGATATCAAGCGACAACGTCGATCAGGCTCCAACGGTGGCAAAATGGCTTGAGGGTACCGACGTGGAGTCCGCACTTTCCGAGCTGCGCGAGATGGAAAAAACAGCCGGGCACACGAAGGACGATCTGGTTGCTTTGAAAAGGAAACTCGCACGAGCAATGAACAGTTGACGCCGGGTGCCAAACAGCTAACTTCATCGGGCAATTTGTTATGAAATCATTTCTGCATGGTGAAATCAGGTTGTTTCTTTTCGCCGTCCTGTTTGCATTTATCGTAATGACTATCCTGTTCATCTTCCCGGTTTTTGTTAGTGGAAGTTCGCGATTTTCCTGGTTAACGGAAATGGAAATAGAATCAAGAGTAGTGATTCCATTGCGGATGCTTTTTTCGGTTATGGTCGTTGGAACGGCAGTCAACGCCATTATCCAGCTGGTCAGGGCGGTCAGGGGGGAGAACCGGTAGGTGACAGGATGTTTAATATCCAAAGAGATTCCGGAGGTCGACGAGTTTATCGCGTTGCGACTTGCTGCAGGGTTGAGTGCCAAGACGACCGAGGCTGCCCAACGAGGACTTCCTGCCAGCTTGTTTTCAGTCTGTGTTCGAGACAATGGCAGGTTGATTGGGATGGGCAGGGTGATTGGCGATGGCGGATGTAATTTCGAGCTTGTGGATGTGGCCGTTCACCCGGAATATCAGCGCCGTGGACTCGGTTACCAGATTATGGAAGTGCTGATGAATGACCTCCGTGCAAACGCGCCGAAGTCCGCGTACGTCTGCTTGATCGCCGATCGCGGTGCGCCCGCCTTGTATGAGAAGTTCGGCTTTGAATTGACTGCCCCGGATTCCGTTGGCATGGCAATTCAGTTCTAATGACTCAGGCAATCGTGACTCAGAAATAGCAATAAAGACTCGCCAGGCGGCAATGGGAGGACGGCACATGAACTGGGATGCAGCAGAGGCAATCGCGGACCGGCCTGGGCTGATCCTGGTCGTCAAATGGCGGGCAAATACTGCACTGCGGGTCCGCCAATATAAGAGTTTCGTGAAGGCGGCGACCGAGCTTCAGTCAATGCTCCCGGCTTCCCGGTGGGCCTTATGAGACAGACGGGGACTCATGATGAAAAACGCTCTGTAAGCGTTGCGATCGGGCGTGCAGAGATAGGACTGGGATTTTTGCTTTTTATCTACGGCACGTTGTCACCGATGGTCGGTCGGCTGTATCCGGGGCTGGAACCTGACGTTCTGTACGGTTTTTGGCCGCTTTTTCTCATATTCGGCGGCGTGGCGCTGGTAGCCTCCGGTGCTGGTCTTTTCAGAAGTTGGCGTTGGCCATACCTGCTACATATACCGCTGGTTGCCTGGCTACTTATTGGCTGGCAGGTCTTCCTGTAGGAGAGTCACAATTTCGTTCAAAAGCTACGTCAAACAGCTGTGTCTATTCGTCTTTTCCTCGTCATTCATCCTTGGTTTAATCCTCGGAATTGCTTTGCTGCTGATTGGCGAGACTTCAGCAAACGTTGATTTGGGGTTCGATCTTGGTGCTTTCGACGGCTTCTGGCTGATCTTCGGTTTGCCGGTTATCGCAGTTCTGGTTTTCGCATTCCTGGCGCCGTTGTCGTTTTTGATTCATAAGCTGTGGACGAAAATAAGTGCGAATGGTGATTCGGCCGATACATGAAGCCTTGTTGAAGTATCCTGCAATTCAGTCGTTGCGTGAGAGGTGACCAAATGTCAGATATTCCGATTAGCCGTTTCCCGGTACCCGAGATCAACGACCTGCCGGACGATATCAAGGAATTGATACTGGAAGTTCAGGAGAAATCGGGTTTCATACCCAATGTTTTTCTTGCGCTTGCCCGCCGGCCAGACGAATTCCGGGCCTTTTTTGCTTATCACGAAGCCCTGATGGAAAAACAAAGTGGCCTGACGAAAGGTGAGCGTGAAATGATCGTCGTCGCCACCTCGGGTCGCAATCAATGTATCTATTGTGTCGTCGCACACGGCGCTATCTTGCGAATTCGGGAGAAGAGTCCACTCATTGCGGACCAGATCGCGACCAACTACCGCAAGGCGGATATCACGGACAGGCAAAAAACGATGCTCGATTTTGCCATCAAAGTTTCGACGCACGCATACGAAGTTAACGATATGGACTTCGACAAGCTGCGGCAGCACGGGTTTTCAGATGAGGACATCTGGGATATTGGCGCAGTGTCCGCTTTCTATGCGCTGTCGAATCGAATGGCCAATCTCGCTGATATTCGTGCGAATGATGAATTCTATTTACTAGGGCGCGTGCCGCGCGACCCTGGTTAGGGTATCGCCCAGGCAATGATTCGAAAATATCAGCCAAAGACCCGGTACGAGTTAACGACGCATGTTGCCGTTGTCCTGTCGCTACTCATTCTGTTTGTTTCCGTGAGTTATTTCTTTTTTATAGCAAAACCTGATGAACGTGCGCGACAAATGGAGATGGCGGCAACGTTGAAGGTCAGCCAGGAGGCCTGGGCCAGCCAGCATCCGATCCGGTTCCGCTACGTCGTTGACCGTGCCTGCGATTGCCCGGCTGAAGTCAGTACACGATACATCGTGACCGAGCGTACCGGACAGCGCGAGGCCGAGTTTCCGATACCCGTGGAATCGAGCGCTGGTATTTTGATCACGATTCCGCCTGACCCGGTCTGGATTGAAGATATATTTGGAAAGATTGAGGCAGCCCTGGATCGCGGGATTGCGATTGAGGTTCGATACAATCCCCGGTACGGATTCCCGGAGAATGTCATTATCAGGCAGGACGAAAATGCCCCCGGCACGTTCGAGCAATACGAGATTCGGGATTTCGAGGTTTTTGACGCACGCTAGGGATCGCTCATGAAGATTCGCCTGAACAATATTCATGTCGTTAACCAGGCCGACGCGCAGGCCTTCTATATCGACATCCTGGGTTTCGAAAAGAAGATGGATCTGCCGCTTGGCGAATTTCGCTGGCTTACCGTGGTGTCACCGGACGAGCCGGACGCTGCCGAGCTGTTGCTCGAACCGAATACTCACCCGGCTGCCAGCGCCTACCAGGCGGCCTTGTATGACGACGGCATCCCGGCCGCCTCATTCCAGGTCAACGACATTGACCAGGAGTATGCGCGCCTGTCGTCAGCGGGCGTGCGGTTTGCAGCTGAGCCGACAGAAATGGGCGGAACAAAAATTGCGGTGCTCGACGATACCTGTGGCAACCTGATTCAACTTTATGAAGTACCCGATGCCTAGTGTTTTGACGATGAAACATCATGTCAGCAGTTGACGTTTTGGCGACTACTTCGTTTGCTAGCTATCCGGCACACGGCGCAACGAGCGATAAATGACAATTGAGATTCGCTTGCTTGCAGATGGGGATGCCGCGGTACTCGATCGGGTTGCGGACGATGTCTTTGACCACGCAGTCCTTGCTGAGCAAGCGGCCCGATTCCTCGCTGATCCGGGACACTATCTGGTTGTTGCGCTGCATGCCGACACCGTGGTTGGAATTGGCAGTGCAAACGAATATCTTCACCCGGATAAGCCGCTGCAATTCTGGATTAACGAAATGGGCGTGGCCCCGGAGTACCAGAGGCAGGGCATTGGCAGGCAATTGCTGGACGTGTTGCTGGGTGTCGCCCGAGAACTCGGCTGCAAAGAAGTTTGGCTCGGTACCGAAGAGGAAAACGTTCCGGCACGGGCGCTTTACAGATCTGCGGGCGGCAAGGAAGAGAATTTCGTCATGTATACCTTCGAGCTGGGCGAGACACGGTGAATTTGCAGACCAGGCTCCTGATGGGCCTCAGTGCCGTTTTCATGGGGGCATTCGGCCTGGTCGCATCCTTCATTCCGGATCGGGTACTCGTAACCTTCGGTGTGCCCCCGGTAACAGTCTTGCTGATAGTCGTGCAGATAGCTGGTGCTCTGTACCTGGCATTCGCCATGTTGAACTGGATGGCGAGGGGCGTACTGCTTGGCGGCATTTACAGCCGGCCACTCGCATTGGCAAATTTTTTGCACTTTGCCGTGGTGGCGGTAACACTATTCAAAGCGATGCCGGCGTTGAATATGATTTCAGTCGTCGCGGTGACGCTCGCGTACGCAGTATTTGCCGCATGGTTCGCGCTGGTGCTCTTCACGCATCCGGTGCGCAAGAACAATAACGGAGCGAGACCTTGAAGACGATCGGTATGCTTGGCGGAATGAGTTGGGAAAGCACCGGCCTCTATTACAGGAAGATTAATGAAGAAACCAGGCGAGTCCGGGGAGGACTGCATTCCGCCCCGATCGCCATGGTCAGTGTCGATTTCCAGGAAATAGAGACACTGCAGCACCAGGATGACTGGGCGGCATGTGCCGCCATCCTGTCTGACAAGGCCTGCAAGATTGAAGCGGCTGGCGCTGATTTCCTCCTGATTTGTACGAATACCATGCACCTGGTGGCACCCGAGATTGAGGCGGCTATTGGGATTCCGCTTCTGCATATAGCTGATGCAACTGCGATACAGGTCAAGGCGGCCGGTATCGAAAAGGTCGGCCTGCTCGGGACGCGATTCACGATGGAGCACGACTTTTACAAAGGCCGGCTTGAACAGCATGGGTTGCAGGTCCTGGTACCGTCCGACGACGACAGGGAGATAGTGCATCGCGTAATCTATGACGAGTTGTGCCTTGGGAAGATTCGCGCAGCGTCACGGAGGGAGTTTCTCAGGATCATTGATGACCTTCAACGGCGCGGCGCCGAAGGCGTCATCGAGGGGTGTACCGAGATCGTCATGCTGGTTGACCAGGATAATACGGGCGTAAAACTGTTCGACACAACGGAGATTCATGCAATCGAAGCTGTCGCAGAGGCCCTGCGATGAATAAGAATCCCGTTGCTGCCGCGGAAGCGCTAAGGAAGCTGCGGGCCGGCAACGCACGTTTCGTTGACGGCGACCGGTGCATTGACACCTACCTCGGGCATACAAAGCTGGATCAGCACCTCGAAGGCCAGTCGCCGTACGCGGTAATCCTTGGCTGTTCCGATTCCAGGGTGCCGATTGAAATCATTTTTGACGTCGGGCTTGGTGATCTGTTTGTTATCCGCGTGGCTGGCAACATTGTTGCGCCGTCGCTGATCGGCAGCATTGAACTGGCCGCCGAAACGTTCGGGACCCGCCTGGTGATTGTGATGGGTCATACTGGATGCGGCGCTGTGGATCTTACTTTGCAGACGCTCAAAAATCCTGACGAGGAGAATTCACTCCACGTAAACGCAATCGTCGAGCAAATTCGAGCAGCAGTGGAAGGACTGTTGAACGATGAAACGAGCGCAGATTACGATGACCTGATGGACAAGGCCGTTCGGGCAAATGTCCGCGCGAGTGCAGACCAATTGCGGAGCGGGTCGGGGACTCTCGAACGACTGATCAGCGAAGCTGGGCTGACAATTATTGGAGCGGAATACTCGCTCGAGACTGGCGTCGTGCAGTTTTTTGATGGAGTGCCGGCGTCCGGCTAACATGACTCCCTGGGCCGCATCTGCGACCGGCCATTCGGGTCCGGCATGACGAGAAATCTCTGGCAGGCTGCTGCGAACATTGTTCCACCGGTGCAGGGGGATGATCGTGTCGGCACCGGAAATCCTGATGTTGGCGACAGCAATGTGAGAGGTAATCGCGCGTGACCGAAAAATTGGACATTCTGTTCCTTTGCACCGGGAATTCCTGCCGCAGCCAGATGGCGGAAGGGCTTTGTCGCGATCTGTGGGGGGGGATCATCGATTCGTACAGCTGCGGAGTTGAAAAGCACGGCCTGAACCCGCTCGCCGTCGAATCAATGGCAGAAATCGGCATCGACATCGGCGCCCACGCCAGCAAGACCCTGGATGATCTTCGTGGTATCAAATTCGACTATGTCATCACGGTATGCGGACATGCGGATGAGCACTGCCCGATCTTTCCCGGTGAAACAAAGATTATCCACAAGGGCTTCGACGATCCGCCAAAACTGGCTGCGGCTGCGACGAGTAAGGAAGAGGCGCTGGCCCACT
>JAHEFF010000084.1 GCA_024640315.1 Woeseiaceae bacterium
TCACCAAACCAGATCAGGTAGCCGTGCACAACGCCAATCAACAGCAGCCAGAAATTCCGCCGATACCAATTGCCAGCGTAATTCACGCCGCGCGCCTCGGCGCGCGTCATCATCATGACCAATCCTGCGCCAAACAGGATAGAAAAGATGGTCATGAATTTCTGATCGAAAAAGATGTGGGTAAAAAACCAGGTGCCGATGTTGTACCACTCGGTTCCACCATATGCGAGCGGGTTCTGGTAGGCCACAAACGACATTGCAAAGCCGTAAATGTTCATTACCAGGATGCCAAGGACGGCGACGCCCCTCAATGTATCGATGGATGTGATTCTTTCGCCAGGAGATACTGGTTCGGCCACTTCGCCGGCGGATGCATGCATCATATCTGTCGTCGTCTGACCCGATTATTGTCGGTTTTTTTTTGCCCGGGTCAGAACTGCTCCTCCGACATAGACATCAGCATCGTGGAATCTGTCATCGCGGCACGTGCGTAGCCGGAGGCGCGTGGCAATATCTGCGCGATGTAGAAGCGAGCTGTTTTCAGCTTCGCGTCGCAGAAAGCATCATCGTACGCGCCGTCATTCCCGGCGACAGCGAGCGCGGAACGCGCCATTTGCCATCCCCCCAGCACCGTCCCCGACAGCATCAGCAGATTCACGGACGCGGCACCAGGTGCAGCAGGGTCCCCCGGCGCATTGCTGATGAGCCAGTTAACCGCACTTTCGAGGTCGCCGATCGCGCAATCCAAGGCCGCCTTCAGGTCAGGCATATCGCGAGTCGCGCCAAGCTCGGCCACGGTCGCACGCATGTCCGCGATCAGGGATTTCATGCCTCGACCCTCATCGCCCAGGATTTTCCGGCCAACAAAGTCCAGCGCCTGAATTCCGGTAGTTCCCTCGTATATCGGAAGAATTCGCGCATCACGCATATGCTGTGCAGCCCCGGTCTCTTCGATGAACCCCATGCCACCGTGAATTTGTACACCCAGCGATGTAACTTCCTGTGCTACCTCTGACAACCAACCTTTAATAATCGGCGTCAACAGTGCCATTCGCACGCCGGCAGCGTCTCGATCCGCGGCATCGTTTGAATGTCGAATGACGTCCAGCAAAGTACTGGTTGAATAGGCCGCCGCCCGCATTGCTTCTGTCTGTGATTTCATGACGAGGAGCATGCGACGAATGTCAGCGTGATGAATAATCGTGGCGCGTCCCTTAACTCCGGGTGCGCTACCCTGAATGCGTTCCTTCGCGTATGACCTGGCAAGCTGATAGGCGCGATCGCTGATAGCAAGTCCCTGTACGCCAACTTCGATCCGGGCCAGGTTCATCATCGTAAACATGCTTGCCATGCCGCGATTTTCCTCGCCAACAAGATAGCCGATGGCGCCGTCGCTATCGCCAAAGCTCATCACGCAGGTCGGGCTCGCGTGAATGCCGAGTTTGTGTTCAACCGACGTCACGTAAACGTCGTTTCGCTCGCCCAGGCTGCCATCGTCGTTGACCAGGAACTTGGGCACCAGAAACATCGAAATTCCGCGGATACCCTCTGGCGCATCCGGCAATCTCGCCAGCACGAGATGAATCGTGTTCTCCGCCATCGGGTGATCGCCCCAGGTGATAAAGATCTTGGTGCCTGTAATGCGGAAATGATCGCCTTCCGGCACTGCTTTTGTTGCCACCGCTGCGAGGTCGGACCCCGCCTGGGATTCGGTGAGGACCATCGTGCCGCTCCACTCCCCGCTAACCAGCTTCGGCAGATACTTTTGTTTGAGGCTGTCAGTGGCATGTGCGTCGATTGCGCTGACCGCACCACCGGTCAGCATCGGGCAAAGCGAGAATGACATATTCGACGCTTGCCACATTTCGAACGTCGCAATTGAAACGCCGTACGGCATTCCCATTCCTTCGTATTCCGGTGCGGCCCCAATCGTTTGCCAGCCGTTCTCGACGAATTGCTGGTAGGCCTCCTGGAATCCGTCGGCAATTTCCACGGCGCGATCCACAACGCGGCAGGCAGCCCGGTCGCCCGGGATATTTAGCGGTGCCAGAACATCCCTGGCGAAGTTGCCCGCTTCATCAAGCACCTGATCGACAGTGTCTCTGTCAATTTCTTCGAAACTGTCGAACTCCAGGACGCGATCAATATTTGACAGCTCGTGGATGGCAAACAGCATGTCTTTAATTGGAGGGTTGTATTCAGTCATGTCACTTCAGCTTTGTAATTCAGGGCGAAACGCCAGCGAATCCTGGCTCCTGGGGAGAATGTGGACGATCGGGAGACGTAATAGAATACGCCGACTATGGTATTCGGCATAGCCCGACCACAATTGAATGATTTCGTGCCAATTTTGACTGGTCGGCCTGGCAGCAAGTCGACACTGGCGTCTCATAACGAAAAACGCGGGCCTTGCGGCCCGCGTTTCTGGCTTAATTCATTTGCCCGATCAGGCCGGGAAGAAGTCGATCGGCTTGGTCGTTGTGACTGGCTCAACATCTTTCGCGTCGAAGCGGAACAGCATGACCCGCTGTACCAGTCGCCTTTCCAGCTCGGCGTCGCCCAATTCGCTTGAAACGACTTCGCAAGCGGTCACTTCGCCACTGGGAGCGATGGTGAGGCGCAAGACCAACTTGCCCTCAAGCGATGGATCTACGCGCAATGCACGATTGTAGAGCGCGAAAATCGCGCCCTTGTTTTTGTCAAAAACGAGCTCGATCTCTTCGCGACTTCGTGATGCTTTGCCGCTTGTGCCGGTGCGACGGGCGCCACCACCCGACTGTCCAACTGACTCAACCGGGCTATCGACGGTTGTTACATTTCGCGCAGACAATCCGGTACCTCCGGTGTTGCGGCTCATGCTGGATGTGTTGATACCGCCACTCGCAGTACCGACTTTCGACGTAATCATCGAGCGTTCGTTACGTGTGGCCTCGCCAACCGATGCCGTCAATGGCCTGCTGTCGGCGACTGTTTCCAGTACATCGCTGTCGGCCAGTGAAGCCAGATCTTCTGTAAAGGGCAGCAATGCCGCTTGTGCCTGCTCACGGGCAACTGCCTGGAGATCAATCTCGGGCTCGGGCGCGGGCTCGGGGTCCGGCTCCGGCGGTGGCGGAGTCTCTTCCGCGACCTGTTCTGGCTCGGGTTCCGCTACCGGATCCGCGATCTCGGGTTCCGGTTCCGGTTCTTTAGGCTTAGGCGGAGGTGGCGGTGGCGGCTTCTGCTCCAGGAGCAGCTTCGCAATGCGCGGCGGAATATCCTCCACCATGTTTGGATCTTTTTCAGGCGTAGGAATCCACGGCCAGACCAGCCCGAGGAAGAAGACCACGCCCATAATGATCGTGAGCAACCGACGGAATTTCCTCTCCTGCCCGGAGCTACTCGTCCAGGGAAGGTCAAACTCTCTGTAAAAAGGTAAGTCCAATCCGTTACTCCTAACCTGAAACCCTGTTCATCCTTGCCAGATCAGCGAGAAGCTCGCAATTCACCGACCTGCTCGAGCTTGTCAGAACTCTTCTGCAACACGGCAAGAGAGATCTGCCCGTATTCGGACTCGGTACAGGTCGCCATAACTTTCTTCAATAATCGGTACGGAATATCCCGGTCACCCATGATCGTGACTTCGCGCCCGGCGATGTCATCCTGGGCCTCCCGACGCAACACGCGGTCGTTTTGCGACAAGAGCGCCTGGCGAAGCTCGGGAATATCATTGCCGCGAAGCGCCAGCACATCGCGGACCTTTGCAACCGGCGTACCCTGAACAATGATGTCCTCATCACCAATGATGATCACCACCGTTTCTTTAGCCTTCTCTTCGGCGATCGACTCCGGCAACTGAATGTCTTTGTCGTTCGGCAACACTTCCACGTCTGAAGAGTTCACCAGCAGGAAGAATACGAGAATCGTGAATATGTCCATCAGCGATACAAGATTCAGCGTGGCAGTCGCTTTATTGCGCTTGTGGTGCTGACCCATGCGTTTTGCGCGGCGTGACTTGACCATGGCTCAGGCTCCGTCCGTTACCGGCGCATCGCCGATTGATATATCCGGGAACAAATCTTTGCGAACGACATTGTCTTCCTCGATCAGTTCCGCGACACGGACACGGTCCATTACCTGGACCAGCGTGTCGTACGGAATCTCTGATTCGAGCAGGATCGATGCATCGGTCTTTTCCGGGTAGCTGTCTTTAATCTCGGTCAGCTTTACGCTGAGCGCTTCATAGTCGTAGCCTGTAGTGCTGTTCGGGTAAATACCCAATGCACCAACATTACGATCGCCGACTTCGATCTGGTTCTGTCTGACAACAACCTCCAGCTGGAAGGTCAGCTCCTGCGGCTTCGCGGGCTCGTTAGAGGAGGCTGGCAGATTCAATTCGAGAATCGCCAGTCGCGAGAACACCGCGGTAATCAGCAGGAAAGGAACCAGAATCACCATCAGGTTCATAAACGCCGTAATGTTGAGTTCGGCCGTCTCGATATGGTGACGACCGCCTCTGCGGCTACGAATCATGACTTATGCTCCGGCAGGCTTCAGCTGACGTTCGGTCACAGCGTTGAGAAATTTCACGCTGGCCATCTCAAGGCTGTCCACGATCTGACTGGTCTTCGTCTGCAGGAGCGCATGGACGAGCAGCAGAGGGATAGCGCACATCAGGCCGAATGCCGTCGTGTTCATCGCGACCGAGATACTGGCTGACAACAAGTCAGCTTTATCTGCAGGGTTTGCGTTCGACACCGCGGTAAACGCCGAGATCAGGCCGATAATCGTTCCGAGCAAACCGAGAAGCGTTGCGATGTTCGCAAGCGTTGCCAGGTAGTGTGTGCGCTTTTCGAGACGCGGCAACACTTCCATCAGGCTCTCTTCCATCGCCTTCTCGATGTCATCACGACGACGGGCTGACTTGACTCGATAGAGACCATAAGTCAGGACCGAAGCGATGGCCGCCTTGGATTTGCTGGTTACCGCAGCAGCTTCCTGGAAGTTGCCGGCCTTCAGAAAAGGAACGATCTTCTTCCACAGCGCGCGGTTCGTCGCACCTGACACCGTAAGATACATCCAACGCTCGACCGCAATTGCCAGCCCGAGCGCGAATACGAACAGGATCGGGTACATGAATGCACCACCTTCCTGAAAAAAACGGACCAAGCCGCCTAAAACTCCCATTTGATTTCTCCTCTAAACAATCAAATTGCCAAAAAGCCTTGCTTACTCTTCTTTCGTTCCATACAGGTCGCTGTAGTAATCGACCCGACGAATAAACTCTGTCCTGTCTACCGGGGCCAGCACTTCATCGAGCAAAGTGTTGACCGGTTTTCCGGTCAGCTCACCAGGTTCTGACTTCTGCCAGGGGACGATATAGAGCACTTTCGGCAATTCCTGGTTACCCGTAATTTCGGTTCGTCCCAGGTCTATCTCGTCCATCACACCTGTTGCGCTGGCGGTCCTCCTGACATCCTGTGCCAGCACCACCTGTGGTTCTTCCGGCTCGTCCGACTCGGTCGAATCCATGATCGACAGGTCTTCCGACGACACTGCAGGTTCGAATTCGTCAAACTCCGCAGCCTGGTCCTCGGTAACCGTCTCCTGGGCCCCGGCCCCGAAACTCAGGATGACCAACAAAGCCAATGATCTCGCCAGATTTGTTTGCATGCTCGTCACTCCGTCACATTTGCGGATCTTTGTGTGGCACTAATTCGCCGTTTGAGATCCGCAATCCACCTCGTGACCTGCTTATCCTCCTCATTGACCAGATCCTGGTATTGCTCGTAGTACGTGAGTGCCGTATCCAGCCTGCGCAGATACAGGTCATTGAGAACGCCAAGGTTGTAGTGTGCCAAGGCATAGTCGGGACTCGCTGTGACGGCCTTCATATAAGCGGATTCTGCTTCCAGAAACTTGCCCTGGCGCCGCAGCAGCATGCCGAGCTGATTCAGGGCTGCAGCATGCTCCGGATCGATGATCAGCGCGTCTGTCAGGCTGTTTTCGGCCGCCTGGAGATCGCCTCGATCGGCAAAGATGATGGCGAGGTTGACGTGCGCACCCGGGTAGTCCGGGTATTGCAGCAGGAATTCCTGGAGACGCAGTTCCGCATCGATGTTGTCACCGGCCGCCATGGAAGAGACCGCTTGTTCATATAAGGTGAGCACTTTAGGCGGTACCTCACGAACAGCAACCGGTTGCCCGTCCGCAGCCGTGGCGGCGCCACCGCCTTCCGCGGCAGGTTTCGGCCCGGCAGCACAGCCGGCCAGCGCCAGCATTGCCAGCACGGCAAGGCCTCGACAGACATTAGTAGATCGCGGTAACCACATTTTCGCTACGCTCCAGTTTTGCGTATCGGGCCGGCAACAGCGACGCCAGCTCCGTGAAACTCCTTGCTACCCATTCATCCCAGACCCCGTCGGCCGCCCTGGCCGCATTTGTCTCGAAAAGCTCAATGGCCTTCTCTTCGAACGGAAACGTCTGCTCCTCAAGAAGCAGCTCGTATTGTTCGAGCGCCAGCTCATCCAGACCGGCAGGACGTTCTGAGTCCATCAGGTCCTTGCTGAATTGCTGGTACACCTCGCCCAGGCGGAACGTCGATGCCGTTGTCACCTCGGCGACGCCATACGCGGCTGCATCGCCGTAGACCTTCAGCACGTCTTCCATCAGGGATTTTTTCAGCGCCATGCTTTCTGCCAGCGGCTGCGTAACCTTCATCACCATAAAGCTGCGACGTACCGGTTCGGCGAGTTCCAGCGATGCCTTGGCCGCCAGGTATCGCGTACGGTCGGTGCGCTGCGCACCTGCCGTCGCATCTACCCTGACCAGGTCTTTCTGGATCTGCGTGCGTTCCGCATTGTTGCCACTGGCTTCCGCAATCTGCAGCAGGCGGTAACGCGCCTCGATCGATTCCGATATCGGATTCGGGTATCGCGCGATGATGTCGGCAAGAACGGTCTTTTCGAGCGCAACCTGGTTGCTCTCTTTATAAAGTTCTGATGCCCGCCACAGCGCTTCGCGCCTGACCTCTTCCGTTGCACCAGCGGCACCGGCAATGCGGACGAATTCTCCGGCAGCCTGTGCACTTTGTCCTGACTCGAGGTAGGTAACCGCCAGCTTCTGGGTGACATCGTCATTGAATTCACTATCGGGATAATCACGCCGAAAGTCCTCGAGCACCGTCGATGCACGACCCCAGGCTCCCATCGTGATCAGTGCTGCGGCAGCGTCATATTCTGCTGTCGCACGAATTTCCGAATCCGGAACCGCCTCACCAAGACGACGGAAATGCGTGACTGCAGATTCAAGATCGCCCGCATCCCGCGCCTGCTCACCTTGCTTGTAAATGGACGAGGCAATTCGATCCTTTATTTCCTGGTTCGCAACCTGGTCGTCCGGTGGCGTTAGCAGACGCAAAGAGTAATAGGCTTTTTCAGCCTCAACAAAATTGCCAAGATCGAATTGTGAGTGCGCGGTGACCGTCCAGGAAGTCCGTGCCAGCGCCGGCGCAACCGGCGGAACCCTGCCGGTTACGGTCTGGCTCACGGCAATCGCAAGATCAAACTCGTTCTGCTGGAACAGATCCTCCGCAATGGTCGTCAATACCGCGGCCGATTCCGGATGTTCAGGGAACGTGTCGCCAAAACGCAGTCCGTTGTCGAGATATCTTTGATGCCATTCTGTCTTGGCATCGCCGCTCAGTGTGGCTTCGTGCTCGCGGTAAGAAAGTACAGCAGCGTA
>JAHEFF010000042.1 GCA_024640315.1 Woeseiaceae bacterium
GATGAGGTCCTGTCGTCACTCGATCTCGAGCATCGCGTAACACCTGTTTACGCAGAGCGTTCCTATACGTGGGAACTCGCGAAAATGATACGAGCAACGCCACGGCCCCAATTTGACCTGTGCTATTTCGACGGCGGTCATACCTGGGATGCGACAGGCTTCGGCTTCCTGTTGGTTGATTTATTGCTTCGTCCAGGTGGGTGGATCATTTTCGATGACCTGAAATGGACTATAGAGTCGGCAATACAGTCGATGAAAAAAGTACCAAAGCACTGGCTCGCCTGCAGCCAGGAAGAACAGGCAACACCGGCCGTCAAATTGGTGTTTGACATCCTGGTACCTCATCTGGGTTACACGGATCTACGCACGATCAACCGAGGCCGGTGGGGCGTCGCGCGCAAGCCGCAAGTGGAAGGACCGTCTGGTCCTGCCAAAAAAATACGAGACAGGCTCCC
Source organism: Woeseiaceae bacterium (assembly GCA_024640315.1). Lineage (GTDB taxonomy): Bacteria > Pseudomonadota > Gammaproteobacteria > Steroidobacterales > Woeseiaceae > SZUA-117. Next base: position 456 of record JAHEFF010000042.1, read on the forward strand.
AATATTTTTCGGCAAGCGCTGAATCCTGCGTTTTACCTTTCACCGATCAGGGCAAGAATCTCGTCGGCCGCGTGCTCTGCGCCACCGAGATCGAGCATTGCGCTGCTCTGGCGCTCGCCGGCAGACAGCGCCAGCAAGCGCTCCACAGCTTGCGCTCGCTGCTTTGCTGATTCACAAGGTGAAACCACGGCGGGGGAGGACTGCGCCACCATTTCTGCACGGCGAGTCTGATCATCGGACACCAATGTGTTCGGCACGAACAGCGTCGGTACACCTGACTGGAGTACCTCGCAACAGGTGTTGTAACCGGCGGCACTGACGATAACGTCGAATGCGCGCATGTAGCGCACAACAGGGTAGACGGATATCGGCACCACGCCGTCGGGCAACGGGACATCACTGGCGCTGATGGGCGTGCGCGTCCACACAACGGTGTAACCACGCGCGCTTATCTCGTCGATCAGGCCGCGGCCGATTCCGCTGACGTCTTTACGATTGCCGGGTCCAAGCGAAAACAGCGCATAGCGTTTGTTCGGAGCCAGGCCCAGCGCCTTCCGGGCATCGTCACGGTTTAAAAGCTCATCATCTCTGAGCATCGTTACCGGTGGAATGGTTACCTGGCGTGCAGGCATCGCCTCGCGGTCCACGGAGAAATCCGAGCCAAGCTCACCGAGCTTGATGACCAGGTCGAAATTGTTCTTGCTGACCGGAACCTCACGCCAGCCCGGCTTGTACAGCGTCAGGTCCGACCAGACCATGCGGATGTCACCATAGGCGGCGGCAGCGTGCAGCAGTCCTCGAAACGGCCACGTCCCGTCGAATACGACGACATCCGGCCGGACACGCTCGAACAACAAGCCGAGGCGCAAAGCCAGCTGCTGATCCCAGTTCCAGGCACTGGCGCGCGACCAGAACCTGGAAACGAAATAGTCTCCCTCGAACCCCATCTCGTGGATCATTTCCATTGCCGATGCAAGAGAGAAGAATACCGGTCGGGCGCGCCCCCGCAGTCGGTTCGCATAAGCAAGGCACGTGCTCATATGCCCCATGCCCGAGCCGTTGATATTGAACAGGACGATGCAGGGCAGTTCGGATTGATCGTTGTCAGTCAATCAAGAGGTCCTCAGTTCGCACGTCCTGTTGCAGGCCCACGGAAATCGGTAACGACGGCGCATCATGATATCGCCACGCCAGGTAGTTCCGCTTGCGTTCCCGATAGCTGGCGGCGGGCCCTGATAGCGTGGGAACGTACTCCACCAGCCAGCCAAGACGTGAATAGAAGGCAAAGTCTGCGACGTCGGTAATCAGAACAGGTATCCAGCCGGGAAGGGAGGGCAGCAGTCGTTCGAATCCACGGCAGGCTTCGCGCAGCTGTTCACGATCCGTGTCCAGCGCCCATATCACCAGCGCTCTCGCCTCATGGCTATGGTCTGCGTGCTTCAGTCCCGGCAACCACGGCTCGATCGGTTGGGTCGGTCTGAGATGCAACCGTCTCAATACCCGGCCGAGCGCCCGGCGGAACCGTCGATATGCGGTACGGCGTTGACCGGGCGGATGCCACAAGGCATAGCGTCGTGTCAGACCGGCTTCTCCCTGGCGGGCCAGTCGATCCAGCTCGTCACGCAATGCTTCAATTTCAGCACGCAAGCTCATGCCTGGTCCCTCGCCGCGATGAGTGCGAGGATCTGGTCGGCAGCGTGCTCCGCGCCGTCGAGGTCGATGTGCGTATCTCGCTGTGGTGCCTCCGCAAAATCCAGAAGGCGCGAAATGGCATCGTTCTGCTCCGCTCGCGTCTCACACGGTGAGACAACGACCGGGGCATGCGCGGACACAATGCCGGCGCGGCGTACCTGGTCGTCTGCTACGAGGGTATTCGGTACGAGGAGGCTTGGCACACCGGACTGCATGACCTCGCAGCACGTGTTGTAACCGGCTGCGCCCGCGAAGACGTCGAAGGCACGCATGTAGCGTGCGAGAGGAAACACCGAGATTGGATGAACATTATCCGGCAACGGAACGTCCCTTACCGTAATAGGCGCTTTCGTCCAAACGACGTCGAATCCGCGGCCGCAAAATTCGCTGATCAGACCATCCGCAATGTCGCCGACATCCTTGAAATTGCCGGGTCCCAGGGAAAGCAGCACGTAGCGGCGGTCAGGGCTCAATCCGAGCAATTCCCGGGCTTCGTCGCGACTCAGGAGCTCGTCCTGGCGCAGCAATGTGACTGGCGGCGTGGTCACTCTGCGGCCCGGCCGTTGTTCACGTTCTATGCTAAAGCTGGTGCCTATCTCACCAGGTCGTATGACGAGATCGAAAGCACTCTCTTCGATCGGTACCGGCGGAAAGTCCGCTTTGTGCAGCCCGCGATTGGACCACACGCGTAAAGGTTTTTTGCCACCGTCACAGGCGTCCATGAAGCCGTGGAATGGCCAGGTACCGTCAAAGAGCACGGCGTCCGGTTGCACCTCTTCGAGCATCAGCCCGAAACGTACTGCCAGTTCGCGGTTCCAGGCATTGATAGGTGAGCGCGACCAATTTTCCGAGACGAAATAGTCCGCCTCGAATCCCATGTCCTCGATGATCTCGATGGCAGAAGCCAGCGAAAAGAATATTGGCCTGGCGCGTCCCTGCATTCGGCGCGCATACGCGAGACAGCGGCTCAGATGTCCCAGCCCCGAACCGTTGATACTGAAGAAGATAATGCGAGGCAGTGCGCCGGTCATGCTGCGGTTCCTGCGCCGGGCACGGATTTCGTCTCGATGGCGTCCCACACTGCAGCGGCCTCCATCTGCCAGCGCAACGGAAACGCTTCGCGCAGCTTCAGCGCATTCGCCTGAAGACTTTTCCTGTCTTCAAGCGCCGTGCCGAACGCCTTTGCGATCTCCTCCGGGCTGCTGCCAGTCAGTACTGCCGCAGGCCCGAAGATTTCCTGTGTAGCCGGGTTGTCGGAAAGCACCATCGGTTTGCCCACAGCAAGTGCTTCGTAAGCACCACACACGAGGCAATCCGGCTTCAGCGACAGGTCGCATATCAAGGTTGCCCGTGCCAGCAATTGCCAGTAGTCAGGGTCCTGCAGGTACCCGGTCAGCTGGACGTTCGGCGGCAGCGGGCCGGACGTCTCGCGGTATCGCACCGCTGGGCCGGTGATGGCGAAACGAATGCCCGGCATCGTCGCCGCCGCCGCCACGATGGCGGCTATGGGCTCGTCGCGTCTGTATGTCGCGATGACGACGACGTCCGGCGTCTTAAAATTACGGAGTCGCCTCGATGTTGACTTTGACGTTGGTACCATCGGCAGACTGTCCGGCAGGATCAACGGGCGTCCGCCTGCAGCGTGTACATCTTTTGTCAGCGCGTCGTTAGACACGATTGTAACGTCTGCTGATTTCAACACTCGCCGTGTGAGCCAGCGAACGAAGGCGTACGGGCGATCGAACGGTCGTACTCCTTCATTATGTGCGTCGACAACCAGGTAGTAGCGGAACAGCGGGCGGACCGAAACAGCCAGTATGGTCAGGGCCAGCGACGGGTTCTGCACGAACAGAGTCGTCGGCCGCGTTCGCCTCAGCAGCCGCAGCGTCTTCAGCGATAATTCCACCCACCGCAGGGGGCCGGCAAATTCGGGTCGAATGACGTGTAAAGGTATTTTCCAGGCAGCACACAGCCCATCCGTGCGGCGGTGGAAACTCCAGGCAACCCACAGCAAAGACTCGTCCCGGGCTGATTTGGAATCAGGCGAGGTCGTTTCGAACGCGCCTGGTGGGATCTCGATATTGGACCTCACTTACGGACCGGAATAAGATTGTGTCTTGCGTCGGTGACGGAATAACGTGAACGCATGGTCGAGGTCTCGGTCATCACAGCAGCTTATAACTCGGCGAGCGTCATCGAGCGCAATATTCGGTCCGTTGCCACGCAATCGTTGCGAGCACGAGAGCATATTATCATCGACGATGGATCTGTCGACGATACCGCATCCATCGCTGAAGGGCTTCGCCACGAGTTTCCACATTTGCGGGTCATTAGACAAGCAAACAGCGGTGCCGCGCGGGCCAGGAATGCCGGGCTGGCTATGGCCAATGGCCGGTTTGTATCCTTCCTGGACAGCGACGATGTCTGGTCGGAGCACAAGCTGGCCACTCAGATCGGCTTCATGGTGGAAAAAGACGTGGCGTTCAGCTACGGAGATTACCATGTGGTCGATGCGACGACGGAGACCATGCTGGGACGCCAGGAAACTCCGCAGCAACTGACCTATGCGGAGCTGCTGCGCGGTTGCCCGATCGGTTGCCTCACGGTTGCTTTTGACCAGACAGCGCTCGGCAAGCGATTCATGCCGGATGTGCGGCGGGGTCAGGACTGGGGATTCTGGCTCGCCCTGACCCGTGATGGCGCGGTTGCTCACCGTTACCCCGGTTGTCACGCGTACTACCATCGTGCAGATAGTTCGCTGTCGTCGGCAAAATTCAGCAAAGCGGCGGACATTTATCGAATCTACCGGGAGCAGGAGCAACTCGGACCGCTGCGATCACTGTATTACCTGTTTCCGCACGTGATGAGTGCACTGACGAAGTGGCCCGTCAAGCAACAGGATCAGTGACTGCGCCCGGGGTCTCGGCGAACATTATTCCGAGTTCCCGGCGGATTTGGACATGACCCGAACGTAACAGTGCAAGCATCCTCTCTTCGTTGCCCAACAAGACCTCCGCCTGTAGAATCGCCGTGCAACAATAACCGCGATTAACCGTATATCGCAGTTACGGCAACCGACCAAACGGGACGCCATTTCCGGATGTCGCCGTCAACAGGGTGTTCGCCTGTATCCGAAAGGACAATCACTATTCCGGGTTGAGTTCGTATCCGGCCGGAATGATCGGGGTATTGCAGACAATGAATTTTGAATCGACGCGACTCCCCGATGTCATTCGTATAGTGCCGAAATTTCACCGCGATGCGCGGGGTTTTTTCTTCGAGGAATGGCGCACCGAGCAACTGGCGAAGCATGGAATCACGGCAACGTTTGTTCAGGAGAATTTCAGCCGATCCGTCAAAGGTACTCTGAGGGGTCTCCATTATCAGGTCGAGCGAGCGCAGGGTCGACTCGTAAGAGTGGTCCAGGGCGCGGTTTTCGATGTTGCAGTAGATTTGCGACGTTCATCTCCTCATTTCGGGCAATGGACGGGTGAGATCCTTTCCGATGAAAACCGTTGCCAATTGTGGGTACCCCCGGGTTTTGCGCACGGCTTCCTGGTGCTGACAGAGTCTGCGGATTTCCAGTACAACTGCACCGATACATACTCGCCCGAGCATGATCGCTCAATCAGGTGGGATGACAAAGATATCGGTATCGACTGGCCATTCGAACCCGGTCAAAAGCCGCTCGTGTCAGAAAAAGATGAAACCGCGCCGTTTCTCAGGGATGCCGACACGTATCCGTGATGAAAGCTCTGCAGTGCAGATGCTGTTGCACTTTTGCGGCAGACGGTTTCATTGAGAACTCCAGCGAAGAAACCCGCCGAACTCTGATGAACTTGTGCTTGTGAATTCATCGTCAAGCGAGCTGTAGGCAATGCCAATGTAAATTCTTCCGTAGCGGATCTCACGGTCATGACTTACCTGGACATCGAATCTGTCCTGCGGCGTAGCGGAGAGGGTATTGGCGGGATCGGGCTCACCGTTTCGATTGATCTCCATCTTCCGCAAAGTGATATTCCAGGTATTTCCTGCGGTATCCACGAGCGTGGAACCAAGGCTCAACGAAAAGCCGTCGTTGTCCATGGAATGACCGATTGATTTGCCCAGGTAACGATAGCCCGTCATGAAGATGTCGTGATTGTAGGCTTTGTCCGGCACTGCTGACCCTTCACCAAGCGCACCCAAATGAGTGTTCGTGTCAACGAATTCAAAATGAGTGCGATGAGTCAGATCACCAATGTTTCCCCAGTATTCGATACCTGCCTGCTGCATCCAGAGGCGCAACTGAGCGTGAGTCTTCCTCGTGTCCTCTGCAATCCATTGCATATAAAGTGCGACCGGTATCTGCCTGGGCAGAGTCCAGCGCACATCGATGCCGCCAAGCTGATTGCCTGGTTCGTCCTCCGGGTCTACGTTTGCGCCTCTATTGTCACTGCCGTTCAACAGGCGAAGAAAAGTACTGAGATCACAATCGCGACCTTCGCCGCACCATTGTGCGGCTCGCGACAAGCCAATCTCCAGGCTCTGAATCGGTTTGAAGCTCGTGCGAAACCCCCATAACCAGGCATCTTTAACCGCCCGGTCATCATCCAGGACTTCCATAAAGCTGGTCAGCGTCCAGGGGCCCAGCCAACTGAGCCACTTCCACCCGGGTGCTGAACTGGCGATTCTCTGAATGCCGATGCCGGGCGCAGGCCTTGCATTGGTGGACATGATCAGGCTGCCATCGCGTCCGGGTCCCCACCAGCGTTCCTGCCAACCGGCAGAGAGCATCCAGTTACCCAGTGTCATGCCCAGGTAGGTTCCGTCCGGGCGAAAACTGTCCCCGTCGAATGGATTCTCAACGACCGAGGCGCTCAGATTGACGGCGAATCGTTCACCCAGCCAGGAAAGAGAGGCGCTCAACTCAGCTTCCTCCCGGGGCGTGTACTCGAACGTGCGAATTACCCGGGGTTCATTCGATCCACCCGCCGAGACCGCGAAGTCACTGAATCCGGCTCGCAATTCATCCTGCAGTTTGTCGCGGACGCGCAGATACGCCGCACTGGAATCGGCATCCAACTCGTCGATATTGGAATCGGACAGTGCCCTTTGAACGTCTGCCCACGCGACGGGCCAGGCCGTTAACGGAATGCCGATAACCCCACGATCGCTCAATAGCTGGAGGTCATTGCGCAGTCGAACGTCTCCTGGTGCTGCCCAGGGGTCGGCAGCAGCCGCAGACGCAAACAGCGCCGAGGCGACAATAACAACCGCGGAGAACCGACAGTCGCGCAAAAAGCACTTCGTTTTCGAGAGCATTGGCAATGGCATCGTTATGCAAACTTCATGGCGTGGACGGTCTGCATCAGCACCGGTCGAAGACAAATTCAACCAGCAACACTTACTCCCGAGCCAGTAGTCAATCTTGATTCAGGAAGAACAGATTCGAGTATGTATTTCCAGCGACGACCGTCCAGGAAATCCGACCCGGTCTTAGCCGGCCGTAAGGGAACTATTTCATCATTACTTGTTGGTTATCGCAATTCCGCAATCAGATACGAACCTTGTAAGCACCTCACTGATGCCGTCGGCGGCGCCGGAGATCAATCCGCACGCACCCTGGCCAGGGTGGCCTTCGGGACCGGCGGATTGGGTGTTGTTCTGCGTCAAATCCGATAATATTGCTTTGGGCACCGTTTGGCGTGGGCGACCAGGCCGACGGCAGGGTACGCTTGGGATCAAACATGAAAGTTCGGCAGACCACGAGTGTGTTTACCGTGATTATTCCTGCCCCGGCGATTCTCGCCGGTCGACAGCCTTTTGCTGCTCAAGAATTGGCTCAGCACCGAAATCCTGGAGCGAGCATCGCAGCCCCGACAATATGGCGGTTTGCATTGGGGACAGACAAATGAAAAGAGATTTGGCCATTCTCGTCGGTGTCCTGCTGGCGCTCATTCTTGGTGGATGCGGTGGTGGCGGTGGCTCCGCTGCGCCTCCCGGCCCGCCCGCTACCGGAACGATCAACACAGGCAGCGTGCTGGCCGTTGCGGGGCGCGCAGTTGACATTGCCCTCCAGTCAGGGAGTTTTGGTGGCATAACGGATTTTGTCGGCTTGACCACAGTGGCGACGAACGATCCGGGCCGCCTCGGCTCCGCAAGACTCGCGAAACCTTCTGGCTGGGAGGTTAGTTCACAGATACCGGTGGGCCCCGAGATTACGCCATGCGAGGTAGATGGCTCAGTGACTGTCTCTGGCGATATCGCAAGTCCGTTGACGGTCACGGAGGGTGACTTCCTTGATTACGTGTGGAATGACTGCGATGACGGATTAGGCCAGGTTATCGATGGCCTTATCGGAATGACGTTTACTGATTTCGAGGGGGACCTGCTCGCCGGGCGGATATTTTTGGGGGTTTCGCTGGCCGTAGCTGATTTTCGAGTGGCGGAAAGCGCAGGTTGGCAGGTCACGAATGGCGACCTGACCCTTGCTATCGATTCTCGTACCCAGCCCAGAACCGATATTTCAACGCTGGGCAGTTCAATGGTTGTCAGCAACGGCTATAGCACGGAAACACTGACAGATTTTTCCAGCACGGTTACGGAGGACACCAGTATGTTTCCGAGCAGCTTCACGACCGATGTGACAGGCACAATATCCAGTACGCAGTTCAGTGGTTCTGTTAACTACGACACGCCGGTCGCATTCCAGTCTACCGGTGGTGGCTATCCGTATGAGGGTGAAATGGTGGTGTTTGGCACGAACAACGCGAAGATCCGGATCATTGCTATAGATGAGGACAACGTAAGGATCGAGGCAGACTACAATGGCGATAACGCACCTGACGCGACAATCGATACGACATGGGACGCACTCACCAACGGCTAATGGGGTCAGAGTACTTTTTCTGTTGATCCTTTGTTTGTCCGGGCAGGTGGCGAAAAAAGTACTCTGACCCCATTATTCTTTTGTGATCATACGAAGCAAGACGAGAGCTGATGAGTGAGATAACCAGGCGAGATTTTATCAATGGGACGCTCATGGCGGCGGGGAGCTCAATGCTGCCGCTCGAAGCAAGCGGCCAGGCGGCCATGGCCGCCCTGGATCCGTCTTATTATCCGCCAGCGCTCACCGGACTCCGGGGTAGTCACCCGGGTTCGAACGATCACGCACATAGTCGCGCATGGGACGGGCGCTCAGACTGGGGTCCGACCAGCAGACTGTCCGAGACCTACGACCTCGTCGTGGTCGGCGGTGGTCTTAGTGGATTGTCGGCTGCCTATTTTTATCGGCAAAAGCATGGAAGGGACAAGAAGATCCTGATCCTGGACAATCACGACGATTTCGGAGGGCATGCCAAGCGCAATGAGCATACGATTGATGGCATCACCCGCATTAGCTATGGCGGTTCACAGACCATTGTTGAGCCAAAGCATGCAACAGAAATCGTACTCGATCTGCTGCAGGACATCGGCGTCGACCTGGGCCGCTTTGAAACGGCCTACGACACCGGCTTCTTCAAACGACACAATTTGGGTGGCGTTACCTACTTCAACAAGGAAGTCTTTGGTGAGGACAAGGTCGTCCAGCATCCGTACTGCAACTACCCGAACTATGTCGAGGGGATTCTGGGCGGCAAGCTTTCCCATGAAGAGGCTGCACAGCAGGCGCCGGTAAGCGACAGGGGCAAAGAGCAGTTGCTTCGGGTACTGAATGGCGGGCTGCATACACTGGATGTTCCGGAAGCGGAGTTGCAGGACTATATCAACACGCATTCCTACTTCGACTACCTGAAAAATAACCTGGGGGTTGATGACCCCGGCGTGCTGAGAATGGCCAGGCATTCCGGCCTGGACTGGGCAAGCTCGGGAACGGAAATGCTGAGCATTGCAGCCGCCAGGAGCTGCGGCGCACTGGGGTTTGAGCCTGCAGCGGTCTACGACGAGGACAATCCATACATCCATCATTTTCCCGATGGCAATGCGGGTGTCGCACGTGCGTTGGTCAAAAATTTGATTCCTGGTGTCGCTGGGGGAGACAACGCGGAAGAGCTGGTTATGGCGAGATTTGACTACACCGAGTTGGATAAGCCCGGCCAGGCTGCGCGCATCAGGCTGAACAGCACGGTGATCAACGTCGAGCACGGAGGCAGCCCCGTTAATTCGAGTGACGTCTTCGTAAACTACATCAACGACAACCAGCAGTACCAGGTAAAGGCAAAAGCTGTCGTGATGGCCTGCTACAACATGATCATTCCGCATATCGTTTCAGGCCTTCCGGAGGAGCAGGCTGCAGCTTTGAAGCTCCAGGGGAAGAGTCCGCTGCAATATACGACAGTTGGTCTCAGGAACTGGCGAGCGATGAAGGAGCTGGGAATTGGCGTCGCCATGTCACCAGGAAACATGCATCAGGCAGTGCTGATGGATTTCCCCGTGAGCATGGGCGGTTATCAATACGCCAGGACTCCTGACGACCCCTGTGTTCTTCAACTGATCTGCTGTCCGTATGGAGAGGTTGGCGCACCAACAGCCGATCAGTTTCGTGAAGCGCGGTACAGGATGTTGTCGCTACAGTTTGACGACTATGAGAGAGAAATCAGGCGCCATCTCAGCGGGATGCTGCCCGACGAGCTGTTTGATTTCGACAGAGATGTTGCAAGTATCTCCGTAAATCGCTGGGCGCACGGTTACACAACCGGCGGCCCGGGCGACTCGACACGAGTTGGCCGACAACCATTTGGCCGAATAACCATTGCCAATGCCGACTCCGCTCCCGGAGCGGACGCCAAGACCGCGATGATGATGGCGCATCGAGCGGTCAATGAACTATGAAAATGGGGTCAGAGTACTTTTTTGTTGATCTCTGGTTTGTCTCGGCAGGTGGTAAAAAAGTACTCTGACCCCATCTTGGTTCTTGGCAGGTGGTGAAAAAGTACTCTGACCCCATCTTGGTCTTTGGCAGTGGTGAAAAAGTACTCTGACCCCGTTTTAGTCTGCCTCGACCGGTCTGGAATAAACGACCTCTCCGCCGATGACCGTCATGTCCGGCGTTATCTTCCAGATGTCTTCTGCCGGGATGGTCATGTAGTCCACCGGGATAACGACAAAATCGGCCAGTTTGCCGACCTCAATCGAGCCCAGGACATCTTCGGCATGCATGGTGTAGGCACCGGCCATTGTCGCTGCATACAACGCCTCTTCTCTGCTCAGGGCCTCCTCCGGAAACCAGCCGCCAGGAGGGTTATTTTCCCTGTCCTGCCGGGTCACCGCGGCATGTAGCGTGTAGAACGGGTTGTACGGGGATACTGAATAGTCAGTTCCGGTCGCCACCACCACGTCGTTTTCCAGCAGGGTTTTCCAGATGTACGCACCCTTTATGCGCTCCGGTCCCAACCTGGCTTCGGCGAAGTGCATGTCCTCGGTTGCATGCAAGGGCTGCATCGATGCAATCACTCCCAGTTCCGCAAGTCTCGGCAAATCTTCCGGAGTGATTACCTGTGCATGCTCGAGCGCGAACCTTACGTCGTGTCCGTTCTTGCCGGTCTGCTCCAGCGCCGCTTCGAATGCATTGAGCGCAATCCGGTTAGCCGCATCGCCGATCGTATGAATCCGCATGTTGAATCCAATTTTCAACAGGTCGATTGCTGTTGCAGTTGTCTGGTCCTCCGATGACCGCGGTTCTCCATAAAATTCCGGATAGTCGGCATACTCTTCGAGAAAATGCGCGCCGCGGGAACCGAGGGCGCCGTCCAGGAGAGTTTTGACGGATTGCACGAAGAACTTGTTCTCGTAATTCAGCGGACCTCCCATCTTCTTTGCGGCATCCACGTTAACCATCTGGTTGATCCTGACCCGAAGCAGGCCGACCTCGTAAAGTTTCAGCTCCCTCAGGACGTCGTCGTAACTCGTACCGCTGCTGGCGCCGTGCAAGGTGGTGAGTCCGCTGGCGACAGCCAGTTGCGTGCCCTCGACGAGGTTTCGGCTTAGCTCGTAGTCAGTCATCGGTGGCAGTGGCGGTATGAGCTCCAGCAGCTGCAGTGGAGCGCGTTCGACAAACTCGCCGGTGGGCTCGCCATTCTCGTCCTTCTTGATGTGTCCGCCCTCGGGGTCAGGCGTGTCGCGCGTGATGCCCGCAAGCTCCAGGGCCTTGCTGTTGGCGGCGCTGCCGTGGGTATAGCGGATGATGTACACGGGATTGTCGGGGGCAACAGCGTCGATCAACTCCTTCCGCCACACTGGCGGCTCCCAGACGTCGGACATCCAGCCGCGCAGGACCAGCCACCGCGGCTCTGGCCCGGGCCGCATGCCCGCGCCCGTTGCCAGTGAGCTCCTGACCACTTCCTGCATGCGCTCCACCGAAGCCCACTCGCCGAGCGACGCCCGGATATCGGGTGTCCGCGGATACAGTTCCCTTTCCCCGAACCGGATGTGGATGTGCGAATCGTGCAAGCCCGGAATGACAGTCTTGCCGTCAAGGTCGACCACGAACGTCGTCGGGCCCACATGTTCACGCGCGCCGGCGTCATCGCCTACGTAGAGAAAAGCACCGTCCTTTACCGCAAAAGCGGAGGCTTTGCTGAAAGCGTCGTCAACCGTGTAGACGATCCCGTTGACATACACCGTGTCGGCTTCCTGCGCGACGACCGTGGCTGGCGCCAGTGCAAGCATCACCATGAGTATGCCGGCATGCACTCGTTCGAACTTCAACATCGACTGCTCCCCATTTATCGTTGTCGTCAGATTTGTGGTGATTCTAGCAGGCGTCGGAGTAACTTTTGCACGGCCGGGCAGGCTACGAAAATTACTTCAACCCCGATTAGGTGTTCGCAAACAGATCGGCCCTGGCAGCATTCATGATGTCGACGACGGCATCGTGTTTGAGCCGACGTTCCGGAGAAATCGCGTAGAAGTGTTCCTTGACTTCGGGCACTCGCCCGATGACAGAGGTGCGGTACATCCGGCAGATTTCATTCTCGATAACCGTCGGTCCGGCGAACAGACCGAAGCCCGCCTCACCGAATGCCTTGAGCAAAGCGCTGTCTCCGAACTCGCCGACAATTTCGGGTCGCAAATCGTGCGCTTCGAACCATTCATCCATGTGCCGCCGCAACGCTGAATTGCGAGATGGCAGCAACATTCTTGCCCCATCCAGTGAATTCGGGAATCGGTTGCGCAGGCGTACAGCGCCGGTTTTTCGTGAAAAGAAAGACAGCCCGCTCGTACCGAGCCGGTGGTTGTAGGCCTTGATAGCAAGCCCCGTTGGCACCGGCTGGTCGGACAGTACGAGATCCAGGCGGTGAACGGCCAGATCGCTCAACAGGCGTTCGAGTGCGTCCTCGCGGCAGTTGACCCGCACGGCGCCGTCGCCGGTCAGTGCCGGTGCAATGATTCGCTCGACGACCAGCTTGGGCATTGAGCTGACGATACCCACGTTGAGCATCACCTGTCCGCCAGAGTTCTTTCCCTTGATGACGCTCGCCAGTTCGGCACCTGCCCGGAAGATGGCGTCAGCGTACTGGAAAACCATCAGCCCTGTTTCTGACAGGACCAGGCGCCGGCCTGCTTTGTTGAAGAGAGGCTGCCCTACGGCCTCGTCGAGCAACTTCAGCTGTCCGCTGATTGTCTGCGGCGTGATGTGCAATACGTCCGCAGCTTTAACGATGCTGCCCTCGTTGGCCACGGTCCAGAAATATTGCAGGTGGCTGTAATTCAGGTGACGCAAGATGGTTTCTCCGGAACAGGTGATGTCAGGCAGCGGCTTCCGTAGCTTCTGTCCGCAGCGAACCGTTGCGGAACGCCAGTCGCAGCACGACGTACCCGGCGGCAGCCGAGAGGATGGAACCGGCCAGCACGCCAACCCGGGTTGCCGCCAGGTAATCAAACTGGCCGGTTTCGAATGCGAGGGTGCCAATGAACAGGCTCATGGTGAAACCGATGCCGGCGAGCAGCGAAATACCGTAGATGGACAGCCAGTTGGCGCCTTCCGGCAGTCGCGCCAGTCCAAACCGGACCATCAGCCACGTCGTCACAAACACACCAATCTGCTTGCCGAAAAAAAGGCTGACGGCGATGCCGATCGTGACGCTGCCGGTGAGCACCTCGGCGGGGATACCGGCGAATGACAAACCTGCGTTTGCAAAAGCGAACAGCGGCAGGATAAGGAACGCGACCCAGGGATGCAGCGTGTGCTCCAGGTGCCGTACCGGGGACTCCCTTTCGTCATCGCTCCGCATCGGGATGGCAAACGCAACGAGAATGCCGGCCAGCGTGGCGTGGACGCCGCTCTTGAGTACGCAAAACCAGACGAACGTGCCGATGATAATGTATGGCGCGATCGACATGACCCTCGCACGATTCATTGCAAACAGGACGGCGAGGCCGAGCGACGCATACATCAGTGCCTGCACTGAAAGATTATCCGCGTAGAACAGTGCAATCACGACGATCGCCGCAAGGTCATCAAAGATTGCGATCGTCGTGAGAAACACCTTCAGACTCAAAGGCACGCGACTGCCAAGCAGCGTAAGAACGCCCAGCGCGAATGCGATGTCGGTTGCGGCCGGAACCGCCCATCCCTCGAGCGCCTCCGGGGAGTGCCAGTTGATCGACACATAAATCAGTGCGGGTATGCAGAAACCGCCAATCCCGGCGACAGCAGGTAGCACGATCTGTGAGGCCGTGCGGAGCTCCCCTTCGAAGATCTCGCGCTTGACTTCGAGACCTATCAGCATGAAGAAGATTGCCATGAGGCCGTCGTTTACCCACAACAGCAGCGGCTTGTTAACGCCAAGTTCGCCGAGCGATACGACCAGGGGCACGTTCAACACGTACTGATATAGCCCAAAGAGCGGGGTATTCGACAGTAGCAAAGCGAGACCGGCCGCGGCGACCAGCAGCAGTCCGGCTGTCGACTCCATTTGCAGGAATTTCTTCAGCGAATTGAGGGGCATGACTTGTTTACTCCTTCAAACGAACCGCACGAGAGATGCAACTCGACCGGTAGATTCTAGATCATGGGGAAATACGAAAAAAGCGAAATAGCAGACACTGGGCTGCGGTTTTTTCGAATTATCTAAAACTCGGAATTTTCGAACTTAATGGTCGAAAAGATCGTCTGTGCCGGATTGACAGGATCGCTAACATCATCTCACAACAAAGGAGAGGACGATGAAGGTAAGAATACAGACGCAGGGTTTTGCACTGACGCCGCCTATCGCGGCCCGGGTTCACAAGCAGATCAACGGGACGCTCAAGCGATACGCGGACGAAATTATCGCGGTTGATGTGTTTCTGAAAGACCTGAACGGGCCCAAAGGCGGCGAGGACAAGCAGGCGGGTATCAGGCTTCAGTTGCGATACCTGGCGCCGGTAACGGTAATTTCCGTGCATGACGACTTGTACAAAGCGATCGATAGGTCGGCAAGACGATCAAGGCGGGCCGTGCGCCGGGCAACGAGCAGGTTTCGCCGGATCCGCCGGCGCAGCCTGCATCACATGGTGACTGCATAGGCCTGACCGGGCACGCAAGAGACACCTGAGGCCGAGCGATCGCTTTTCGATGTACGTACCGAGATGACAGCCTGGAGGCAGGGTCTATGGCTTACTGCAACGGCAAGAGGCCGCAAACCTGCTCGAATCCTCAAGCACAGGCCGTATTGAGTAATGCAGTCGATTGCCTGGCGTCCGGAAGACCCGTCGCATTGCTACAGAAAATTAATTTATAGGCTGCAAGACCTGGGATTAAGCCAAAAGAGGGCCGGCCGCACGCCCCACGTCGAACCTTTCCCGTCGATACTTTGAAATCCCCCGAAAATAGGCGAACAATGAGAAGTCGCATACTGCAGATACGCTGATAATCGGTAATTCCGCAGGAGGGTCGGTTTTGGAGACCAAAACGAAGCAAGCGCTCGTGCCAAACCAGTTTGACCGGGTGGCCGCTAACTGGATTTGTGCATTTATCGGCTACCCGAGAATTGCCATCCGGTTGTGGAATGGCACTGAATACTATTTTGGCGACGGTGTACCCGTCGGAGCAATGGAGTTTCATACCCGCAGCGCCTTGTTGAACCTCCTCTTTTCACTTCGCGTCGGGTTTGGCGAGGGATACAGCAAAGGCAAGATCGATATCCACGGCGACATTCTCGAAATATTCAATGAGTTCTCGTGGGCATTCGCCAGGCGTGGCCAGCGTAGCTACTACCTGGGCAAGCTGCATACCCTCATTAGTGCAATTCGCCGTAACACGCCGGTACGCTCGAAAGACAATGTTCATCATCACTATGATCTTGGTAATGAGTTTTACAGGCTCTGGCTTGACCAGAATATGGTCTACACCTGCGCTTATTACGAGAAGCCCGGCCTGACATTAACAGAAGCACAAGTAGCCAAACTCGATCACGTTTGCCGCAAGTTACAGCTGCAACCCGGCCAGGAAGTGATCGAGGCCGGCTGTGGCTGGGGGGCATTGTCGATGCATATGGCCGAGCGCTACGGTGTCAACGTAAAGGCCTACAACATCTCGACGGAGCAGGTCAGTTACGCCCGTGCCGAGGCGTCGGCCAGGGGGCTGGCTGACCGCGTCGAGTTCATTGAGGCTGACTACCGAAAGATTTCGCAGCGGTGTGACGTGTTCGTGTCGGTAGGCATGCTCGAGCACGTGGGCCTCAAGAGCTATCGTGAATTAGGCGACATCGTTAACAGCTGTCTCAAGCCGGACGGACTCGGGTTGATTCATTCCATAGGGCGCAGCCACTCAGTGCCGTCTGACCCCTGGATTACCAAGCGCATTTTCCCTGGTGGCTATGTTCCGACTCTTGGCGAGATAACGAAGATATTCGAGCCGCATAAATTTTCGGTACTGGACGTTGAAAATTTGCGTCTCCATTACGCTCGAACATGCAAAGAATGGCTGGAGAATTTTGAAGCCGTCAGTGACCGTGTTCGGGAAATGTATAACGATGAGTTTGTGCGGGCCTGGCGCCTGTATCTCGCTGGTTCGTCAACCGCATTCCAGTCCGGCACGCTACAGCTCTATCAGATAGTGTTCGCACCGGGTGGTAACAACGACGTTCCATGGAGCCGGGAATACCAGTATTCAAAAGAAACGAAAGGGCACGAGTAGGTCGTGCATGACGTTGATGTAGTCATCGTCGGTGGCGGGCCTGCAGGATCGACCTGTGCCTGGAAGCTCGGGCAGGCGGGGATCGATCTGCTTGTTCTCGATATGGCGACGTTTCCACGAACGAAATTGTGTGCCGGGTGGATTACACCGGAGGTTGTCAATGATCTCGAGCTGGATATCAAGTCCTACCCGCACGGCTTCATGAGCTTCGACAAGCTTCACTTTCATTTCAACCACTTCGATTTCGCGAAAAAGACCACGCAGCATTCTATCCGCCGTTTCGAATTCGACGAGTTCCTGTTAAGGCGTTCAGGCGCCAGGGTACAGCAGCACCAGGTCAAAAAGATCGAGAAACAGGACGGTCTGTTCATCATTGACGATCTGTACCGATGCAAATACCTCGTTGGTGCAGGTGGCACCCGGTGCCCCGTGTACCGTGAAGTTTTCCATGATCTGCAGCCGCGCAATAAGTCACTGCAAATCGCGACCTATGAACAGGAGTTTCCGTACGACTGGGAGGATGACGAGTGTCATCTCTGGTTTCTCGGGGACGGTTTGCCTGGATACGCCTGGTATGTGCCAAAGGCGAATGGCCACATCAATATTGGTCTCGGTGGCAAAGCAGAGAAGATGAAAGCAGAAGGGCGGCGCCTGCAGAACTTCTGGGATGGTTTCACGGCGAAGCTCGCCGGCAATGCAATGGTCAATGACGTCGAGTTAAAACCGACTGGCTACAGCTACTACCTGCGCGGCAATGTCGACGTAATACGGGATGGCAACGCGCTAATCGTTGGGGACGCTGTGGGACTTGCGTCGATCGATATGGGCGAGGGCATTGGTCCCGCTGTGCAGAGCGCACTACTCGCGGCGGACGCAATTGTTGACGACGGCGAGTACAACCTGAAGAAACTGGCCAGGTTTAGTGTTCCAGGGTTCTTCCGCAACCGCAGCTGGTTCCCCGGCGCGTGAGACCGTCACCGCCACGCCAATCGGCCGCCGGCCACCGTGGTGTGAGCTGATTCAGCCGAACCGGTCACAATCCAGTCTGACACCATACATTTAGCCCTTTCCAGCGCTTAACGGCTGACTTTGCCGTATTTCGTCAAATTGGTGACTACCCTGCCTGCAAATGCTATAACTTAGCGAGGTGCTGTTCGGGTAACGGTAAAGCCGCGACCCTTCAAGATGGCACTGCCAGCAGGCGGCTGCAGCGGCCGAAAATAAGAAGAAAATACTGGGACCTTGGAATTGAATCTACAAATTATTCGGGACCGTAGCGAGCTACGGTCGGCTGTAAGCTTTGCCGACAATGTCACGTCTGATTCAATAATGTCTCCAATGCAAGATCCCGCCTGGTCGCTCAGCGGTGCAGAAACGCTGTTGGGCGGTGAATCGCTTATGGCCGCGGCCATAGTGGATGGCGGCAGACTGATGGCGCTTGCCGTTCTGTCACGGGGAATGGGCTTATTCCGTGGCTACAGGCAGGTCGGTCACAAAGAGCTCGGCGAACCGAGTGACTTCTACTACGTTGACCAGGCATCGCTGAACACCCTGATCGAGGCATTGTACGAATTACAAATGCCGATCGCACTTGACCGGACCTGGAGCGATTCGAAGGCTGTAGATCAACTGGTTAGCGCGTATCGTGGGCGCGGCATCGTGACTATCAATGCCGCCGGCAGCTGTCCATATATTGATCTCGAGACCTGCAATGGTGATTCCGATCAGCTTCTGTCGCGGAGCCTTCTTACCGACCTGAGACGTAGCCGCCGCAAGGCGGAGACCCTCGGTGCGGTGACGTTCGAAGTCCATGCGCCGGTTTCAGAACAGGAATTCCTGCCACTCTATGACCAGGCGATGTGTGTGGAAGCGGCGGGCTGGAAGGGAAGGTCGGGTACGGCATTAGCCATGGCTCAAAAGCAGCGGAATTTCTTTCGCGTATACGGGCGCCGTATGGCGGAACGTGGTGCGCTCAGAATGGCATTCCTGCGTATCGGCCCGAAAGTGGTTGCCATGCAATACACGGTGCAAACCAACGAACGGATCTGGGCTTTGAAGATTGGATATGACGAGCAATTTCGTCGTTGTTCACCCGGAATTCTGATGATGCAGTCAATGCTTCGCTATGCAGCAGAAAGCGGGCTCAGGTCTTACGAGTTCCTGGGGAGTCCGGCTCCCTGGATAAATCGCTGGACTACTCTGGAGCGCAGTACCATTCGTGTTGATATATGTCATTCCAAGGCGCGGTACGGCGTGATGCGTGCAAACAGAACCAAGAATCGACTGCTCTCGAAGCTGAGAGAAGGCTGGGTCGAGAGCCTTGGGTAATGGTGTAAAAAAACTCTTGAGTTCGGGCGTCAGCCAGCTTGTCAGGATGGCTACTCGCAATTACATAGCAGGGCCAGAGATTGAGGATGCGCAACGTGTTTGCGCCGTTCTGGTCGATCGCGGCTATTGGGTTACCCAGGGATATTGGGACGGCGCAAATGATACGCCCCAAATCATACAAAGGAACTGCGCAGCGTCGATCGAAAAACTCGGGCGTTTTCCCGGCAACAACTACGTTTCGGTGAAGCTGCCGGCACTGGATTACGATGAGAATTTGTTCGGCACGCTTCTTGACCAAAGTGACCGGCAAGGTATTCCGCTGCATTTTGATTCGCTCGCGCCAGGGCACGCGAGCAATATCTTCTCTTTTATTCGGCGAATAGCTTTGCCATCAACTCGCGAGATCGGCTGTACACTGCCGGGCCGCTGGTTACGCAGCATCAACGATGCTGACATGGCGGCCGAAATTGGTGCCAAGGTCAGGGTAATCAAGGGTCAATGGGACGATCCGGAAGCGCCGCACAGAGATCCGCAAGCCGGATTCTTGCAGGTGATTGACCGGCTTGCCGGGCGCGCGAGTTGCGTTCGCGTCGCAAGTCACGACGTGTCTCTGGCGCGCGAAGCACTGACCCGATTACGCAATGCCGGTACGTGCTGCGAGCTGGAATTGCTGTACGGATTACCTGCCGCACCGCTCATTTCAATGGCAGAAGACCTGCAAGTGCCCGTCAGGTTTTACGTAGCATTCGGCACTGCCTATTTACCGTATGCGCTCTCGAATCTGCGAACGAACCCGAAAATGCTCATGCCATTGGTCAAGGAAGCGTTCAAGAGAAATTACCTGTCTTCCATTCCGATTCATTCTTCAAGCTAGATACGTTACCGCGAGCGGCCTGATGCCGTGCCAGAAACTCAAGGCACAGGTGTAAAACAGGTATAAAAAAGGCCGGAAATCAGCGTCCAGCCCGAAAGTCTGCCGCTCAGCATCCTCGCTGCTGCAGATCGAGGCATCGGTACAAGTCAAAACTCATCAAGAAGCGCCCGTTTTCCATTTAATGCATAAGCCGACACCGGAGTGATGCAATCACTGGCAAGTCTGCGGTGTGCACCTATTCAGTCGGTGAGATTAATTGATGTAGTCTTACCCTGAACTTTCTCCATATCGGTTATTGAGTTAATGATGATGGCAGGAATTCCCAGAACCCTGCTGCTGGTTGCCGCAGGCCTTGGCCTGAGCAGTGCGTGCGGTCAGATGAATTACGACTCAGAGCGGCAGGCGATGCTAGAGGAACTGCGGGAAGAATCCCGGCAGTCCGAGCAGTACGGCGCGCCCCCTTTGAGCGAGCCCATACTTGAGGTCATTGCCAGGGTTCCCAGGCACGAATTCGTGCCGGAAGATCTCCGCCGTTACGCGTATGAAAACCGGCCACTGCCGATTGGCGCCCAGCAGACGATTTCCCAGCCCTACATTGTCGCGTTGATGACCGACCTTGCTGAAGTGACAAAAGACGATGTAGTACTCGAGATCGGTACGGGCTCCGGCTACCAGGCTGCGGTGCTTTCAGAAATAGCGGGCCGGGTATTCACAATAGAAATCATCGAAATGCTCGGCCGGCGCGCAGCCGACGATCTCGCGCGGCTGGGCTACGATAACGTCACTGCCAGGATCGGTGACGGTTATGCGGGCTGGCCCGATGAGGCTCCGTTCGACGCCATCCTGGTAACGGCTGCGCCGGAAGAAATTCCGGAACCCCTGATCGAACAACTTGCAGTGGGCGGACGCATGGTCATACCGGTTGGCGCGGAAGATGAAGTTCAGATCCTCCAGGTGTTATCGAAGCAGGAAGACGGACGGGTGATTGTCCACAATGTCACTGCAGTCCGCTTCGTCCCCCTGACACGCGACGAGAACTAGATTCGCCAGGCCTGCCCGGTGAATCCGCCGTGGCGCCTATTGCCATCCCGGTCATTTGCCAACGAGACTTATTCTCGTGCGAGCGGATCGCCATAGTCATGATGAGGGACGTGCATGATGCCTTCCGTCGGTACGGTCGGTTTGAAAGCGGCGTGACAACCCTCGCAGCTTTCCACCAGGCGGTCTCCCGATTCGCGGAGTCTGTCCTGGTCCCTTGCCTCGATCGCCCTTAGCGCTTCTTTCGTCTCCTCAATCATCGCAGCAGTCCATTCCTGCCAGGCGGGATCATTGACCCAACCCTGGTCCGCGCGACCGTTGCCACCGAGTGAAACGAGAGTGCCCGAGGCAAGCAGTTGGGTGGCGTACTGTTTGACGGTCAGCCAGTTGCGTCCTGTCAGTGTCTCGGCGTAGCTCGCTTCCCAGACCTCATGCGCCGACCAATCCACTGCAGCGACCATGATTGCGTTGAGGCTGGTCTGCATCTCAATGAACTCACGATCAGTGGTTGTGGGTTCCGAGGAGGCGGTGATTGGCATTGCGGCAAGCAGGGCCAATGCGATAAAGAGATTGATCCGGTTCTTTTTGCCCTTGGCCGAGGACGAGTCTTTCATAGTTTGCGCTCCATTCTGATACTGCGGACGGATGTCAGCACAAGAATTACCGTTCAGCATAAAACTCGTATGTACGCAGTTGCCGAAGTTGTTGCGCCATGCGATTCAGTCCGTGCGGTGGTTGACCAGGGCGTCGAGTTCACCGAATTTGGCTGGCGCCCGGAAGTCCGGGTTTAGCGCGGGGCGATACTCGCCAGAAGCATTCCTTCCACTTCGCTATTGCAGGTCGAAGGCGAGTTGATCACCCGGGCGACCTTCGATGCTGTGCCGGATCGTACGATGACTTCGCATGGCACAGACTGCCCAACAGGAATCGACAACGCGAATGTCGCACCGTACTCTGCGCTCACCCTGAACGCCGTGACCCAATCCGACTGCGGCAGGCCCTCCAGGATCAACAAGTCGCCCTTTTCTCGTGGCGTCTCTGCGTCGACCAGGAGTTCGCGCCTGTCGGCATTCCAGAATGCTCTCCGCACACGAATCTTGTAAGGAAATTTTTCTCCATTGCTTATTCGGTGCAGTGGATCATGTTTTGCGAAGAAGCCCGCAAACTCGTTTTCGCCATTGCCAACGGCTGGGGCAATACAAAGTAGTGTGAGACCTGCTACGGCAGCCGCTGCGATTACTAATCGTGACATTCCTTCCCCTCTCTTCTTTTTGTTATTTAGGGAACAAGTTAACGGTACCCTCGCCCGGGGAAGTGAGCAATGGGTGGCTGTAATACCGCGGGATGGCGCCAGATTTCGCCAAATACGAGGCCGGCCGGCTACTTTTGTTAAATGGGCCGCGCCCGCCGAACGCGCATAACCAGCGGTCCGGGTTCAACCGTGTCGCGTAAGAAAGCGGTCCAGGTTGTTGGCGAACATCTGCTTGTCACGCTGACTGAACGGGGCAGGGCCGCCGCTCATTTCGACACCGCTCGAGCGCATGGTATCCATGAAATCACGCATATTGAGCTTGGCCCGAATGTTTTCGGTCGTGTGCATTTCTCCGCTGGGGCTGAGGGCGTGGCCACCTTTTTCGATGACTTCTGCAGCCAGCGGAATATCATTCGTAATGACAAGATCGCCTTCGTCCAGGCGCTTGACGATCTCATCATCCGCGACATCGAATCCTCGCGGCACCTGGACAGATGTTATGTTTGTCCCGGCGGGCGTGCTTAATGGCTGATTGGCAACAAGTGTCAGTTGCACGCCGGTCCGGGTGGCCGCGCGGAACAGAATTTCCTTGATCACGACAGGACAAGCGTCCGCATCGACCCATATCTTCACTGGTCGGCACTCTCATTCGCGGCGCATCGTCGCCGGACAGCTTCGGCCGGAACATACAACTGTTCCATCAGGTATACCTTGAAATCCGCGGCAAAGCCCTGCTCCGAAACGGTTTCAGTCATGCAGGTCAGCCACTGGTCACGTTCGGTTGTGCCGATGGCCAGGTGTGCGTGGACCCTGGGAATGCCAATGGCGCCATACTTCTCGTTATACAACTTGGGGCCGCCCAGCCAGCCGCACAGAAAACGCGCGAGTTTGTCTCGCGAGACTTCCTTGTCTTCCGGATGCATGGCGTAAATGGTAGCGAAGCGCTCGTCGGAACCCATTCGATCGAAGAACTCATCGACGAGTTTTCGAAGGCCTGCCTCGCTACCTGCAGCCTGGAAGGATGCATCGCCGGTGCCATAGGGTCTGTCTTTGTCTGCATTCATTGATGAACTCTACTCGAACTAATGCCAGGCCGTGCCAGCCTGAATGTAGAACACATTCTCTTCGGGGCCCACAGCAACATCGAGGCCCATCTCGAAGCCGTATTGTCGGGCTATCAAGTAACGAAATCCGGCCCCCTTCGTGACACGCGTTGGCTGATTATCCAGCTCGTCGATGCTGTTTGCGGCCCGACCGGCGCCGGCAAAGCCATTGACAGACCAGCGAGAATCAATCTGCCAGGTTAGCTCTGCTTCGGCGACCGTAACCAAATTGCCCTGGTAGCGCATGGCCGGAATTCCGCGAAGATTGATATCAGGCGCCGCGAACGGTGGCAGCAAACCATCAGTATCGGCGTATTTGATGTCCACACGCAGTGCCGCCCTGAATTTATCATTGAGTTGCCAGTAGTTGTGACCCTTGAAATCGGTCAGCTGATATTCAATGTCGCTGCCCAGATAGTCCCGGTACAACAAGTGTTCGAGATGATACTGATAACCCGAGTGTGGGCTAAAAAAATTGTTGCGACTGTCATATTCGACCACGATGCCAAGTGCTGACGTCACGACATCCGTCGTCAGAAGACTGGTCATTATTTCCTGCCACTTTTCCTGCAAGCCCGGGGGGAGGAAATCCCCTGACAGGTCTCCGAGGCTGCGGGGCTCGATACGGGCGCTGACGAATCGCTGAGCAGGACCGATGAAAAAGCCGGATTTGCCAATTTTAAATTTGAGGCTCTGGATGATCATTGCCGCTTCCGTGTTCAATTCGATTGGACGCGTCAGGCCAACCTCGCCGGTTCCGTAGAAGTCCAGGTTGACGTCACCATAGCCCCCGCCACCCGTGTAGCGAATACGACCTTGTTTGAAGAATCCCATGTGACCGCCGCCAGCAAACCAGGAGCCGTTACCGGTAAAGGCCCCTGCTGCGGCACTGACACTCGGCGTCAACAGGAACTGTGCCCCGTTTTCAGTATTTCGCAGTGCATCGAGTCGTTTTTCTTTCTGTTCGTCCGTCTCGTGAAAGAAGACACCGACCGCGCCAAGCCCACCGTCAACGGCAGGATCCGTAATGATGATCGGGACGGGGAGAAAACCGTAGGCATTTTCTGCCAGGTAGAGCGACGCATCGAAACGGCCGTCGTCCGGGTCCTTGAACTGAGACCAGAATCCCTGTGCCCTGGCGCCATGACTGGCGCACAGCGCGGCAGTCAAAATGCCCGCAATGAACAATGGTCTTCGCACAGCTATTCTAATCCAGGCTTCTGATTCCTGAGGCTACAGAATAGTGCCACAGGCAAGCTGTGACTATTCACCAGATTGGTAACCTCCCATATTGGTCGACGATGCAGTTTGTCCGGCCTAATCCGCCGGATATGCGTCCATGACCCCGGCAAAGACAGTGCCCCACCTCAGCCGGAACCTGGCGACATACCTCGATATGACTGCTTCGACTTCACGCATGAAGATCGCAGTCTGACAAGAAAAGGGGCGGTAGTTGGCCGCCCCTCAATTTGCTGGCATGTCGGCAGGTTTAAGCAACCTTCACCGTGTGTGGTGTGACTGCTTCAACTTTCGGCAGGAAGACCTCTACGACGCCGTCTTTTAGCTCGGCTTTCGCTTCGTCACCCAATACATCCACCGGCAGGTGGACGGCTCTGTAGAGCCGGCCGTAGGCCATTTCGGAACGGAAGAATTCCTCTTTCTCCTCTTTTTCCTCGAAATTGCGCTTGGCTTCTAATGTCAGGCGATCGCCTGCAATGGTGATTTCCAGGTCTTCTTTTTTAACGCCCGGCATTTCAGCCCGAACGACTAAAGCGTCGTCCTTGTCCAGGATGTCGATTTTCGGCCAGACGTCGAACGTCTCTCCTAACTCGTTCCAGAACGGGCGTTTCAGGCCATGAGGCTCAAAGAAGCCTTCCATCCAGCGGGTCGGGAAGTGGTTTCCGAAGAACCCTTCCCTGCTGTGGGTGAACGGCCTCATTGTCCGGTCCTCGCCAGTCTGACTATCCTTCTTTGGCAGGATGTTCCTTACATTGGGCATGTTGCTCACCTCCTTTGGGTCAAGCACCGGGTTCAACCCCGGTAGCTACTCTTATAGGCCCGTGTACCGCCGCTGACAATTCGGGGTTCTACGAATTGTCGGTATCGGGACAGGGGCGTAATTTGCGACTCAGGAAGTAGTACCTGCCTGAGACTGCCCGTGCGGTGGCAGGTGATGTGATTCTCAAGAAACCCGCAGATTTCCCTCAGGCCTTGACGGGCCAATCACTTCATTATTCGCGCTCCAATCAATGCAGGGGCAAATGATGAATATGCGGCAATTACTCACGATGATTCTCACCACCGGCGTTTGGCTGTTAGCGACGCCTCTGCCGACAGGTGAGGCTTTCGCCGGCGCTGGCCAGCAGCAGAAAGCAGTCCTCGTCACCGGGGCAAGTACTGGCATCGGCCGAAATATTGCGGAAAGACTGGCCGCCGAGGGTCACTTTGTATATGCGGGAGCGAGAAAGGCGGCCGACATTGAGGCACTAAGCAGAATTGAGAATATCCAGGGCGTTCGTCTCGATGTCACGATCCAGGCCGATATCGATGCTGCTGTTGAACTAATCAGGTCCGCGGGACGCGGTCTCTATGGCATTGTCAACAATGCCGGCGTCATAGTGATCGGGCCAATGGCAGAGATTGATGAGTCCGATCTCGATTTCGTTTTTGACGTTAACGTCTACGGGCCGTATCGCGTGACCCGGGCATTCGCGCCGATGATCGTGGGGTCGAAAGGGAGAATTACCAATATAAGCTCGATGGCAGGTATCGCAACCGGCCCCGCCTACGGGGCCTACAGCATGAGCAAACACGCGATTGAGGCGTTTACCGACTCACTGGCCCAGGAGATGCGGGAGGTTGGCGTACACGTTAGCGCTGTTGCGCCGGGCGCTTACAATTCAAACGGCGCGGCTTCTTACTGCAGGCGGCGAAACGAGAAAGCGTACGATCCGGACAAGTCGCTATTTCCCGAGCTCGCTGGTGAAATCGCGGCCTTGTGCGGTAACGGTGAGAAGATCCAGTATCCGGAGCCCGATCCTGTCGCAGACGCCGTTTTGCTCGCTCTTTTTGCCGACAATCCAAAGGAGCACTATCTGGCAGCGCCAGACCAGCAGCAAGTCGGCTACGTGATACGCGATGTCATTCAGGACCTTGTCGAACTGAATGGCGATCAACCGTTCAGCTACAGTCGCGACGAACTCGTGACGATGCTTGACGAGGCTCTGTCAGTAGCGGAGTGAAATAGCGGATCTGCGTATTGCTGGCTGAAACCGGGCCGGTGCCCAATCAGGCGCTCATGGGGTAATGACCCGGGGCGGCCGGATTTGGGTCCCGACAATTGCTGCTTTGGTCGCAGGTGCGGTGGAACGTACAATTGCCGGGTTCACCCGCCATACCGGTGGCGGAGTGGTTCCAGTCGAAGGGAGAGCGGGATTATCAGGGAGGTGCATTCTTAATGGCTGCTTCAATACTGGCGTGGCCGGGCGCCGTCGCAATTGGAGTGAGCCTGGGCCTGCTGGGTTCCGGAGGCTCGATCATCACTGTGCCCGTGCTGGTCTACCTCATAGGCCAGGATGAAAAAGTCGCGATTGCCGGTTCCTTGTTCGTTGTAGGCAACATCGCTCTTGCGGGCAGTTTGCAGTACGTCCGCGCAAAGCTGATCGATTGGCACAACGTCCTTGTTTTCGGCGTCCCCGGTATGGCCGGGACTTATC
>JAHEFF010000011.1 GCA_024640315.1 Woeseiaceae bacterium
CCGCCATGCGGGCGTGAAACACAACCTGGAATAGCAGGTCACCCAGTTCATCCCGGAGTCCGTCCATATCCTCGCGGTTTATCGCATCCGCTACCTCGTAGGCCTCCTCGATCGTATACGGAGCAATCGTCGAGAAATTCTGTTCGACGTCCCACGGGCAGCCGTTCTCCCTGCTCCGGAGGCGAGCCATAACTTCAAGTAATTCCTCTATAGCTTTCATAAATTATTGTTTTTATTTAAATAAATAAGACTCGTCTAAGCGTTACGAGCATCCCCGCAGTCGCACCCCAGATCCTATGACCCTCAAAATGAAAGGTCACAACCGGAAAGGTGCTGCCGCCGAACTCGCGCTCCGAGTGCTCCTCGTTGCGTTCATCCAGCAGAAACTCAAGTGGCACTTCGAAGGCCATATCCACTTCAACCGGGTCAACGATGATTTCCACCGATTCAGGAACGAAGCCGATCACTGGCGTGACAGCATACCCTGTGATCGTAGCGGTCGGCTGCAAAAACCCCGCAATATCGACGTCGGCAGGATGAATACCGACCTCCTCGTATGTCTCACGCAGCGCCGTGGCGCCGATGTCGGCGTCATGGTCTTCCATTGCGCCGCCCGGGAAGCTGACCTGGCCCGCGTGGTGTTTCAGGTCGTGTGAGCGTTGTGTGAGGAGCACAGACAGCTCTGTCCCACGGTCGATAATCGGTATCAGGACGCCCGCGGGACGGAGCTTTTGCCTCAGGCGCTGTGCGAGCTGATCCGGCATCCGTTCATGGATGCCGGTAAAGTCCACCGCGAGCGGGTCAGCAGGCAGGCGCGTTCCGGCCAGTCGCGCCCGGACCTGGCCGGCCGTGATGGCCTTCTTCGCTTCCGGCATTAGTGCTTTATGCCGCCTTTTGCAAGGTCTGCGGGATCCAGCAGGCGGTCCAGCTCTTCGTCAGTCAGGTCGGTTTCCTCGCGCGCAATATCCTTGATCGGCCGTCCTTCCGCGTAGGCCTTTTTGGCCACCGCTGCACCTTTTTCGTAGCCGATGACAGGATTCAGTGCCGTCACCAGGATGGGATTCCGATCCAGCGCCCGGTTGATGTTGTCCAAATTGACTGTGAAACCGCTAATGGCGGAATCAGCGAGACAGACCGAGGCATTTGCCAGGATCTCGATGCTCTGCAACAGGTTATGCGCCACTACCGGCAGCATGACATTGAGCTGAAAGTTACCCGATTGCCCGGCCATGGCGATCGTGGCGTCATTCCCGACGACCTGCGCACACACCATGGCAACCGCTTCCGGTATGACCGGATTCACCTTGCCGGGCATGATGCTGGACCCGGGCTGCAGCGCCGGTAGCGCAATTTCTCCAATTCCCGCCAATGGCCCGGAATTCATCCAGCGCAGGTCGTTGGCGATCTTGGTGAGGCTTACCGCGAGCGCACGCAGTTGCCCGGATGTTTCCACCGCGGCATCCTGACTGCTCAGGCCCTCAAACAACGAATCCGCCTGAGTGAACGGCACGCCGGTCCTTTCTGCGAGCAACGTAGCAACCTTTGCGCCAAACCTCGGATGCGCATTGATACCGGTGCCGACGGCTGTACCGCCCTGCGCCAACCCGGTGAGGCGTTTCATTGTGTCTTCAAGCCTTGCCGACGCGTGTTCTACCTGTGATCGCCACCCGTCGAGTTCCTGGCCCAGCGTGACCGGCATAGCATCCATGAGGTGCGTGCGGCCCGTCTTGACCACATCGTCAGTTTCCCGCGCTTTCTTTGCGAGCACCTTTGACAGGTGTTTCAGTGCGGGCAGCAGCTTGTCCTGAATACCGAGCGCTGCGCTGACATGGACGCAGGTCGGAATGACATCGTTGCTGCTCTGGCTCATATTCACGTGGTCGTTGGGATGCACCTCTTTCCCAAGATGCTCGCTTGCCAGTGTGGCAATAACCTCGTTTGCGTTCATGTTTGAACTGGTGCCGGAACCGGTCTGAAATACGTCGATCGGGAAATGAGCGTCGTGCGCTCCCTCTGCGACGGCCAAAGCCGATCTTTGAATCGACACGGCCTTGTCCGATGTCAGTAGTCCGAGTTCGGCATTGGCGCCCGCAGCGGCCCACTTGACCAGGCCGAGTGCCGCAATGAATTGCCGCGGCATCGGCATGCCGGAAATCGGAAAGTTGTCAACCGCCCTTTGTGTTTGCGCTCCCCAAAGCGCGTCCTCTGGCACCTTCAATTTGCCCATGCTGTCATGCACGGTACGGAAATTCTTCTTGCTCATTGGTTCTTTAACTCCCGGCGAACCAGGACCGGTTCACCGTCTGATGTGTTGTCTACTTTGGTGTATGATTCGCGCTTTCCGCGCCCAAGTCCAGAGCTTATCCCAGGATGGAACGTCATAAACTGAGAGCCTTGTCCCCTGCCGACGGGCGTTATGCCAACAAAGTCGACGGCCTCCGCGACATACTCAGCGAATACGGCCTGATCCGCTATCGCATCCTGGTCGAGGTGCGTTGGTTGCAGTGTCTGGCCGATGAACCGACTGTCACCGAACTACCGCCCCTGTCCTCGGTTATGAAGGACGTCCTCAATGATATCGTCGATAAATTCACGGCCGACGACGCCGAACGGGTGAAGGCCATCGAGGCAACGACCAATCACGACGTCAAAGCGGTTGAGTATTTCATACGTGAGAAAATCGGCACAGGGTCGGAATCGGCGAGCCTCAGCGAATTCATACATTTCGGCTGTACGTCCGAGGACATCAATAACCTGGCTTACGCCCTGATGCTCCGGGCCGCCCGGGACGATGTGCTTCACCCGCAGATGAGAGAATTGACTGCCAAGCTGCGCTCAATGAGCGCGGATTATGCCAGTACACCGATGTTATCCCGAACACACGGGCAGACGGCCAGTCCGACAACGGTTGGTAAGGAGTTTGCGAATGTTGTCGAACGGCTTGCGCGTGCACGGCAGCAACTTGCAGCTGTTGAGATTCGTGGCAAGTTCAACGGTGCTGTCGGCAATTTCAATGCTCATGTCGCGGCATATCCCGATACTGACTGGTTGAAAATCAGCAATGGTTTCGTAAGGTCTCTCGGGCTGGACCCGAATACGCATACGACACAGATCGAGCCGCATGACTGGACGGCCGAATACGCCCACGCATTGATTAGATTCAACACGATACTCGTAGATTTTTGCCGCGATATCTGGGGCTACATCTCGCTGGGGTATTTCAAGCAGAAAGTTTCTGCCAATGAAGTTGGCTCGTCGACAATGCCGCACAAAGTGAATCCGATCGACTTCGAAAATGCCGAAGGCAATCTCGGACTCGCGAATGCAATGCTGGACCACTTTGCGCTCAAGCTACCCATTTCCCGCTGGCAACGTGACCTTACTGATTCCACGGTACAGCGAAACTTTGGCGTCGCGCTTGCGTAC
This sequence comes from Woeseiaceae bacterium, assembly GCA_024640315.1. GTDB lineage: Bacteria > Pseudomonadota > Gammaproteobacteria > Steroidobacterales > Woeseiaceae > SZUA-117. The sequence goes on from JAHEFF010000011.1 coordinate 3,427, forward strand.
GTCATGATTGCGGTGAACAGCACCCTGAAGGGGCTGGGCAAGTTGCAGGCCAATCCGGAAACGATCGCTCGGGACATTGACAATGCCTGGGAGGTGCTCGCCGAACCCATCCAGACCGTGATGCGGCGATACTCTGTACCGGAACCTTACGAAAAATTAAAGGCGCTGACACGCGGGCAGGCGGTGACCAAAGAACTGCTTCACGAATTCATCAGCACCCTGGAAATTCCGGAAGAGGAAAAATCGCGTCTTCTGCAGATGACGCCGTCAAACTACCTCGGTATTGCGGAGCATCTGACCAGGAACCTGAGCTGACCTGTCGGCTCCCGACACAGCAACTTAACGTCTCTGTTAGCTACTCTTCGACGATCATCTCGAAGCTCCCAAAGATCATGCGAGCCCCATCGAAAGGCATGGGATTGTGCTCGGGATTCAGCCGCGGGTCATCGCCGGCTCTTGCCATGGATTTGTTACGAATCTCTTTCGAAGGCCACACAATCCATGAGACCGCAACCGTCTCCCCCTCCTCGCACCCGACCGACCCAGGGAAGGAAGTCATGCCGCTGTCCACGAGGTCGTCGCCCCAGCAAGCCACCACACTGAGCGCGCCCAGCGCCCTGAATGCCTGGGCGGCTTCTTTGGCGTGGTGTTGGTATGTGTCGCGATTTTCGCTGGCGACTGCCGCGACAAAAATGTCGACATAGCTCATTTCTGATCTCCTTGCTGGCCGGTTTTCTCACGGGGCAGGATTATTGCGCCTCGGGCATACTCCGCTGTACAACCAATTTCGGCCTGGCCCAAGAGTACATGTTGATTCCGATTTCGCCGAGCGACTTTCTTGAGACGTACTGGCAGAGGCGCCCTCTTTTCATGCCCGGCGCCATAAAGAATGTCATGCCGGCTTTAAGTCCTGATGAGCTGGCATGGTTGGCCACCCTGCCTGATGTCGAATCACGCCTGGTGTTCACAGATCGGGTTGGTGACAAACTCAGCTACCGACTTCTGCATGGGCCATTTGCCGAATCCGATCTGCAGTCACTGGCGGAAAAAGACTGGACTTTGCTGGTTCAGGATGTCGATAAGCACCTGCCTGATTTTCGCGACTGGTTTGCGCAAGTTAACTTCATTCCTGACTGGCGAATCGATGACCTGATGATCAGTTTTGCGGCTCCCGGCGGAAGTGTTGGCCCGCACCAGGACAACTATGATGTCTTTCTTTGCCAGGGCGATGGGCAGCGCGACTGGTTAGTGGGCAGTCCGGACAGCATGCAGCCAGACGAGGCGTCCACTGAACTTTCCCTTCTGCTTCCCTTTGCCGCAACTGAGTCTTATAAGGCCGCACCCGGTGACGTTCTTTACCTGCCGCCGGGCGTGCCACACTGGGGCGTCGCTAGCGATTTTTGTACGACTTACTCGATCGGTTTCCGCGCGCCGACGAAATCGGAACTGATCGCCGGAGCCGGACGCGTCCTCCGACAGCACGAGGAGCCCGAATTAGCATGTGGTAACGACGAATTCTACAAAGATCCGGATCTGCAAGCCGCTGAGGCGGACGGTGGCCAATTGTCACCAATGACGATTGAGCGCGTGCGCGAGCAGAAGCTCCTCGAGACCTCGCTGGGTGACGACGAAATCGCGCTTGTGTTCGGCTCGGTTGTCACCGATCCAAAGGCCTGGCTGATGCCAGAGCCTGCCGAAAAGTCGTGGCTGGAAAATATTCTGCCGGGTAACGTCGACGTCTCTGTGCATGGTATGGCTCGCATCGCCTGGTACGAAGGCGATTCCTCCCGTTTCTTTTTTGCGAACGGGCTGGCCACGGCCGTACCGCCGGCCTGCATCGATTTCATACGGCAACTGTGCGCAGCCCGGGTCGTCAATTCTTCCGCTATCAGGGACTTATGTGCAGCTGAGGACGGCCGTGAGTTCATGGATTGGCTGTGCGCACAGGGCATATTTGATGCCGATCACGATGCCGAATGAGAACTGTTCGCAGCTATACAGGTCGTCAAAACGTGACACAGTTGGCACGTCCCGTACAGTGCGGCCGGTAAACTTTCCCGACCAGCAGCCGCTAAGCACAAAAACCTGACAGAACATGGACTCAGCTCGAAAAAAAGGTCGTCGATGGGTTATTTCGACGAAGGACGAAATGCGCCAGGCGGTCATCGATGTCGCAGGCGAGGCGTCCCGTAAACTCTCGATCTTCAGTCACGATCTTGATCCGGGCATCTATGACGATCTGGATTTTTTGGAAATCGTAAAACGGCTTGTCCTGTCGCAAGCCTATGCTCGCATCCGGGTGCTGATCGCTGATCCGTCACGTGCAATCAAGAATGGCAATGCATTCGTGAACCTCGGCCGCAGACTCAACACCTACATTGAGTTTCGGCATGTTCGCGAGGACCTGCGGACGCACGCAGAGTCATTTTGCATCGCGGATGAGACCGCACTTGTTTACCGTCTGCAACATCAGCGCTGGGAAGGCATCGCCGATACCTATGAACCCGCAGTCGCCAAGCTCTACGGAAAGATGTTTGACGAAATCTGGCAAGCGAGCGAAGTCGAAATAGAGTTCCGTCAGCTAGGCATTTGACAGGAAGTTGAATCTGCCGTGTTACCTACTGATCTGACCGTATCAGCCGTCGTTGAGAATGACGGCAAGTTTCTGCTTGTCGAAGAGCGCTCGTCCGGAGTGGTGGTTGTCAATCAACCGGGTGGCCACATCGAGGCTGGCGAATCGCCGGAACAGGCAGCCGCACGGGAAGTTCTCGAAGAGGCTGGCTGCGTTGTCAACGTTACTGACCTGCTGGGCGTTTACCTCTGGATTCATCCGCAAACCCGCCAAAACCATTTGCGCATTGCCTATGTTGCCGACTTTGTCTCGCAGGATCGGAAGCGAGCCCTGGACGATGGGGTCTTTGCCGTTCACTGGTACACGTTAAGCGACTTAATGCATCGCCGCCGGGATCTGCGAACGCCAGTGGTCCTGCGATCTGTCGAAGACTACCTGGCAGGTAAACGTCAGCCTGCGGGGCTGCTGGACAACATGATGCCCATTCAGCAAAACGTACATCAGGTGATTGCCAGCGCCCACCTGGTCTGAATCCATTCGGCTGTTGCCGGTGATAGAATGACCGGCTATGCACGAGAGCGGCCAATCACTCAAAAACAAGCGCGTCATCCTCGGTTTATCCGGCGGTGTCGACTCCGCTGTGGCCGCGATACTGTTGAAGGAACGTGGAGCCGAGGTTCATGCACTGCACATGACGAACTGGGAGGACGATGACGGTTATTGCACAGCCGCTGACGACCTTCAGGATGCAAGAAGGATCTGTGAGCAACTGGACATCACCCTGCATCATGTCAACTTTGCCCGGCAGTACCGCGAACAGGTGTTTTCCTGTTTTCTTGATGAATATCGTGCCGGGCGCACGCCGAATCCCGACGTGCTCTGCAACCGCGAAATCAAGTTCGGCGTCTTCAGGGACTATGCAAAACGCCTCGGCGGAGACCTGATTGCTACCGGGCATTACGCACGTACCCGGGACATTGACGGCCATACCACCCTATTGAAAGCAAAAGATCTTGCCAAGGATCAGAGCTATTTTCTGCATGCGGTGAGCGAAGCGGCACTGGCGGAAACGGTTTTCCCGCTCGGTGAGCTTCTGAAAGCAGACGTCCGGGATATTGCCCGCGATCATGCGCTCGATGTACACGACAAAAAAGACAGCACGGGCATCTGCTTCATTGGGGAACGCCCGTTTCGCGAATTCCTGGCAACCTGGTTGCCGGCCAATCCTGGTCCCATGCGCACGCCCGACGGACAGGTTGTAGGTGAGCATCATGGTCTCATGTATTACACCCTCGGACAGCGCCAGGGCCTGGGTATTGGCGGACGCCAAGATGCCGGTGACGATCCCTGGTATGTTGCGGCGAAAGACCCCGGCACCAATGCCCTGATCGTGGTGCAGGGCAACCATCCCCTGCGTTACAGCGTGGCGCTTGAAGCAATCAGGGCCAGCTGGATCAACGGGCAGCCGAAGGCACTTGCCGGGGATGGAACGATGCGTTGCGGGGTCAAAATTCGATATCGGCAGGAAGATCAGGGAGCCACTGTCGAATCCACGGCCGCGGACAGGCTGACGGTCGGTTTCGATGCTCGGCAGGCTGCGGTCGCGCCGGGTCAGTTTGCAGTCTTTTACGAAGGCGAGCGGTGCCTGGGCGGCGCCGTTATCGACAGTGCAACGAGTGCCTCCGAGGCACTGCTAAAAACCGGCTAAGGCGCTATAATGCCGCCCCGCGACGGCCTTGAGCTGTCGCAATCCATCAATCCCGGAGAATAAAACATGACGGACAGCTTCGGCGCTCGTTCTACAATAAACGTGGGCGACAGGGAATATGAGATCTTCAGGCTTGACGCGGTCAAGGAAGGTCATGTGGGGCGGCTCCCCTACTCCCTGAAAATTCTTCTCGAGAATTTGCTCAGATTCGAAGATGGTCGCGATGTAACCCGGGACAATATCCTCGCACTGGCAAACTGGGATCCCGATGCGGCGCCAGACACCGAAATCTCGTTTACGCCGAGTCGCGTCATCCTGCAGGATTTCACAGGCGTGCCTGCGGTTGTCGACCTTGCTGCCATGCGCGACGCGGTCGTCAAACTTGGTGGTAGTGCGGACAGCATTAACCCGCTCTCTCCCGCCGAATTGGTCATCGACCATTCAGTGCAGATCGACCGTTACGGCAGCGCTGACGCGCTCGACCTGAATAACAAAATCGAATTCCAGCGCAACCGGGAGCGTTATTCTTTCCTGAGGTGGGGCCAGGGCGCGTTCGAAAACTTCCGCGTTGTACCACCCAATACCGGCATTGTTCACCAGGTTAACCTCGAGTATCTCGCACGTGTGGTATTCGATACCGAAAAAGACGGTGTTCGACGCGCCTATCCCGACACGGTTGTGGGAACAGACTCACATACGACAATGATCAATGGCATTGGCGTACTGGGCTGGGGTGTCGGTGGCATCGAGGCGGAGGCGGCAATGCTGGGACAGCCCATCACGATGCTCATCCCCAACGTCATTGGGTTCAAGCTGACTGGCGCTCTGAGAGAAGGCACGACCGCAACCGATCTTGTGCTGACGGTGACCGAGATGCTGCGAGAGAAAGGCGTCGTCGGAAAGTTCGTCGAATTTTACGGCGACGGGCTCGATACATTGCCACTCGCGGACCGGGCCACGCTTGGCAATATGTCGCCGGAATTCGGCAGCACCTGCGCAATCTTTCCCATCGACGCTGAGACGCTACGTTACCTCGAGCTTTCAGGCCGTGAACCGGGGCATATCGAGTTGATCGAGGAATATGCCAGGGTGCAGGGATTGTGGCGTGAAACCGGTCAGGATGATCCGCTGTATTCCGATACGCTGGAACTCGATATGGGCACCGTAGAACCGAGCCTGGCCGGACCCAAGCGTCCCCAGGATCGCATTCCGTTGAGTAAAGCGGACAGCATTTTTGGTCAGCACCTGATAACGATGACCAGCGGTCGCGATTCCGGGGGCTCGGCGACAATCAGTCTCGATGGCGAATCGGTCGAACTGAAAGATGGTGCGGTGCTTATCGCCGCGATCACAAGCTGCACCAATACATCCAATCCGGCCGTCATGTTGGCCGCCGGCCTCCTGGCGCGAAATGCCCGGGCCAAGGGGCTCACCAGCAAACCGTGGGTCAAAACCAGCCTTGCACCGGGATCCAAAGTGGTTACGGATTACCTGGAAAAATCGGGCCTTGACGACGATCTCGATGCACTGGGCTTTTATACCGTAGGGTATGGCTGCACCACTTGCATTGGCAACTCGGGTCCGCTGTTGCCGGAAATCGCAAAGGGCGTTCAGGACGGCAAAATCGTTGGCTGCAGCGTGTTGTCGGGCAACCGCAACTTCGAGGGCCGCATCCACCCGCTGGTACAGATGAATTTCCTGGCATCTCCGCCCTTGGTCGTGGCTTATGCGCTGGCCGGATCGATGGACGTTAACGTCATGAACGGCTCGCTGGGCAACGACCCGGATGGCAATCCGGTTTACCTGCGCGATATCTGGCCGAGTCAAAGGGAAATCCAGGACGCAGTTCTGGCGAATATCAATTCAGCCATGTTCAAACACAGCTACGACGGCGTGTTCGACGGCGACGCGAACTGGACCAGTATCGATTCGCCAACGGGCGAAATCTATGCATGGGCCGAGGACTCCACCTACGTCAGGAACCCGCCCTATTTCGAGGGAATGACGCTGGAAATTGGCACCGTGTCCAGGATCAAAGGCGCCAGGGTCCTTGCGTTGCTGGGTGACTCTGTCACGACCGACCACATCTCCCCGGCGGGAAGCATTTCTGCCGATAGCCCGGCTGCGCGCTATCTCGAAGCGCATGGCGTCAAGCCGTCGGAATTCAATTCCTACGGTTCACGACGCGGCAACCACGAAGTCATGATGCGCGGCACGTTTGCGAACATCCGCCTCAGGAACCAGCTGGCACCCGGCACTGAAGGCGGCTGGACGACGCATCAGCCGGATGGGGAGCAGATGTCGATCTATGATGCAGCGCTCAAGTACCAGGAAGAAGGCACGCCACTCGTTGTGCTGGCCGGTACGGAATACGGCACAGGATCATCGCGTGACTGGGCTGCGAAGGGAACGATGTTGCTGGGCGTCAAAGCAGTCATAGCGAAGAGTTACGAACGTATCCATCGCTCGAATCTGATCGGCATGGGCGTGCTGCCGCTGCAATTCATGGATGGCGAAGGCGCCGATACGCTCGGCCTGACCGGTAAAGAAGTTTTTGCTATTGAAGGCCAGTCGGACCCGGCAGCGAAGACTGTCACTGTCACAGCAACGCCGGAACACGGCAAGCCGGTGACCTTCCAGGCCAGGGTTCGGATCGATACGCCGAAAGAGCGCGACTATTTCGAGCATGGCGGCATTCTCCATTATGTCCTGAGGCAGTTAGCAACCGCAGCGTAGATGAGTATTCCCGAAGCGGTAGTCGAGGCAGTTCGGGCCGCTCGCCACATTCTCGTTGTGACCGGCGCCGGGGTGTCCGCCGAAAGCGGGGTGCCGACATTTCGCGAGGCGCAGACCGGCCTTTGGGAACAGTTCGATCCACACGAGCTGGCAACGCCAGAGGCTTTTCTGCGCGATCCCGAGCTAATCTGGCGCTGGTATCACTGGCGCAGGGAACTCGTCTCCCGGGTCCGGCCCAATCCCGGTCATTATGCGCTGGCAGAGCTTGCCCGCCTGGTTCCCGGCCTCACGCTCATTACCCAGAATGTAGACGGTCTGCACCAGCGTGCCGGCAGCGAGGATGTTGTCGAGTTTCACGGTAATCTGTTCGAAGACCGCTGTTTTGCGGAAGGCTGTGTGGTCACGAATGGCGATATGGACGCACCGGCTCCGCACTGTCCGGGCTGTGGTGGCTTGCTGCGCCCCGGCGTCGTCTGGTTTGGCGAGGCGATTCCCCCTCAGGCGCTGCATACTGCCGGCCAGGCGGCGGCAAAATGCGACGTTTTCCTCTCTGTCGGCACATCTTCGCTTGTCTGGCCGGCCGCAGGCCTCGGGGATGCCGCGCGTGAATCGGGTGCTATGCTGATTGAAATAAACCCGGATGCCACAACCTTAACGGATCGTGTGCACCATTATTTACAGGGAAAGTCCGGCGAAGTCTTGCCCGAACTGATAAGTTCAATTGCCCGTGATTGAGATGGGCTCAGCCGAATACCCGATCTTTTCCGTCATTTTGCGGTCCAAGGACGAGTAATGATTTTCAAACGAAACAAAACCCCCAACGACATGCTCGGTCGTCCCGTTTGGCAGAAGATAACGGGAGCAGTCCTGGTCGTCGTTCTCATCCTCAATATCGGCTTTGCCTGGTATTGGTCGCGCATGCCCGACATCTTCTGGGTCAACGAGAATACAAGCGGCGAGAACAACGTCATTGGTTACGCAACCGCCGACACGCTGGTGCGGGTCGCCGAGACCTTGCTCGACAAGCCAGGAGGCTACCTGAGCAATGACGTCATGCCTCCCAGCGTATTCCTCGATAACATTCCAAACTGGGAACTGGGGGTTCTGCAGCAGGTTCGTGACCTGGCGCGCGTCACCCGCAATGATTACAGTCGCAGCCAGTCTCAATCGGCAGAAGATCCGGACCTCGCTGTCGCTGAGCCAAAGATCTTTTTTGATAACGACTCCTGGATCCTGCCGCCAACCGAGTCCGAATATCGAGACGCCATCAGGGGCTTCACCAGCTACCGCGACCGGATGGCCGGCAGAGGCGAACCGGATGCACAGTTCTTTGCCCGCGCAGACAATCTCAGGGAGTGGCTGGCTCAGGTAGAAAAAAGGCTCGGAAGCCTGTCGCGCCGTCTGGGCGATAGCGTTGCTACCGATGTCATCAACACCGACCTTGCCGGGGACCGCGCAGCCGAATCCAGCTCCCAGTTGCCGGATCGCGTCCCCGTCCGGACATCATGGTTCGAACTGGACGACGTTTTCTTCGAGGCGCGCGGTACTGCCTGGGCGCTGGTGCACTTCTTTCGCGCAGCACAATTCGATTTCGAACAGGTATTGGCGGACAAGAATGCGGAAGCCAGCGTACGGCAAATTATTCGTGAGCTGGAGGCAAGCCTGCAGCCGATCAGCTCCCCAATGATTTTGAATGGTGGTGGCTATGGCTTGTTTGCGAACCACTCACTGGTCATGGCAAATTATCTTGCCAGGGCCAACGCGGCGGTCATTAACCTGCGTGAGTTGCTCGACCAAGGGTAATATTTAACTTCAATTAGTTACTATAAATAATTGATTTATCTAATAAATTCCTAGCCAAGCGGGCACATCTCGCCACGACTCTCCGAGCCGTCGATCGAGCTTTCGATAGCCCGGTTCAAAGCGGGATACGAGCTTCCAGAAGCGTTTCGAATGATTCATATGCCGACCGTGACAGAGTTCGTGCACCATCAGGTAGCGCAACAATGCCGGGTCGAGGAACAGCAGGCACAGATTCAGGCTGATTGTGCCGCTCGAACTTCTGCTGCCCCAGCACGTTCTCTGCATACGAATGTGCATTTTGCTGAAGGGCGTTTCAGTCACCAGTGAAAGCGCCCGCAAACGCGTCTCAAATTCCTTCCTTGCGATGCCGGACAACCATCGTCTGAGTGCGTCCACACAATGTTTTTCACTGCCCGTATTCCCCCTGAGATTCAGGATCCCGTTGGCATAGCGGAACCGCACAGAGCTCGCATCCCGTTCGGGTCTGTACCGCACGATGACCTGCCGGTCGACAGCGGGCAGGCGAATAATGTCCGGTAAGACGAAGGATTCCGGGGTGAAGTGCTCGGCGAAAGATTCGCGGGCACGGCCTATCCATTCCCGGTTCTCTTCGACGAACGCCCTGACGGAACGGGCGCTGGTTCGTTTCGGTACGACGACTTCGACGCGGCCGCGCGGAAAGACCTTTATGGACAGTCGCTTGGCGCGCGAACTTTGGCGCACAGAAAAGCCCGGCGCCTGGCCGGGCTGGTCGTGTTCGGCTTCGAATAACGGCAATTGTTGCGCTGTGTCTCCCACAGCCGGATATTAACCGGCTGTGGCGCCCTTCTCCATCTCTCTATACGTGCAAATCAGGGGCGATTGCCGCTGAATCGAACCGCGTCATCCATACTCATCTCACCACTTACGCCGCCGACCTCGGCAGAATCGCTAATGAACAGCTCAACTTCACGTTCAAGGCGAATTTCGCCCAGCACTTTTGACCCCGGTCCGATGACAATTTTGGGTTCGCGCTGCTTGTTTTTGTTGCCCCAACCGCCCGGCTTTTCAACCACCAGGTTGCCTCCTAAAGTTGACCCCTCGTTGAGCCATATATCGCCACTAACGGTTGAAATATCGCCACCCACATCGGCGCCGGACAGTGTGATTTCGCCATTGACGTTTTCGAGGTCGTTCTTAACGGAAGCGCCCCGCTCGAGCGTGATTTTTCCATTTACAACCGCCACTCCGCCGTCAACGGTGACATTTTCACCCAGCTGAATCGAGCCATTTACGCTATCAACGTCTTCTGTCATTGACCCGTTTCCGATGCGAATGCTGCCATTCACCGTCTCCACGTCACCGGTCCTGGAATTTTCTCCAACACGAATGGTGCCGTTGACCGTGCTCAGGGAGCCGTCAATAGTGGAGCCGGAACCGACCGAGATGCTGCCATTGACAGTCGACTCGCTGCCGGCTTCGGTATTGTCCCCAATGGAAATGCTCTTGTTCACGCTGGCGCAGGCCGGGGCGATCAAAATGAGTGTCAGGAATCCCGCTCCCAGCGATGAAAGTTTTCGTTTTTGCAGCATTTTTTCGGCCCTCAGGAAACAATAACAAGGTGTTTGTATCTATTCGATACCGCTCGCCGGGAAATGGTTGCAAGGCGCGCCGGGAATCTGCAGGCGCCAGTCGGTTCGGGCTATGAGAACTGCATGGCACAAGGTACTCTAACGACCTTTTCAGGCCGGAATTTCCAGCGCATGCAGATCGCCCTAGAGGCAAAGAATCTCGTCAAACAGTATCCGGGTGTCCTTGCCGTGGACGACGTGTCCTTTGCCGTGCGCGAAGGAATCTGTTTCGGGCTGCTCGGCCCTAATGGGGCCGGCAAAACCACGACCGTAGAGATTATGGAGGGCGTCACGCCCGCCACCTCCGGCGATGTCTGGTATTACGGCTCACCGGCCGGTACCCGCTTTCGGGAAGAAGCAGGTATACAGTTTCAGAATACAGCCTTGCAGGATTTCATCACCGTCAGGGAGACGCTGGAGATGTTCCAGAGTCTTTATGATCGCAAGGCGGACATCAACCACATCATCGAACAGTGCTCGTTGCAGGGACTCCTGAAACGCGACAATCGCAAACTCTCCGGGGGGCAGCGGCAACGCCTTCTGCTGGCGGTCGCATTGGTCAACAAGCCGCGACTCGTTTTCCTGGATGAACCTACTACCGGACTCGACCCACAGGCCAGGCGAAACTTCTGGGATCTCGTCAAGAATATTCGTGCCGAAGGCACCACGGTCATCCTGACAACACATTACATGGAGGAAGCGGAGATTCTGTGTGACGAGATTGCGATCATGGATGCCGGCAAGATCATTATCCAGGGCTCGCCGGACGATTTGCTGAAAAAACACTACAAGAACACGATCATTGAGCTGCCACTCAACGACTTTACGGGAGACCTTGCCACGCTCGATCACCGGGTAATCGAATCGCTGGGTCTGATCGAAATTGAAACGAATGATGTGAATGACAGCTTGCGCAAGCTTGCGGCAGCGACGAGCGGGCTGAATCGCATGAAGATTCGCCAGCCAAACCTGGAAGACCTGTTCCTCGATCTTACCGGGCATTCGCTGCGAGCCTGACTATGCTGAAACGAATTTACGCCATTTTCAGAGCCCGCAACCTCGAATTTATCCGGGATCGGGGCACTCTGAGCTGGAACATCATACTGCCGGTGTCGCTGATGTTCGGCCTGTCATTTATCTTCAGTTCCGATCGCGCCGAGTACACCGTTGGTGTACTCCAGAATGACCCGGTCATTGACGCATCGGCGCATCCGTTTCTCGAGTCGCGCTATATTGATTTCGTCGCGGTCACAGAGCGGCAAGGCGGTCTTCGCAGGGTTCAAAGACATCAGCTTGACCTGCTGGTCGAGTTCGGCGATCAACCGCAATACTGGATTAATCCGGACTCACCTAAAGGGTACTTTGTCGAATTCGCCCTGCTCCAGGCAGACGAAGCGGCGGGTGGCAATATTACCAAGTCGCAGGTAACCGGGGACGCGGTGCGCTATGTGGATTGGGTATTGCCCGGGATCCTGGGCATGAACGTGATGTTCAGCAGTCTTTTTGGTGTCGGCTACGTTGTTGTGAGATACCGCAAGAACGGATTCCTGAAGCGTCTGCGTGCAACGCCATTGCGAGCAATAGAGTTCGTCATCGCCCAGGTCGCGTCGCGGTTGCTCCTGATCCTGGTAATTACGTCATTTGTCTACGCGGGGACCAATTACTTTTTACAAACCCGAATGGACGGGAGCTACCTGGTCCTTCTGATTGTGCTCCTTGTCGGTTCGATCTCCATGATATCGATGGGCTTGATGGTTGCGGCGCGGGTAACCAGCGAGGAACTGGCAGGCGGTCTGTTGAACATGGTGACCTGGCCTATGATGATGCTGTCGGGCGTCTGGTTTTCACTCGAAGCTACCAATGCCTGGATTCAGAAAATTGCAGCAATATTCCCGCTCACCCATATGCTCGGTGCTGCGCGCGCCGTGATGCTGGATGGCGCAGGCGTAGCTGAAATCATGCCGCAGCTTACGACGTTGCTCGCCATGAGCGCTGTGTTTCTGGCATTCGGCGCCTTCACTTTTCGCTGGCACCCAAGGTAGTCGCCCGCTATGGAGCTCATTGATGTTGGTGCCAACCTGGCCCACGATAGTTTTGACGATGACAGGGACGCCGTTCTCAGCCGCGCTGCTGCCGCAGGTGTCACACGGCTGGTACTCACCGGCAGCAGCATACAGAGTAACCAGGATGCTTTGCTGCTTGCCCGGTCGAGACCAGGGCAGCTGTGGTCTACTGCCGGAATGCATCCGCACCACGCAAGCGAATACACCGATGAAGTTCACGATGCTATTCGCAAAATGCTGGCTGAGGACGAGGTTGTCGCTGTAGGTGAATGCGGCCTGGACTATTTTCGCGACTTTTCTCCGCGAGACGCGCAGCGCGAAGCATTTGAGCGTCAGCTTTCACTGGCAACGGAATCGGGCCTGCCTGTATTTTTGCATCAACGCGATGCGCACGAAGAATTCTTGGAAATACTCAAACCTGTCCTGCCGAACATTTCGAAAGCGGTTGCCCATTGTTTTACGGGTGATGAAGCGCAGCTCCGGGAATACCTCGATCTGGATCTCTACATAGGCATTACAGGATGGATCTGCGACGAGCGCCGCGGTTCTCACCTGCAGGATATCGTTGGCCTGATTCCGGACGAGCGCCTGTTGCTCGAAACGGATGCTCCCTACCTGTTGCCACGAAGCCTGTCGCCCAGGCCAAAGTCGCGGCGGAATGAGCCGGCCCACCTGCGGGAGGTACTCAGGGTCGTTGCCGAGTCTCGCGGACAGAGCGAGGAACAGGTCGCGGCATTGACCACCAGGGCCGCTGAATCGTTTTTCGGGCTCAGCGACTAGCGAGGAACAAGCGCCACAACCCGCACGGGCCCGCCTGACCCGCCTTCGATCTTCATTGGCAGCGCCATGAGCAGGCTGCCGGTCGCAGGTAGAGACTGCAGATTGGTGAGGTTTTCCAGGTTCGCAACGCCCTGCGCAGCACCAATACGGTGAGCGATAAAATCTTGTGACTTCCCGTAGTCGATTGATGCTGTGTCGATACCGATCATGGCAACACCACGCTCTTCTGCCAGTATGCGTGTCGCCTCGGCTCCGTAACCGGGAAACTGCAGCTTACTGGCGTCGCCAGGCGTATCGTCCCCCAGGTACGCCAGCGCATCCGGCCAGTGCCTGCTCCACCCGGTTCGCACCAAAACAATCGATCCTGCTGCAATATCGCCATATTCCTGCTCGAAGGCCCGAACGTCCTCGGCGCTGAGTCGATAGTTACGATCGGCATTGGCTTTTTGTGTGACATCGATGACTACAGCGGGAGCAATCAGGTTTTCAAGAGGAATCTGCTCGGTAGAAATACCGCCATCGGCGAAGTGAATCGGCGCATCGATATGTGTGCCACCATGTTCCGGCGTGCAGACCGAGTAAGCCGAATAGAAATAACCCGCACCGGAATCTCCGTAAGCGAGCGTCTCTTTTTCAAACGCCGTTGGTGACGTTGGCCAGTAGAGGGTGTCTTCGCCGTAACTATGACTCAGATCGACGATACGGTAGTCGGACAGTTCCAGGGCGGATGCATTGAAGGAAAGGAGCGCAATGAAGAAGGTGACAATTGAATGGCGTTGCATGGGTTTGCTCCCTCATATATGACGTAGTTATTGTTCCGCCCTGGCTTTGATCTGCGCCCAGTGAGGAATAAACGCTTCTATCTTGACCTTGGCGGAGTCCTTGTCGGGATCGCCGAATTGTTCCTGTAATTGGTCCAGGTCGCAGACCAGGCTTGGAACGCCTTTGGTGAATGTCGCTCCATCGAGAAAGACAACCCGTCCCGCGACAGGCACCTGTCGCACGATTTGGCGAACTGCTGCGACACGGTCGTAAAGCGCCGGTTGTGGATTGTTGAACGTGAAGCGTTTGTCATCGCTGATCACCGTCCACTGCTCCATCTTGTCGCTGCCGAATACAGCGCCGTTGACGTCCTTTATCTCAATAATGAGCAGGCCCTCTGCGGTCAGAATCAGGTGATCAATCTGTATTTCGCCTTCATCCGCCTTCGGAATGATGAGCCCTTCCAAACGTTCATAGGCAATGTTATTCAGAACGCTCGCAAGCGTCCGGACTGCGCCTCGTCGACGCCGAATCAAAAAGACGACCAACGCCACAAGCACTGCTGCGACCAGCGAGAGCTGCATCACAGAGATGTTTGCGGGGAGTAAATCGTTCATTGACGCGTTTCCGTACCGGTTGTCAGGAAATATACATGACGCGGCGGATCAACGGCATCAGTTTGAGAATCCGTCGGCGAGCGCCGCGGCCAGCGCGCCCATGTTGGGCTCAATATCCACATAGCGCCGCTCACGCGACAGAATTTCTCTCAGCTCTTGTGGAATCGGGACCGGCTCGCCGATGATGGGCTCGACGATCTGTTCGAATTTGGCCGCATGTGCCGTCGCGACCAGGATCCAGTCCTTGTCGCGCCGCTCCTGCGCATCAAGTTGTCGCCAAACGAATGTTGCGGTTGCCGTATGGGGGCAGGTAGCGAGCCCGAAATCGGCAAAATTCCGCCTGATTTCGGCGGAGATCTGCTCGTCGGACACGGATTCTGCGCGCACTCTTGCCTGCAGTTCGTCGCCTTCTCCACCCCGCGATCGGAGGCGTTCCATGTTGCTCGGATTGCCAACGTCCATGGCTGATGCCAGCGTCTGGATGCTCGCACGCGGGGCCCACTCCGCACCATCGAGATAATCGACAACGAGGCGGTTCGCATTCGTGGCAAGCACAATGTCTCCAATCGGCAAGCCTGCCTCGCGAGCGAGATAACAGGCGAATGCGTTCCCCAGATTGCCAGTAGGCACAATGAATGAAGGCTTTCGACCAGTTTCCCGCCAATGTAAAAGACTTGCGTGGGCATAGTAAATTGCCTGTGGCAGCAGTCGGCCAATGTTAATACTGTTGGCGGAACTGAATCGATGCTTCGCTGACAGCGCCTCATCGGCCATCGCCCCTTTAACGAGCGCCTGGCAGTCATCAAACGAACCGTTGACCGCCAGGGAAAGGACGTTATCGCCCCAACAGGTGAGCTGATGAGCCTGCCGTTCGGATACACGGCCGTCGGGATACAGAACGGCAACACGCATTCCCGGTCGCTCGTTGAATGCGGCGGCAACCGCGCCACCGGTATCACCCGATGTTGCGACGAGAATAGTCAACGGGTTGTCCGGATTTCCCTCGAGCCGGGTCAAACAAGCGGCGAGGAAACCCGCGCCCACGTCTTTAAACGCCGCAGTCGGACCGTGATAGAGCTCGAGAAGACCGCAATATCCCGTTTCAACCGGCAACCGCGATACCGGAATGTCGAAACTGAACGTTTCAGCGATGATGTGATCCAGCTCCGTTGCCAGCGACGATCCTGCAAAGAATGGGGTGAGCAGAGTACGCGCGACATCGTTGATCCGATCACAGGCGGCAAAGTCGCCCGGATCGAACTCAGGTATCGTCTCCGGCAGAAACAATCCGCCATCCGGTGCAATACCCAGCACCAGGGCATCATCTAGCGAGACCGCCGGCGCTCCCCTGGTGCTTTGATACATCATCGACCTACTCTACTCTCGCGCCCGGCGCGTTCAGCGGGCTGATCCAGCTTTGACATTCAATTCCCAGCTTGCGACAGGCCTGCTCCATCGCCGTTGCCAGGTTCGGCGCAGACTTGTCGCGGCACAGCGCGAAAATACTCGGGCCGCTTCCGGACAGAGAGCAGCCGAGTGCGTCGGCCTTCAGTGCGGCTTTTTTGACTTCATCGAAACACGGCACCGACGCTGCGCGTTGCGGTTCGATAAGCTCATCGCGCAGGCAGCGACTCAGGAGCTCGATATCGTTGTGTTCGCAGGCCGCAATGAACCCGGCAAGATAACCTTGCTGCGTGAGCCACTGATCCATCGAATAACCACGCGCAAGTCCCCGTCTGGATTCCGCGGTGTTGACCTGTAGCTCCGGATGTACGAGAACACTGCTGACACCTTCCGGGACTGCCAGCTGAATCATGTCCGGCAAAAGTATCTGCGGGCAAAGAATCAATCCGCCCATCAGGCTCGGCGCTACGTTGTCCGCGTGCAGTCCGCCGCTGGCAAATTTCTCGCCGGCAAGGGCGTGTACCAGTAGCTCCGATTTTGGCAGCGGCTCATCCAGCAGAGCATTAACGGCAACCACTGCTGCCACGGCCGACGCAGCCGAACTGCCCATGCCGGATTGCAGCGGAATCCCTTTCCGGACAATAAGTTCCAGGCCGCAGTGATTGCTCGTCGCATTCCAAAGAGAATGGGCAGCGATCGACGCAGTGTTTTCGTCGGCATTGGTCGAAAGAAAAGGATGCACCTCGCCGTTCATTTCCTGCACTTCGATAATCCTGACGCCGCTTGCGTCGGATTTTCGCGCCGAGACCCAGTCACCGGTTCCTGCGATTGCCAGGCCAAGCATGTCAAAGCCGACCCCCAGGTTACCGATGGACGCGGGCGCAAATGCCGTTACAAAATCCGTATCGTTCATATCAGTGTTCCATCACCAAGGAAATTTGCCAGTTTTAGCACGTCGCCGAAGACGCCGCCCGCTGTCACTTCAGGACCGGCTCCGGGTCCCTGGATAACCAGCGGGTTATTCGCATAACGGTCGGTCGTGAACTGAACCAGGTTGTCTGTCAGTTGCATATTGCTGAAGGAGTCATCTGCAGACACCTGTTGAAGACCAACAGCCGCCTTGCCGGACTCGTCAAGTGTCGCAATGTACCGAAGTGACCTGCCCTTTGCTTGTGCTTCCTTGTAGAGCGAGAGCATTGCATCGTCATAACGGGCCAGTTCAGTAAGGAAATCGTCCACGCTCAATTCCCGCAAATCCTCAGGAACCAGGCTCTGGACCGGAAAGTCACCAATTTCGATTGTTTGTCCGAGCTCCCGAGCAAGGATCGTCAGCTTCCGTGCCACGTCCATTCCTGACAGGTCATCGCGGGGATCCGGCTCGGTAAATCCGTTTTCCTTTGCCTCTGCGACGATTTGGGAGAAAGGCGTCGATCCGTCATAGACATTGAAGAGATATGCCAGCGTGCCTGACAGTATGCCCTTGATGGAATGCACCCGATCACCGGTGTCCACCAGGTCGCGAATCGTCCTGATTATCGGCAATGCAGCACCAACGGTCGTTTCGTACAGGTAATGGGTTCCGCCATTGGCCGCACTTTGGCGCAACGTATCGTAATACGCCTGGGCTCCGCTAAACGCCTTCTTATTCGGCGTCACGACGTTGATACCGCGCGCTAGCCAACCCGCATATCGACCTGCAATATCTTCATCGGCAGTGCAGTCGATAATGACTGCGTGTGGCAAATGATCTGCGTGGACGTGGCGCTCGAATGCATCGAGATCGACCGGCGTGTCGCTGGCTGTCAGTTCCTCGCGCCACTTTTCCAGATCGATTCGGCCATCGCCAAGCAACATACGACTCGATCGGGCAATAGCCCGTACACGCAAATCAATGCTGAACTTATCGTGCAGTCGTTTACTTTGACCGTGGATCTGGTCAAGCAGCGTAGCGCCGACTACTCCTGCCCCGATAACGCCAACGGATATTGTCTTGTCAGACAAATAGAATCCGGAATGCACAGCCCTCAAAGCCTTCGTGACGTCATCAGAATCAATGACCGCGGAAATGTTCCGCTCGGAGGAGCCCTGCGCAATTGCGCGGACGTTAATTCCGGCGCGAGCGAGATTCGTGAAGAATTTTGCCGCGATTCCCGGAGAGCCCGCCATGCCGTCGCCCACCACAGCGACAATGCTCTGGTCCGGGGTGATGTCCACGCTTTGAATCTGGCCGCCGGCCAGTTCATCGGTGAATGCGTCGGAAATGACATTTCTCGCACGTTCCGCGAGTTCTGCCGGCACCGCGATGCAGATCGAATGCTCCGAACTCGCCTGAGATATCAGGGTTACCGAGACGCCCGCCTCTTTAAGTGCTGCGAACAGCCTGTCAGCCGTACCTGGCACACCGATCATGCCAGCACCTTCCAGGTTGACCAGCGCCATGTCGCTGACGGAGGTAATGCCTTTGATTTGCCCGTCGGGCTCATCGATCAGGCTGATTCTGCTGCCCGGATGTTGCGGATTAAAGCTGTTGCGAATTACCACAGCAATATCGTTATCGATGGCCGGGCCGAGCGTTTGCGGGTGGATAACCTTGGCACCGAAATAGGCGAGCTCCATCGCCTCGTTGAATGAGAGCGAATGGATGATCTGCGCATCCGGAACTCGATTCGGATCGGCGCTCATTACGCCGTCAACATCCGTCCAGATATCCAGCTCGTCCGCGCCAGTCAGTGCTGCGAATATGGCAGCTGAAAAATCGCTGCCGTTTCTACCAAGCGTGGTTTGCTGGCCTTCATCATCGACGGCAATAAACCCGGTCATGACGGCGATGCCGGTGAAATCGGGGTCGAGCACAGCTGCGAGCTTCGCTCTTGATTCCTCCCAGAGGACCGCCGGTCCGAGCTCGCTGTGCCGTACGGTAATGACATTGCGTGCATCGACCCAGGTTCCGGCACGCTCGCTGCCGGCCTTTTGTTGCAGATAGGCGGCAAGCATTCTCGCTGACCAGATTTCGCCATATCCAGCCACAATATCCCGGCTGCGCCGGGGTGCCGATCTGACGCTCGCCACGGCGCGCAGAATGTTCTGTATGTCGCCTGCTTCCTCATGCCAGCGATCAAGCAGGTCCACCAGCAACGCCCCGTCAACCAGCGCCTTTGCCGTATCAGCGTAGCGGCGTCCGATCTCGTTGAGTTCGTCTTCGCACGAGGCATCTGCCTGTTCGGCCAGGGCGGTCAGATTGAGCAGCTGGTTGGTCATTCCACCCATGGCAGAAACAACCACACCAATACGAGGCTGCGCCATCGAAAGCACGAGATTTGCAACACGCTCGAAGCAGTCAGCGTCAGCCAGGCTGCTGCCACCAAACTTGTGAATTTTCCAGTTATCGCCAGACACGTTTTTCAATCGCCCAAGGTTTGCGCAAAGCCGCATATCATAGCGGCAGAATTCAGGGTCGTCTGCTGTTTTATGCGAAACGAGTTGCGGTGCGAGACAAGGAAAAATGGTGGGGCGTGTAGGGATCGAACCTACGACCAGTCGGTTAAAAGCCGAATGCTCTACCTCTGAGCTAACGCCCCTTTCGGGTCCCGCCGGAGATGGCAGAAATGCCGGGCGGCATCATACCTCACCACCCGCCAATATCAAGCCGCTCCGTGATCAGTGACCTTCATCGTCCATGCGCTTCAGCCTTTGTTCCGCCAGCCTGGCGGCTGTCGAGTCCGGATGTTCATCGCGGACTGTTTCCAGGGCAGAGCGCGCACCATCCCACTGCTCGAGTTCGTAGTAGCTATAGCCTATTTTCAGCAACGCGTCCGGAATCTTGCGCGAACGCGGGTAGCCACTAAGGACGACCTGGAACTGCGCCAGCGCCTCCTCGAACTGATCGGTTACGTAGGATGCCTCTGCGAGCCAGTACTGTGCGTTATCGGCAAGCTGGCTATCGGGGAAAGTGGCAAGGAATTGCGTGAATGCGGCTCCGGCTGCCTCATAGCGTTGCTGCTTCAGGAGTTCGAAAGCCGCTTCGTAATTCGCCCGGTCGTTGCCACCCGGAACCGGCAACGCGGCCATGCCGGCAACCGGAGCAGGACTGACCGCTCGCGACTGCAGGTTCTGTTCGAGACTCTGAATACGGCTGTCGAGATCGACATACAGGTCTCTCTGCCGGCTTGCCGTCCCCTGGGCGTCGTGCTCCAGCGACTCGGTACGACCACGGAGGTCCGCATTTTCCCGCTGCAGCTCGTCTACCTGCACCGTGAGCTCCGTCAGCGCTCCGCTTGCCAGGACGCGCTCCAGCGCAGCGAGTCGGCGATCGAGTTGCTCGAGCTTTTCGATTGTCGGATCGGGCTGCGGTGGCTCCATCATCGTGCAGCCACCGAAAGCCAGAAGTATTGCCAGCAAATTCAGGCTGGCCAAATGTTTCGTGATCATGGCGATTCGATCAGTTGAGGTACTTGATCTCAACACGACGATTCAGCTGGTATGCCTCTTCGTCACTGCCGAAAGCAGCAGGTCGCTCTTCGCCAAAGCTGACCGTCGAAATCTGGTCTGCGGAAGCACCCTGAATAAGCAGCAAACGGCGCACTGACTGGGAGCGCCGTTCACCCAGGCCAATGTTGTATTCGCGCGAACCACGTTCGTCCGCGTGTCCCTCCAGCCGAATTTGTGCCCGGCCGTCATTGGCCAGGTTGTTGGCGTGCCGCTGTAACAGGTCGGCGTACTCGGCACGAAGCTCGGACTGGTCGAAGTCGAAATAGATCACCATAGTCAGCTCGCTGTCGCCGCCAAACTCGGCATCGATAAACTCGCCATCGCCCATGCCATCATCATCGAAGCCATCCGTGTCCGCCATGCTGCCATCGTCGACCATCATGCCGTCGCTGTCGGGATCCGGGTCCGGAATGTTCTGGGAACCACAACCAGCGAGAATCAACGCTGCCAGGCCCATCAAGATCAGGTGCTTAAATTTCATGTCGTTTCCTTCATTGAATTGCCCAAACGATAAGGAATTAATGTTCTAAAACAATGATTTAAAAAGTATTTCTAACGTATTTTCTGAAACAATTTCCGCCTAGTAGCGAGGAAACGGCGACCACACCGGTTCCCTGATATCACCACGCCCCGACCCCAGGCGCTGACGCACCAGGCCATCGGCCGACACCATCTCCAGAACGCCATTCCGGCCCTGACGCGTCGCATAGATAAGCGAATCGCTGTTCGGCGCAAAGCTCGGAGACTCATCCTGCTGGCCAACCGACAGTACCAGGAGCTCCTGGTCCTCCAGATCGAAAACCCCGACGCGATAGTTGCCGCGATCAAGTGTAACGAGCGCCAGCTTGCTTCCGTCCGGCGATAACCTTGGTCGCGCATTATAACTGCCTTCGAACGTTACGCGCTCAGGAGATCCGCCGTTGACGTTGATTCGGTATACCTGCGGCCCACCGCTCCGGTCAGATGTAAAGAAGATCGTTTGTCCGTCCGGTGACCAGGTACCCTCGGTATCGATGGCGCGATTCGTCGTCAGCCGCGTGAGTTCACGAGTACCCAGGTCAAGAATGTGAATGTCGAGATTGCCATCGACGCCACCCAGCGTCAGAACAAGCTTGCGACCATCCGGCGAGAACGAGGGCGCGCCGTTGATTCCCGCACGGCTGGATACTTTGATTCTGTTTCCTGTCCGGAGCGTCTGCACGAAAATCGTTGAGACACCATTTTCGAACGAAACATAGGCCAACTGGCGGCTGTCAGGAGACCATGCCGGTGACATGATCGGGTCGGTCGATTCCATGATTGTGAACTGATTCTCACCATCCATATCGGACACGATCAGGGCGAAATTGCGTGCGGTCTCGGACCCTTCTGCGCTGACGTAGGCTACTTTCGTCCCAAATACACCGGGAATGCCGGTCAGCTTCTCATAGATCATATCCGCAGCCCGATGCGCAACCTGGCGCATGGTTCCGCGACTCGCCGGCATCCGGTAGCCGACCAGTTGCTCGCGCTTGAACACGTCGAATGCCTGAAACTGGACGCTAAAGGCGTTGGCACCTGTCTGTGTGATTTTGCCGATGACGACTGCCTCCACTCCCAGAATCGACCAGTCATCGAAGTCCACGTCGACGCTGGCGATCGGCTTTTGCAGCATATCGGTCTCGGGTATCGGGCGGAATCGCCCGCTGCGGTTCAAATCCGCCGCAATAACGTCGTCTATATCAAACGGGGCTGCCGGCGTTTCGCCTTCAAAGCCGAAAGGCACTATCGCCACAGGCGTGCGCTTCCCGACAAAGTCAGTGATTTCGAATTCCAGCTGCGCGTCAGCAGTACCCGTCAATGCGACGAGCAACGCGAACACGACAAGCCACCGGACAAGCAAATCTTTCATGATTTTGGCCCAAGCTTTCCAGAGGTACGCTTATTGTTCAGGTTTGAACGTGATACGCAAGTCCCGTTCGAATATTCTGGGGTTATCAGGCTGCGGCAATGGCGAAGCTTTGAAGACGGCAGCCTCGATTGCGCGCCGGACGGCTTCGTCGCCGTTGCACCTGCCGATACTGACATTAGTGACCGTTCCGCCCTGCACCTGGCGGACATCGACCACACATTCGAGATCGATCGGGGCTGACGCCGGAAGGATGAAATTTCGATAGATTTGCTGCTGCAGGGCATAGACCCAGCGCGACATGTCATCGGCCTCAAGCGCCTGCAGACGTTTATCTTCCGCTTCTATTTCCTGTTGCTGCCGCCGCCTCATTTCGGTTTCCTCCGCCTCCCGCCTGAGCCTTTCGTTCTCCAGCCGTTGCCGTTCAAGGTCCTCCAGCCGTTTGCGTTCAGCTTCGGCGCGCAGCCGTTCGGTTTCCTCTTCCTTGCGCCGCTTCCGATCGGCCTCCTCCTGCTCCCGGCGCTTGCGATCTTCGTCCTGCTGCAGCCTGATCCTCTCCTGCTCGGCCCTGAGATCCGCCTGCCGCTTCTCCTCTTCCTGCTGCAGACGCTCCGCCTCACTATTGTCCGGCTCGGGCTCGGGCTCCGGCTCTGGTTCCGGTTCCGGTTCCGGTTCCGGTTCTTTCACCACGGGCGGCGGCGGCAGGTCTGCCTCGGTGACCAGGGTGGCCTCAATTGCCAGGGGCACCGTGGGCTGCACCGGTCTGGCGAAATCAAACGCGACAAACAGCCCGCCGAACACCAGCACATGAGTCAGTAACGACATAGTCGTGGGAATGATGTTGTACCGGTCGCGAATCACGTGTGTGCCGCCAGTCTATTCAGGTACCGGGTAGGTATCGAGCGGATCGGTGACGAAACCGACCTTGTCTGCGCCAGCCTGTTGCAACAGGACCATGGCGCCTACCACGTTGCCATAGGGTACTGCCCGATCCGCTTTCACGAGTACCGCGACCCCGGGCCGGTTATTCATGACGCTGCGCGTCCTGGCAATAATTTCCTGGCTGCTCTGCGGTGCGTCTTCATCGTCGCCGATGTTGATATACAGGTTGCCGGCGGCATCGACACTCAGAACGATCGGCACCTCGTTCGGCTCGCTCTCTATGGGTTCGGCACCGGCCTCGGGCAGCTCTACCTCGATTCCCTGCGTCAGCAATGGTGCGGTGACCATGAATATGATCAACAGGACGAGCATAACGTCGATATAAGGCACGACGTTGATCTCGGCCATCAATTTGCGTTTCTTTAGCGGGGATGCCATGTCACACCTTCCGTGATTTAGCGCGGGCGTGCCGTTGCAGGATGCTGGAAAATTCCTCGGTGAAACCGTCATAGCGAATTTCCAGCCGGATCACTTTATCGGCATAGCGGTTGTAGGCGATGACGGCGGGAATGGCGGCAAAAAGCCCCATCGCTGTTGCGATCAGCGCCTCGGCAATCGGCCCGGCGACGGTCGCCAGTGTGACGGACTGCATATTGCCGATTTGCATGAACGCGCTCATGATTCCCCACACCGTACCGAACAAACCAACATAAGGACTGGTGGAGCCAATAGTGGCCAGCGTCGCCAGTCCTTGCTCGAGACGATCGACCTCGCGCATCTGCGACACTCTCATCGCGCGCCGGCATTCATCGACGATCTTTTCCGCCGTGACATCGCCGGCCTGAGCCAGACGGTTAAACTCGCGGAAACCCGCCTCGAAAATGCTGGACATGCCCTTGCTGCCACCCTTCACGCGCGTTGCACTGCGGTAAAGGGTATTGAGATCGCCACCGGACCAGAAGCTTGTTTCAAAATCGTCTGATGCGCTTTTGGTGCCCTGGATCAGCCCCCGTTTCTGGAAGATGATTCGCCACGATACAAAGGAAGCCGCCAAAAGCAGTAGCATGACCACCTGCACCGGCCAGCTTGCATCCAGTACCAGGCGCATTACGTCCATATTCATGTTCATTACTTCTTGCCCTCAAAAATTGACGCGGGTACGCGAAGCGGTTTTTGTGTTTCCGCATTGACGTAGGCCGCTTTGGTCATGCCTTTACAGAGCAATTCGCCGTCAAGACCATCTCTGTAGATATTCTGCTCAATCAAAAAAGTCGCACGGGTCAAGTCAACGAGACGGGCTGTCGCAACCAGCTCATCGTTGAAGCGTGCAGGTTTAATAAATTCGGCGTTCGTGTCCACGACAACAAAATATTTACGCTCTTCATGAAAAAGCTTGTCCTGTTCGACACCTAACGAGCGCAACCATTCCGTCCTGGCTCGTTCCATGTACTTGAAGTAATTCGCAAAGTACACGACGCCCTGGAGATCCGTGTCCTCGTAATACACGCGTATTGGCCACTCGAAAGGCTTTTCAGCAATTTCCCGGTTCATATTTCAGGGGCGCCGGTCAGGTTTTGTCGAACAACGGCAATTCGGGACTGGCTTGCTTCGTCGGCGACTTCAGCCCGAAATGAAGATAGGCGTTACTTGTTGCCACACGGCCTCTCGCTGTCCTCATCACAAAGCCCTGCTGAATCAGGTAGGGCTCGATGACGTCTTCGATCGTACCGCGCTCTTCGCCGACGGCAGCTGACAATGACTCGACGCCAACGGGCCCGCCATCGAACTTTTCGATGATGGTTTGCAGCAACCGGCGATCCATTGCATCAAAGCCATTGGGGTCCACCTCAAGCATGTCCATGGCTTTGATGGCAACAGATTTTGTCACAACACCATCGGCCTCGACCTCGGCAAAGTCCCTAACACGCCGAAGAAGCCGGTTGACAATACGCGGCGTGCCGCGGGCGCGGCTCGCCAGTTGTTTTGCGCCTTCATCTTCAATGGGCAAATTCAGTATGCCGGCCGATCTGCAGGCAATATCGTGAAGTTCCGCCTCGGAATAGAATTCCAGGCGTTGCACGATGCCAAAACGATCACGCAACGGTGACGTGAGAAGCCCGGCCCTGGTAGTGGCGCCAACCAGCGTGAATGGTGGAAGGTCCAGCTTGATTGATCGGGCTGCAGGCCCTTCGCCGATCATGATATCCAATTGAAAGTCTTCCATCGCCGGGTACAGAACCTCCTCGACGATCGGACTCAGCCGATGAATCTCGTCAACGAACAATACATCGTGGGGTTCAAGGTTGGTCAGAATCGCAGCGAGATCTCCCGGACGCTCAAGTACCGGGCCGGAGGTTTGACGCAGCCCCACGTTCATTTCATTGGCGACGATATGAGCCAGCGTGGTCTTGCCAAGACCGGGCGGCCCAAATATCAAAACATGATCAAGCGACTCGCCGCGATTCCTTGCCGCGGTAATAAAAATATTCATTTGCTGCTTGACGCTCGGCTGACCGACGTAATCTTCCAAACGCTTTGGCCGGATGGCGCGATCAAAGGCGCGATCCTCCTCGCGGGGAACGGCGCTTGTCAGGCGGTCATGCTCAATACTGCTCATAGTTAGTCAGCCATCCCTAATTCACCGCCTGACGCAATGCGAGACGAATGATGTCTTCTGCGGATTTGTCCGCGACGTCTATGCTCGCAAGGAGCCGTTTCACTTCCGCAGGCTTATAGCCAAGAGAGACGAGCGCGTCTATCGCTTCGCTCCTGGAATCCGACACGAGCCGCGGCGCGCCCGGTACTGCTGCAATTTGCGGTGTCTTGTCGATCTTGTCACGCATCTCAATGATCAGGCGCTCCGCCGTCTTCTTGCCCACACCCGGGATTTTGACCAGCATTGCAGTGTCCTCAAGCTGCACACACCGCTCGAAGTCAGTCGCTGACATGCCCGACAATATAGCAAGGCCCATCTTCGCGCCTACGCCGCTGACGCTCAGTAGCGTGCGAAACAACGTTTTTTCATCTTCGGTGGCAAAGCCATAAAGTGAATGGGCATTCTCGCGAACGACCAGGTGCGTGTGCAGGAACAGCTCTGAACCAACGGGCGGCAATTCGAGGAAAGTTAACATCGGGGTGTCAAGCTCATAACCGACGCCGCCGCACTCGATAATGATGCCCGGCGCTTGTTTGAAAGTCAGCCGACCACGAAGGGAGCCGATCATTTCAGTGCCGCAACCGCTGCAGCGCTTCCCACCACGCTTTCGAGTCGCCGCCGGTTCGCATGACACAAGGCCGCCGCAAGCGCGTCGGCTGCATCAGGCGACGGATCTCCTTCAAGCCGCAACAGATGCCGGATCATATGCTGTACCTGTTCTTTCGTGGCCGAGCCTGTACCAACAATCGCCTGCTTGATCTCACGCGGCGCATACTCGAAAACGTCGATCTCCAGATCAAAGGTTGCGCAAATTGCGGCGGACCGCGCGTGGCCCAGCTTGAGCGCACTCGATGGATTGCGGTGCATAAAAACGCTTTCGACAGCGACAACATCCGGTCGATACTCGCCCACGATCTCGCTTACAGCCCGAAAAATCAGCTTCAGTCGCTCCGGGAAACTGCCTTTGAGACTGTTGACTGATCCGCTGGCAACATAAACCGCCCGGTCCGCTTCGCAGTCAAGGATGCCGAAACCGGTTAGCCGGGAACCAGGATCAATCCCGAGAATCCGCTGGCGGTTAGTCAACTTTCATCTCAAAGTTCCGCCAGGACATCGTCGGGAATGTCGGCATTGCTATAGACATTTTGAACATCATCAAGATCTTCCAGGGTGTCGATCAGCTTGACCATGGTACTCGCTTTGTCGAGATCCAGTTCGGTGCTGGTATCCGCCCGCATTGTCAGCTCGGCATTTTCGGGTTCCTGACCGCTCTCGATCATCGCATCGCGAACGCATTCAAATTCCGACGGCGACGTCAGAACTTCGATGGCACCATCGTCATCCACAATGACATCCTCGGCACCGGCTTCGATTGCCGCCTCCATAACCGTGTCTTCCTCGCTACTAGCAGGGAAACTGAGGCTCCCTACGTGCTGGAACATGTAACTCACGGAGCCATCCGCACCGAGATTGCCGCCAAATTTGGTAAACGCGTGCCGAACTTCCGCAACGGTGCGGTTCCTGTTGTCCGTCATGCAATCCACTATGACTGCGGTTCCACCGGGCCCGTAACCCTCATAACGGATTTCCTGAAAATCGTCGCCGTCCAGATCGCCTGAGCCCTTCTTGATCGCCCGCTCGATGTTGTCTTTTGGCATGCTCCTGGCTTTCGCCTTGTCGACAGCAAGTCTGAGCCGCGGATTGGACATCAGATCGCCGCCGCCCATGCGGGCCGCAACGGTGATCTCGCGAATGAGCTTGGTGAACAGCTTGCCACGTTTCTTGTCCTGGGCGCCCTTCCTGTGCTGGATGTTCGCCCACTTGCTATGTCCTGCCATATGGTTACCAATTCCTGCGATTCGTCGTGATTCAACCTGCACGGGTGCGGCTGCGCCATCTGTGTCGCGCCATTCACGAGAATGTCATGTTTAGCCCAAAATCATGCGTATGATAACGGTTCTGAGATTTCCGCACACCACCTAAACCCGTTCCAAATGTCTGTAATCGAAGATGAATCCCGGAATCCCAACCCCGGACAGCCGGAGGTTGTTGCAGAAGCGCGAAAAATCCTCGATGCCCTGCCAGATCAGGCGTCCATGGCGGCGGTACGGCGAGAAGGCGAGGAAATCTGTGCGATTCTGAAGCCGCTGGGCCTGCCGCCGGTCCTCGATGCAGCCGTCCAACTTTATCCGCTTGCCCGCGATGGGTATCTCGATGAGAAGTCGCTGCAAAAGAGTCGCTTCCCGGAACTCGGTGAACTGGTCGCGGGACTGGTTCAGCTTGGACGCTTTGAACTGCCACCCGACTGGACGCCGGGAGAGTCGCTGGCTGTGCAGCAATCGGAAGCCTTGCGCAAAATGCTGCTGGCCGTTGTTTCCGATGCCCGCCTTGTTGTCGCAAGAATCGGGGAGCAGCTTTATCGGTTGCGGCATGCAAAGACCGCATCGGCGGCGGCTCAGCAGGCCATTGCGATCGAAACGCAGGAAATCTACGCGCCATTGGCCAACCGACTCGGTATCTGGCAGCTCAAATGGGAGCTCGAAGATCTGGCGTTTCGCTTTGTCGATCCGGTTACGTACAGGGACATTGCCAAAGCCCTGAAGGAAAAACGCGCCGAGCGTGAGGAGTTCATCGAGGAGGTCAAATCGACCCTGCAGAAAGAGCTATGGAATAACGGTATTCACGCGACTATTGCCGGCCGCCCGAAACATATTTTCAGCATCTGGCGAAAGATGCGGCGCAAGAATAAACCGCTTGAGCAGATATTTGATATCCGTGCAATTCGTGTCCTGGTGAACGATGTGGCCGAGTGTTACGCAGCCCTCGGCATCGTGCACAACATATGGGCCTATCTGCCGGGCGAGTTTGACGATTACATCGCGAACCCCAAAGACAACGACTATCAGTCGCTGCACACCGCGCTAATTGGTCCGGAAGGCCAGACCATTGAAATACAGATTCGCACCCACGACATGCATCGACACGCCGAGCTTGGTGTCGCCGCGCACTGGCGATACAAGGAAGGAGGTGGAAACAAGGCGGGATTTGAGCGAAAGATCCGACTGCTGCGGCACCTGCTCGAACCCACGTCGAATGACAGCGATTTGCTCGATCAAATTCGTGGCGACGTTTTTGAGGACAGGGTTTACGCGGTCAGCCCTCGCGGGGATGTTGTGGAGATGCCGGCGGATGCCACACCGCTGGATTTTGCTTATCACGTTCACACACAGATCGGCCATCGTTGTCGCGGCGCTAAAGTGAATGGTCGCATAGTTCCCTTGACCTACAAGGTACAAAACGGCGACAAGATAGAAATCATTACCGGTAAACTCGAGCAACCGAGCCGGGATTGGTTGAGTCCACAGCTCGGCTACCTTGCGGCGACCCGAAGCCGGACCAAGGTTCGCAACTGGTTCAGGCAGCGCGACAAGGAGCAGAACAAAAGACACGGCCGCGAAATACTGGATCGGGAATTGTCGCGCCTGAACGTGCGTGACATACCGGTAGATACCATCGCGAAACAACTCAAACTGAAAGATGCCGATGCAATGTGCATTGCCCTGGGTGCCGGCGACATTACCTCCTCCGCCATTGCCTCTGCGCTGCAGAACCTTCGCAAGGATGATCCTAAGGATGTCATCCGGAAAAGCCCTCAGCGCAAGAAGAAGGACACGAAAGGCGGCAGTATCGCTATCAGTGGCGTTGGCGACCTGTTGTATAACTTCGCGCGTTGCTGCCATCCGGTTCCTCCTGAGGACATCGCTGGCTACATAACGATCGGCAGGGGCGTAAGCATCCATCGGCAGGATTGCGGTAACTTTCTCAACCTGAGAGTGAAACACGGCGAACGAGTGATTGAGGTGGATTGGGGCGACGAATCCGACGCGATTTATCCGGCTGAGCTGCTACTGCAGGCATTTGATCGCCACGGACTGCTGCGGGACATCAGTACGATTCTGGCGGACGAACATGTGAGCGTCGACGGTGTGCAGACGGAGACCAACAAGCAAACCATGCAGGTCGAGATGAGACTGTCGATCTCGGTTCCCGGGCTGCCAACCCTGAGCAGGGTCATCGGCAGACTGGAGCAATTGCCTAATGTAACTTCCGTCAGGCGAAACTCGTAGCCTGAATTTATTTATTCGGAAAATTCAGTGCTTTGTTGTCAACCGCGAGCGATGCTTCGTGAACCGCTTCGGCCAGGCTTGGGTGTGCGTGAATCGTTCGTTGAATGTCCTCGGTGCTGGCCTGAAATTCCATCGCGAGCACTGCCTCCGAGATGAGTTCGCCCGCCATCGGGCCAATGATGTGTACGCCGAGAACCTCATCGTCATCCTGTGCTGAGATGATTTTGACCATGCCAGCGGTTTGCTCCATCGCCTTGGCCCGACCACTGGCGGCAAACGGAAATGAGCCGGTTTTGTAGGCGCGACCACTTGCCTTGACCTCTTCCTCTGTCTTTCCGACCCAGGCAATTTCCGGCGAGGTGTAGATCACGGAAGGGATGGCGTTGTAGTTCACCTCCGCGATCTCTCCGGCGATCAGGTCAGCCGCCATAACCCCCTCCTCCGAACCTTTGTGCGCCAGCATAGGGCCACGCACGCAATCACCAACCGCGAATACATTCTTGACTCTTGTGCGACATTCGTCATCAACGACAATAAAACCACGCTCATCCAGTTCAACGCCGCTATCGTCTGCAAACAAGCCTTCGGTAAACGGCCGGCGCCCCACGGCAACGACGAGCTTATCAACCTCGACCTGTTGATCGCCGGAAGCATCCGTGTAATTCACAACAACGGTCTCACCTTTGCGGCTGGCCGAGGTAACGCTGGCGCCAAGATGAACAGTTAAACCCTGTTTACTGAATTGCTTTTGCGCTTCCTTGCCGATTTGCCGGTCTGCCATGAACAGAAAATCTTCCATGGCCTCAAGGACAACGACTTCAGAGCCCAGGCGGCTCCAGACGCTTCCCAACTCGAGCCCGATAACCCCGGCGCCGACGACGCCTAATCTTCCCGGTGCCTCTTCGAAATCAAGCGCTCCCCAGGAATCGACTATCCGTTCACCGTCAAACGGCGCAATTTTCAGCTCAACTGGCGTTGAACCGGTCGCGAGTATGACGAAACGTGCTTCGAGAGTTTCTGCATCGCCATCTACCGGCGTGAATTCGACCTTCCGCCCGGCCAGTAACTTGCCATGGCCGACCAGACCTTCAACTTTGGCCGCCTTGAACAGACCAGCGATGCCGCCCGTCAGCTGCCGGACGATCGATGCCTTGCGTTTCTGCATTTTTGAAACGTCGATGCTGACATCGCTGGCAGAAATACCGTGCTTGTTGAATTCGTGGTTGGCCCGGTGAAAAAGTTCGGACGACTCCAGCAGCGCCTTCGACGGAATGCAGCCGGCATTCAGGCAGGTACCGCCAAACGCATTCTTGCCATCCCGGTTTTGCCATTCATCAATACACGCGACACTCAGGCCGTGCTGTGCTGCGCGAATCGCGCCTATGTAGCCGGCCGGTCCCGCACCGATGACAATTACATCAAATGATCTGCTCATAAATCTCTGCCCAAAAAAATGCGTTCAGACCTGCAGCAGCAAGCGGCCCGGGTCCTCGAGCGAATTCTTTATACTGACGAGAAACTGTACTGCTTCCCTGCCATCAATGATGCGGTGATCGTAAGTCATGGCAAGATACATCATCGGCCGCACGACAATCTCGCCATCAACAACCATGGGTCTCTGTTGGATAGCATGCATGCCGAGAATCGCACTTTGCGGCGGGTTCAGGATCGGCGTTGACATCATCGAACCGAAGACGCCTCCATTGGTAATCGTAAAGGTTCCACCGGTCAGATCTTCCATGCCAATCGAACCCTCACGAACCTTTGCGGCGAACGCGTTAATTCCGCTTTCAATCTGCGCGAAGCTGAGTTGATCGACATTACGCAGGACCGGAACCATCAATCCTTTCTCTGAAGAAACCGCAACACCCAGGTCGATGTAGTCATGATAGATAACGTCATTACCTTCAATAGAAGCGTTGACGGCGGGAAACTTTTTCAGCGCCTCAACCGCCGCTTTGGCGAAGAACGACATGAAGCCGAGTCGCACGCTGTGTTCTTTTTCGAAGGCGTCTTTATAACGGCTGCGAAGTGACATCACCTTGGTCAAATCCACTTCATTAAATGTGGTCAGCATCGCGGCGGTGTGTTGCGCCTCAACCATGCGCTCGGCAATCCGCGCCCTGAGCCTCGTCATTGGCACCCGTTGTTCATTGCGGGATGGCCCGGCGGATATCGCTCCAACCTCTAACTCTGGTGCAGGATCACCCGGCGCCACGTTTTCATCGCTGTGGCTCTTCATGTAGTCCATCACATCGGATTTCGTGATCCTGCCTTCCTTGCCCGAGCCGATAATGATCGTTGCATCCAGGTCGTGCTCCTCCAGAAGCCTGCGCACTGCAGGGCTCATTTTCGGCGCTGCCCCGCCTTCCACGACTACTTCTGCTGGAACCGCGGCTTCCTTTTGTGCAACCGGTGCGACCGATGCAACGACATCGCCCGCCTCCAGTATGGCCAGCACGTCGCCAGCAGTGACGGTCGCGCCGTCTTTAATACGGATCTCAACAAGCGTCCCGTTTGCAGGCGCCGGAACCTCAAGCACCACTTTGTCTGTTTCCAGGTCAACCAGGTTCTCATCGCGCGAGACAGATTCACCGGGCTTCTTGTGCCAGGAAACCAGGGTTGCGTCGGTGACTGATTCCGGTAGCTGCGGAACTTTGATTTCAATTGTCATTTAGTTTTCCGATTGCTCGCAGGCCGCTTAACGGATTGGCTTGCTTTGGGCTGCACGTTCAGTGCGGCTTCGACAAGCGCCTGCTGCTGTTGAAGATGTAATTTGAAAACGCCGGACGCCGGCGCTGCTGCACCGGGTCGGCCGGCATAGAAAAGTTGTTGTTGTTCGCCAAGCGGTTCCTGCAAGCGATGTCGGATCTGGTACCAGGCACCCTGGTTTTCAGGCTCCTCCTGGCACCAGACGATCTCACTGGCGTTGGGAAACGAGGCGATCAGTTCGGCGAACTGCTCAATGGGGAACGGATAAAGTTGTTCTATTCGAATGATTGCCGTGTTGCTGACATTGTGAACCTGTCGACCCTCTGCCAGGTCGTAGTAAACTTTGCCGCTACAGAAGACAATTCGACTTACTTTGTCTGGATCGATATCGCTGTCGTCTGCAATGATCAATTCAAAGCCGCCATCCGACAGCGAAGTCAGTGGCGATACCGAGAACTTATGTCGCAAAAGACTTTTCGGTGTCATGACGATAAGCGGCTTGCGGAATGACCTGAGCAACTGGCGCCTGATCATGTGGAACATCTGCGAAGGTGTTGAAGGTACACATACCTGCATATTGTGCTCGGCACAGAGTTGCAGGAAACGTTCGAGACGCGCGGACGAGTGCTCCGGCCCCTGACCTTCGTAACCGTGAGGCAGGAACAAAGTCAGCCCGCACAGCCTTCCCCATTTGGCTTCTCCCGAGCTGATGAACTGGTCGATGACGACCTGGGCACCATTCGCAAAATCCCCGAACTGCCCCTCCCAGACAACCAGCGTATTCGGATCCGTTGTGGCGTAGCCGTATTCAAAGCCCATGACAGCCTCTTCGGATAGCAATGAATCGATCACCCGAAAAGCGTCTGGCCGGTCGGACACTGTCTTCAGCGGGGTGTATTCCTGGCGATTCGCCTGGTTGTGCAACACCGCATGCCGGTGGAAAAATGTGCCACGCCCACTGTCCTGGCCGACGACTCTGCAGGCGAATCCGGCGTCGATGAGACCGGCATAGGCCATGGTCTCCGCGAAGCCCCAGTCCATGTCGATCTCGCCTGCAGCCATACGCTGGCGTTCCGACATGATTCGCTGGACGCGACCGTGCAGCGAAAAGCCCGCCGGCACTGTCGTGACTTTTTCGGCCAGCTCGGCAATTTTAGCCGGACTGAGCGTAGTCTGGACCTCTTCGTTCCAGACCGCATTTTGATAGGGGCTCCAGTCGACGGTGAATTCATTCCCGATCATTCCGAGCGAAGAAGCCGGCACCGGTTCACCGCGATCAAGGCGATCGCGATAAGCATCCTGAAGCTTGTCTATCTCTGCCGGTTCGACAACGCCAGCACTGACCAGGCGCTCCGCATACAAAGCACGAGTCGTTTCCTGGTTCCTGATTTGCGAGTACATCACAGGTTGTGTCGCACTCGGCTCGTCGGCCTCGTTGTGGCCATGGCGGCGGTAACAAACCAGGTCGATGACAACGTCCTTCCTGAACTTCTGCCGGTAGTCGAGCGCCAGGCGCGTCACAAACACCACCGCCTCCGGATCATCGC
Source organism: Woeseiaceae bacterium (assembly GCA_024640315.1). GTDB lineage: Bacteria > Pseudomonadota > Gammaproteobacteria > Steroidobacterales > Woeseiaceae > SZUA-117. The sequence continues at coordinate 37,782 of JAHEFF010000011.1, forward strand.
CATTCACATGAAAAACCGGCGCCTCGATCATTTTGGCGACATCACTGCAGTACGGCGTCGAACGTGCGTCCGATGGCCGGCTCGTCGTAAAGCCAATTTGATTGTTGACAACGATGTGTATGGTGCCGCCGGTGCGAAACCCGTTCGTCTGTGACATCTGGAAGGTTTCTGTAACCACGCCCTGGCCCGAGAATGCCGCATCACCATGCACGAGTACCGGCAATACCTCCTGACGCTCCGTATCGCCCCGGCGCTGTTGCCGGGCACGAACGGACCCCTCGACCACCGGGTTGACGATCTCGAGGTGGGATGGGTTGAACGCCAGCGCGATATGTACATTGCCGCCCGGCGTTTTCATATCGGCTGAAAAGCCCTTGTGATACTTGACGTCGCCGGAGCCCTGCATGTCAGCGGGATCAACATTTCCTTCGAATTCCTCGAACAATTCCTCCGGCGATTTGCCGAGAACATTGACCAGAACGTTGATGCGCCCCCTGTGGGCCATACCGATGACGAGCTCCTTGATTCCCGACTTCCCGCCGCGCTGAATCAGGTCATCGAGCATCGGGATCAGGCTCTCGCCACCCTCGAGCGAAAATCGTTTCTGCCCAACGAAGCGGGTATGCAGGTAGCGCTCAATCCCTTCCGCAGCCGTCAATTGCCCGAGCAACCAGCGCCGCTCGCCCGCATCGAGTCCACCGGACACCATGCCGATTTCGAAGTGCTTGCGAAGCCAGAGTCTCTCCCTGGCGCGGGATACATGAGCGAATTCGGCGCCGACTTTGCCGCAATAGATCTTTTTAAGCAGATCAATGATGTCCCGCAGCTTCATGCGCCGGTCGCCGGTCCCCGCAAAACCGCCGGTTACAAATTCGGTGTCCATGTCCGCGTCGGTGAGCCCGAGGTAATCGAGCTTCAGAACGCCTGGAACGTGACGCTCAGTCAGGCGCAAGGGATCAAGGTCGGCAATCTGGTGTCCCCGGAGGCAGTACACCTGGATCATTCGTGAAACAGCCGCCTGCTTCTCGTTAGCGGCCACACCACCCTTCTGCCGCACCATTACGGTAGCCCCGTTGCTCCGCTCGGCGCGCGCAGTATCGATCAGCCGCTGGCGAATCGGCGAATGCAGCACCTCGGTCTGGTCGCTACCCAGCGTCCGGAAGTACCGTCGCCAGCCCTCGGGTACCGAGTCCGGATTCCGGATAAATTGCTCATACAGCGCTTCTACAGCAGCTGCATTGCTGCCGTATAGCGGTGAGGACGCGTATTGCTCTTTTAGCGAATTGCTCATTGGGCCGCCTGAAATCCCGACAAACGGGACAATCCGGCTGATGCTCAAAAAAAGGGGCGCTAGTTTATATCAAGCCTATCGCCGAGGGAATGCGCCAGTCAGGATACGAGTGAGCGCTACAGGCGATTGACCAGGTTGACGAACTCGTAACAAATCAGCGCGGCGTAAACGCTGAAAAAGCAGGTCAGGAAAATGCCTGTTCGCACGCGGTTAAAAAACATGGATTTGGCGAGAAAGACGAGTGCGAGGGTGCCGAATCCGGTCAGCAGCATCTTGCTCGCGGCAAAGCTCGCTGTGCTGTGCCCCATGACCGCCGCCATCACCGGATTTGCCTCGTAGGCTCCGTGCTCCAGCAACTGCAATGTAAAGAAGGCGTCCAGCGAGCTCATCAGCATGATGCCGGTGGCCAGGAAAAACAGCCAGGGATGATGCCAGTCGGTGAATACGGGATCCGGTTCGCCATCGCGTCGCGTCGCGTGACGACGGGATCGCGCAAAGCCATACAAGACTGTCCGCCAGGAGAATCCGCGGCGATCCACTTCCGCCCGGCTCATGACCACTTCGTTATTATTGTTGAGGCCGCTCAACGCTCCCCCCTTATACATAAATCATTCCGACCTGATTTCCCTGCGACAGCCTTTTAGTAAATCAGAGCAATTTGCGTGCCACGCTGGTAAGCCGCGGATTTAAAGCAAGTTTTTGTTAGCCTACCGAGCCGGTTCGTCGCGGTCTGTATAAGTTTCCGACACTTTTGCCATCAAATCCGCGCCCACGGGCGGACCCACGGATTGAATACCGGATGAAATCGACCATAATCGTGGTCCTGACGATGCACACGGCGCTCTGAATGAAAGGTTACACGGCGACCCTCCCTGGCGGCGAAGCGATCTATTACGTGGACAGGAAGCGATATCTCTGGACGCTGTCGGTCCTTTATCCTTTGCAGCCGTTCATTGGCATCTGGCTCCACGCCGAAACAGGCAATCAAGCCTGGTTGTTGCTGCCCATATTTCTCGGCTATGTCGTCAACCCGCTACTCGACTGGGTTCTCGGCGAGGATGAAAATAATCCGCCCGAAGAAGTGCTCCTGAAGCTCGATCGCGACCCCTTCTACAGGATCCTGACCTACCTGGTCGTGCCGTTGCATTTCGTCTCCCTGATCGGCGCCGCCTGGTGGGCTGGAACGCAATCGCTGAGCTGGTGGGCGTTTTTGGGCCTGGCCGCTGTCGCCGGCATCACCAGCGGTCTCGGCATCAATACCGGGCACGAGCTGGGGCACAAGAAGTCGAAAATTGAGCGCAGACTCGCAAAGATCGTTCTGGCGGTCCCCGTATACGGGCATTTCTGGATTGAGCACAACCGCGGCCATCACCGGGATGTGTCAACGCCCGAAGATCCGGCAAGCTCGCGGATGGGTGAAAGCATCTACCGCTTCGCCACGCGCGAGATTCCGGGCGCATTCAAGCGCGCATGGGCGATTGAAAAGGAGCGCCTCGAACGGCGCGACAAGTCAGCGTGGGATATGAACAACCAGATTCTGCAATCGATGTCCCTGTCACTCGTGTTACAAGTCGGGCTACTGCTGGCCTTTGGCTGGAAGATGATCCCTTTCCTGCTGGTGCACAACGTGCTCGCCTGGTGGCAGCTGACCAGCGCCAACTATGTTGAGCACTATGGGCTATTGCGGCTCAAGGACGATAAAGGGCGTTACGAAAGATGCCAGCCACACCATTCCTGGAACAGCAATCACGTCTTCAGCAACCTGGTTCTATTCCACCTCGAGCGGCATTCAGATCATCACGCCCATCCGCTACGGCGTTATCAGTCCTTGCGCCACTTTGACAACCTGCCGACGCTGCCAAGCGGTTACTTTGGCGCTTATCTGCTTGCATGGATTCCGCCTCTTTGGTTCCGCGTCATGGACAAGGCGTTGCTTGCGTTACCGCATGTCAATCATGATCTGACCAGGGTGAACATCGAGCCTGCAAAACGGGCAGCGATCGTACAAAAGTATGGCCGCCGGCCGGGTGAATCCTCGTGAGTGCGTATCGTTGCCCTGAATGCGGCTACCTCTTTGACGAAGACGAGGGTGACGAGCACGAAGGCTACCGGCCGGGCACGCCGTTTGCCAAACTTCCCGACGATTTTGCCTGCCCGGACTGCTCGGTCAGATTCAAGGACGACTTTGAAAAAGTCTGACTGACCGCAACGCTTGAATCTCCCGGATACAGCTTAAAAACCGGCCCGAATTCCAGACAGTGACGATTATTCTCTGGTGACTGCGGGCTGGAGTAATTCTTCGTGGCAAAAATCCGTACGCCCGCTGGTCGGGTGTCCATTCCACTGTTAATGCTGTTCCAGGTCGCGGCGCTCGCCCTTCGGGAGCTCGTTCGCCTGAAATTGACGGAAACGGGCATCAACAGCGAAGTCGCACAGCACTGCAGCACGCTGATTGGTTTTGGGGTGCTCGGCGTATTGATTTGGCCGCTGTTACGTGGACGCACGACGGCAGCTCTCGGGATGTTCCACAAACCCCGCTCGTGGTGGCCCCTGGTGGCCTGCTCACTTGGCATTGGTCTCTCATTGCGGTTGGGCAGCTGGGCTTTTCTCGTTGCACCGAGATCTTTCGACTTCGTCGGTTCGGGGAATACTCCCCAGGCAATCGGACCACTACTGTCGCGGACCTGTCCGCCCATGTCTGGTGTCCTTTCCGGCGTCGCTGTAATGGCAATACTGACGCCGACGATCGAGGAGTTCATTCATCGCGGGCTGATTCTCGATTCACTGAAGAATTACACCAGGCTCATCCAGATTGTGGCGTCCGCATTGTTATTCGCTGTGTTGCACGTTTTTGACAATATTCCAAATGCTTTCATCTTTGGAGTGATTGCCGCGGTACAGATGCAGAATTGCCGAACTCTTTGGGGTCCCCTTATCTCCCATGCGACCTACAACTTGTTAGCCACTTTGGATCAGCACTGTCTAATGGTCATCTGGGTTCCGCAAACAACCTCCACCACCAGGGGAACAGCCATCATCTTGCTGGGCATAGCGCTTTATCTTGTAGCGATCGGGCTGGCACAGCAAGTCAGCGCCGGGGGACATAACGCCCCCGGCACCAGGTCCCGCTAGTTTTTTAGTGCGTCTGCTACCCGTTCAATCATATGAGACATGGCCGCGACGGCACCTTCATAGATATTGATCAGGTCACTCCCAAAATTGCCTGAATTTGAGATGCCGCCAATGTCATTAAAAGTGCTCCCCTCCGTACAAACCTGGTGATTTTCACGACCACCCGATACCAACGCCAGTTCTTCGATCCTCAGTTCTCTCATGATTTCATCCTCCATGATGATATTGCTCCAATAGTCTGTCCCGCTTCCTGCGGAATTTGACAATAAGCCGAATGAGCCCGAAACACAGGCCCCAAAACCAGGCCAAAAAGACAGAAATACCAGGCACCTCAGGGGACTTTGTGCCCCCTGTGATCCACCGCACACTCCCTGCCGAGCACTGTGACTACCCTTTACAACTCGGCAATGGACAGCCGACCTGGGCAACCTGGAGAACCGAAATGAAATTCCTGCACACGAAATTCGTCGTCCTGATCACGGCGCTGACACTGTCCGGAACGGCATCGGCAAATGACAACCTCTGGTTCGGCGTCAAGGCCGGAACACTGGGTTTCGGCGGCGAGGTCGCGTGGCGTCCGATCGAATGGCTGGATCTCAGGGCTGGCGCCAACTTCTACGATTACGATGAATCGGGTGGGCAGGCCGGAATCGATTATGACGGCACGCTCTCACTGAATACCTATTACCTGACCGGCAACTTCCGCTTTCCTCTGAGCCCGTTTCGCCTGACTGTCGGTGCACATGCAAACAACAACGAAGTTCAGCTGGTGAGCCAGGACATGGCCTCGTACATGGTTGGCAACAACCCGATACCCTACACCCCGACCGAAGTTGGCACGCTTCGAAGCACTGCCAGCTTTGACAGCATTGCGCCTTATCTCGGTGCCGGTTTCGACTTTGACATCCTCGATCGCCTTGGCTTGTCGCTGGACTTCGGTGTTCTCTTGCAGGGAGAACCCACGATTGCGATGACCGCGGATGGATTGCTGGGAAGCGACCCTGCATTCCTGACAGACCTGAATGCAGAAATTGCAGAACTCCAGGGCGAAGTCAGCAACCTGAAGGCCTACCCGGTGGTCAGCATCGGACTGAACTTCAACTTCTTCTGAGAAACAATCACAGGGTTCAACAAAAGGCCGGGACCAGGGATGGACCCGGCCTTTTTTCTTAGCTCAGCCTGTCTATCAACCGCAACATGTTGATGACACCCTGAATATACTGCAGCCGAAACCGGGCGAAGGGAAAGTCGCGGGGCATTCCATGCACGACCGAAGGAAGCCATTCGGGCGCCGTGTTCAAGCCGTTGGCAGCGGTACCCAGCCAGTCTGCGATCTGCTTGCCCGCCCAGGTCGCGGTGTTGACACCGTTGCCATGATACCCAAAGGCAAAGAAAACGGATGGATCGTCTTCCAGGCGACCAATCGCTGGCGTCAATCGCCTGGTCATACAGACCAGCCCATGCCATCGATAGTCGATATCCACGTCACGCCAGGCGGGGAATAGCTCATGCATTCTCGCGATGAGTTTTGCGTAGTTTTTCGCGGCACTTTGAGCGCTGCCGTTTGCGCTGCCACGCCCGCCGAACATCAGTCTCTGATCCGGAAGGATCCGAAAATAGTTGAGGAGATTCAGCGCCGTTATCGAGGGTGATTCTGTCTGCCAGCACTGCTCCGCGAGTTCATCAGCGGCAAGCGGCCGCGTTACAACAATTGAACTGATCATCGGCATGGTCTTGGCGGCAATCTGCCGGTTCAGGTGTTCTGGCGCGAAGCCATTCGTCGCCAGGACAACGTTCCTGGCACGCACCAGTCCATCACGGGTTCGCAGGAAATGCGTCCCGCCTTCCGACTTCCATTCAATAACCTCACTCCTGCAGTGGACAGTCGCTCCACGCTTTTCAGCGGCTGCGGCGAGACCCCGCACATAGCGTAACGGGTGAAGCCCAAAAGTTGGCCGCAGGGTTACGGCACCATGCTGTATGGGTGAGTCAAAAAATCGCTCCCGGAATTCGTCTGGCGTGACGACCGCGGTATCGAGACCGAGGACGCGAAACTGAAATTCGGCATGCGCTTTCAGATGCTGAAAACCGCGTGCAGAACAGGCGATAGCGACTTCACTGTTGCCCTGCCGTTGGGCATCAATATCCTCAGCGACGATGATGTCGCGAACCAGCTCGATCGCAGCGACCTGGGCCCGGTAATAGTCCCGGGTATTTTCCAGCCCGAACTTCCTGATCATCTTCTCGCCGCCGATCGCGTCACCACCGACGCTGCAGAAACCGCCGTTCCTTCCCGATGCGCCCCAACCGATGTGCCCGGCCTCGAGTACTCTCACGTCAAGTTGATGGTCTTTGCAGAGATGATAAGCCGCAGAAAGACCCGTGTAGCCGCCGCCAATGATGGCCACATCACAGGATTCTTCCGTTGACAGGGGCACAGATGACAAGGTCCGATCCCCTTGCGTCGCCTCCCAATAGGAGGGTTCCGGTGAATCGAATCGATACATTGCTTCGTCGTAAAGCCATTTAGTCATGGAGCATTCCCATCAGGCAATTCCGGGCTGAAGCCGGGCAACCAGCGGATCCCTGCGGACGTAGTACAGGCCTGCAAGGGTGATGACCAGCAGTGGAAACGGCACAACGACCAATGTGTACCAGCCATAAAGATGAATAATAGTGCCTGCGAGAAGTGACGCCGCCGCAGACGTACCGAAGATGCTGAATTCGTTCACAGCCTGGGCACGAAAGCGCTCCTCAATGGCATAGGTCAGCGTCACCATTGTGGTGCCGCCAACGTAGAGGAAATTCCAACCGATACCAAGCAACACGAGCGCGTACCAGTAATGCATGTAGGTGTGGCCCTGCAATCCGATCAGGCAGGCCGCCACGAGCGCGAGCCCACCAATGGCCATCATTCGTATAACGCCAAAGCGTTGGATCAAATGTCCGGCAAACAGTGACGGCACGTACATTCCGAGAACATGACTGCGGATGACCTGCGCCGTTTCATCGAGCGCGAAGCCATCATGGACATGCATGCTCAATGGCGTAGCCGTCATGATGAACGTCATCACACCATAGGCGGTGGCGCCGCCGAGAACGGCAATGATGAATATCGGTTGCCTTGCAATTTCTCCCAGGCGCCGCGGTTGCCTGTCTGAGGCGTCGGATCCTTCGCCGCGTAGCGGATCAAGCGCAAAAAAGAGCATGGACTGGACGATGTACAGACCGACCAGTGCAACCAGTGAGCCGAGGTACTGCACTTCGGGAATCACATATTGCCCGTATTTGACGAGTTCCGGACCGACCATTGCGCCACCAATCGCACCGAGCAGAACATAGGAAATGGCCCGCGGCGAATACTCAGGCGCCACACTTTCCGCGGCCGCATAGCGATACTGCTGCGTGAACGCCATGTTGATTCCAAATACTCCACCGGCAACCACAAACAGGCCAAAACTCTGGTAATAGAGTGCGCCACCAGCAATACAGGATCCCAGGGCGGCACAAACCGAAGCCAGCGAAAAACCTCGCCGGCGGCCGATTTTCCGCATGAGCACTGTGGCAGGAATCGTCGTCGTCGCGACCGCCAGCACCATGATTGATATGGGCAGGGTCGCAAGGGTCGGGTCGCTCGCCAGTTTCGAACCGATGATTCCGCCGAGCGTCACCATGATAATGGCACCCGTTGCCGAAATAAGCTGGCACAGCGTCAGGATGATAATGTTACGAAGCGGCATTGAGTTTTCGCGGTACTGCAAACCAGCGCATTCTCACATATTCTGCGTCATGAGTACGATTCAAAAAGCCTTCAGGAAAGCCCGATGCTGCGCATCAGTGAAAAGATCCTTATTCCGGAATCGGAGATAGAGTTGACGGCAATCAGGGCACGGGGGCCGGGCGGCCAAAACGTCAACAAGGTTTCCACGGCGATTCACCTCCGCTTTGATATCAACGCATCGTCGGCGCTGCCGCTTGACGTCAAACAGCGCCTGCTTGACCTGAGAGACAGGCGCATTTCAGCAGATGGCATCGTCAATCTGAAAGCGCAGCGCTCGCGCAGCCAGGACAAGAACAAAGCAGACGCATTGCAACGTCTCGCGGAAATTATTGAACCTGCGCTGATTCAGCCAAAGCAACGAAAGAAGACAAAGCCGGGCCGAAAGGCCAAGGAAAAACGGCTCGACGAAAAAGCGAAGCGTGCGAGGCTCAAACAGTCCCGCGGTAAAATAATTGATGACTAATCAGTGCAAGTAATCTTGTCGTCCGCCCAGGTGCAGCCGGCGCTGTCCCAGTATTCGGTGAGTCCAATACTCGTGACAAAATCCATAAACTGTGGGTGCTGACGAAATTCCCGGAACTCCTCGATGTAGATGATTTCGACCTCAAACTGACTGACGCCGCCTTCAAAATGGCGCGCAATTGACATCGCCCGGTCAGCATTGCCGAGGAGCACCCATAGCGTGATCGCGACGTTGTCAGGCATCGCACCCGATGCATATACCTGCTCAAGCATTTCGATCGCGCCGGGCCGCTTGTCGATAGCTGCGATCCCATCAAAAATCGGACCTACCCAGGCCGATTCAAGATTGTTCTCCTCGAGCCCTTCGGCTGCCCGAAGTTTTGCGGCTTCAATTTCACCGGTGCGAATCAGGAACAACGAATAAGCAAGCGAGTGAATCGCCGCCTCGTAATGCATCCGCTCTGCAACCTCGAAATAGCGTGCAGCGTTTTCCAGATCGTTAACCCAAAAACTTGCGATCGCAACCCGGTCAATAATGGCGGGGTCTTCGGGATCAAGCTCGGCCCCTGTTTGTGCAAACCGGAGCGACTCTTCAAGCCGTCCAACACTGGCAAGAACGCGGGAATGCCAGTTGTAATCATCGGCACCGGCTGACTCCGCATTGACCGCCATGCGCGTATTTTCCATCGCTTCTATCCACTGGTCTTTTTTCAGGTAGATATAACCGTAGACCGTTCCGGCGGCTTCGCGAATAGTAGGGTCTGCTTCAACGCCCTGACTGACAATCTCAAGCGCCCTGTCGAACGTTGCCCACCGATCTATGTTGAGGTCGTAGTCCGGCCAAATGCAGTAAGTGTAGGCAAGCCCGAGCCAGGCCGGTCCGTAGGTCGGGTCCAGACGAATGGCGGCCTCGAAATGCCTGATCGCGTCTACGATTGACTGGTGATCCCGCTTTTCGAAAAGATACCGTCCGAGTGCATAGGCTTCAGCAGCTGCATAGCTCGAAGGTTCCCGACGGCCGGTGGTTGCCGCATTGAAATTCGGCTCCAAGGCGGAACGCAGCCCGTTCGCGACCTGACGCTGTAAATCAAAAATCCCGGACTTGTCTGAATCGAAGGTATCCGACCAGATCACCACGCCGCTTCGTGAATCTTCAAGCTGCGCCGCGATCTTCACCTGGTCAGCAATGATCTGCACGCTTCCGGTCACGATGCTGTCGGCTTCCCCTGGTTCACCCGTGCCAAATGCACTTCGCTTCCTGACAATCTGCATGTTGTCGATCTGGTTCAGGCTGGTGATCGCCTCTTCGGCAAAGCCAAAACACAGGTGCGCGCCGAACTCGCGCGAATCCTGCCGGCATTCGAACGGATAAACCGCGACCGAAGAAAGGCCTGCTGCAGGCCCGGTCCCCCGGCCGCTGAGCGCAAACCAGGCAATACCGGCAACCGCGATCAATCCCACCACAATCATCCAAAGGTCCGGCAGGACGGAGGCTTTGGCGGCATCCGGCAGTTGGGGAGCTGTATCGGGAACCGTGACGGGAAGCATGACCCGATAGCCGCGTCGTTGCACTGTCTCTATGTAACGGGGCGCTTTGGCATCGTCAGTAAGCGCCCGTCGCAGTGCTGATATACAGCGGGTAATGACGTCGTCGGTCTGCGGCCGTCCTTCCCACACTTCATCAATCAGCTGGTCCTTCGTCACCACCTCGCCATGGTGGCTGGCCAGGACGACGAATACGTCCATCACCAGGGGCTCGATGTGGCGCTCGTCCTCCCCGTCACGAATAAGCCCGCGCTCCGGAATGACTCTCCATGGTCCGAATTCGAAGCCCCGCATGAGCTCTGTGTAGGTTGGCACTGACCGTTCGCCTCGCATCTGGTCTCGTTGTACAGCCGATCTGATGACGCCCGATTGTACTTGAGTGTGACGGGTTTAAAGCTCCAATTTTGTTCAATCCGGGGAGCTCCTTTGGCTTCCACCAGACGGCAATACCGTGTTACCTTGTTATTTTATTACCAATATAATGGAGCAATCAGAATGCCTGCAAAACTTGTCAAACGCACCCAGACCGGCGTCAGGCTTGAAAAGACCCTGCTGAAAGTGCTGAAGGGACTCGCCGAGTACTGCGATCTCACCCTCGGTGATCTCCTTGAAGGCATCGTCTTGCACGCGTTCGAGGGCAAAGCTCCGTTCTCCGCGGAGACTCAGGCTGCCATCAGCGAGCTCAAGAAAGTCTATGGATGCGAACTGACTGCAGCAGACAGCCATCGCATGAAGGAGTCCGGCGAGTGAAGTGGCGATTAAAATCGAACCAAACCCCAGGCCCCACGATCGGGGAATTCGAAGCACTCGAATTCGATCCGGAGCGATTTGATCACGAGGCACATGTCTTCGTGGCCTGGAGCTACCTGAGCGAGTTTGACCTGCTCGAATCTATCTCGCGCTACCGGGAGACCCTCAGGCGACTAACGGCAATGCTCGGTGTACCCGGCAAGTATCACGAGACGATCACCTGGTTTTACATGATCGCTGTCGCCGAACATGCAGATGCAAACAAAGTGACAGACTGGGCCAGCTTTAAACGCGCAAGTCCTGAGCTGTTCCGGCGCAATCCCGGCATCATTAGCGACTACTACTCCAGGTCACGCCTGATGTCGGAGATGGCGAGAAAAAAATTCATATTACCTGATATAAAACAAAGATCTAGCAATCTTAATTAAATTGTTTTCTAGGTAATAAATCCGCAGGCAAACGGGCTACAGCGGTGCGCCCCATCTGTCCGAGCCGCGCTTTGCACGGGGTCCCATTCACAGAGCCTTTGCGCTAGGGTAGCGCCATGCCAATGCACTCGCACATAACAGTCTGGCTCGGGTTGGCTTCGTGCGTCGTCACCGCCTGGGCCACAGGCCTCGCTGCCCAGGAGCCTGACGTCCTGGAGATCGTCGGCGCGCGGGAAACCAAAGGGGCGGCGGCCGGTTACGTCGACGACACGGTTTGTGGCAGATGCCACGCGGACATGTATGCGACATACCAGGGCGTCGGAATGGCGCAGTCATTCAAGCGGCCCGGGTCGGCAACACGGATCGAAGACTTTGGACAAGAGTTCTTTCACGCCCCCTCACAGCGTTACTACCAGATCATTGAGCGTGGCGAAGACCTGATATTTCGTCGTTACCAGCGCGACAAGAACGGCGCCGAAATCAACGCACTCGAAATCCCGGTCAACTGGATCCTGGGCTCGGGAAACCGTGCAAGAAGCTACCTGTATCAGACAGACTGGGGAGAGATGTTCATGTTGCCCGTCGGTTGGTATTCGGAGGACCGGCGCTGGGACATGTCTCCCGGTTTCGAGGCAGCTGACCATCCCGGCATACACCGGCAGGCTTCCCGCCCCTGCCTTTTTTGCCACAACGCCTTTCCGGAGGTGCCGGAGGGAAGCGACCGCCACTGGGAGGTCGAAACATTTCCACACGAACTCCCCGAGGGAACCGGATGCCAGCGTTGTCACGGGCCAGGAGCAGAACACATCCGGACTGTATTGACCGGTCAGGAGATTGATGAAATTCGCGCGGCGATTACCAATCCGGCACGCCTGCCTGCAGAGCTGAGAGATTCTGTTTGTTTCCAGTGCCATATGCTTCCATCCGCGTCACTGACAGGCGCTCGTCGGGTCGGCACGGACATTTATTCGTTTCGGCCAGGTCAGCAACTCTCCGACTACCTGGTCCATGTGGATGTGGTCGAGCAAGGCGTGAAACCGGAGGATCGTTTTGAGATTAATCACCACGGCTATCGTTTAATGCAGAGCAGTTGTTACCGCGAAAGCGAGGGGGAGCTCTCGTGTATCAGCTGTCATGATCCTCACGTCAAACCCGAGTCCAGCTCATTCAGAATGACCGTTGGCGCCGTGTGTGAAGGCTGTCACGAGGATGCAGTCGAACAGCACAATCCCGAAACCGAGCTGTCAGATGGCGCTTGTGTAACTTGCCACATGCCGCGCAGACGCACGAGTGACGTGATTCACGTGACGATGACTGATCATCGGATTGCCACAGGGCCTTTTGACCTTGCCGGGTTGGTTAAACCGGTCGACAAGGAGAATCGGACGATTACCTCCGTTGCCATTCTGGACCTCGGAGAGCCACCAACAGGCGGCGAGGCGGACGCCTATCGCTCGGTTGCGGCGCTACGATCGGGTCGCAACACGCAGGTGGCTCTGCAAGAGCTGATGCCGGCTCTGCAGGACCTGGAGCTCGAGGCAAACGATCCGTACGTCGACCTGGCGACAATGCAATTCACCGCCGGGCGTTATCGCGAGGCGGAGGCCACTGCGCGGCAACTTATTGATGAGGGGCAGAATCTGCGACCGGCCTACTCCATACTTGGGACATCATTGCTTGGGCAGGGGAAACAGGAAGAGGCGATTCGCATGCTGCAGCAATCGATCGCCGTTCAACCCCATCCGGAAACGCACTTCAATCTTGCCGCTGCCTATCTCGGCACAGGGGACTACCCGAACGCGGAAACGCAAATTGACGCTGCGATCGAGATGCGCCCTTACATGCCTGCGGCATGGAAGTACAAGGCGAAATTGCTGGTCGCGAGAAACGAGCCCGAAAAAGCCCGCGACGCATTCGTACGAGCACTGCAACTGCAGCCTTTCGATTTGTCGCTGTACGGGGAGCTGATCGATCTGCTGCGGGCGTTAGGTGAGTCCGACGAGGCAGAGCGTTACCTGGAGCTCGGACTACGCATGTCCCGGACCCAGGCTGACAGATAAGGTGCAATCAGTTTGCTTCGAAAGTCGCTGCACTGAACAGGCTTTTCTCCAACCGTCATTCACGGGTTAGAATTCAAAAAAACAAGGAGCTCGGCATGAAAAGACTCGGATACATCATCCCTGCAGTGGCCCTCGCCATTTCCGGCAACGCACTGGCGCAAGATGCGAAAACCAATCTCGAAGATGCGTTGGCGGCAGTCGAATCAAAAGTGATCGAATGGCGTCACGACCTGCACGAACACCCCGAGCTTTCGAACCGGGAGTTCAGAACCTCCGCACTGGTAGCCGAACATCTTCGCAACCTGAATTTTGACGAGGTGAAGACCGGGGTTGCCCACACCGGCGTGGTTGGCACCTTGATTGGTGGTAAGCCGGGGCCGGTTGTGGCGCTCAGAGCGGACATGGACGGGCTGCCTGTCCTCGAACAAACCGGTTCTCCCTTCGCCTCGAAAGCACGTGGCGAATACAACGGTCAGGACGTGCCGGTGATGCATGCCTGTGGCCACGACACGCATGTCGCGATGCTCATGGGCGCCGCACAGGTGTTGGCCGATAACCGCGATCAGCTGCCGGGTACCGTACGCTTCATCTTTCAGCCTGCGGAAGAAGGACCGCCCGCCGGCGAGGACGGTGGCGCAAAAATGATGGTCGCAGAAGGCGTGCTGGATGGGCCGAACCCGCCCGAGGCGATCCTCGGCTTGCACGCATGGCCCGGAGACTCCGGAACGCTGCTGTACAAACCGAATGGATTCATGGCGGCAGCAGACGGATTGCAGATCAATATCAAAGGAAAGCAGACTCACGGCTCATCGCCCTGGCTGGGCGTCGATCCGATCTACGTTGCGGCCCAGGTTGCCACTGCGATCCAGGGTATTCCTTCCCGCCATCTTGATGTGACGAACAGCCCTGCCGTCATTACTATCGGCAGCATTCATGGTGGTGTCCGGGGCAATATCATTCCGGACGAAGTGGAGATGCAGGGGACGATTCGGACTTTTGACGCCGGTGTCCGTGAGACGCTGCATGCGAAACTCCGTAGCATCGTTAATGCCATCGCCGACGCGAACGGGGCTACCGCAACCATCTCGATCGAGGGTTACGCGCCGGTGACCGGCAATGATCCCGAGCTGCTCGGCAAGATGTTGCCGACACTGAATTGGGCGGCGGGTCAAGGCAACGTGAACGAAGGCACACTGATCACCGGCGCCGAGGACTTTTCGTTCTACCAGGAGCACATTCCCGGCCTGTTCCTGCTGCTTGGGATCAATGATCCTGCATTGCCGCGCGCCGAACGTGCCTCCAATCACTCGCCGTTTTTTATCGCTGAGGACAGCGCCATGATGACGGGTGTCCGGGCCCTGGTTGGCTTTGCCATGGATTACGCGGCGGTCAGCGCGAAATAGCCGCCCGGGATGGAAATGCCGGCGGCCCGGACATAATGCGGCGCCGGCGCCCCGTCTGGCCACGCCGGTTTGGGGTGTCGCTTCTGTAAGTGAATGATCAGGTGTCGATTTAACGCAATCCAGGCGCCCATTTCCCGGTCCCGGACGTGGATCACACTTCTGTCAGCCACATCGACATATACTCCCGATCTGTCGATAAACTACTAAAAAATCGACATATCGCTCGGACCTGTCGATTCAATCGACACATCCTGGTGACATGTCGATAAAATGGTGTTTTTTCGACATGTCTCGCCCACCTGTCGATCTGATCGACCTGCGAGATGAACATGTCGATAGAATGTTAATTTTTCGACATATTGGGGATATCTGTCGATATGATCGACAGATGAGATAAAAATGTCGATGAAATCGACTTTTATCGACACATTGGTCCAACCTGTCGATGGGTTGGACACGTTGCCGGAGCGCCGCTAAATGTCTGATTTTGATGCAAACAAACCCTATAACGACCTGCCCTTGCTGCCACCACCAGCGGACTTGATCGAAACCACGGAAATTCTCAAAAAATGCATCAGCGCCAGGGTCTCCCTCGCCGAACTCAAGCAGGCGGCGGAGCTGATCCCCAACGCTGCCGTGCTGGTCAACGCCCTGCCCCTGCTCGAGGCACGCGCCAGTTCGGAGATCGAGAACATCGTCACGACCACGGACAAACTGTTCGAATTTGTCGACATGGCGGAGGACAAAGCAGACGCCGCCACGAAGGAAGCGCTGCGTTACCGCACGGCCCTGTTCGAGGGCACCAAGATGGTTCGACGAGGAATGCTTACCACCGATATGGCGATCCAGATATGCAGTACTATCAAAGACGTAGAGCTTGATATTCGAGATGATTCTGGAACCAGATTGACCAATCGGGCGACCGGCGAAGTGATCTACACGCCGCCGGTTGGCCAGGAACTGCTGCAGCAGAAACTCCAGAACTGGGCCGACTTCATGCAGCAAACCCTGGACACTGACCCCCTGGTGCGCATGGCCATACAGCATTACCAGTTTGAGGCCATTCACCCTTTTACGGACGGTAACGGCCGCACGGGTCGCATTATGAATATCCTTTTCCTGGTCCAGCAGGGCCTTCTGGATACACCCATCCTCTATCTAAGCCGCCACATCATCCAGCATAAAGGTGAGTACTACCGGCTCCTGAATGAGGTGACACAGAAGCAGTCCTGGGGGCCGTGGATCATGTACATGCTGAACGGTGTCGAGGAAACCTGCTCCTGGACCACCGACAAGATCAAGGCAATTCGCGAGCTCATGCAGCACACGAGTCAGTTCGTACATAAACAGCTGCCGAAGACCTACTCATGGGAACTGGTCGAGGCATTGTTCAAGCAGCCCTACTGTCGTATCAACAACCTCGTGTCGACCGGCATTGCGAAGAGACAGACCGCATCCGTGTACCTCAAACAGCTTTGCGATATCGGCGTGCTGAAGGAAGTCAAATCCGGACGCGAGACGCTTTTCGTCCATCCAAAGTACATTGAGTTGCTCACGGGCGAGGAAAATGTCTGGGTCTATTACGCCGGCGTCGAAACCGAAGCCGCCGCAGCCAACGCGAGCTAGTCGGGACTAACCACGCGTGTCCGGGATGTGTCTGGCGAGCAGTCCTTCATTCTGCGGTGAAGCAAGCCAAAGGCACTCTGCATCAACGAGTCCTCGATGATTCCGTCGACATCGCAGTTTTTCGCGAGGCGGCACAAGCGTTCAAATGTACGCATGAAATTGCGGGTGTGCCTGCAACGAAGCTCGGTGCCGTAGAAGAATTCAGCCAGGTCACCCTCCCCGAGCATGCCAATACTGAGAAACATCCGGGCAAAGATCTCGCAGTCCCCGTCAGCAACATGCTTGAAATTCTCATCCATTTCTTCGCGGCTCATGGTGCCGCTTCCGGGCGGTCCGCTTGAAGACGAATAGAGCATTCCGGCAATACCACCAAGTTGCTGATAGACATTCTCCTTGATCTTGAAGAAGGTCTCCTGGCGCGCATTCATTTCGGTTGCGGCAATGGCCTGCGTCTGTTTTTCTGATTGCTCAGATGTCTTGCGTAGTGCTGCGGAATTGTTCGCCAGCTCTCGTTGCTGAATAAACAATCCTATTACGAGCCAGAGAAATGCCAGGGGCGCAAATGCTCCCTCGAGGAAACTACCGATCACTTCGAGCGAGAACTCCTGATCCGGAGTCGATCGCGTCACTTCGATTACGTACCACAGGCCGCCGGAAATCCAGACTACGGTGACCGCGACGCCGAACCAGATGCGCCAGTCGCGACTGCGAATAAACTTTACTACTGCATTTTCAGAGGCCATTGATCAACCTTAGACTCTGCTCTTCCGTATTTACAGTAGCAAATGATTTTTCGAGACAAACCGCGGCTAAAGCGGAACACCCTTGATACGGTCTCGACGAGGCCAAGCCTGAGCCTGGTCCAGCGACCATCGAGTAAGCGCTCCAGCGCCGGGTAGTCGATCTTGGCATCGTGACGCTTGTCCACAGGGATACGCCTGACCGTGACGATACTGTCTATATGATTGTCGGCAACGCATCTTGCGGCGCCGGCACAATCCGATCGAAACGCTCGCCCGGCCGGCTCGATCACAAGGACACGCCTTTCGTTTCGTGATATCAATGCGGCGCGTCTAACGCCGTTTATTCCTGTTAGCGCGAACTCGACCTGGAAAGGATAGACCGTCCCGCGACTGTCGCTAATTGCCGCGGCGCATCGACCGACCAGCCAAAGCTGCCCGGCCTCATCGAAATAGCCGGCATCCCCGGTTCGATGCCAGGTGCGCCCGTCCACTGCGATTTTCGTTGCGGCGTTTCGCGACGTATCGGCGTAGCTGTTCAACACGTGCTTGCCACTGACGGTGATCTCGCCTACCCGGCCACCCGGCATTTTCAGCGCCTTGAAAGATCGATCCGTGCAGGGGCCCAGTGCGGCGCCCGGTTGACTGCGAATCACGCTCACATCACATCCCTGTACGGGTTTGCCCACCAGCAGACCAGCGCCGGCGCGCATCCGTCTCCCGGCCGTTACGGAGATCTCCCTGTCGTCAATGCAGGCAATCGGCTCCGCCTCCGTGCTGCCATAGACCATTCGCACCAGCGCCTGCGGGGCAATACGCTTCAACCTGCCAGGAAGGTCGGGACTGACAGGTCCGCCCCCGGTTGATACGCAAGTCAGATCCGGAAGTGTCAGACGATGACGCAAACAATAATCTGCGAGCCTGGCCAGCAATGCGGGAGAGGCAACCATTCGGTTCGCCCTTTCAACACAGAGTTGTTCGAAGACAACGCGTGGATTTGCCCGCCCCAGTTTTTTCATATCACAGGCCGGTACGACACTGGTCACGCCGTTCGCGAGATTAAAAAGAACAAACATTGGCATGGCCACGAAATCCACATCGCAGGGATCGGTATCCGCGACTCGATTTAACATCTTCAGTTGCTGTCGCAGAAAGCCGTGCGTACGTACGACGGGTTTTGGTTCACCGGTGCTGCCACTGGTGAATGAAAGCAACGCTGAGTCGGCATCCGAGCGGGATTGTGTTGCCACCCGCCGCTGCCCGGAGGCATTCCGGAAAAGTGCGGTGGCTCCGGCTGAATGCCCATCGACCACGAAACGGCGGGGAATTCTCCTCAGTTCCGGCGCGATAAATCTGAGCAAGAGTACAGACTGGGTTGCAACAATTGCCTCCGGCGGCCAGGATCGCAGGATCCGCGCCACCTGCCGCGCGCTGTGAGCCGGCTCGATAAACATGATGACCATGCCGGCTTTCAGCAGGGCAAGCATTATGGTGTAGGTCTCCACAGACACCGGAACCGCAAGCAGGACCCTGTCGCCGGCCTTAAGTCCGCTTTCCAGCAGTTGAACGGCAACTGAATTCACGTTCCGATCAAGGTCGCGGTATGACAGCGCCACGCGTGCATTGCCCGTGCCACAAATCAATGCGACATGATTTTCGGCACCGCGCATCGACTCCTGAAATTTACCGAAAGCGTTCACGAGCGGAGCTCCCTGGCGAATAGTGAGTATCGACGCATGGGTCCGGCGCAGTTACTGCTGATCTTCTGACTGCGATTGTCCGTGTGCATCAGTGCGCTGATTGCTGTGGTGAAACCCATGTCCAGAGCGTTCTTCAGCAAATCGACGATCAACACTCGCCCAAGGCCGGACAATTCTTTGCGCGGCAGAATTGCGATCGTTTTGATGACAATGGCGTCGACCTGGTCCTGGTAGGACTTCTGCAACAGGTCGGGCGGCGAAAATACAAATCCGACCACCTCTCCCTCCTGCCTGGCCACCAGGAGAAGGCGCGGATCAACTTCACGCAGCAATGGCGCGTACATTTGCCGGTAATTGTCACGATCCAGCGGCGTATACATGAAAGCATCCTTGAAGCTCTGGCAAACCACCGCGTAGATGCCATCCAGATCGTTATCCGGATTGACCACATCGAGCGACGTAATGCTGATGTTCTGTGCCGCCATCTTCTCTCGTAAATTCCCGATATCAGGCTGCCGGGAAGCCATGGCCGGATTGATTTCCGATACGTAGCTGGCGATTGGACCGAAGCCGTGACGGTTAAAATGAATGGGATATTCATCGGGGTTGTCGGGCTCGAGGAAGAACGGCTTACAGGTTCCCCGCTCGGTAATAAACCGATATCGCCGCCAGGTATTGCCATCCATCGGGCCAACGGCCAGTTCGCAACCGCGGTTTTTCAGCTCGCGACACGCATGTTCAAGTGCTGCAGCGCCGAATGACTCGTCTGTGGCCGCGTAATGGCCAATGGTTCCGGTCGGGATACCATTGACTCTTGCCGCGTCGCGCCACCATATCGAACAGCGTGCCCTGATCTGTTTCCTGTAATCAAGCACGGCGAAATGCTGGTCGCAATCCTCCGCGTCAATTCGATCTGGATCAAAACCGGTTCGGTCAATGACCGATTCGTAATCTGTGGGCTGCATATCAAAAATGTCATTCATGTTTACACTCCGCCGATGGTCAGGTGGAGCACCAGCCAGGCAACGGCTGGCACCGCAATGTTGTCGAAACCACGTGAGCTGATGGCTTCGACAAGGCACGTTAGTAGGGCCATCGACAAGGCGACAGCGAAGATTTCGGGGAAGGCCAGTGTCGTGTAACTCGCAAGGAAGGCGCTCGCAACCAGGTACGCGCAGCCGGCGAAAGCAGCAGACCCTGAAATCGTTTTTCCTTTGGCCAGGCCACCAAGTATTCCCACCGGGAATGCACGGCCAACCACGGCGGCCGCTGCATCCGCAAGCGTAAGGATCAGCAGCGGCACCACGTAGAACACCGGGTTTTCCTGCGGCAGCAGAAGGAGCCCGGCGACGGCAAAAGCGAAGTACAGCTCACCATATGATTTTCGTCCGGTATCGTGGAGCACACAACCGAACCGCGTTGACAGAAACGGAACGGCGCGTACCGCCAGCATCCAGCCTGTTACCAGGGCGAGCGCCGCCACGACCAGCCAGGGCCCGGTCAGGAAAATCGGAAAGCTTAACGAAGCCAGGCCAGTACCAAGATGTAATGCCTTGCGACGCAATTCGCTTGAAACCGCATTGTGACTGCGAACAAGTGATAGCAATCCCATTGCGGGAACGATCAGCAGTGACGGCAGAAGCAACGCGAGCACTGGACTGTCCATTATGCGACCTCTTCTATAACAAGGTTTCGGTAGAAAAACGCTTTGTCTTTTTGATGCAGCGATGCGGCGAGTGATTTAAGCGACACCAGGTACCGTGAAAACATGTCCGGCCGGCTGCGCTCGACAACGACATTCCAGTACACAAGCCGGCAACCAGGCGCGCCGACGCGAATGAATTCATAAAGCAATGCACGATAAGTCCGACCGGACATGTATTCGAAAACGTCGCTTAGATTGCAGCCATTCAGTGTGCCGGAGGGCAGATCTGCCAGTACCTTTTCGAGAGGCTCGCAACGCAACTCGATCGAGTCGACGTTGTCGCGAATTTTTTCGAAATTCTCTTCCCGCCAGGACCACGGCAAGGCAGTCTCATAGCGACCCTTCAGTATCCACTGGAGATACGGATTATCAGCCGGCGTTTGCGTAACCAACGCATCCGGAATGCGCCGTTCGAGGCTGCTCCAGACCGTTTCATCTGCATAGTCGGTGAACCTGGGGTCGCGGCCGAAGCGACCAAGGGATGCACGGCCAAAAAACAACCGGCAAAGCAGGCGCCACCGCCTGTTGTTCCAGCGCGCATCATAGAAATCCCGACGCTCCTTTTCCGAACCCAGGCTAAATAGCGTTTCGATGTTTCTGTTGCCCTCCACAACCGGCAACAGGTAACGTCTGAAGCAACGCAGGAAGCGCTCAAATTTGCCAACCTGCGCGAAACCGCGATCGATCAGGTCGGGCCGCGCGTCCCAGAATGAACGGGCTGTCGCCGAAAGCCGGACTCTGCAGCGCCGGTAGAGTTGCCCGCGACGGTTGCAATCGGTGTGCCCGACCATGCGCAGGAAATCCTGGTAATTCAATACCCGGTAGGCTGCGATACGCAGTTCAAGACAGGCAATTTGAGCCCTGCTGAGGTCCACCGCAATGACCCGGTTTGCACCTGCGCCCGCAAGTGCCAGAGTGTTGTCGCCGGCCGAAGCAATCGACAGGCAGATATCGCCGGGTTTGACCTGCAGCGCCTCCAGGAGAACATCGGCATCCTCCCAGCACTGGGCATAGCGAATCCGGTCGAAACTGGCTTTTTGCAGAATCTCTGTAGAAATGCTCATTGTGGGCCTCGCTTTCGTTTACCGAGGCTCAACAATCGGCGAATGGGAGTCGAATTTCCTGATTAACGGCTGATGATTGCCTGTTGAATTCCTGAGGTCCCTCATCAGGCGTTTTATGCAATAAAAACAATGCTTTACTATCTTCCCTGCGTAGCCCTGGCGGGGTTTCTGCCGCCCATTCCGAGCCTGGAGAGTGCGGGCAGCAACGTCAGGTCACTGACAATGGCAGCAGTTACCGCAAAACTGGTGAGGACGCCGAACCAGGCAATGGAACGTATCTCAGCCAGGCCCAGAACCAGGAAGCCCCCTGCCAATACGATTGAAGTCATGATGAGCGTCCCGCCGGATTTCCCGGCTGAAATCTTCAGCGACTCAGAAATACCGGCCGGCCGGTGTGGCCGCAGGAGATGAACGGTGTCATCCACGACGAGTCCCAGTATCACACTTGCAATCGTGGCCGAAGCGACATCGAGCGGGATACCGGTAAGGCCCATCAGGCCCAGCGTTAGCCCCACGGGCACGGCGTTTGCCGGCAGTGCCAGCAGGATGCGACGCCAGGACCTCATTGCCAGCCCCAGCAGAACGACGATCATCATGATGGCGGACGTAAATCCGTGAAGCTGGGAGGTTACGATTTCGTCCACGATACGAGTATAGAGCGGCGAGTAACCCGCCGGACGCAGTAGCAGACCGGGGGGCAACGCCGCTTTGCTGGTAATTGTGTCGATGAGCGATTGCACGGATCGCGCGGACTGAATTGGCGCGCCAAATGAAATTCTGAGTTCGCTGTCGCCAGACATCATTGCCCGCACGGTTGCAGGTGAAAATCTCCGCATCCTGTTCAGGCGCGTGAGCAGATTGTCCATGCCGGCTTCGGATGGACGCGAACCGGCCGGCAAATCGAAGGCGCTGACCAGCGACCAGCTCCAGCCAATTTCGTCGGCTTGGGTAACAAGATTCTGCCATTCCCAGATGGCATCAAGGTTTTGTGGCGTGAACAGCTCGCCAGCGGCAGTCACCGTAAACTCAATGGGCACATACGGTCCTATTTCGGCTTCGATAAAGTCGGAATCCTGACGGACGACATGCGATTTCTTCAGGTAGCCGATGGAATCGGTATCACTGTTCAACTGAGTAACGCCGTAAGCCGAAATCAGGCCGAGCAACAGGAACAGACCGACCGTGGTGCGCGGCCGCCTTGATGCCGCATCAAATAGTCTTAGCGCCGCACTATCCAGTCCGGAACGCTGCCTGACCGGCTCGAAGATGCGCCAGGATAGCCCAGCTGTGACCAGGACAACCGACGAAATAAACGCCGCCAGCACGCCGGTGGCGCCGAACCAGCCAAGTTGCTGGACAACCGGTAGCCCCGATGCTGTCAGCCCCAGGAATCCTGCGGCAGTCGTGATAGTCATCAGGAAGCACGGCCCGATGACCTCCGCCAGACCGGCCTTTACCCTGCTCTCCTGATCCAGGTCCCGATCGACCGAAGCGACACTTCGCAGAATGTGCAAACAATCCGCAATGCCAATGACCAGCACCAGTGTCGGCAGGACCATGGTTACCATGTTCAGCTGATGCCCGGTCGATGCATAGAGCCCCATGGTCCACAGCGTGGCGACGCCTACCGCAACGAGAGTCAGCAGTACCGGCAAAGGACGGCGAAAGAAGATAAGCAGTAAAATCACCATCAACAGGTGCGCGCTGACGATGAGCGTAGTCGCCCCTGTCGTCGACGCTTCGTTGAGCCCGTCAAATACGACCCCGTAGCCGCCGAGGTAGCTCTCAAGCCCGAAATCGGCAACGACACCCCGTATCTCTGTGAACAGGCCGTGGCGGCGGGCCTCGATCTCCTCGCCAACCAGCATTTGCACAACCAAAGCCGTTGTTAGCCCGTCCGCACTCAACAGGCGTCCGCGTGCAGCGGCCAGCGACTCCGGCACTGTCACCAGGGATGTCACTGTCGCAACGCCATCGATTGCAAACAGGCGGTCCGTCAGCGCGGCAACCAGCTCGATGCTCTCTTCCGAGTTAAACGGCACCTCGCCCCTTACTGCGACGACAATAATTTCGTCACTGCCATAGGTGTCTTGAAACTTTCGGTAGCTAAGGAGTTCCGGGTCGTCTCGCGGATACCAGATCTCGAGCGAATTGGAGACACTCAGGGTTTCGAGTTCCCGGACAGCCAAAAGGGCGACCAGCAGAATTACTGCCGATAACAGGAAGCGGTACTTCCAGAGGAAACCGGTGGTTCTGTCGGCGACGGTTGTCACGCCGCCCGATCTGCCTGTTCGAGTCGACGAATGTTCCCCGTTTCGCCATCAAGTTCGACCCAGTCGCCGTCACGCAACCACTGACACGCGTTCTCCACGCCGACGACCGCCGGTATTCCAAGCTCACGGGCAACAATGGCCGAATGTGACAACAGGCTTCCCCGCTCCATGATCATGCCGGTCACCAACGGGAAAATGGTGACCCAGCCCGGATCGGTGCGTTGTGCGACAAGTATCTCGCCATCCCGGATGTCGGACTTGCGTGGATCGCGTACGATCCGTACCGGCCCGCGCACCAGCCCCGGCGAACACGCCTGCCCGCTTCGAAAATCGGCGTGCTCACTGGCTCCGGATTGCGGCAGGTCACGCATCGAAGAGGCCAGCTGCGGCGGTCCACAAGTTACGAACCGCCGTGGAGGATCGTCACTACGCGAATAGGCATCGAATTCCTTGCGGCGAGATTCGGTAAGTGCCGACAGCCGGCTGCTAATCCCGGTTCCCCGGATAAAGCCGGTCACTTCCGCGACATCCAGGTAGAAGATGTCGTCGACATTAGTAATGACGTTCTGCCGATGCAGCCGCCTGCCGATTTCGAGAAAGATTGCCCGAACACGACCATACACGCGGGTCCTTTCAAAGCGCAGGTTTTCCCTGTCCCGAACGCGGGCCCTCGCCAGGCGCAATACCGTTTGGAAAATCAGGCGCCGTACCGGTTTGCCATGTAGCGCAGTTGCAAGCTTCTGTTCTGCTGCGCTTCGTGAGCCGTCGGCGACACTACGCCTGCGGGGGGCCCGGGCGAGTTGCCCAATACTGCGCAACAGCGGCAGCGGATCGTCACCCAGGGTCCGACTCTCAAGTTTAAGCTCGTCGAGGCAGCGATCACCGAACTTGTCGAGGTAGCCCGAGTAGATCTCGTAAAACGCAACATGTTCTTTTATGCGGCTTTCAGCGATATCGGCCGGCGCGTCACAAAGAACCTTGACCAGCTCTTGATCCCCTGACGCGATGACAGCCATCTCCATCATCCTCCTCACTGGCTCGAGACTGATAATACCGGCTTCGCCCGCAACGAGATCATTGTGAATATCGACAAGATCATTCTCCAGCCAACGTGCACTGAGTTGCCGCAATGCGCCATGAAAGATCATGCAGTAAAGATCGTTAACCAGCGGTGTATCCCACGCGGGAATTACCTCTGCCTGCAATGATTCATAGTAGTCAATGAGCTGGTCCAGTGACTTCCCTGGCAGATCCACTGGAAGCATCAGGCTGTCGAGCGTCCTGTGAAAACCTCGAACCGCCCGGTTGTGCGTAAGCAGTTTTGTCAGCAAGCGTTTTGCGACGCGAGCCAGCCCGAACGATGCGCGCAAGCCCGCAAAGCGCTGATCGTCAGCCGGTCGCGGTACGGCTTCGGCCGGAAGGCTCTCCGTTACGCCCATCATCTGCTCCATAAACCGGCGATTGAATCGAAATCCCGGCGTCAACATCAGCAGCCGATACCAGTTAAGCAGGTTGTAATAGACGCGCCCCTGAATCAGTCCAATCATCTGTTCGTAGGCCCGTTCATTCTGCTGAATTGCCTTGTCACTGACACCAAGGACACGTCCCAGGTGCCGATAAGCTTCCTGGTAAGCCGAACGCGCGACCGAAAAAGTTAACGGAGTGGTCACACCACCATAGCTCTCCACAATGTTGCTGTTGTCCCAAAGAGCATAAGCCCCGCCAGGCGTTTTGCCGCTGATTGCAGTGATATCTCTGCTTTGCAACAGGTACAGGCGGCCGCGTTCAATTGCCCATTCAATATCCTGTGGACGACCCAGATGGTCGCTTACCGCGCGAGCGAGAGCCGCTACTTGCTTAACCTGCCTGTCGCTAAGGCTGGCCTGCTCATTTTCCAGTTCACGCGCAATGATCTTTCCTTTTCTGCTGACGCGCCAGGTGTCGCCCTGCGACTCGCCGCTCACCAATGAATCGCCGGTGCCGATTGTCGCGGCGACAATCGCACAATCTCTGTCGCCGGTTACCGGATCTGCAGCAAAGGCGACGCCGGCCGAGTCTGCCTTGACCATGGATTGGACGAGCACGGCAGGAGTCGCACCGCTGCCACTTTGACCAATCGATTGCCGATATTTGTCGATGTGCTCACTTCGAGCCGAATCAACCACTTTCAGGGCGAATTCCGGAACTCTGTGCTGCTCGACCCAGAGATAACTCACAAATTGGCCGGCAAAAGACGATTGGTGGCCGTCTTCCTCCGTCGACGAAGAACGCACGGCAACTTTTCCGTCGCGACCACAAATATTGCGCAATGCCTCGGCGACTTCAGTACGAACTATCGACTCATCGGTTGGCGCAACCAGGCCCTGCGAATCAATGACGAAAAACCGGGGTATGTTAAACCCTGCGGTTTTGAGTATTGCAAGCATTGCACCTTTATTGCCCGCTTTCTCCGGGTCACACAAAAATTCTTTTCCAACAACAATATCCATTTGTCATTCTCCTCAGACCAGCAAGGCCTGTAACGGGCCGAGCCCGAGATAAAGCAACATCGCCACGACACCCGAAACCGGCTCTATCAGTTTGCCAGTGCCCGGGTGTTCCACGTTGGTGCGAAACAGAAGCGCCACAATCATCGAAACAGACAAGACGACAATGCCGGTTCCGATGCTCACATACAGGGCGCTTCCGGCAATGAGTTCAGCGGCTCTGCTGTACGCCACGACGGCCATTGCAACCGATGCGGCCCAAATCGATACCGAGACCCCTGTTCCCCAAAACGCGCTGTAGGTTTCCACGCCCTGCCTTTCTGCCCCGGGTGTTTTAATCTTCCTTCCCAGCTCGAGGACGAGGCCGCAACCGAAACTCAAAAGCAACAGCCAGCCAAGCCCCGTTGGCATTTCCCGGCACTCACAGAGCCAGTCGAATGCGCTGACATAGAACGCTATCAATGGCATTACGAGCATGTGACTCAAAAGGTATACGGAGGGCGTTTTCTTCAGCCAACCCGGGACAAAGAACTCTTTTGTCATCAGGCCCATGTACAACCAGACCATCAAAAGCAGAGGTAAAAGACCGATATCGATACTGACGGCGACGTAAAACTGGATCGCTGCACCAATCCACGCGAGTCGTCCCAACTCCGGTAATGTCACAAGTCCGCTGGGTACCGGCCGATGCGGCCTGTATTTCGAGTCAATATCAAAGTCCTTGAATTCGTCCGCGACACGAAGCTGAAAAAACAGGATCAGGGTACTGATCACGGCTCCGGCCACCCGTTCCAGGCCTGGTATTTCTCGCTGTTGCAGAGATGAAAACAGCATCACGGATAAACAGAACAGGATCACCATGGGGCCGTGAGCAAAAACGGGGAAGCGCTCTTTCTGATAAATCCACCACCGATTATTCATCGCCTCTACTCCTTTCGAAGTCCTGCCCCCGTGACAGAGATTGATGCGCACTCGCAAAATCTCCTGAGCAGAAGGCCCCGATAATGGAGACCTCGCCGGCCAGAACGATTCCCGCACATACCTCGGCAAGCGCGGTCGAATGACCGGCGCCGGAGAGTCCCATGATGTCGAGACAGGCCTTCGCGCCTGGCAGGGCTGTGCCGCCCCCGACGGTTCCGACCATCACGTTTGGCAGCGTCACGCTGACATACAAATCGCCGTTCCCGGTCATTTCCATGCGGGTCAGACCAGTAGCAGACTCGGCAACGCATGCGACGTCCTGACCGCATGCGAGGTAAAGTGCCGCGAGCCCGTTCGCAAAGTGTCCCTGGACACCGGTCGTGCCGCTAAGAACGCCACCCAGTGCACCGCCGTACCAGTACTCCACCATGCGTTCCGGCGTGGTGTGCAGTCGCCTGCAAACAATTTCGCGGGGCAGAACAATGTCTGCTATGACGCGCTTGCCCCGCACGTCAGCCAGGCTTTGGGAGGTTGCTTTCTTGTCGCCCGACAGATTGGCCTCAAGGAACCAGTATCGCGGCGCGACTGGCGAGTGTTCGAGAATGCATTTGCATATTGCGTCGGAGGCAAAGGTAACCATGTTCTGACCCGATGCGTCGCCGGTTGAATAGCGGAGGTCCACGTAGACGTGATTGCCCTCGATAACAGTGCGAACGCTCTTTAGCCGGCCGTAACGGGTGATGTGCGGGACTACTTCCTTCATTCGGGAAATATTCGCGTTGATAAAGGCAGCGAACTGCGCAGCGTCAACAACGCTGCCGAACGCGAACATCGGCGTTCGGCTAACACCCTCGTCGACGACTCGTACATTGCAGCCGCCCGCCCGCGTAATAATTCCTGCACCCCGGCTGTAGGAAGCAACGAGTGCAGCCTCTGTTGTTGCCAGCGGAATTTTGTATTCCCTTGTTCCACCCATCCCGTGAATCCGCAATGGGCCGGCAATTCCGACCGGCACGCTTACCGTACCGATATAGCCTTCGATATTGTTCCGATAGACTTCCGCTGCATCCCTCGCCTTTCGGTCAAAGAGCTCCGCTTTCGCGGCAGGTAACTTCAGCTCGTTCCACCGGCGGCGTGCTTCGAATGCGACTGACTCAGTCACCATTTCATCGACGGAAGGTTCAACATCCTGTCTGGCTGATTTTCTCGACATCATTTTGCGCTCCTGTAACCTGCATCCCGGCGTGTGGGATGACTATCGTTCAGCGCAGGCGAGTCGGCATGATTAAAGACGGATACCTCTCCAATGATTGCCTGAGGAATTCCTGATGGCGGGTTATTCCGTTAAACTGCCGCCCGTTTTCGCGGCCCTGGTCGGTCGTAAGTTTCGGAACCAACCGTCTAACGTGCTGCCCCATGATCCTTCGGCTGCCCGGGAAGGTCATTATCTTCCGCCGGAAGATCGAGTCAGAATCTGGCGTTGATGCAATGCTTTACGGTGCCGCCTGCATTTGCAGGCGGTGTCATATTACGGAATTCCAATAGGCGGCCCCGGCCTTTGCTGGCAAACTCCCTGCGTCACCAGCCTGCTGAGCTCACGATTCAGTGATTACTGACCGCGGTCGCCTCTTCCAGTTGTTCAAGTACGCCGTATATACGGCGTTGACTATCAATATATTCTTGTTCTTTACCGAAGAGTGGGCTGCTTCGTCCCACAGGTTTGCGGATGGCATTGGCTTAAAGGATGTCATTGAGGGGTTTGCAGCCTCAATCGATACTGCGGCCTGGGTCATCCTGTTGCTCATGTTTGAACTCGAGACTTATGTACTGGAAGACAAGCAATTCACGCGCCCGGTGACCTGGGCACTTCATGGCCTGCGTGCATTCTGCTACGTGTTCATTGTCTATGCCTTTTACGGCTATCTGACCAAGTTATTGTTTTTCTCCGGCGCGACACCACTGGCGGGCGTCAGCGATCTTTGCTCCCTCGTCAACGGCCAATGGGCATACGCTGTCGATCTGGACGAATATGAAACCTTGACTGCCGCCGGCTGTGCCGGATATTCCAATGCCGCGGCATTCTTTCAGTTTCCGGGGATGTCCGCCGTGGTCGACCAGGCGGGACTGACTGACATTGTCCGTCTTGCCTGGGTCGACGTTATCAATGCGGCGGTGTGGCTGCTGGTGGTCTTCGTACTTGAAGCCGACGTGCGACTTCAGGAACGCGACAAGCTTGGGGGTTTGTTTCTGCAAGTCAGTAATTTCAGCAAATTCATTCTTTATGGATTGCTTCTGCTCGCCGCGATCTACTGGACGGTCAAGGGAGATTTCGTGGATTCCTGGGATGCCTACCTGTGGTTGATTGCCTTCGTCTTCATCGAACTCAACGTCTTCGACTGGCGGCAAGAGTCCCTCGAGGAGCAGAAAATCGCCTCAGAGGCCCCTATCTAGCCCGTTTCGGGGGAATTGTGTATATACTCCCCTGCAAACAATAATCAGTCCACCTTCATTGAAAAAGAGTAAATTATGGGAATCGCAGACTTAGGCAAAGTACTCAAAATCTTCGGCGGATCCGAAATTAGCGCGGAAGAACAACAGGAACTCTTTCAGGAAGTCCTCCTGATGGTGCTGGCACGCGCGTCAAGTTCCGATAGCAGCATCCAGCGTATCGAAGTCAAGACGATCCAGGAAATCGTTGAGCGCGAAACCGGCAATGCAATTACCGAACAGGATGTACGCCGGGCGGCACGGACTGAACTCTATGAGACAACCCCGCTGGACAAGTATCTCGCTGGCTCTGGCCGCAGGCTGCTTGACCGGGACCGCATTGCAATCGTACACCTGCTGGCGGAAGTCATTCGCAGCGATACCGAAGTCAGCGTCCTCGAAATCGATTTCTTCAACATGGTGGCCGGCGCCCTCAAGGCGACCCCCGCGGAAGTCGCTGGTCTCTTAGCCGGCTAACGATTCCTGTCGTTGGGGGTGAAGTGCGGAATCGTCTCATCTCCATAAGACCTGATGATTTCGGAAACGACGATGTGATAGCCGTCGTACCACTTGCTGTATTGCTTTTTCGCTTCCAGGTGATGTGGATTGCGTGAGAATGAATGCAGCGCGTCGAGATTATCCCAGTAGTACGTCGCGTTCAGGACTTTCCCATCCCCTGATTTCCAGGTCTCTGCGCCGAGGTAACCTTCGGTACTTCGGGCTGCCTCGTCAATCAGACCGTTGAGCCGATGAAACTCGTCGTCGTAGGTACCAGGTTTGAAAATAAATGCTGCGCTGTACATGTACGACACTCCTGTAATTTGTGTACGTCCGTAACAGGTCGATACCATATCAACCTGGGAAATATAAGGAAGATGCGATATGAAAATTTATGCCGCAATGGCGCTCGGCCTTTCTCTGCATGCTGCATCTGCTATCGGTGCTGAGACGGACTATTTCGACGCAGAAGGCGTAAGACTTCGTTACGTCGTCGGTGGCAACGGCGAAACAGTCGTTCTGTTACACGGCTTCAGTGGATCAGCCGACGGCCTGTATATCAAACCCGGAACTTTCGACGCCCTGGTCAACGCCGGCTATCGCGTGGTAGCCCTTGACCAGCGTGGTCACGGCAACAGCGAAAAACCTCATGACGTTGCAAGCTATGGCATGCAAATGGTCGAAGATGTCCGACGGTTGCTCGATCACCTTGCGGTTGAGAAAGTGCATCTTGTCGGCTATTCGATGGGCGCCAAGGTAAGCAACACTTTTCGGGCAACTTATCCTGAACGTCTCCTGACGATCACACTTGGTGGTTACGGATGGCCCTGGCAGGGCGAGAAAATCAGCCTGGACGAGTCCAGAGCCCGCATGGAGAGCCGGACCATTTTGCCCGGGAATGACGTAGACGCGCTTGCCGCTGTCAGCGTAGGAACATATGACCTTACCCCGACGGAGGAAAACCTTCGCTTAAACATTGTTCCCGCTTTTGCCATCATCGGAGACAAGGATGAAGTGGTTTCGGCACAAGACTTCGCGACGCTGCGGGATACGATGGCCAATCTCGAGGTGGTTGTAATTCCCGGGACACACGCGGGCCCCGATGGCGCGCCCTACAAACCAGTCTTCGCGGAATATTTGCTGAACTTTCTCAGCAGGCACTGAGAGCGCGAACTGCGCCGAGTCAGACTGTCCGCGTAGCAATCGCGGGTGACACGAAGCTTGCGCGGCGTGCCGGCCCATAGACTGCCAGTTGGCCGACCAGCCAAAGCACCAGCATTGCCGACGGAATCATGTACCACGCAAGGGGTGTCAGGTTGAAAGTCTGCACCATCCACATATTCAGCCCAACCGCCAGTATGGCTCCCGTCGCTACGCCGACAGAACTGATCAAAAAATTCTCGAGCAGAAAATAGCGAAGAATTGCCGGGCGAGTTGCACCCAGCGCTCGTCGGGTTCCGATCTGCTTGGTCCGGCGCGTCACGCTGAAACTGGCAAGCCCGACAATGCCAAGACTGGTTATAGCAATCAAAACGCTAACGACGAAGAACAGCAGCTTGATCATGGCCGAGTCACTTGCATACGCATCATTTCTGACTTCGGTCATCGTTTTGCTGTTTCTGATAATTCGACCCTTGTAACTCTCTGCGAGCATCTTTTCGATTTGCGGAATGACCTCATCGCGATAACCGGCCTCAGTGCGAACCACATAACGGGCCGATGTAGCGCCACGTTTCTGCGGTACCAGGCTCGCGTTTTCTATGTGCTCCCACGATGGCCAGGAAGCCTGTAGTGTCTTGACTATCCCGACAATTGTGATCGGCTCAACGCTATTTACGTAGGCCGTTTTGCCAACCGCCTCGTCGTAAGATATATCCGGGAACAGCGATTCCGCGAGCGCTGCGCTGACGATGACAACTGACGGCCACATATCATCACTTTCCGGATCAAACCAGTTAATTTCAGTCGACGTAAAATTCCGTCCGGCGATCAGGTCTACACCAAAAGTGTCGACGCCATGTTCGTCGACGAAATAAATTCCGGTCCCGACAGACTCAACATCGGTACCCGGCTCGGTTTGAAACTGCTGACCCCAGCCGCCGTTCCTGATGGGCAACGAATTGGTCATGACGGCATTGTCTATACCAGGGTGATTACGAATTGCGTCCAGGTCCTCGGCGACCAGGGCCTGAAAATCCATATTCGGATCGAAGCCTGTGCTGTTGAACGTAAAAATATTGTCCTCATCGATGCCTGTCGGCCGACCCATGAGCCTCGTCCGCTCCTGGATAATGGCGATAGCATTGACCATCAGCGCCATAGTGACGGCAATTTGCAGTGCGATCAGGACGTAACTCGACTTGTTGCGCAGCATCGTGCGCCAGATAGGTCCGATTTCCATCAGATTCGCCTCCTACAACGCTTTCAGCAGGGCTGCCGGTTGAATACGACAGGCGCGCCAGGTGGGGTAAAGCGCCGCCGCCAGTGCAGCCATTACTGCGAGAAAAATGGCCGCAAGTATCATGGTCCAGTTCATCTGCACCAGGTGATCAATCATCCGGCTCTGACCAAACAAACCACGAATACCCTGCAAGCCAAGCCATGTCATAGCGATACCCATGAAACCTCCGACCAGCCCGACGACACCCGCTTCCACGATGTATTGCACAAATATCGCCCGCCTGGAGGCCCCCAGCGCTCTCCGCAATGAAATATCACCGGCACGCCGCATTACCTTGGCGAGGATCAGGCCAACCGTGTTTAACAGGCAAACGGCTAAAAACAGAACAGCCAGGCCCAACAAAACCTGCACGTCGTCAGCGACAACCCCTTCGATTTCCATCCATTCGGTCACGTTGTTCAAGCGATTATTCAACGGCCTGGCGAAACGCCCCAGGGCTTTCTGTGACTCTGCATACGCGTCGAGAAACGCAAGGTAGTTCTGTTTCTCTTCAGCGCCGTGCAGTTCCACCCAGAGCTGCATCCAAACGCATTCGGAATTCTTGAACGCCTCCCAGCCATTCGAGTCGGGCGCTTTCCAACAATTGGTATTGCCATTTGAACTGAGCTCCTTGGCAATACTGACGCTGAAAGGAAAGAAAACCTCTTCAACTTCCCCGAAATGCTGGTTATTCAGATCGTAAAACTTTGGCATCGGATCCCACGTATCGAGCACGCCACTGACCCGATAACGATCACCATTCATGATCACCGTACGGCCAACCGAATCCTCACCCCCAAACAGAGTCTCGTTGACTTCCTTATTGATGACGACAACATATTCGCCATTATCGTCGGCACTCTTGTCCCAGCCGCCGCCGTAAACAAATGGCGTATCAAACATCGGAAAGAAGTCAGCGCTGGTGCTTCGGCTCTGGACCTGGAATGGAAGCTGCTCGGAATCCTCAGGCTCCACGACCCGCCACGTCATGTAACTTAGCACCTGGCGACGAGCCTCCCGGGCCTCAAGAAGTGCTGTGCCATCCGTGTAAGTTAACTGGCGTGGTGGACGATCCACGTCGACCGCGGCTTCGTTAGGGTCCCAGCTGTCAACCTGAACGTAATACAGAACATCCGATCGATGCGGAATGGGATTGCTGCCCATGACGTATTCAATGTTGACGATTGTCATGCAGGCCCCGATGCCGGTTGCGATGGCGGCAATCATCAGGGCGCTCAGTGCCGGGTTACGTCGAATACTCAGTAAGCCCAGTTTTAAGTAGTAGCGGAACAATGATTTCTCCAATTCCGACCTAAAGGGCCGCGGCGACCTGCAAGTCCGGCACTGCTTCCTCTAACTGCCCATCGCGTACGTAAATATTCCGTCGCGCACGTTGCGCTAGGTTCGGCTCATGCGTCACCATGACAATTGTCGTTCCTTCCGCATTGATAGACTCAAGCAACTGCATGACGCTTTCAGCCATTTCGGAATCCAGGTTACCGGTCGGCTCATCGGCAAGAAGGAAGCGTGGCTCACCTGCTAATGCACGCGCTATTGCAACACGCTGCTGTTGTCCGCCGGATAACTGCGATGGGAGGTGCTTGATCCGTGAACCAAGACCGACGATATCGATGACGCGCTCAATTCTCTTTTTTCGCTCGGCGTTACCGAAGCCACGATAGCGCAACGGAACATCCACATTATCGAAGATGTCCAGTTCGGGAATCAGGTTAAAACTCTGGAAGATGAAGCCTATTTTTTCGTTGCGAAGCCTGGAACGCTCATTGTCATTGAGGCTGGATACATCCCGGCCATCGAGCTCGTAAATGCCCGAACTCGATTCCTCCAGTAGTCCGGCGACATTGAGAAATGTGGTCTTTCCGGATCCGGAGGGTCCGGTCACCGACACAAACTCACCTTCTTCCACGTGCAACGAAAAATCCCGAAGCGCATGCGTCTCGACTGATTCAGTCCGATACACTTTGGATATGTCTTTCATGTTTAGCATGTCGTGATTCTCCTTGAATTAGTCTCAGTCGGTTATCAGGACGGTGTCGACGCCCCGAAATTGTTCGATACTTGAAATGACGACCTGGTCGCCTTCGGCCAGCCCATCGGTGATTTCAACTGCACCCAGGCTGCGCGCACCGATCACGATCGGTTTCCTGATAGCAAGACCCTCCCCATCGAGCACGTAGGCAATTCGCCCACCGCCGCTTTCGAGAAATTGCCCGCGCTGTAGCGTCAGAACATCGGGACGCTCTTCGATCAGGATTCTCGTGGTCAGCCGCTGGTTTTGGCGGAGATTGCCGGGAGTCTCTTTGGTAAAGCGGATCCGGCTGCTCACCTGGTTGTTCACAATTTCGGGCGAGACCGCGACCAGCTGTCCGGCGTAGCGCTCGGTACCGACAATGATTTCGGCGACCATACCCAGGCCAAGATCATCGGCGTAGCTCTCCGGAATTTCTGCGTCCACTTCGAATCGTGTCAGGTCAACTACCGCCATGACAGGCACGTCCCGCGAGACGGCTGCTTTCTGCTGAACCAGCAAATCGCCAACCACACCGTTCACCGGTGACTTCAGCGCAAGCTCATCAACGCGTCGTTGCTGCTCAACAACCAGCAGCCTCTGACGGTCCAGCTCAAGCTCGCTGGCCTCTAACTCGAAGGCAAGACGCTCGTCGAACAAATCGGCATCGGCAACCGCGTGTTCGTACGCCAGCTCGGCTTTTCGCAGATCGTCCTGTGCCTTCTCAAAATCAATGACTGAGATTACGGACACGGCATTGGCTTCATCAGCCCGGCGTTTTTCCCGCCTGGCAGCCACCAGAGCAACGTTTGCCAGGTCCGCGGACTTGCGCTTGTCCAGCGCTTGCTGGCGCGCCTCAATGCGCTGGCGTTCCAGCTGCACAGCAAGCTGCTCCAGTGTCGACTGTGCCTGCTGCAAAGCGTTGGTCAACTCCGGGCTCACAATCTCGGCAAGTGTCTGCCCTTCCTCAACGACGGCGCCGGCTTCAACCAGCAACGTGATCGTTCCGGCCGCGGAGGCGTAGAGTGTGGGACTAACGGCTGCGACAACCCGCCCCTGCACGGACACATCCCTGACGAGGTCTCCCCGGACCACGGTGGCGATCCGCAGCCGGTCGAGCGGCACTGTCACGCTGGCCGTAGCCCAGCGGCCGAATGCAGGCACGATAATCCAGAGAGCGGCCAGCAGACCGAGAACAGCGGTTCCACCGATGATATTGCGTTTATTGTGACTTCTCGGGGCCAGCTGCACGTCCTGCCCGGATGTATCGGAAATTTTCAGATTTGCCCCCAAAACTGCCAGCGCGGCTTTGATTTCTATAAGCCTTGGATGCGCGAGCTGCGAAAAACGTTTATTCGTCTTTACAGGGCGCCAGCAGGATACGAAGAGACGGGGACGAAGGAGCGCTTATTGCTCGCTCGCGACTTTGAATTTCGGGTCAGCAGCAGCCTTCTGCACGAGGTCCGGATCATTATCATCGACTGACAGGGTCACCAGCGTCGCCTGTTCGTCCAGGCGCATCAGAAACGCATGCCAGGCGGCGTCGTTTGCACGCTTGTATTGCCCGGAAAGCTCCCAACCGTCGGGCAGAGGGTAGATATAGACCTTGCCTGCGGCGCGTACCCGGTCGAGAGCATCTGAGATCCGGACCTCGCCGGCATCCGCAACATAAGCGAGCAGGATATCGCGTGACTCCAGCACAACCGCTTCTTCAATGGCCCGGCGAAATGCCCGATCGGAGTTGGTTATCCATTCATAGGCGCCGAAGGCAACGAGCAGGCTTACTCCCAGCGCAAACACCCAACGCATAATGTCGTGATTCACTTTCATCTACGCTATTCCAATCAGCTTGTGTGTCTGCAGGCTGAGCCGCCATTGCGGATGCGCAATGCAATACTCGATCGCAGCGCGAGTGTTCTTTTCTTTCGCCTCATTGTCCAGTGGTTGCAGGAAGAAATGTCCGAATTCGAGCCCCGCAAAGTTCTCCGGTTGTGCCTCGTGCTCGTCCTGAGGATAGACAAGCTTGAGTTCGTCGCCACTGGTTTGCACCACGGTAGCGGCTGCTTTCGGACTGACGCAAAGCCAGTCAATGCCATCCGGGGCCCGGATGGTTCCGTTGGTCTCGACACCGATTTCGAAACCTGCTTCGTGCAGTGACCGGATCGCCTCGCTATCGAGTTGTAACAGCGGCTCGCCGCCCGTACAAACGACGTAAGGATTTCCCCTGCCCGGCTCTCCGCCGTCGCTGTGCCCGGGCCACAGCTCGGATACTGCTGCGGCCAGTTGGCGGCCACTGTCGAACTTGCCGCCGCCCGGCCCGCTCGTGCCGACAAATTCGGTGTCGCAAAAATTGCAGACCGCTCCGGCGCGGTCCTTTTCCCGACCCGACCAGAGATTGCAGCCGGCGAATCGCAGGAACACAGCCGGACGCCCCGTCTGCGCGCCCTCGCCCTGCAACGTGTAATAGATTTCCCTCACTGTGTAAGTCATACGGAGAGCAACGGATCGGCGATGCCGGCCTCCGCGAAACCCTTCGCCCGCAAAATACATGCCGGGCATGCACCACACGGTGGTCGCTGTCCTTCATAACAGGTGTGGGTTAACCCCATAGCATCGATCGCGCCAAGTTCCTTTGCGAGCAAGACAGTCTGCCCTTTGGTCAGGTTCATGAGCGGCGTATGAATGGTGAAATCCTGCTCCATGCCGAGCTGCAGCGTTTGCGCCAATGCCGCAAGAGTCTCTTCGCGGCAGTCCGGATATCCGCTGTAGTCTGTTTGCGCAACACCGGTGACAATATGGTGAATACCACGGGGCCAGCAATACGCAGCAGCAAACGTCAGGAATATCAGGTTGCGACCCGGCACAAACGTGCTCGGCAGGTTACCCCGGTCGGCGCCAGCGACTGCCACACCGTCATCCGTCAGCGCATTCCCGCCGAGGGCGGCGAACGTATTGACTGGCAACACTGTCTGCACAACGCCTGCCGAGTCCGCAACTGCGGCAGCGCACTGGAGTTCTACGCGATGCCTCTGACCGTAATCGAACGTCAAAGTCTCTACGTTCTCACGACCAAATCGGTCGATGGCCCACCAGAGACAGGTCGTCGAATCCTGCCCGCCGGATAGGACGACCAGGGCTTGCTCCGTCATCTACTGAATTTCCGCCGCTGACTCACTCGTACCTCGAATACCGTTTCTGAACTCATTCCAGTCCGGCCGCTTGTGTGTGACAAGATAGTCCTTGGTCAGCTCTGCGGATGTCAACCAAAGCCGGGATGCCTGTTCCCTGTCATGCATGTGGCCGGTGCCTGTGACAGTAACGGCATTGCAGTCTTCAAAATATTCTCCGCTGGTACTGCCCAGGAGCGGGCTCGTCGCAACGTAGCAGGATGTCGCGGCGCCCTGCTCGACGGTCTTGCCGCTGACTTTTGTCAGCAGTGAAAAGCCGTACCTGACGACAGCCGACTCATCTCTCACGATATTGGTGCTGATCACACCCGGATGCAGCGAGTTGGAAGTGATCCTTGTTCCTTTGAGCAACCTTGCCAGCTCGAACGAAAATAGTGCATTGGCCAGTTTTGAGTGACCGTATGCCGTCCCGACATCCCAGTCCCCGAGCATTTTCAAATCGTCAAACAAAATCCCTTCTTCGGGCGCTCCCCGGTAGGCCGCCCTGCTGGAAACAACGACCACTCGCCCCTGCCACGCCAGGTAAAGCCTTTCGAGGAGCCGGTTGACCAGCAGAAAATGTCCCAGGTGATTGACAGCGAGGTGCTTTTCCACGCCATTGACAACCTCTCGCTCGCCACCGCGCAGGCCGGCATTGCAGATCAGCATGTCAATGGGCGAATTCAGCGAACGGATGGACTCAGCACAAGCCACTATCGAGTCGAAGTCGGCCAGCTCCAGCTGAACAGGTGTGGTCACGCCCTTCACTCTGGCGCAAGCTTCCTGTGCCTTTTCCAGTGTGCGTCCGGTACCGATAACGTAGGCGCCGCGCAGCGCGAGAACACGCATCGTTTCAAATCCTATTCCCGAGTTGCAGCCTGTCACAACGGCAATCTTGCCGCTGAGATCGATGCCCTCGGTAACCGCTTCGGCCGTTGAATCCTCGTCGAAAGGGCTGACAGGTATGCCGGTTGCCGGCACCACATCGGCGCCACTACAAGCAGGTATCGCCGGGGCCACCAGCGCAGCAGAAGATGCCTTGAGAAATGTGCGCCGCGAGAAATTCACTTACTTGAAGAGATCTTCAGCTTGCTGAGTCACGGCATCGGGTTCCGGCTTTGCCGAAGTCTCATCGCCGAAAAGCGCGGCCAGTTCGGATTTGGCCTGGCGTTCCTGATCAGCACGTACCGGATCGAAGGCATCTCCACTCGGTTTAAACCATTCACAAAAATTGACTTTTTCTTTATCGGAGACCTCTTCGGCGTCGTCTTCACGGCATTGTTTCGGTACATCACGATCAAAATACAGACACATCCGGCATACATGAACATGGATCGAACACTCCGGACATTCGTCGCGCCGTGACAGCGGCAAACTAAGCGCTTCGAGCGACGCACCACAGCGGAAGCAGCGCAAGATTTCGCCCATTGTGGTTCTCCCCAATAGCATCCAGTAAGGTGCGCCAATTATAAACGTTATTGAATGCAAGCAAGCGGCGGAGCTTTGCATCCAGGCGGGCGAACCAGAATAACCGGAGATCAGTTTATGCACCCGTTTCCACATCACTACCCGGTCGCCGCAACGGCGAGTTTCGATTCTGACGTCAGCCTGACGGCGCCAGGCGTCACGGTCATCAAGTCGGCGGGGCCTGTCGAATTCGGTGGGCCTGGCGATCTTTGGTCACCCGAATCGCTGCTCGTGGCTTCGGTGGCGGACTGTTTTATTCTGTCCTTCAGGGCAATCGCGCGCGCAGCAAGGTTCGACTGGGTGAATCTCGACTGCCGGGTAAACGGCACGCTCGATCGTGTTGACGGCCAGTCCCGATTTACAGATTTCTTGGTTGAGGCACGACTCGTCATCCCCAAAGGCGCTGACATCGCGAAAGCCGAAAAGCTTCTGCACAAGGCAGAACGTGGCTGCCTGATCACGAATTCCCTTTACGCAGCAAGCCATCTGGCGCTGGAAGTCGCCGAGGCAGATTAGAGTAATTACATTAGATATAGTCTTTATATTATTGTTTTATTTATATTTGTAAAACATAGGCGCCACGAATATGGCCGGATTTCAGTTCGCGCAAAGCGAGGTTGGCGTCCTCCAGCGCGAAGGTCTTGACCGCTGGTTTCAGCGGAATCTGCGCGGCGACAGTCAGAAATTCTGCAATATCCCGTCTGGTTACGTTCGCCACCGTCTTCAACTCCTTCTCCATCCACAGGTGCTCGGCATAGTCGAGGTTTGCGAGCAGGTGGCGATCACGGGATTCCTTGCGAATCGCATTAATCACGAGCCGCCCACCCGGTAACAAGACTTTCAAGGCTGCCAGGACAGGCAGCCAGGCCGGGGTGGTATCGATCACTGCGTGCAGAAGCTCGGGCGGCGCAGTATCGGTATCGCCGCTCCATGTCGCGCCCAATTCCAACGCAAAATCCCGTTCCTGCGGGCTTCTTGCGAAGACATATACCTCGGTTTCCGGATACATATGTCTCGCAAGCTGTAAAACCAGGTGCCCGGAGCCACCGAAACCCGTCAGACCCAGCCGATTACCGGAGACGATTTTGGTAAGCCGCAGTGCCCGATAGCCCACGCCGCCTGCGC
Organism: Woeseiaceae bacterium; assembly: GCA_024640315.1. Taxonomy (GTDB): domain Bacteria; phylum Pseudomonadota; class Gammaproteobacteria; order Steroidobacterales; family Woeseiaceae; genus SZUA-117. The sequence goes on from JAHEFF010000011.1 coordinate 78,362, forward strand.
AAAGCAAGGGTGCCGCTTCGGCGTCCGAGAAGATGTCCGGAATCAGGTAGGCGTAGTCCTGGCTCACCGCCAGATATTCGGCATAGCCGCCATTAACGTCTCTCCCGGTTGCCTGGAACTGGCGGCTGAGGTTTTCGTCCTCGGCGCCGGAGGACCTGTATATCCAGCCCACGCCAACACGGTCGCCCAATTTGAACCTGGCAGCGCCGGGCCCGAGTTTTTCGACCCTCCCGACCACCTCGTGGCCGGGTATCACCGGCATTACGGGGGGTGGCGTCCTGCCTTCGATTTCGTCCAGTT
>JAHEFF010000012.1:0-55872 GCA_024640315.1 Woeseiaceae bacterium
CCTTCACTAGCGAGCCTGATCGCAGGTTGAAGGATTTCCTCCCAGGGGAGCTTTCCGTGCAGCTCGTGCGCGCTCTGGTATAACGCAACAGCGCCAGGAACTCCGACGGACGTCCCGCTTTGCCAGGCCTGGATGTAATCCATCACCTGGCCATCACGCATGAACATATCGACAGTGGCCGCGGCAGGTGCGGTCTCGCGTCCGTCGTGAAACGTGAGGCTCTTGTCGTCGTGGTCAAACACCAGCATAAATCCGCCACCGCCAAGTCCGGAACTCTGCGGTTCGACCAGGCCAAGAACGGCATGCGCAGCGATTGCTGCGTCGACCGCATGGCCGCCTTTCTCCAGCATCTCGACCGCGGCGGCGACAGCGTGCGGGTTCGCTGCGGTCGCCATCGCGCCTTTGTTCCAGCCGCTTTGTTCGAGTGCTGCGGCCTTGTCCGGTGCAGATTGTTCTGCAGGCGAGCAGGCGAACAGGAGAAATAGCCAGGCGAACAGATACACACGATTCATTATTATGCCTTTTGTAGTCAACGCCCCTTGGGTGGGAGCGCGACAATATACCTCAAAATCTGACAGTCCTTTCCGGATGCCGCACCCGCGGTGGTCGGTTTAGGTACAAATCCGAATAGCCGGCCAGCGCTCGCCCGGTAGCATGGTTGGTCGCGGCGAAACAATCAGCTCCGAACCGACACGATGAATCCATACGGCGATCAATTACCAGTACGCCAGCCGATACCAGAGGGGAGCGCCTTTGCGGAAGCGAAAGGTATCGAGCCTCCATCGGTCACCTACACCATTTCGGCCAGGAGCAAGAGCGTCGATGTACCCGTCTTCACATTTCTGCGCCGCCAGTATGGAAACATCCCGTTGGGAGAGATCGAAAGTATTTTTGGTTTCGTACAGCAATCAAGCCTGTACGGTGGTCGAATGTTCGGCGACCGGGAACTTTCGGATCGCGATGTCGCCCAGTTGAACAATGCCGGAATCGGCGTGCGCATCCCGATGTCTAACCACTATGCCGAAGAGCCCGAATACGAAAAAAGCAGGGTGATTCTTGATCGATACCATTCGAAAATTAATTCCGTCATTGTTACCAATGATGACCTGGCCCATTGGATTCGACGTGACTATCCCCGCTACACGCTGGATGCGAGCGTCATCAAGAATATCAAGTCACATGAGAAAATCGAGGCGGCGCTGGAGCTGTATGATTCTGTTGTTCTGCCCATGCGCCTGAATGAAGAATTCGACTTTCTCGAAAAAATAAAGCAGAAGGACAGAATCATACTTTTCGCCAATGCCGGCTGCGCGCTGACCTGTCCTTCGAAGCTTTGTTACCTGTCAATTTCGAAATTGAACAAGTTCAAAGGGGGGGAGTTTCAGTGTTCCCAGCCAATCAAAGAACGCGATCTTCTCGGTATGGTCGATTTCCCGCTGAAACCCTACGTTGAGATGGGATTCCACCACTTCAAACTGCTCCGGGCGCGACCGAATAACATGACCGGATTTTGATCCCCGGCCGACCAGCCGGGGCGTTGCTAACATCATTGCTGTGATAAACTGCACCGCCGTTCGGCCAGCCAGAGAATTTGCATAGCCATGCCACTATTCAAGAGAACTTTAAGTGAGTTTTTGTTCAGGCGTTTTGTTTTGAAGCATTACGGGTCGAACCTGCTTGTCGACCTGCAGCTCGACGCGAAGAAAGAAACGATCGACTACGTCAAGGCGAATATGCCAGATGCGCCTTATTTCGAGAAACATCCGCAGCTGGTGAAATTCGTTGTCAACGAAGCGTCTCTGCCAGGCCTGTATCTCGAGTTCGGTGTCGGGCGTGGCAAATCCATTCGCTGGATTGGCGCCGATGCCGGGCGAACGGTATACGGATTCGATTCGTTCGACGGAATTCCGGAATACTGGAACGGCAATCCGGTCGGCGCATTCGCGCAGAAGAAATTGCCCAAAGTTCCGGACAACGTGAAATTTGAGATTGGCTTGTTCGACAAAACGATTCCGGGTTTTCTTCAAGAGCACGAAGACCCGGTTGCGTTCCTGCACGTCGATTGCGATCTGTATTCTTCCACCGTGACGATATTTGATGCATTAGGTCCGCGCCTGCAGCCTGGTGCAGTAGTCCTGTTCGACGAGTACTACAATTTTCCGCGTTGGCAGCAACACGAATACAAGGCGTTTCAGGAGTTTGTGGGAAAATCGGGGGTCAAATATGAGTACATCGGTTACTCGGTAACAGGACAGCAAGTCGCCGTCAGGATTCTCGAAAATCCGATTTTTACCGGCGGATAAATTAACGCAAAAACATTTACTTGTAACCGATTTCAGGTGATTTACCATAAGTTGCCAAAAGCGCGAATTACCTGTATCAGGCGCACGACTTTGCGCTAAACTCCGTCAAACGCACCCAATAACAACGACAACAGGGATAGCGTTTTGCTACCACCAATGAACCAGTCCGTATTTTCAGGGCGACGCACAGTCGCCGCCACTTCCTGCGTGCTTTTTTCGCTCGTATTGAGCAGCTATGCGATTGCGTCCGGTTGGGCGCCGTTCGCAAGAGATGACTATGCCACGGTCGCTCGCGGCGGCAGCGTCTCCGTTCTGGACGGTGGAGCGGCGAGTGTTCTCGCCAACGATTTCGATATCGAACGAGACCCGATGACCGCGGTTCTGACAAAAGAACCAAAGGAAGGTGAACTGGCCTTTAATGACGACGGTACTTTCATCTATCGGCACAACGGAACTACTAAAGGCAAAGGCGCGGACAAGGACGAGTTTCGTTACAGCGCGTATGACGGCACCGGCTACTCAAGGGAAGTCAAAGTTTTTGTTGCCGTCGAGGAATCGCCGAATACTCCGCCGTTCGTTACAGGCAACCCGCCAGACCAGGAGGCGATCGAAGGCGTCCGGTATGAGCTGGCGTTGGCTCGCTATTTTGGCGACCTGGACGGGAGCGATACACTGCGATATTCGGTGAATGGCTTGCCGGGCAGTCTGAAAATCGATCGCGACAGCGGTGTCTTGTCCGGCACGCCCTCTGCTGCGGACGTCAGGGACGCTGCATACACGGCGGTAATTACTGCAACCGATAATGGTGGTCTCAGTGCGTCGCTGAATTTTCAGCTGCTAATCTATGCAGACACACGGGCGGACCTCGAAGTAACTGCGAACGTCGACTTCAACCCGGTGACAGTCGGTGAATCGGCACAGTGGACGATCACCGTTGAAAATCTGGGCCCGGCCGATCTCGATGAAGGTGAACTGGTTACGGAGTGGATCACCAGCGGTCCAGGCCTATCCTTGAGCGTTCCTTCGAATTGCAGCCTAATCGACAACAATTCGCGGAACCCTTCTTTCCGTTGCGAACTTGGCGGTCTTGTGGCGAACACAACATCAACCTTCGACATACAGGGAGCCATGGTCAGCGACGGAGATTACTCCATGATTGCCGTTGCCCTGTCTGACGACCCGATTCTGGAGAACAACGCGTCTGTCGCGGGTGCCCAGGTCGTTGCGGCGTTTAGCGAAGGTCCTGCACAAATTGTCAATTCCGCTGCGGGCGGCCTTGCCAGTGCCGACCTTGATGGCGACGGTCTCAACGACGTGGTGGCAACGACAGCGAATAACACGATGATTTACTTCAACAGCGGAAACCGCAGCTTGTTGACGCCGGGAACCTCTCTTGGCCTGAATAGTGGTGGCTCTGGCATCGTTCTTCTCGACTGGAACGGCGACGGCGCTCCTGATGTTGCCGTGGCTGGCACCGCCGGTGAGGCTGCGCGCGTCTATATGAATGATGGCAGGGGTAATTTTGCTGACACAGTCGGCATCAACGCCGGCGGTGTCGGCACCGTTCTCGCGGCGGGCGCAGCGGATTTTGACCGTGATGGCGACAGCGACCTGGTGCTGACCGGTAGCAGTGGGTCGGTATTGCTGCAGAGTTCAGGAGGTTCCGGCTATTCGACACAATCATTGCCGGCCGGCCCCGGTATCGATGTCGCGGTAGCTGATTTGAATAGCGACACCTTTCCAGACTTGGTCATTATTCAGGCTGGCGACCGCTCAGCCTTGTTATTGAGCAATTCGGGAAATGGCCGGGACTTTACCTCGCAATCTCTGCAACGCGGAAGCGTTGCGGGTGTCTCGGCTACCGACGTCAACGGAGACGGCAATATCGATTTGTTGCTGGCAATCGATGGCGAGGACCTGGAGTCTGCGGAAAGCCGCATCCTGATTCAGGGTAGCGACGGGAGTTTCCCGGCCGGGGACAAGATTGGCGCATCTCCGCTCAGCAAGATGATAGCGGGTGATGTGGACGGCGACTCGCTGGCTGATATTGTTGCCGTCAATGATGCAGGTGTCCATCAGTTATATCGTGGTACGGTCGGCGGCGGATTCGTGCTGGATGGGGAGCAAATCGTCAGTGACGGAATGCAACGTGGAATTCTGATCGACTTCAACAACGATCAGTCCCTCGACCTGATTCTTTTCGGCATAGAGGCCGGCGTGATCGAGATTCACGCCAATAATGGCATTGGCCGTCTGGGGCTGGGAGATCGTATTGCGCCGACTGTTGCCTTAATCGGGCCGCAGTCAGTCAGCCTCGCCGCGGGTGAGGAATATATCGAGGAAGGCGCAACGGCCCAGGACGACATCGATGGAGATTTGAGTGCCTCGATAGTGGTGAGTGGTCAGGTCAACAGTGCTGTGGTTGGTATTTACGTCGTCAACTACACGGCGACGGACAGGGCGGGCAACCAGGGCGCCGTGGTGCGCACCGTGCAGGTTGGTGTCAACGAGGGTATAGGCGGTAGCGGTGGCGGCACTATCTCGCCATTCTTCCTGCTATTGCAGACTCTTGCAGTTGCTGTAGTTTTGAGACGTCGATATCGGCTGACCTTATCCTGACTTTCTTCGGCGTGTCGAACGAACATAGCAGCGGTTTTTCTTCATTTCTCGAAATGCCGCCGGGTACGGAACTCGGCGCATCCAATTGGCATCGGGTTTCGCAGGAAGATATTAACGCGTTCGCCAGGCTAACGAAGGACGAGGACGAATACCACGTCAACCCGGATTGGGCGAGGGACAACGCGCCGCTGGGCACCACAATTTCGTTCGGCTTTTTGACAATGTCCATGCTGACATATTTTTCACACCAGGTGTTTGGCAGCCTTGGTGTAGGGGCGGGCGACGATACGCAGATGTTCAACTTTGGCTTTAATCGGTTACGCATGCCGGAACCTGTACCCGCCGGGGCCGAAATTCGTGGCCACTTTACTTTTGCTGGCGCCAGGGTGAGGGATGCCGGCGGCGTCGAAATCACTGTCAGTGTTTCGGTTGAGATCAAGGATAACGACCGCCCGGCACTGGTGGCTGACTGGCTGTTTGTCGCCGTGAAAGACGCCGGGTGAGCCTGAACGATCGCCGATACGGATTGAGCCGCGGCAGTCTTATTATTTGACAGGACCTTTCTGCAGTGCGTTCTTCGTCACCTCAACGATCAGGTCGATCTCGTCGGAGCCGACTGCGAATCTCGGCGTAAATCGCAGCGACCTTGCGCCGCCATGGATGACGCCCAGACCATTTCTGCGCAGGTAGTCCTCGGTGCTGTTGGTTCCATACACCTTGTAGCGCTCATCGAGTTCGCAACTAAACAGCAATCCGGTCCCCTGAACGCCCGTGATTGCGTCGCCGAGTTCTTCGGCCAGATCTTCCATTCGTTGCACCAGCTCGCGCCCGCGATTACGAATATTTTCTCTAAGTTCGGGCGTAAAATTCTCGAGCACCGCGACCGCTACATCGAGTCCGCGAGCATTGGTGGTCATCGTATTGCCGTATACGCCCTGTTGAAATGTCGTTGCCGCCCTGTCCGACAAGGCGAGCACGGATAGCGGAAACTGGCCCGCATTCAACGCTTTCGAATAAGATTCCATGTCCGGTGCGTCAAGGCCCTCGAATCCCGGGTAGTCAACGATGGACAGCACGCCCTGTGCCCGCAGTCCGGCCTGAATCGAGTCGATGACGAACATCGAGCCGTGCTCCAAAGTCAACTCACGTGCCCGCTTGTAAAACGCAGGGTCAATTGACTGGCCGGGATTTCCTTCGCCCATGACAGGTTCCATGAAGAAAGCTTCGATAAACTCGCCGTTACCTGCGGCTTCGGCAAATGCGGCTTCGAGTCCGGCCACGTTGTTGGGTTCGACGGTAATCAGGTAGTTGTCTTCACGAAATGACGCCAGGTATTTACGATAATCTCTGCGTGTGGAATCCGAATAACGGGCCGGCCGGGAGGTGCGGCCATGAAAGCTCCCTTTGAGCGTAATGCCCTTCACCGGGCAACCGGCATAACGCGCTCCCGGATCCGTCAGGTTCTTGGTGTTGATGTCCGAGATGCGTGCGGCAACTGAATTGGCTTCAGAGCCACTGTTGAGACACAGATAATTCGGATAAGGAGAGCCGCCACGTGTCTGGCCGATTTCCTTGTTGAGGGCGTTGATGAAATTCATCTGGCTGACAGTCGCTGTCATCACGTTCGCCATGACGTGAGGCTGATTCATTGCATCGAGGACTACCTCAGGGGCATGACCGAAACCCAGCATGCCGTATCCGCCGCAGTCGTATATCACGGCGCCTTTCAGCGTTACGATCCAGGGCCCTGCCGCCCCGGCAGCGACATAAGGATTGATCGCTTTGACGTCATAGAAATTCGTTATTCCCGCCTGTGCTTTCGCGATCTGGTCGACTTCATCGAGAGCGAGAAAATCGGCATGCGATACCTTCAATTTCACATAGTGCTCATAGCCGCGATCGATGGCGACGGCCAGCGATTTGTGACTGGCCATAAAACGTTGAATCACGTCATCCGACAGACCGGTCGTATTGACCTCGCCGCCATGCGCACGCATCTCGCCAAGGCGTGACAATTGGACGTTTTTGGATATTTTGCTTGCGGTTTGTGACATCGTGGCACCAGGAGTTTGAGCGCAGTCAGCCACTATACCAAAGGCTGAACCTGTGCAGCGTCAGGGCATATCATATCGTGACACACCAACAAAAAACGGGCCCGGGTTACCCCGGGCCCGTCTCGGTTTTCTACGTCAGAAGTCGCCGAGCGCCATCGCGGTCAGCTTGCTGCCGGTCTGCAGCATGATGTATTGCTTGCCATTGTGGACGTAGGTCGACAGGCCATAGTTGATGCGATCCGGAACTTCGACGCTGCCCAGCGTTTCGCCGCTGGCTTTGTCGACGAAGAACAGGGCCGACGTACCATCGCCTAGCTGGCCTCCGTACATAAATACGGTCTTGGTTACCAGCATCGGCGCATGGCGGCCAGTTCCGGTTTCTCCGATATCAACACCTGCCAGTGCCGGGTTGTCTTTGTACGTATCCGGCGTCTCACCGACCGGCAGTTGCCACAGATGCTCCCCGGTCTTCATGTCGATCGCCGTGATATGACTGTAAGGCGGTTTTAGCAACGGAATGCCGGCGGGATGGCGGACCTGGTCCGAACGCAACGAAGCGTAGGCCGAGAAAGTCCTGCCTGTAGGCGCCTTGATGTTGGCGTCCCGCTCCTCACCCGAGACGACGATTCTCGACGAGCAACCGTTTTGGGTCGTCACGTAGACAATGCTCGATTCAGGATCTGCGACGGTCGGTCCGTAAATGTTGGTACCACCGTTGTCGCCCGGGCACCAGTAAGCAGCACGGTATCCCTGGTCGTTGTCGCTGTGAAGCGGCGGATTGAACAGGGGTCCGAGCTTGTGTTCCTTCAAAGCTTCGATTGCCTGTGCATGAAGCTCGGGCGTGAAATCGGTCAGGTCGTCGTTCGAAATCCCCTGCTGGCCATACGGAGCCGGTATTGTCGTGAACGGCTGAGTCTCCGCCAGCTTTTCGCCAGGGATGTCGGATGCCGGAACCGGTCGTTCTTCGATCGGCCAGATTGGCTCGCCGGTTTCCCGGTTGAACGTAAATAGCATGTTCTGCTTCGTCGCCTGGGCAACGATAGGAACGATCTGACCGTTCATCGGTACATCGAGGAGCACCGGCGCCGTCGGGGTGTCGTAGTTCCAGATATCATGGTGGACCAGCTGATAGTGCCACTTTCGTTCGCCGGTTTTCGCGTCGAGCGCGATCAGGCTGGTGCCATACAGGTTGTTACCTGGATGGAAGCCGCCGTAGTAATCGATCGTGACACCGTTTGTCGGAATGTAGACGATGCCCCGTTCCTGATCGGCAGACATCGGCGCCCACGAAGAGATATCGCCGGTGTATTCCCAGGCGTCATTTTCCCAGGTCTCGTGGCCGAACTCTCCCGGCCGGGGAATGACGTGGAATTTCCAGAGGAATTCACCCGTCCGTGCGTCGTAGCCAAGAATATCGCCCGGTACGTTTTCGACGCGTGCCTGGTAATAACCCTGTTCATGCGAATTGCCGACGACCACGACGCCGTTCACGACGATCGGTGGCGATGATGTCGTGATATAGCCATCGGCGAGGTCCATACCTTTGTACGGATCGTGGCTGTAGGGAAGGTCCGACAGCAGGTCGGTCAGCATGTCGGTCACGCCCGTTTCCGGAAAACCATCGACGCCGACCGGGCGACCCCAGTTTTTGAGCGGCTCGCCGGTTTCTGCGTCGAGCGCTGTCAGGAAGAACGCTGGCGACGATATGTAAACAACGCCGCGCCCGTCGACCTCGGCATAGGCGACGCCTTTACCGTAATCGGCGCGCATTGAATATTCGTAACGCGGTGTCTTCGGTTCACCGTAAGACCAGATCAGTTCACCGGATCCCGCATCGAGAGCGACGACGTAGCGTCTGGGCCCGGCCACGGTGTACAGCTTGCCGTTTATATAGCTCGGCGTTGAGCGGCCGCTTTGCGCATTGAAGCTGGCGCCGTCCCAAACCCAGGCCTCTTCGAGGTCCTCAAAATTCTCTGCCGTGACCTGGTCAGCCGGCGAATACCGCGTATGCGCAGCGTCGCCACCCAGGTATCCCCAGGCTCCACCGTCCGTATCCGGCGCGTTTTTCATGCTGGTGACCGCTGCTGCTGCGGCGGGTTCCGTGCCAGATCCGGATTCGCCCGCGGGCGCCGTATCCTGTGTACATGCCGCAACCGAAAGGGCCAGTACGATAACGCCGATACGAAGTATTCGCGACGTCTGAATAGCAGTATTCATTCTTGCTCCCCCACATTTATTTCCCGTCGTCGGGCCGCCAGTTCTGGTCGTTATGCGCGATTTCGGGTGCTTTATTGGACGGCCAAGTTTACGACAAATAACCTTGGCATTGGAGATTAAAAGCCGGTTTGATACAGTCGATCCGCCGGTGCCGGATCGTGTTTCAACTGAAATCGATTTCCGGCTCTCAACTGTAGTGCGTCCAGCCCGGCAGAAAAACAACAAGCCGCAGGCGCCGGCATGGGGGACACCTGATGTATGACGCATTCCTGACGTTCGTCACGTCCTTGAGCGATCTGATGTGGGGACCATGGACGATGATCTTCATCGCTTTCGTGTCCGTATACCTGACTGTGCGAAGCCGTTTTTTTCAGGTATTCAGTTTTTTCTACATCATGCGCAACACGTTCGGGCGAATGTTCGATCGCAGCGGCGACCGCAACAATGAACGCATGACGCCGTTCCAGGCGACATCCACCTCGCTCGCCGGCACAGTGGGCATGGGTAATATGGCGGGCGTTGCGACGGCACTGTCAATCGGTGGCCCGGGCGCTATCTTCTGGATGTGGGTGCTCGCCTTCTTCGGCATGATCACCAAAGCAGCCGAGGTCACGCTCGGCGTGCATTATCGTGAAGTCGATGAAAACGGGCACATCCACGGCGGCCCGATGTACTACATCAACAAGGCCCTCGGCTGGAAGTCGCTCGCCGTCCTTTTCAGTATTGGCGTCACAATCAACTGCTTCTTCAGCTCATCGCTGCTGCAGGCGCATACGGTGGGCCGTGCATTTGACGCCAGTTATGGTATCAGCCCTTACATCGTCACGGGCGCAATGGCCATCATCACTGCCACAGTCGCCATCGGCGGCATTCGCCGCATCGGTCGGTTTTGCGAGGCGCTGGTTCCATTCATGACGATGATCTATCTTGCAGGAGGCGTGCTGATTCTTGTTGCAAATGCCTCGCAATTACCGAACGTACTTGCCGATATCTTTCGCTACGCACTAGCGCCGGCGCCCGCTCTGGGTGGTTTTGCCGGTGCGGCGGTCATGTCGGCAATTCAGATGGGCATGGCGCGCGGCATGCTTTCCAATGAGGCCGGACTGGGTACTGCACCCATGGTGCATGCCAACGCAGAAACACCGCACCCGTTCAAACAGGGTCTGTGGGGCGCCGCTGAAGTGTTTGTTGATACGACTGTCGTATGCACGATCACGGCGTTTGTTATTCTTTCATCGGGTGTTATTGCAAATGGCAACACGGGCATCGAGATGTTACTGGACGCGTTTGCCACCTTTTATTCACCGGGTTTCGCCAACGGTTTTATATCGGTTGCCATTCTGACGTTCTGTCTCTCAACCCAAATCGGTTTCTTTGTCTACTTCGAGACTGCGCTTGTCAGTCTTTTCGGGGAAGACTTCTTTCTCTATGCGAGGTGGATCTATTTTCTGCCGGGCGTTGTATTTGCCGGCATTAGCAATGTCGATCAACTCTGGGCTTTGGCGAATATCTCTGTGGCCGCAAGTGCATTGCCGAATCTTGTTGCGTTGCTCGTGCTTTCCGGCGTATTCATGGCCCTGATGAAGGACTATCTTTCAGGAAAGAACCAGTTCGCTACAGAGATAACTGATGAGAACAAGCAATACATTCGTATGGCGCAGCGCTAGATCAGGAGACGCTCGATAATGTCGATTTACAAGTTGGATGAATCCGCAAGTGGTGTATACATCATTTCTGCAACGCCGTTTACGGAAAACGGCGAAGTCGATCTCGAGAGCGCCGACCGGCTCGTGGATTTCTATATCGAAAAAGGCGTCTCCGGGATCACAGTTCTCGGCATGATGGGAGAGGCGCAGAAGATGGCGCCCGATGAATCCCGGACCTTTCTCGAGCGCATCATGAAGCGGGTCGATGACAAGTTGCCGGTGATTGTTGGTGTGTCAGATCCGGGGCTGGACAACCTGGTGCGCCTGTCCCGGTTCAGCATGGATCAGGGCGCGGCAGGAGTTATGGTCGCGCCGCTCGCCGGCCTGGCAACCGAAGAAAAGGTTTACAACTATTTCACACAGGTGCTTGAAGCACTGGGCGATGATATTCCGGTTTGCTACCAGGACTACCCGCAGGCGACCAATACCGAGATTTCCGTGTCTTTGTTTAATCGCCTTGTTGCCGAGTATGATCAGCTGGTCATGTTGAAGCACGAGGAATGCCCCGGACTCACCAAAATAACGAGGGTCCGCCAGGCATCCGACGAGGGGCTGCGCCGGGTTTCTATTCTCTGCGGGAACGGCGGACTGTACCTGCCGCAGGAGCTTGCGCGTGGCGCAGATGGCGCAATGACCGGTTTCGCCTATCCGGAAATGCTCGTTGCCGTCGTGGCTTTGCACAATGCCGGGCAGCAGGACAAGGCAGAAGATATTTTTGATGCCTACCTGCCACTGATTCGTCACGAACAGCAACCTGGATGGGGACTGGCTCTGCGCAAGGAAGTGTTGCATCGTCGTGGCATCATTTCGTCGCCGACAGTTCGGTCACCCGGGCCGAAACTGAGTGCGACAGATCTTCAGGAATTGACGAGGCTCATCAGCCGTGTCGAGAAAAACGTAGAGGCTCTATAAATATGGACTTGGGAATAAGCGGAAAACGCGCGCTTGTATTGGCGTCGAGTCCAATTCGCCCGCTATGCCGGGTTGTGCGCCGATGCTATCGGCGAATTGATCTTTAGTGCCGCAATGAGCAGAATTTTTATTGATGTAACCAGGATGAATTGAATATGGATTTGGGAATAAGCGGAAAACGCGCGCTTGTATTGGCGTCGAGTCAGGGCCTGGGCCTGGGCATTGCCACCAAACTCTGCGAAGAAGGCGCGAACGTCATCATTTCGGGCCGTGTCGGGGAAAAACTCGCCGCTGTCGCGAATGAACTCACCAATAGCGGCCCCGGTAAAGCAGACTATGTGGTCACGGACCTGTCGGAGCGGGATTCGGCGGGCAAACTCTACGCCGCCGCAAAGGAGAAACTCGGCGGTATTGATATCCTGGTGAACAATACCGGGGGTCCGCCGCCGGGAACCGTTGATAAGCCCGATACGGAACTGTGGCGCGCCCAGATCGATACGATGCTGATTCGGATCATCGAAATAACCAACCTTTGTATCCCGGGCATGAAGGAGGCCGGCTGGGGGCGTGTGCTCACCGTTGCGTCGTCCGGTGTCGTGCAGCCTATTCCCAACCTGGCCATGTCGAATACGATCCGCTCATCGCTTGTTGGCTGGAGTAAGTCCCTGGCGAATGAAACAGCTTCGCAGGGCATCACAGCGAACATGTTATTACCTGGCAGGATTCTTACCGCGCGCCTGGCGCAGCTCGATGCCGCCAATGCGGAACGTCTGGGGAAACCGGTGGAAGAGGTGTCGGCGTCGGAACAGGCGACTATACCGGCGGGGCGCTACGGGACCGTCGAAGAGTTCGGCAGTGTCGGGGCTTTTCTTTGCAGCGACCGTGCCAGCTATATGACCGGTGGGCTGATCCGTTGTGATGGCGGCTCCATCAGGGGCGTCTGAATCCGTGTCCAACCTAGATCTCAAGATTCAAAATGGCACTGTCGCCAACTCTGCGGAAACCTTCAGCGCAGATGTAGGCGTTCGGGATGGCAGGATTGTCGCCATCGGCACGGAGTTGGGCGATGCGGACCGGGTCATCGACGCCACGGGAAAGTACGTTCTGCCCGGAGGCATCGAGGCCCACTGCCATATCGAACAGGAGTCGTCGAGCGGGCTCATGACATCTGACGACTACTACTCGGGCAGCGTGTCGGCGGCGTTTGGCGGGAATACGTGCATCGTCCCGTTCGCCGCCCAGCATCGAGGGCAGTCTCTGAAGGAAGTGCTTGAAACCTATCACGGACGGGCCGGTCCGAAGTCGGTCGTCGACTATTCGTTTCACCTAATCATTTCGGACCCAACGGATGCGGTCTTGCACGAGGAACTGCCGAGGGCGATTGAAGAGGGTATCACCTCATTCAAGATTTACATGACCTACGACCGGCTAATCGTCGATGACAGCCAGATGCTCGATATTCTCTCGGTCGCGAAGAAAAATGGTGCGTTGACCATGATCCATGCCGAAAACAACGCGATGATCAAGTGGATGAGTGGCAAGCTGGTCGATAGTGGTCACGGTGCACCGAAATACCATGCACTGAGCCATCCGAGGACCGCGGAGTCGGAAGCCATCAATCGGGCCATCGAGCTTGCCGGTTTCCTGGACGCGCCCATTCTCATTGTCCATGTGTCGACAGAGGCCGGTGCACGAATCATTGCAAAGGCGAGGTACGACGGTCGCAAAGTATTTGGCGAAACCTGCCCACAGTACATGTTCCTGAATGCCGAACAGATGGATCTGCCGGGCATGCACGGGGCGAAACTCTGCTGCAGTCCGCCGTTACGCGACCGGGCTTCGCAGGAGGAGATCTGGCGTTGCCTGCAAAACGGAACATTCCAGGTCTACTCGTCCGATCACGCACCGTATCGTTTCGATGACACCGGCAAGCTGCACGCCGGACCGAAGCCGGATTTTCCACAGATCGCAAACGGTTTGCCGGGCATAGAAATGCGTCTGCCCCTGCTTTTTTCAGAAGGATTCATGAAAGGTCGTATTACGCTCAATCATTTTGTCGCGCTGGCGGCGACGAACGTGTCGAAAATCTATGGTCTGGACCATTGCAAGGGTTCGATCACAGAGGGCAAAGACGCAGATATTGCGATCTGGGATCCGGCAATCTCGCGCGAAGTGAAGGCCGAAGACATGCACGACAACATGGAATATACGCCGTACGAGGGTATGCAAATTACCGGGTGGCCAACGACTGTTGTTCAGCGTGGCAAGGTCATTATCGACGACAACGAACTGCATGCCGATCGTGGTGCGGGAGAGTTTGTACCGCGGCGGAGAATCGATTGCACCGGCATGCCGGGACGCCTGGCGCCGGAGCTCGATCCGGAGAAGAACTTCGGCGTTGACCTTGAACTCTGATGCGAAGAATTCTGGTCATCAACCCGAACTCCAACGCAAGCGTAACTGAGGGCCTGAGAGATTCACTGCTCGAGTTCGCCAGCCGTGCAAGCATCGAATGTTGCACACTGGAGGACGGCCCGTTCGGCATTGAATCTGACGAGGACATCGCGAGCGTAGTGCCGTTGGTCATTGCGAGGATCGACGAATCACCGAGCTTCGACGCCTGCGTGATTGCCTGTTATTCGGACCCGGGACTTGCAGAATGCCGGCAGCGATTCAGCAAACCGGTTTTCGGCATGCAACAGAGCGCTGTCGAAACCGCGGTTGCCAAAGGCAAACGATTCGGGGTGCTTGCCTTGTCGGATGAGTCGATTGCACGGCACGTGGCTTACATTCAAATGCTTGGATTTGCAGACCAACTCGCCGGCGAGTTGCCGCTGAATATTTCTGTGGATCAAGCCGCCAATGACGCAGGCACGCTGGACAAAGTTGTTGTCGCAGGTCGCCGCCTGATCGAAGAGTATGGCGCCGAGACGCTCATACTGGGTTGTGCCGGAATGGCTGCGATAAAGGCGGCGGCAGAAAAGAAACTGCCTGTGCCGGTCATCGAGCCGGTACAGGCAGCGGTTGAGCTTGCGATTAAAGCAGGCTGAGCAGGATCAGATCTTCCTGATCGCCTCTGCCATACCGGTCAGCGCCATATCGAGCACCTGGCGAGAGCAGCCAATATTCATGCGCATGCAGCGTTTGCTGCCCTTGCCATAGCCCTCACCGTCGTTCAATTGCACGCCTGAGTTGTCGACGAGCCATTTTTCGAAGACCTGCGTTTCGCTCATCGGCGTGTCGGTCATCTGGCTGGCCGCTGATTTTTCAACGACGCCAACCTCTTCCATGATGCCGTCAAAATGCAACCAGCTCAGGAAAGTGCCCTCTGCCCTGGTGTACCCGACTTCCGAAAGATTCTTTTTCAGAAAATTCTCGACGTAGGTGTGGTTGCCATCGATATAGGCGAGCAGCTGCTTGAGCCAATCCTTACCGTGCTTGTAGGCCGCCTCATTGGCGACAACGCCAAGCGTGTTGATGCCCGCCTGGTGGTTTCTCTTTACCCGCTCGAGCATGACTTTGTTGGTCGAAAACCAGTAGGCATTCTTCGACGCCGGCATACTGAATGTCTTGGTTATTGCCCGAAACGACAGGCTGTTGTTAACGATATCTTTATCCGGCAATGACGCGAACGGCGTAAATTTGTGTCCCGGGCGCACGAAGTCGGCGTGAATCTCGTCTGCCAGCACAACGACCTGGTGCTTGAGGCACAACTCGCCGATGCGGAGCAGTTCCTCTTCGGACCAGACGTTGCCCGTCGGGTTTTGCGGATTACAAAGCAACAGGGTTTGTGTGTCCGCCGTCATACGGGCTTCGAAGTCGTCCCAGTCGATCGAGTACTTGCCGTTCTCGAAGACCATCTCGCTTTCGTTCTTTACCGTTTGCGTATTTTTAACGTCCGAATAGAAGCCGTTATAGGTCGGCGTCATCATCAGGATTTTGCTCATTGGCGGCGAGTAAGTCTTCATCGCCGCGACGAGGCCGGGATGAACGCCTGTCGCGACAACGATTGTATCGGGGTCGACCTTCAGGCCATAACGATCCTGGTTCCATTCCGCAATGGTTTCGCGGAATGACGCCATAGCCTCGCTACTGATATAACCCCAGTTCTCGTGCTTCATTCGCTCGGCCATAGCCTCGCCAATGCACGGTGCTGCACGGAAGTCGGTGTCGGCGATACCCATTCCGATTTTGACCTTGTCGCCGAATGCAGAGACCTGGCTGTCCCATTTAACGCAGTCAGTGCCAAAACGGTTGTAAGGTGTGTCGAAATCGTATTTGCCGTCGACCAGGTAGGGCATGCCGTCGGCTGCTGCTGTGCCGGCACTGCCAGCACCTACGGCGCCTGCTACCGCGGTCATGCCAGCGCCTTTAAGGAAGTTTCTGCGGTTTAGTCCGGTCTTCTGCGGCATAGCTTGTTCCCCCATATTGCCATTACCCGTCGCCGCGGGCTCTGCCAGAGAATAACAGATTTGGAGCGTTTCGCAGCTGGTGCGCCGGTTTAATTCTTCTGTCGGGCCTCGACGGTTATTTCATTCAGCGCGCCATCTTTATAGTCGAGTTCCGTATCGCCCGGCTCATAGCGGCTGAGCGACAGGATGTAGGCGAGGATATCCACGTATTCCTTCTCACTCAGGAATCCCGGATTACTCTCCGGCATCGAGGTGCTCATGACGGTATACATAATCCCGAGTGGTTGGCCCTCCCAGCGCTTCAGCACCGGACGGAAATACTTCTTGTCGTGACACAAAAGACAATTTTCTTTGTACAGCTCCTCACCGGCTTTCGCCTGGTCCCGGGTGAAGACCCCTTCGTTGACAGTGCGAGGATCCGCGGTCGCGCCTGCCGACAAGACAAGGCATATCACCGCAATGACGAGAGACCTGTTCATTCTTTTATTCATGGATTAACTCTTTCGACGCCAGGCAGGTTAGCCAGTCTGGCCCTGTAAGCCTGCGATGATTATTACCCTGGTTAGCTGAACTCTCGCTTAACGACTAGTGTTCCTCGGCATCATTCGATGAGAAATCGGCAAGCGCCATTGCGGTCAGCGTTGATCCGGTCTGTAGCATGACGTACTGACGACCATCGTGGACGTAAGACATCATGCCGTAGCTGCTGTTGTCCGGCGCTTCGACTTTGCCCAGCTGCTCGCCAGTCGCTTTGTCGACGGCATAAACGTACGGCGTGCCGTCGCTGCCACGACCCGCGTAAATGAGCAGCGTACTGGTGACGGTCATTGGGGCAACCTCGACGCCGAAACCCGTGTTGGGGATATCCATGCCCTGGAGGTCGGGGTGATTCAGTACCCGGTCCGGCGTCTCGCCAACCGGTATCCACCAGAGATGATCGCCGGTGTTCATGTCGATAGCGGTGATTCGGCTGTACGGCGGCTTGAACATGTTCAGGCCATCGGGCCCCTGGACGCTGCCGTAGCCCGGAATGACGACATAGTCTGCGATCGTGTCCCCGGTCGGTTTCTCGATCAGCGCGTCTCTTTCAGTGCCGGGCGCAAGGATACGGTATGAACAGTGTTTTCGTGACGTGACATACAGAATGCCGGTCGTCGGGTCGGCGGCGGCCGGGCCGTCAATGTTGACGCCACCAATATCGCCAGGACACCACAGCGCGGCCTTCTTGCCGGCTTCATTACTTCTGTGCAATGGCGGATTGAACAAGGGTCCAATCTCGTACTCTTCGAGGATCTCGATCATCCGCGCCCGCAGTTCCGGCGTGAAATCGATCAGATCGTCATGTGTCAGGCCCTGGTTGTCGTAGGGCAGCGGTTTGGTTGGAAATGGCTGCGTCTCGGACAGTTTTTCGCCGGGGACTTTCGAGGCTGGAACAGGACGCTCCTCTATCGGCCAGATCGGCTCACCAGTCTCGCGGTTGAATGTATAGGCGCTGGATTGTTTGGTGACCTGTACGACGATTGGCACGGTTTCCCCATTTTGCTGAACGTCCATCAGTACCGGCGCGGTCGGCGTGTCGTAATTCCAGATGTCATGATGCACAAGCTGGTAATGCCAGACACGCTTGCCTGTCTTGGCATCCAGCGCGATCAGGCTGGTGCTGAACAGGTTGTCGCCCGGACGGAAGCCACCATAGAAATCCAGCGTGGCGCCGTTGGTCGGGATGTAGACAATGCCGCGTTCGGTATCAGCCGAGATGGGCGCCCATGAAGAGATATCGCCGGTCCATTCCCAGGCGTCGTTTTCCCAGGTCTCGTGGCCAAACTCGCCCGGCCCGGGTAATACATTGAATTTCCAGAGGAACTCACCCGTTTTGGCATCGTAGCCGAGGATGTCGCCGGGAATGTTTTCGATGCGGGACTGGTTATAGCCTTGCTCGGCCGAATTGCCGACCACGACGACGCCGTTGACCACAATCGGTGGCGACGAGGAGGTAATGTAGCCCGTCTCGAGCGGCAACCCCTCATACGGGTCGTACTCGTGCCCGAGGTCGCCCAGCAAATCGACAACACCGGTCTGCGGAAATCCATCGACCGGCACCGGTTTGCCAAATCCTTCGAGTGGCCGACCGGTCTTTGCGTCAAGCGCGGTCAGGAAGAACGCGGGAGAAATCGTGTAGATCACGCCGCGACCATCTATCTCGGCATAGGCCACGCCCTTGCCATGATCCTTGCGCATCGAATATTCCCAGCGAGGAGTGCCGGGCTCGCGATATGACCAGATGGTTTCGCCGGTTGCCGGATCGATCGCCACAACATGGCGTCGGGGTCCGGCCACTGTGTACAGAGTTCCGTTGACAAAGATCGGCGTGGATCGGCCACTGGCGGCGCCAAAGCTGGCCCCGTCCCACACCCAGGCCTCTTCGAGGTCTTCGAAATTGTCGGCGCCAATCTGATCGTTCGGTGTAAACCGGGTATGTGCGGCATCGCCGCCTATGTAACCCCATTGCCCGTCGCCTGTCCCCGGCGTCTGGGCAAGGGCCAGCGGGCCCAGTAACAGTGCGGTGGCCAGCGTCGCAATTTGATTCTTCATAGTTCTCCCCCTCAGAGATGCGGGGACGAGGATACCTCAGGGCTTGAATCAGGAAAACACATTTACCGGTAACCAACACCGCTTTGGCCGGTTCCCCGGTTATCCGGCAGAATGGAGTCAAACAGGAGGCGATATGGGCGAACAGAATCCAGTCATCGTGATTCCCGGTATCACGGCGACCAATCTCGTTGACGACTATCCGTTACAGCCAGATGAAATCTGGACAATGGTATTTAACAGGGAGTACGACCGTGTCGCGTTGCACCCGGACGATCTTCGTTACGAGGCGATTGAGCCTGCTCATGTTGTCGCAGGCCGCGTCTTTCCGGTTTATGACGACCTGATTCGGGCGTTGCGGCACGAATTGTCGCCGCATGCCGATAAGCCAACACCGGTCTTTGCGTTCCCCTACGACTGGCGCATGGATGTGCGCAGGTCGGCGGAAAAACTGGCTGCGTTCGTCCAGGAAGTGATCTCTCGCACCCGTTTGCTGAAGCACTACGCGAAAGCCGGCGAGATTAAAGTGGATCTTGTCGGGCATTCCATGGGTGGACTGGTCCTAAGCGAGTACCTTGCCCAATCCGGGCGCCGCGCCAGTGTTGGCAAGGTGGTGACCATCGGGACCCCTTTTCTGGGATCAATCGAGGCGATCGTCAAAATCGCGACTGGCATGAGTCTGATCACGGGTCCGAACCCCAGGGAGCGTGAGCGCGAAGCCGCCAGGGTGACGCCCGCCCTCTACCAGCTTTTCCCAAGCTACGCCGGCGCCACGACGGACGCGGCGGGGGCACAGGTCGACGTATTCGACTGTCAGAATATTCAATCCAGTATTGTCGACAGCCTGACTGAATTCGTGAGGCTTTATTCGGTGTCTACACGCAGCGCTGACCGCCGCACCAGGGCAATCGAAATTCTTGAAGAGATGCTGGGCAATGCAAAAAGGCACCGGCGAACGGTCGAAGCGTTCCGCACGTCTGATGCCGGCCTGCGTCAGGATGACTGGCTCGCGATTCTTGGGGTTGGCGAGAAAACGCGTGTACAAATGACGATCAACAAGGACGCGCATGGAGCGCGATTCGTGATCGATGAAGAACAATTTGTGAATGAACTCGGCTGGCAAAACAGGAAATCCGTCCGCACCGGTGACGGCACTGTGCCACTGGCCGGCGCGATGCCGCCGTTTCTGCCCTCCAGCCGGCTCGTCTGTGTCTCGGACAACGACCTCGAATTCCTGGAGCTTCGCGACCGGCTCCTCATCGGTCTGGGGGGCTTTCACGGGCTGTTGCCTCGTATCAACGTGGTGCAACGGCTGGTTACGAAGCATTTGTGTCCCACTTACAGCGGACGAGTCTGGGGCAGACGACTACCGGGTGCCAGGACGTGGAACCCGCCAATTTCGGGCCTTACCGAGATGCAGGGCTAGTCGCGGGCAAAGCTGCTGCATTCAGTTATCCAACAGCGGAAATTCTTCTGCGATCTCGTCGCCAGTGAACCTGGCGACCCAGCCTTCAGGGTTGTTAAACAGGCGGATGGCGGTGAAGACCGGATTCGGTCCCATGTCGAACCAGTGTTTGGTATTAGCTGGCACAGAGATCAAGTCATCCTTTTCGCACAACATCGAATAAACTTTGTCGGCGACATGCATGACAAACAGCCCGTGACCGCGAACGAAGAAGCGGACTTCGTCTTCACTGTGAGTGTGCTCGTCCAGGAATTTCCTGCGAAACGCGTCCTTTTCAGGATGATCCGGGTTCATGCTAACAACGTCCCAGGTCTGGTAGCCGCCCTCTGCGACGAGTCGGTCAATCTCGGCCTGGTACGCAGCGATGATGGCATCACTGTCGGCGTCTTCGTCAATTTCCTTGTCAGCCGTCCATCGCTCGAGTCGTATGCCCGCCTTTCCCAGTTCGGCTGAGATCTTCCTGAAGTCTTTGCTTTCCAGGAGTGGAGTGCTCGCATCGTCTTCTGCATAAATGGACAGGTGACTCATTTTGAAATCCCTCCGGCTGTTAACTGTCGCGGCCGATTATAACCTCGTCGAACCCGGTGGCGATCCGATGCGAGCCCACCGCGACGGCATCATCCCGAACAAGCTGACACGTTCGCATTCCGGCATCTTGAGCCGCATCCAGTTCCTCCGCGACGTCCGAAAGGAAAAGAATCTCCCCCGCAGGCAGGCCGATTGAGTTTGCAATGGCGGCGTACGAATCCGAGTGTTTTTTATGCCCGATTTGAGTATCGAAATATCCCTCAAACAGCGGTCTTAAGTCTCCGGCGTCACTGTGTCCGAACAGGAGCTGCTGGGCACCGACGGAACCACTGGAGTAAACAAACAGCCGGAGTCCTTGCTCCGACCAGCGCCGAAGGTAAGCGACCGCATCAGCGTACATGTGGCCCTTGAAATCGCCGCTCTCGTAGCCGTTCCGCCAGATATGTCCCTGCAACGCTTTCAATGATGTGGCCTTGCGATCTTCCTTTATCCAGTGGAGGAGAATATCGACGACACGATCTGTGGAGGCGTCAGTTTCACCTGCTTCCCGGCGGACATCGTCCAGAAGTCTGGCGATGTCTGGATGCCGGTGGTGCGTTCGGACAAACTGCCGCAGCTCACGGCTGGCGTATGGAAAAAGTACTTCGTGCACGAAGCTGATCGAACTGGTCGTACCTTCAATGTCGGTGACTATCGCCCGGATCGTCATGATGACCTCACCAGGCCCTGTTGCCACAGGCATTCGAAGAGAAATTCGAAACCCTCCGTATGCCGTTGCGCGGACGCGGCGTCCTTGCCCCAGGCATAAAGGCCGTGACCGGCGATGAGAAATCCCGGAACCCGGACTCGTTCTTCGTTCCATGCCGCGACAAGCTCTTTGGCCAGTGCGTCCATGTCCTGGCTGTTAGCGAAAACCGGCACAGAGATTTCCTCTTCGTGAGAGTTGCTGCTCGCCAGCGCTTTTTGCATTTCGAAGCCTGTGATCGTCAGCGTCGGTCCCGACTGTATTGATAACAGGGTCGAGCAGACAGAATGCGTGTGCAATATTGCACCAATTGACTCATCCAGCTGGTACAGACAGGTGTGAATGGGTGTTTCCGCCGATGGTTGCCGAAGCGGATCAGTCGCCTGCCCCTGCAAGTCACAGACCATCAGGTCGTCCGTTGTCAGTCGTGACTTGTCACATCCGGACTCTGTGATCAGGCAATGAGAGCCATCGATGCGCACGGAAAAATTGCCGCTCGTCGCCCGGCACCAGCCGCGCTCCCCAAAAAGGTGGCAGAGGTCGCAGAGCACCTGAGCGTCTTCCGGATATTTTTCAGTATTCAAATTCGATTACCTCAGCCAAACAAAACGATCGCGGCGGTGGCAACAATGAGAAGTCCCATCCCGCCATTCATCCATGCCGCTGACCTGCCTGATGACATGTAACGGTTGAGGGCATTGCCCGCCACCATCCACGTCGAGCAGGAAATCAGGCCAGCCACAAAAAAAACGCTGCCGATTATGATAGCGCGTTGCCAGGCGAAGTCCGCGATAGCAATGTAGGCACCTGCGCTGGATATCGCCAAAATGATCGCTTTCGGATTCACCCACTGAAAAAGCACCGCCTCGTACATTTTTAACGGTCGCGACAAGGGTGCATCTTCCATTCTCGCCTCGGTGTTGGCGTCCCTGATTGCAGCCTTGAAAAAGTGCAGCGACATCCAGATCAGCCACGTCGCCCCGATTACGCGGACGATTGCGATCAGCCAAGGCCATCGACCCACGAGTGTGCCGAGTCCGAGTACAGCCGAGGCCATGACGACTGCGAATCCCAGTAAAACTCCCGCCAGGTGCGGAATGGTCCTGCGCCAGCCGAAAAGGGCACCGGACGACATCAGCAGCAGGTTGTTCGGGCCCGGCGTCCCCGACGAGATAAATGCGAAGCCAACCAGGCTGAAGAAAAGTGTTTTGTCCATTCGGCGCTGGCCGGGTCAATACAACGCGTGCGAGGCAGTGGCAATCGGGTCGCCGCTCATTGGTTGTCTTCCACGCGAAATCTCAGCGGAGATCGGCTGCGGTCATCGGCGATGACAGCAGTGTTTCGAACCGACTCCAGCGTTCATCCAGGTTCGCGTCATCCGCTTCGACGTAGGCACGTACGAGGTCCTTACCCAGGTTGTAGTTAATTACATAGCTGCGATATGCGTCAAAAAAGTCAGTTTGCTGGCGCGCCCGTTCGGGAGATGTCAGTGTGTATTCGACGAGCCACTGCACCGCCTGTTCCCTGTCGATGGTGCCATTCAAATAATCGCGGGCAGCCTCGTTTCCGGCGTAGTTGAGTTTACCCAGAAGTTCCAGCAGTTCGTAATAGCGGTCGGCTTCTGTGGCATCGAGACCCGCCAGGGGAAACAAGACGTCGCGCTCGAATGCAATTCGTTCATTGCCCGGAAATGCGAGGTCTATTCCGTAGTTACCGCTGCCCTCGGCGATAAGCGACTGCGGACTGAAAAGTGGGTACAGGGAGAATTCGACCCAGCCTTTATCTTGCACCAGGTTCTTTTCAAGTAACGCATTGAAGGTGTGATGCCCTGGATATCCCTCGTGGCAGCCAAGGTCGACGGCGCGACTGATAAATATTGGCAAATCCGTATTAACCTGGATCAGGCTTTGCGCATTTCCCTGGTACCAGTTGTAGCCGGACCAGGGCTTGTCGTTGACGTACTCAATACTGAATGATTCATTGTCTGGCAGGTCAATATGTAAAAGTGTCCTTCGCCGGCACTCGTTCATGGCGGCGTCAAATACGTCGGCAAGGCGATCCGGAGGAATGATGAATTGATTCTGAAAGTCCATGACTCGCTCAGACAGCTTTCCTTCACCGCCGAGCAATTTGTCGATGTCATGCAGAATGGACTGAAAGTATTCTGTGTCATTATCCGGCGCCGCCGAACCAAACAGGCGCATGGATTCCTCATCGAAAGGCAACGCCTGATCCTCGTTCAGGGCAATCCTGGTTTCAAGAGCGACAAGGCGTCCAATCAGGCCGTCGATGCGCGATCTGTCCGGAGAATCACTGTCTGACGCTGCCAATGCAGTCAGTTGCTCCTTCATGGTTCGGGCACGTGCCGAGATTTCATCCAGCGACAACCGGGCTTCGGCGGCGGCTTGCCGAATTTCCTCGGGACCGAAGTAGGCGTCAACATGGTCCGCATCGTGCCAGCCCATGTTAAGTTCCAGATACAGGTAATCCCGGGCGATTGCATTCAGGTCGGGAGGGGGTTCCGTATCCGGTGATTCCTGATCTCGTGATTCGCACGCGGCGAGCAATAGAAGCGATAAAACACAAATACAGTATTTCATTGAGAGGATCCGGAGCTAAACTGTCAGATATCAAGTGACCGAACAGCATAAACGGATATTTAACGATGCGAAACCAGTCCAAAAAGTGGTTGATCCCGGTTCTCCTGGCCGCGGCGGCGGCTGTCGCCCTGTGGTTTTACTGGTCGCGCCAGTCGCAGCCGGAGCCGGAACTGACGCCATCGACTGAGTCTGCGTTGGAAATACCGATGGAGTTGCCGGGCCCGTTGCACCCGGTTGATTCCGGGGAAACCGACTCCTCGGATCGACCGGAATTGATGCCGTTGCCGTCGCTTGATCAGAGTGATGAATACCTGAAGCTTGAAATCACCGGCATATTCGGCGATTCCATTGACGACATGCTGGCCGAATCCGGCATGATCGAACGTCTGGTTGCTACGATCGATAACCTGCCGCGGGCCCGCGTAGCGGAGCGCATCCGGCCGGTAGGGGGACTTGGTGATCAGTTCCTGGTCGATGGCCAGGACGGCAGCGGCGAGTATACGATCAACGCTGATAATTACCGTCGCTATGATGCGCTGGTTGAGCTGGTGGCGGCTGCTGATCTTGGCGAGGTCGCGGATCTCTATCGCCGATACTACCCGTTGTTTCAGGATGCCTATGTCGCACTGGGATACCCGGATGGTTATTTTAACGACCGCCTTGTGGAGGTCATCGATCATCTCCTGGAAACGCCGGAGGTCAATGACCCGGTTGAGTTGGTCAGACCCCACGTATTGTATGAGTATAGCGACCCGAATCTTGAGGCTCTGTCGAGCGGCCAGAAATTATTGTTGCGCATGGGAAGTGATAACGCTGCCCGCATAAAGGGCACACTGCGCGAGTTGCGGGTGCTTGTGACGGCGATGTAGCAATTGGCGCGGACCTCAATCTGTGGTCTGATTGAAGCGACTAAAAAAACTACAAATCGAAATTCGGGGGGACCAAATGAGATTTCTGATTCTTGCGCTCGTTGCGCTGGGAAGCGGCATCGTACACGCCGGCGACAATATCGTAGGCTTTGACGCCACCGCGAGCGCCGCGCAACGCGAATTGGAAGCGCAGCTTGATGCCACAGTCGACGCAGGAGAAATGGATGGCTGGCTGAAATTGATGTCGGCAACACCGCATCACGTCGGCTCGCTTGCCAGTAAGGAAAATGCTGAATTCATAGCAGAGCTGCTGTCATCGTGGGGCTATGACACGGAGATTGCGGAGTATGAAATTCTGCTACCGGTGCCCAAAGTCAGGGAAGTCGAGTTGGTGGCCCCGACGAACTACGAGGCAAGCCTGACTGAAGACACACTTGCCGAAGATCCCAGCACAGCTGTTCGCGAGACATTACTCCCGCCTTACAACGCGTTTTCAAGGGACGGTGAGGTCGAAGCGGAACTCGTGTTCGTTAACTATGGCATTCCGGAAGACTACGAAATTTTGGAGCGCTACGGCATCGATGTCACTGGCAAGATTGCCATTGCCAAGTATGGCAGGTCGTGGAGGGGGATTAAGCCCAAGCTGGCAGGTGAAAAAGGGGCTATTGGCACAATCATCTACTCGGACCCGGCAGATGATGGCTACGGCGCCGGCGACGTCTATCCAAAAGGGCCGTTCAAAAATGAGAGCGGTGTACAGCGCGGCTCGGTGATGGATATGCCAACCTATCCGGGTGATGTGCTGACACCCGGCCGAGGCGCCACCAAAGGGGCACGCCGCCTGGACCGTGAGGATGCGCCAACGATTACCGAAATCCCGGTCTTGCCCATGTCGTACCGCGATGCATTGCCGTTGCTGTCCGCCTTGGGTGGAGAAGTCGTTCCGAACGAATGGCGCGGCGGCCTGCCGATCACTTATCACCTTGGTCCGGGGCCTGCCCGGGTTCGCATGAAGGCTGAGTTCGACTGGAAGATGGTCACCGCCTACAACGTCATCGCGCGTCTGGAAGGCAGCGAGTTTTCGCAAGAATGGGTCATACGGGGTAATCATCATGATGGATGGAATCATGGCGCCGCTGATCCCCTGTCCGGCCTGGTCGCGATGCTGGCCGAGGCAAAAGGCGTTGCCGAGCTGGCAAAAGCCGGCCATCGTCCGCTGCGTACGGTCATTTATGCTGCATGGGACGCTGAGGAGCCCGGTCTGATCGGATCCACAGAGTGGGCAGAACATCATGCTGACGATTTGAGGAAACATGCTGTTGCCTACCTGAATACGGATGGCAGCAGCCGCGGCTTTCTGAGTATGGGTGGCAGCCACGTTCTTGAGCGTTATCTAAACCAAATAGCCGAAGAGCTCGATGATCCGCTCTCGGATATCACCCTGAAAGAGCGCAGCCGCGCGAACCTGCTAATCAACGGCGATGCCAAAAGGCAAGCCGAGGCTAAAGATCGAAAAGATTTGCGCATCTACCCAATGGGGTCAGGATCGGACTACACACCATTTCTGCAGCACCTGGGGATTGCCTCAGCCAACCTTGGCTTTGGTGGTGAAGCGGCCGACGGCAGTTATCACACACTATATGACACCTACGAGCACTACATGAGGTTTCGTGACCCCGGACTGGTCTATGGTGCAACGCTTGCGAAAGTGACCGCGCGAGCAACGCTTCGGCTCGCCAATGCGCCGCGTTTGCCATTCGAGTTCAAAGGGTTCGCAGACAACGTTGCTCTCTATGTTTCAGAACTGGAAGAGCTTGCGGAGAACATGCGTAGCACGACAGAAAAGACCAACCAGCTGATCACCGACGGTATTTACGCCGCCGCCCTCGATCCGAACAAAACGTTTGGACCGCCGGTTGCCAAGCAACCTGTGCCGCATTTCAATTTTGCGCCGCTCAAGAATGCGCTTGCCCGACTCGTGCAGGCAGCGAGCGAGTTTGACACTGTCGCGATGTCCGCTTCGGCTTCGTCCGAGGAGATCAACAAGCTGCTTTATACGAGTGAGAGATTGCTGACCCGGGATGCGGGGCTCGATGGCAGGGAGTGGTACAAGCACCATATCTACGCACCGGGCTTCTACACGGGTTATGGCGTAAAGACGATCCCGGGCGTACGGGAGGCGATTGAGCAACGCGACTATGACAAAGTCGAGCCACAGATTGCTATCGCCGCCGATGTATTGAACGCTATGGCAGATCGGGTGGAGTTGTTGTCTGCCCGGCTGAATGGAGAGTCAACATGATCTCAAGAGCAGTGACGCTTGCCGCGTTTGTGCTGCTCTGGGCGTCGACTGCTTTCGGCCAGGCGTTGCCCGAAGGCGCGCAGGCAATGTCACTGACCGGCGAGCCTTTGTTTGCCGCTGAACCGGGGCAGGGCGCTCTCGATCGACTGGCTACCGCAAAAGCTGACTATGAAAGCGACCCGGACAATGCGGATCACATTATCTGGTATGGCCGGCGTGCGGCCTACGCGGGGGACTACCGCGGCGCGATCGAAATTTTCGCGGAGGGAATTGAGAAATTTCCCCGGGACGCGCGAATGTACCGCCATCGTGGTCATCGCTACATTTCCATTCGCGAATTCGACAGGGCTATCGCGGATCTCGAGAAAGCGTCCATGTTGATTGAAGGGACTGAAAACGAGATCGAGCCAGACGGATTGCCAAACGCGCTGAATATACCGGTGAGCAGCCTGCACGGAAATACCTGGTATCACCTCGGGCTGGCGTACTATCTGAAGCAGGATTGGGATAATGCGTACAGGGCATACAAAGCCGGGTTCGATGCAGGTCGCAACGACGACAACCGGGTTTCGACGGCGCACTGGCTCTACATGATTCTGCAGAGAAAGGGCGACCCCGAGGCGGCAGCCAGAGTTCTGGATGCCATTACGGTGGACATGAATGTGATTGAGAACATGTCCTATCACAACCTGTGCCTGTTCTATAAAGGTGAAATGACGCTGGCGGAGTTGCTGGGTGACAACGAAGACAACCCAACCGGCGCTGCGATCATGTACGGCGCCGCCAACTGGCATTACTACAGCGGTGAGCCCGATACGGCAGACGAAATGTTACGGGAATTGGTAAGTACCGACAGCTGGTCAGCATTCGGTTACATCGCCGCGGAAGCCGACCTGGCCGCCCGCTAGCTGAAAACCGGATCGCCGCCAAGGGAGCGCAACGGATGAGAATTCAAATCGCCACAATCTCGATAGTCGTGTCAGCGATGCTGGTTGCATGCGGACAGCAAGCAGATGACGGTGAAACAGTGGATGTCGAGGATGCTCGGCCCAATATTGTATTCGTGCTCGTAGATGATCTTCGCTGGGATGAAATCGGGGCCGCGGGACACCCGTATGTGAAAACGCCGAGCATCGATCGCATCGCACGCGAAGGCGCTTTCTTCAGCAGGGCGTTCACTACAACACCCCTGTGTTCTCCCGCACGAGCCACGTTCCTGACAGGGCTTTATCCGCACACTAATGGCATTACGGATAACCTGGCGCGGAATGAGCAGAGTCACAGGCTCGAAACGTTTCCGAAAATGTTGAATGCTGTCGGCTATGACACCGCCTTTATCGGCAAGTGGCATATGGGGAATGATGACAGCCCGCGACCCGGTTTTTCGACCTGGGCCGGAATGAAAGGACAGGGTGAAGCGCTGAATCCGGAGCTGAACATCGATGGCGTCAGGAAGCCTTTCGAAGGTTATGTCACCGATATTCTGACTGAGCTTTCTGTTGCTTTTGTCGAAAAGCCCAGGCAGTCACCGTTCCTGTTGTACTTGTCGCACAAAGCACTGCATCCTAATATCACGCAGCTGGATGACGGCAGCTCCACCGCTTCGCCCAGTGGCGTTCCCGGCTTCATTGCGGCGGACCGTCACAAGGGCAGGTTTGAAAACGAGCCGGTCCTAAGGCGGCCGAATTCAGGAATAGCGCCAACAGATCGCCCGGCGTTGATGCGCCAGATTGGCGATCTCCCGCCGCTTGGTGAGGCAACTGTTACGCCCGAAGAGACTATCCACCAGCGGCAGGAAATGTTGTTGGCTGTCGATGAAAGCCTTGGGCAAATTGTATCGGCGATCGATGCACTCGGTGAGCTCGACAATACAATTATCGTGGTCACTTCAGATCATGGTTTTTGGTACGGAGAACATGGTCTGTCGAATGAGCGCAGGCTCTCCTACGAAGAGGCGCTTCGAATCCCGCTATTGATCCGGTACCCGGAAAAAATTGCGGCGGGAATTCGTCCGGATCAGCTCACACTGAGTGTCGACATCGCACCGACAATGCTCGACCTGGCGGGTGTTGCTCCGCCAGATAACCTGCATGGAATGTCGCTGCGACCGATCCTGGAGGGAGGCAGTCCGGAATGGCGCTCATCATTCCTGGTGGAGTATTACAGCGATACCGTTTTCGAGCGGATCTTCAGGATGGGATACAAGGCTGTACGCACGGATCGTTACAAGTACATTCGTTACGTCGATCTCGAAGGTATGAACGAGCTATACGACCTGGCAGCAGATCCGTACGAACTCCGGAATGTCATAGATGACCCGCGTTATGCTGAAACGCTGATCGAAATGCAGGCCGAGCTGCAGCGATTACTGGAAGTTACTTCCTGACGTCGCGCAGGCGTTTAGATATCGCAGCAGCGCTCGACGCCGTGAAGGTGCGAATGTATCGACTGACTATGGCGTTGCCAACTTCCCGATACACGATATAGATTCCGCTGGCGATAATGACCAGGCCGCCGGTAATGACCCACCGATCCGGTACCTCGTCCCATATCAGGTAGCCGGCTATTGCTGCACCTATTAGCGCGGTGTATTCAAAGGGCGCCAGAACGACCGGTGGAGCGCGGCGATATCCGCCCACGATCCCGACCCAGGCCAGTGCAGAACAGAGACCGGCGGCGATGAACAGAATCCAGGCATTAAAAGTGGGTGTCGTGTAGTTGCCGGACAGAAAGAAGCTGGAAACAAGCAGTGGACCTGCTGTGATGTATATCGACAAGGAAAAACTGGATTCTGTCGTTGCCAGCTTGCGCGCGGTTACCGTCAGTCCGGCCCAGCAAAATGCTGCGGCAATCACGGCCAGAGAAGCCGGTGTCAGCATACCTTGATCGGGTCGCAGTACGATAACGACACCCGTAAAGCCCGCTATGACTGCGATCCACCTTCGCCAGCCGACGTGTTCGCCGAGGAACGGCACGGAGAGCGCCGTGACAATCAGTGGTGCAGTAAATGCGATGGTTAGTGCGTTAACCAGGGGCATGTAATTCAGCCCGTAGAAAAAGCCAAACATAGCGCCGGTTGCCAAAATCGTGCGCAACAAGTGCCATTGCCAGCGACTGGTCTGCAGCGAGCCCAAACCTCCATACCATCGTGATGCCAACAGGAAAAACGTGACGCCGAACGCGCTTCGAAGGAACACAAACTGTTCGAGCGAATAATCAGCAAGCAGCCACTTGGCGCACAAGTCGAGTGCGAGCCCCGCTACCACGCCGAGCATCAGGTATGCGAGCGCAGTACCGAAGTGATCCCCAGCAGTGTTGTCGCTGTTCATTGTGCTACAACCAAAAA
Organism: Woeseiaceae bacterium; assembly: GCA_024640315.1. Classification (GTDB taxonomy): domain Bacteria; phylum Pseudomonadota; class Gammaproteobacteria; order Steroidobacterales; family Woeseiaceae; genus SZUA-117. The sequence goes on from JAHEFF010000012.1 coordinate 30,668, forward strand.
ACGCTGCGGCTTCAACGCACGCAGCGCGATTTTTTGTTCAGCTTGCATTCAGAAATACACCCCTGAAGTTCAGCTTCGATTCATGGTGATTATTCTTTAATGAATACCAGATTCAAGGATTGTGCGACAGAGGTATTCGGAATGTCTATAAAAATCGAAAACGTAATCTCCAGTGGTTTTAACAACCTGTTGCTTATTGGCCTGATGATGTTCGGAGTGCCCGGCATTGCTCTGGCCGAGCCTGTGACCGGCGCGCATGATTCGGTGGATGAGGCGCGAACTTCGATGACTCGTCATCATGTTCGCGGCGGTCGGGAAACCCCGACCAACGTATCGGAGTCTGCCGAGCGCTATGACGCCTTGATTACTACTGGTGATCGAAAGAACGCCGATACGCGCGGCGGCATGGCCAAACCGGGAATCAGTGGTGTTGAGTCTCAGAGCGGCAGTTTTGACTTCTGGATATATGAAGCAGATCTCATCCTGTTTAACGACGATGATGCCGATGGCTACTTTCACGGGATCGACTTGTTGTTCGATGCAGACACGATATATTCGTCGGCGGAAGTTTACGCTGTTCTCTACCTGAGTCTCGACGGCGGTCCCTGGAACGAATACGCGGTCACGGAGGACTTCACGATATTCGGCGCCAGCGGATCGGACGAGTACGTTCTGGTCAGTGAGTTGATGTCCGGCTATCCCACGGGAAGCTACGACCTGCTGATCGAGTTATTTGACGCCTACAACGGAGATTACCTGGCGGGCTTCGGTCCGGATGAAACATCCGTGCTGGCCTGGCTCCCGCTGGAGGATTATGACCGCGATGCACCGATCGAGGAGGTTCGGGTGGTTGTCAGTCAAGGCGGAGGTGGCGCAGTGGATGGTTGGTTCCTGGGCATCTTCCTGCTGATTCTGTTCGCCAGTACGCTGCGCAAGATCTGGCGTCGGCGCAACGACACGTTGATGCGAATAGACTCGTCCGCGCCATGCTGGCGGGATTATTCGGATGATCATCGAGGGCTTGGTGGTTAGCCGATCAGTTTGTCGATTTTCAGCTGGCGGGCAATTGCCTCCGCTTCTTCCAGCAACAATTCGTCCATGGTTTCCTTCTCGAAGCAGGTTGATCGAATTGTCCACACAAGCTTGCCTTCTCTGGCCGCATAAAGATTGGTTACGGCAACCACGGTATGGGCGACGCTTACGGAGTCTGGTTCTTTAAGCTCGTCATAGTCATAGAGAAAATAATCTGCCGGGTCGCCCCCCCTGCATTCGGCAGTGACATTGACACGTCCCTCTTCTATGTCCGCTGTCGTATCAACGCTCACGATATGGGTAATCAGGATGGCATCTGCGCCGACTGCTTCCGCAGCTGTGTTGATTTCTTCCTGCAGAAGCGTCGTTTTGACTCCGGTCCTGGTGTGAGCGGAAACTGCGGCAACGTCTGCTGCCTGCAGTTGTGACGTGATCATGTCCTCAAGACGTCGCCTTGTTAGAGAGTCGCCGGCGATACCGACGACGAAAAACTTCTCGTAATGACGACTCGAATCCCCGGTTTCGTCGTACAGTTTGACGACTTCAGTTTGCCTGGCGCAGCCAGCGAACAGAAAGGTCAGGATCAGGGTCAGGATCGAAAGAGAACGTGGACTGAAGGTTTTCATTTGCCCTCCGCGACGGATTTGTAGAGCATATTTGATGCTACGTCGCGCAAGGTTTCGGACAATCGGTATTAACCCCTAGCGGGTAATTCTATGCCGATAAATTAGCGGGCTTCGGCACTGATGTTTCTCTGCGCGACGCACGCATTACGTTTCGACCCCATGCAGCAAGCGAATCGAAATAGGCGTAGAGAGCGGGCACGACAAGCAATGACACAACCGTCGAGAATGCCAGACCGCCGATGATTGCCCGTGCCATCGGGAAGTATGGCGGACCATCACCACCGATCTGGGTGGTACTGACAGCGAGCGGTGCCAGGCCGACGATGGTCGTCGCAACGGTCATGAGGATGGGCCTGAGCCTGTCCCGGCCTGCCTCTGCGATAGCTTCGTTGCGAGGCAGTCCTTCGAGTCTCAGGTTGTTGATGTGATCGACAAGCACGATGCCATTGTTTACAACCACGCCGATCAGAATCATGATGCCGATGGATGCCATGAATGAGAATGTTGTACCGGTGGCCGCAAAGAAAAGGAAGACACCGAAAACAGAAAAGACGATCGATCCAAGAATGATAGAGAACGGAAACAACAGTGATTCGAACAGGGCAGCCATGACCAAAAATATGCAGGCGATGCCGAGCAGGATATTGGTTGCCATCATTTGTTGAGTTTCGTCCTGACGATCGAAACCACGGCCGAACTTCCAGCTATATCCTGGTGGCAGGTCAAGTTCGCTCATCATGGCTTCGACCTTGGGTTTCACTGCGTCCAGGCTGGAGTCGTCGTCGAGATTGGCAGACAGTATCACCGCCGTTTGACGATCTGTTCGTTGAATCGTATCCGGCGAGGCGCCTATGCGAAAATTTGCAACTGCGCTGAGCGGAATCCTGCGCCCGTCAGGGGTATGTAACGGCAGGTTGGCGAGTTGATCGATGGATTGCTTGTCGCTTTCGCGAAAGGCAAGCCGCACCGCAACCTCATCCGTTTGTCCGCGAAATTCGCGCAGGTTCTGGCCACGCATGGCGATGCCGACATCTTTGGCAACGTCCTCGGCTGTGAATCCGGCTGCCGCCGCTCGTTCGCGGTCGACCGTGATCTGGATTTCCCGATCGCCTGTTTCGGCATCCGAGCGAATATCTTCCAGCCCGTCGACTGAGCTCAAAAGACGCCTCACCTCAACGCTGAGTTCGTTGAGAATTTGTGTCGAATCCCCGGAAACCTGCAGGCTGAAGCCATCCCCCCCGCCTTGTTGGTCAAACTGGAAGCTGGGCTTGCCGATTGCGATAACCGGCATGTTCTCCTCGATGCGCTCTATGATTTCCGAAGTCGACAAGGTCGCCTCTTCTTCCTCGGTCAGGAGTATGACTACTGAGGCGTCTCCTTTTTCGTAATAGCTGTAAACCGATCGTATGTCGAACGCTTCCTGGTTTTCGAACAGGTAATTCTCGATTTTGCTGACGCTATCCTCAACACGCTCCAGCGGGTGTTCGCCTTCGATGTGCAGCGGCATGTACAACCGCCGTCCGACATCCTGGGGGAATGCATCGAATTTGACGAGCTGCAGGATCAGCGGCGAGATACCAAGCAGGCATATCAGGACGATGCCACCAAATGTCTTCCACGGCCGGATCAGGATCCAGCGCAGACTGGCGACATATCGCTCGGTGAGGCGGCCCATGGCAGACCCTGATTTTTGCGGCGGCGGTACTTTGATGCGAGCCGCAAGCATCGGCACCAACGTCTGGGCAATGAGCAGCGACGCGAGAAGGGCGACAATAATCGTAATACCAACATGGGTCATGAAAACGGAAATATCTGTTTTGGCACCAAACATGATGGGCACGAACACGATAATGGTCGTTAGCGTGCCGGCGATCACAGCCATGCCGACTTCCTTCACGCCACGCAACGTGGCCTCCATCGGGTTATCGGGGTCCAGGTAGCGGTGACGGAACACGCTTTCGGTCACGACCACTGCGTTGTCCACAAGCATGCCAATGGCAAGCATCAGACCCATCATCGTCAGCATGTTCAGGCTCAGATCCGCAAAATAGAGTGCGCCAAGCGTAATCAGTAGCGAAAATGGCACCGAAGCCGTGACGACGATCGTTGTCGTCACCTGGCGCAGGAACAGGTACAGAACGACGAGCGCCAGGAGCGCACCGATCGCGCCGGCATTCAATAAATCGCCTAGCGACTTGCGGACACTGTCACCCATATTATCCAGGTCGAAGATATTGATGCCCTGCATCTGCGGCAGCTTCCCGATCTCCTCGATTTCCGCCATAACCCGGTCGGTCACATCAACCATATTTGCCCCGGTTGATTTGCTGATTGCCACGCCAATGGCGTAAGACCGGTCAAGGTGGCGTCCGTAGTCGCGATCAGGGCTGCGTAGTTCGACATCGGCAATGTCGTGGAGTCTCAGGTTTTCAGTATTGATGACGAGGTTTCGAATCTGATCGACCGACTGGAATTCGCCGCGAGGCCTGATACTGAAGCGCTGGTTGCCATCGGTAATTCGCCCCGCGCTCACAGCAAAATTACTGCGCTCCAGCAGGTCCCGTACCTGGTCGATCGTGACTCCGTGAGTCGCCAGGCGGTCGGGTTGCAACAGGATTCGGATCTCGCGTGGATCGACACCATAGAGGTTGACGCTGGAGACGCCCTCGAGTCTTTCTACGCGGCGCTTAAGAAGGCGGTCCAGAAGAGCGTAGCTGTCCGACAGGTCCCGGTCACTCGATATACGGAGTTCAAGGATCGGCAATTCACCGAGAGAGCCCGTAAAGATCATTATGCGCCGCACATCATCCGGCAATTCGTGACGGATTCCGTCGACTTTAGCGCGGGCCTCGATGCCCTTGGCCCCCATGCTCTGCCCCCAGTCGAACTGCAGAAAAATCTGCGCCTGGTTTTCGCTGGAAGACGAATACATTTGATCGACGCCCGAAAGCGTCGCAAGCGCTTCTTCGATCGGGCGCGTTATCAGCCTTTCGACTTCCTCCGGTGTCGAGCCTGCGTATGGAATCTCGATGATGATGCCGGGAAACTCGATGTCAGGAAATTTCTCCAACGGCAACATGCGCGTGGCAATCAAGCCAACAAGGGCTAGCGCAACAAACACGACCACCGTTGTAACAGGTCTTTTCAGAGCGATTTCAGTGTGTTTCATGACGAGCCCGCGGCGCTGTCAGCCGGCCGCCGCCGGAACGGCGTCACTGCCAGGTACATTCGACGGCCACTTCTTGCGATCCATCAGCGAGTAGACAACCGGAATCACAACGAGAGTCAGCATTGTTGACACCAGCAGACCGCCGATGACGGTGATAGCCATTGGCGTCCTGACTTCAGCGCCTTCGCCAACGCCGATGGCCATAGGCAGCAAACCGAGTACGGTTGTTAGCGTTGTCATCAGGATGGGGCGGAGCCTGGTATTGCAGGCCTCGACAATTGCCGCCAACTTCTCCAGGCCCCTGCTTTGTAGCTGATTGATCAGGTCAACGAGCACAATTGCATTATTTACGACGATGCCAGCCAGCATGATGACACCGATGAATGCTACGACATTGACCGTCGTGTTGGTCAGGAACAGCGCCAGAACTGCGCCAACGAGAGCGAGCGGAATCGTAAATAGTATAACGAATGGATGTACCAGAGATTCGAACTGGGACGCCATGACGAGGTAGACCAGAAACACGGCCAGGACAAGTGCGAACTGCATTGAACGAAAGGAGTCCCGCATTTCTTCATTCTGTCCGGCAACCATTGCCGTGATCCCGTTTGGTAAAGCTGTCCTGCTGATGATCAAGGCGGCTTCTTCCGCCGCAGCGCCGAGATCGCCGTAGGCGAGGTTTGCTGAAATAAGCGCCACCCGTTCCTGCGCGACACGGCGAATTTCGGCAGGGCCCCGTGCTACGCGAACCTCTGCGACTGCTTCAAGTGTGACCGGCCGTTCTGAGCTCGGGTTGACAATAAGCTGGCGTATTTCTTCAATGCTGGCGCGGCGGGTATCGACACTTCGCACCAGCACATCGATCTTCTTGTCTCGCCATGTATAGCGCGTCGCCAGTTCACCGCGGACATTGGCTACGACCCGGTCTGCAATATCCCTGACCGCGAGGCCGAGCGCTGCGACGCGCTCCTGATCGAACACGATCTGTATTTCCGGGTTGCCGAGCTCGATGGTCGATTTCAAATCGGTAAATCGCCCCGAGGCTGACAGTTGACTGACCAGCGCCCGGTTGGCGGTTTCAAGCCCTTCAAGGTCGAAACCCGCGATTTCAATTTGTAGCGGACTGGCAAAACTCATCAGGGCAGGGCGACTGAATTCGTACTGGACGCCAGGCAGAGCGGCCAGCTCCTCACGCATCACGTTCATTGCCCTGGTTTCTTCCGCGCGCCCGGCGCCCGGCTTTAGTGTAAGACTCAGTGTGCCGGTATTTTCTCCGGAATCGACCGGGTTGGCATCAAGTCGGTTTCCGGTACCGGCAACTGAGTAACTGAGCTCCACATCATCGATATCGCGGGTTGAGGCCTGTGCGGCCTGGATAGCGCGATCGGTCTCCACGAGTGGAGCGCCGGGTGACAATCGCAGATCGACCTCAAACTCGCCCTGCGATAGTTGTGGAATGAGTTCGGTCCCGAGCCGGGGTATCAGCATCATTGTGGTAGCGAAAATGGCTGCGGCGCCGCCGATAATGATGGGCCGGTGACAGAGGGACCAGCGAAGTACTGGTTCGTATATTCTGGTTACAGCGCCAAAAAATCCCTGCAGCAGTCGGCCCGGCAGCCAAAGAACCATGCGGAACAGCCAGGCGATGCCTGCGAATGCAATGCCAAGCATTCGAACGACAAAAGCCACGCCGCGAGTGAAGCGCCCTGGCGGAGAGTACTCACCGGATTCCTCGTACCGTGCGCCGGTACCGAGAGCTGCAAGCATTGGGATAAGCGTTAACGCGACGATCAGAGAGAAGATCAGCGCAAAAGAAACGGTGAGGGCCTGGTCGCGGAAAAGCTGGCCGGCTACGCCGCTGATAAAAACCATGGGAAAAAACACGGCTATTGTCGTCAGCGTTGCCGCAATGACCGCAGTTGAGACTTCGGCGGTCCCGTTTCGCGCAGCATCGAGAATGCTTTCTCCCTGCTCGCGTTTGCGCACGATGTTTTCGAGAACGACAATCGCATTGTCGACGAGCATGCCGACCGCCAGTGCGACACCACCGAGAGACATGATGTTCAGAGATACATCATTCGAATACATCAGCAGGAACGTGCCGATCACCGAAACGGGTATTGAAATGGCGATAATCGTGGTTGCCCGCGAGTCCCTGAGGAATCCATAGAGCACCATGATGGCCAGCAAACCGCCGATGAATGCTGCAGAAGTGACTTGTTGAATCGCGGCGGAAATAAATTTTGACTGATCGTAAATCTTGACGAGCTCAAGGTCCTCGGGCATCGATTCGCGAATTCTCTCGAGTCTTTGCTCCATGCGGTTTGCCACCTGCACCGTGTTGGCGTCGCCCTCCTTGTAGACCGCCATTTCGACCGATTCGCGGCCATTGACGCGCGTGATGGCCTCGCGGTCTTTGTGACCACGAGTCACGCTGGCTACATCGCGCAGGTAGACAGGACGACCAGCGACATTGGCGATGATCGCGCCGGCAAATTCATCAACTGTTTGAAACTCATTGATCGTTCTTACCAAGAAGCGTTGCGAACCCTCTTCCAGGCGACCGCCCGACAGGTTGACGTTTTCCGCCCTGATTCTGGCGGCAATCTGCTCAATGCTGATACCCAGCTGCGAAAGCTTCTGTTGATCAACCAGGATCTGGATTTCATCCTCCAGACCGCCGCTGACTTTCACCGCCGCAGTCCCTTCCTCTGCCTCAAGGTCGTTTTTGATCCGCTCCTCAGCCAGGCGTCGCAACGCTTTCAGGTTGGCCTCGCCGGAGTCATCAGGTGTCGCTTCGGCATCTTCCTTGCGCAAGAGACCAAGACGCATAATGGGTTCAGATGAGGGATCGAATCTGAGGAGCAGTGGCCGGCTTGCCTCAAGTGGCAGGTCGAGTACGTCGACTTTTTCACGAACATCGACGCCAGCGATATCCATGTCCGTTCCCCACACGAATTCCAGCGTTACGTCCGACTGGCCGGAGCGTGATACAGAGCGTACCTGCCGGACATTTCTGATGACGCCAACCGCTTCCTCGATGGGCTTTGTCAGCAGATTTTCGATATCGACCGGCGCCGCGCCGGTAAGCTCGGTGCGAACTGTGACGGTCGGATAGGAAATATCCGGTAACAGATTGACCTTCAGGCGTGACAGGGAAACCATGCCAAACAGCACGATAGCTACTGTGAACATCACAATCGTGACTCTGCGTTCTGTGGCAATTTCTATCAGGCGGCGCATCGTATTTTTCCGTAATGGGTGAGCTATTGTGCTGCGGACACCTGGGACCGGGTCGCGACATTGGCGGAAGAATCGACGGCATTTGTCGTGCTGATCACCGATACTTTCGACCCGTTTTTCAGGTTTGATTGACCCACGACGACGACTACGTCCTCGTCATCCAGACCCTCAAGAACTTCAACATTGCCACCTTCCGAATAGCCGGTTCGGATGGTGCGCTTTTCCGCCGTATTCTCAGTGACGATAAACACGGCGGTTTCACCGGCTTCCTCAATGATCGCGCCGCGAGGAATCTGCAACGCCATTGCACGACTGTCATAGACAATGCTGATTCGCCCGAACATCCCCGGCTTCAGTCGCCGCGACGGGTCGAGTACCTCGATGGTAATTTTGAATGTGCCTGTAACCGGATCAACGATCGGACTTATTCGCGCGACGGTGGCGTCGAATTTCGCGCCTTGCACGGCATCGACTTCAATACTGGCTAGCTGACCAGGATCAATGCGACGGAAATCTCGCTCAGGTACATGAAGGTAGGATATAAGGGGATCCAGGCTCGTGATCTGAAATATTCGGTCGTTGACGCCGATCGTATTGCCAAGCTTGATGAAGCGCTCTGAAACCACGCCATCGATCGGGGCCCGAATTTCCGTGTAGCCCAGCTCGAGTTCAGCGAGCTCGAATGTGGCTTGCAGGGCCTCCATTTCATACTGGATCTTTTCGAAGTCGCCCGCGCTGATCAGGCCTTTTTCTTTCAGGTCGACATTGCGCTGGTAATCTCTCTCAAGTTTTCGAAGATTGGCTTCAGCCTGATCCTTCTCCAGTCGCAGACGATCACCGTCGAGGCGTGCCAGGATCTGGCCACTGGAAACGTCAGCGCCTTCTTCCACGAGGATCTCGCGAATCTCGCCGCCTACTTTCGCAATCACAGTGGCATCCGCGAATGCCTCAATCGGTGCGGTTCCGGAGTACACCGCATCGATATCGCCTCGTGACGGCCTGGTGGTTTCCACCGGGATGGCCGCTGCGTCGTCTTCGGCGTCTTCGTCTGATTTGTCGCCCTGATCACATGCACCAAGGGCCAATGCCGCAAATGTAATGATCGTTAAGGTTGCCAGCGAGGGCAGGTGATGCCCGTTCCCCGGTTTGAACGCATGCTCCCCAATAGACATTTTCTTGTTCCGCTCCAGAGTCCGCTAACCGGCCGTCGGCAGCAGAACCGGTATGCTCGCCAGGACTTTACTGCCGTCGCGAAGGTTGCTCTGACCGGTCACAACGATCTGCTCGAATTCCCCCAGACCGCTCAGAACTTCGATCAGGCCGTTTTCCTGGATTCCCGTCTCGATTCTTCTACGAACTGCTGCGCCATCTGTCACAACGTAGACGACCATCTGATCGTCTTCTTCGAGAATGGCATTGGCAGGAATGACTAATGCGTCGCTATGCTTTTCGTACGCAATGTCGAATCGCCCGAACATGCCGGGAGCCAGATGACCCGAGTCATTGTTAACGTACGCTGTCGCGCGAAAAGTGCCGTTTCGAACATCGATGGTCGGACTGATGCGCGCGATCTCCGCAGCAAAGACTTCGTTGGGCATCGCATCAACTCGAATCACGGCTGTGTGTCCGGCAGAGAACTTCGCCAGCTCACTCTGCGGAATTTTCAGATGAGCGACCAGCTTGTTCGTATCTGTTACCCGAAATGTGGTGTCGCCCTCATTGAGATGCTGGCCAAGTTTGATTTCGCGAACGGAAACTACGCCGGAGATCGGCGCTCGAATGCTCGTGTAGCCGTAGTTGAGCTTCTTGAGTTCATAACTGGCACGCAGTGCGTGCATGTCGAATTTCATTCCCTCAAAAGAGGCTTTACTGACAAGGCCGCGCTCATGCAGGCTGATCGAGCGCTCATACTCTCTTTCGGTTTTATTCAGGGTCGCTTTGACTTGTTCCATTTTGAGGCGCAAACGATCGCCATCAAGGCGGGCCAGCACCTGGCCGGCTATGACTTCATCGCCTTCTTCAACAAGAATTTGGACAACCTCGCCCTCTACCCGGGCCGGCACGGGCGCATCGGCATCTGACACCAGCGTTGTTGTCGTGTGGTAGGTCGCAAAAATCTCGGCTTTAACTGGCATCACGATTTCAACCGGCAGCGGCGCAGATACTGCGGAGCCGTTTTCATCCTTTGTGCTGGCCTCGCCGACATTGCAGGCGGAGATAATTCCTGCCAGGGAAGCAACCACTAACGCGATGCCGATTTTCCTCAAATTCATTTTGCTCACCATGCCTCGTTTGTCCTGTAAAGTTATATGGTGTTGTAGTGAAGTATAACACTATATGACTATAACGCAAGACCACCTAACTCATTGATTTTTAAATAGAACGGTAATTTCTAATTGATGGTTCCCGCTTATTCTTCGGACCGGATTGCCCAAAATCGGCGAATTTCCTGTCCAGTCAATAAGTCAGATGCCCGGGCGAGCACTTTGGATTACGGAAGATATGGATTGTGGCGGGGCAGCCGCCCCGGCCACGCAAGGAGTCAGGAATGCGCTCTGGCGGCCTGGCCAGAATGGCGATCGCGGCGCGCAGCAATCCATGCAGACGTGTTGGCCTGGATCATTAACAGGCTGGGCGTCAGGAACAGCGTCAATATCGTCGCAAAAGCGAGTCCGCCGGCTACAGACGACGACAATTGCGTCCAATATTGAGTTGACGGCGCGCCGACGGAAACGTCGCGGTTGATCAGGTCGATGTCCAGCGCAAACACCATCGGCATCAGGCCGAGGATGGTTGTGATGGTCGTGAGCAAAACCGGTCTCAGACGAACGGCACAGGTCCGAAGAATAGCTTCGTGTGCATCTGCTCCGCGCTTGCGCAGAACATTATAAGTATCGATAAATACAATATTGTTATTCACGACTATGCCGGCAAGCGTGATGACGCCGACCCCGCTCATTACCGTGCCAAAGGGTTTTCCCATAACAAGGTGACCTAAAAGCACGCCACCGGTCGAGAAGACGACCGCGGTGAGAATCAGGAATGCCTGGAACAGGCTGTTGAACTGTGTAACCAGGATGATGGCCATGACAGCAACGGCAATCAGCATCGCCTTGCCCAGGAACGCCTGGGCTTCTTCCTGGTCTTCGCTGCCGCCGCGGAATGCAATACTGACGGTCGGATCGATGTCGAGGTATGGCAGCATGTCGGCCATATCTCTGACAACATCACCATCGAGGTATCCGTCGAGGACGTCCGCCTCGACCTTCATTGTACGGCGCATATCGGTCCGCTGAATCGTGCTGACCTTGTTTGCAGGGACCCTTTTGACGAAATTGCTGATCGGCACGAGCCCGTTCTGTGTTGGAATTCGAAGCTCATCGATTTGTTCGAGATTACGGCTGGCATATGGATAGCGAACGCGGATGTCGATTTCATCTTCAGCATCGTCCGGACGGTATTCACCAATCTTGATGCCGTTGGTAACGAGTTGAATCATGTTGCCGACAATTGTGATGTCGGCGCCAAAACGCGCCGCCTCGGCCCGATCGACATCGATCTGCCATTCGATACCAGGCAGCGGGCGCGTGTCGTCGACGTTGTAAACACCTTCTATCGTCTCGAGTCCCTCGCGCACGCGTCGCGTGGCATCAGTCAGGATGTCAGGGAAGCGGGATGAAAGCTCTATCTGCACTGGCTTGCCCTGTTGTGGCCCATCCTGCGCTTTCCTCGTCTGGATGGAAATTCCCGCCAGACCCGCAGTGCTTTCGCGGACTTCAGCCAATATTTCGTCCGCCGGGCGCCGCTCGTCCCATTCGACGAAGTTCAGCGTAATCGACCCAATCAGGTCCTCCGCATCACCCTGTCCGCCACCGCCTGTCTTTGTGTATACGCTTTCAACCTCGTCGAGTCCGAGCACGTAGGTCTCGACCTGGCGTACGAGAAAGTCCATTTCATCCGTGCTCAGGTCCCCGCGAGCACGTATTTCGATCACCGAAAATTCGGGCTCGATATCGGGGAACAATTCGAATCCCCGACCGAAAATAATAAAGGCGCTATAGGTTGCGATAAGAATGGCCGTTACGGCCGCCACATTGAGCCACGGTGTGTGCAATGAGGATTTGAGAAACTGTATGTATTTTCCGGTCCAGCCGGATACTGCGTCGAGATCGCCGGTCTCCGCCAATGTCAGGTTCTTCCTGGCCTGCTCACTCATGGCGCCGGACGAACCAAACAGCGAGCCCAGCGTTGGCACGAACAGGAGCGCCATCAACAACGAAGATGACAACACGGCGATCAGCGTGATGGGCAGGTACTTCATGAACTCGCCCATCTCATTTGGCCAGAAAGCAAGAGGCACAAAAGCGGCCAGCGTTGTGCAGGTCGAGGCGATAATCGGCCATGCCATTCGCCGCGCTGCACTGGAGTATGCATCGTGACGATCAATTCCCTCTGCCATGCGACGGTCTGCGAGTTCGGTAACGACAATGGCGCCATCGACGAGCAAACCGACGGCCATGATCAGCGCAAACAAGACCATCATGTTGATGGTGATACCGAACGAGGCAATTGTGAGGATGCCAAGCAGAAAGCTACCGGGAATGGCGATGCCGACCAGGCCCGCGGCACGGATGCCCAAAATACCGATGATGACTATGAATACCAGCAGGACTGCAGAGATGACACTGTTCTGCAGATTGGTCAGCATCGTGTTGACGTCCTTTGACTTGTCGCGCGACGCCACGACCTCAATTCCGGCAGGCCAGGTCTGGCTTTCTGCATCGATCAGCGCTTTGATTTCTTCGACAGTGCCGATGATGTTTGCGCCGCTTCGCTGCACTACTTCGATCGCTAATGCGCGGTTGCCATTGAGGCGCGCGACGCTCTCGGCATCCTTATAGGTTCTGCGAACTTCCGCGACGTCACGGAAATGCACGATGCGATCACCCACAGCCTTGATCGGCATTTCGAGGACGTCTTCGGCCGTCTCGAAGACACCGGGGACCTTGACCGGAAACCGGCCTTCGCTCGTATGTAGTGCCCCTGCTGCAACGAGCCGGTTGTTGCGGTCGACCAGGGACAGTATTTGTGCCTGATCCAGACCGTAGCTTTCCATTGCTCGCGGGTCGACGACCACCTCCATCAACTCTTCGCGCACGCCGACCAGGGTCACTTCAAGGACGCCGGTTACACCCTCGATTTTTTCCTTGAGGTCCCTGGCGATCGTTGTCAGTGTGCGCTCCGGCACGTCGCCGGCGAGGTTCAAAACCAGCATGGGGTCAAAACGGGAAAACTTTATCTCCGAGACGGTGGGCTCTTCGGTTTCGCTGGGCAATTTTGCCTTTGCAGCATCGACCTTGGCTCGTGCATCCTGAAGCGCAACGTCGACATCCGTGCCGGCGTCGAATCTTATGGTTACGTTGGCGCCGCCCTCATAGGCATTAGCCGTCAGCTCCTCAATACCTTCTATCGTGCGGATCTCCTGTTCCATCGGCCGGACCAGTAGTCTCTCCGCATCTTCCGGGGAGATTCCGTCATGCACCATGCTGACGTAGATCATCGGAATGTTGATGTCAGGCTCTGCCTCTTTCGGCACGCTCACATACGTCATCACGCCTGCAACGATAATGACGGCAAGCGACATTACGACAGTGCGAGAGCGCAGCATTGCCGTTTCGATCAGTTGCATGGCTCTATTTGTCCTGCTGGCCGGCTTTGGTTGCCACGGCGGTGTCGATCTCGACTTCCGGGATCGAGTTAACCTGCGCGCCGGCGTTAACGAAGCCCTGTCCAACCGTAATGATCGAGGCCGAGTGTGGCAGTCCGGCAATCCAGACACCGTCACTTGACGACATGGCGATATCTGCAGGGTGGAACTCAACCTGGCCCAATTCGTTTACCGTTTTGATGCCGAGAGTTCCTTCACCGTCAAGCGTCAACAGCGACGGGGAAATCTTGTGAGCGAAAATGGTCTCTGCAGGAATCATCAGTTCAGCGGTCATACCACCCCGATAATTTCCCGCCGCATTATCTACCTCGAGTTCCACGGTAAATGTTCGTGTGGCCTCATCCGCAACCGGCGCGATATACCGAATAGTGCCTTCAACAAGCTCGCCAGTGGCGAGGCGAGCTGAGCCCGCGTGGCCTTTGGCGACATAATGTGCGTCAAACTCGGAAACGTTGGCGCTGATAATCAGCTTTCTCTCGTCGACGAAGGTGGCCACCGGATCGGCGGTCTTGACGTAGTCGCCGATCTCTACCATGCGATCTTGCAGGGCGCCATCGAACGGCGCGCGAATGGTCATCTGTGCAATGTCCATTTCTGCCCTGGCGAGCTCGGCCCTGGCCGTCTCGAGTAAAGCAGCAGCTTCCTGTAACTGCGCCTCTGACACATAGCTGTCGTTCATAAGTTTGTCGCGTGCCGCATATTCCAGTTCGCGCTGTTTTACGATCGCTTGCGCTTGCGACAGCCGGGCATGTCGATCCCTTTCGTCAAGCCGCACAATAATCTGGCCACGATCCAGCCGCTCGCCACGTTCGACACCGATTGCCACCACACGACCATCTGTTTCCGCATTCAGCTCCACGGTTCGTGCTGGCGCCGTTTTGCCGTTGATGGTGATCGTTCGCGTCACTTCCATCGCGGTCTGAGTTCGTACCCGCACGCTCGTGCGAATGTTGGCTTCGGCTTCCTGATTCGCGGTCACAGTGTCCGTGTCGTCGTCTCCGCCAACCTGGCCGGTAAGAATCCAGGCCGTAATCGCTATTGCGATTCCGGCGGAAGTCAGCCAGGACTTGTGTTTACTGATTTTGCCCAAGTTCATCTCTATCAATGCCTGAAATATGTTTCGGGTAACTACGATCCAATCGCCACTTTGACGTCCGGCTCTTCATCCAGATCTGTCAGCATGTCCCGATTGTCTTTTATGTATGTCCTGATCGACTCGGCCATGTGCTGACCGAACCCGGCTACAAACTGCGCACCTTTAGGTACGTCATCACACTCGCAATCGGGGAACGCCTCAAACAGCTTGAGGAATCCTTCAATTTCGATCAGCTTGTTATCGATTACGGTATTGATCTGTTCGTCCGACATCAGGTGCGCAAACCACACGATGGCTAAAAATTCGGAACGTACCTTGTGAGTCGGATTAAGATTCGACAGTCCCTTAAGCAGTTCCTCGCGGCCTGATTCCGTGATGCTGTAAACCTTGCGGTCCGGCTTGCCTTCCTGGGGAACCTCTACAAATTCGACCATTCCGTTGCGGGCCAGCGTCGCCAGCGCCGGATAGATTGAGCCGTATCCTGCCGGAAAGAAGTGTCCGAACGAGGACTCGAAGCACTTTTTCATGTCGTAGCCGGACGCGGGCCCGTCCGTCAACATTCCCAAACAAACAGTTTTTACATCCATCAGAAATCATTCCGCCGGGATGACCCGGCCATATATCGGGGCGATGCATACTATCAATTTGATATATAAAATCCAGTGGCGCCTCGCAAAATTTTGTAACGATTCGAAATAAGAAATAAAAACAACAACTTACCGTCCAATCAGGCGGAAAGTTCAGCGACGCGGAGCACCGATTGGCGCGATATAAGACCGGAATCGGCAAGCTAGGGGTCGGGGTACGGGCCTATTCCGGCCGGCGGGCAACGACCGTAATCATGCCATCAGCGTCATCACCGGCGGCGACGACGAGCCCGCGACCGGTGATTTGCTCGTTGATGTGCCGGGTGTCCAGCCGCAGTTTCAGATAGTCGCTGATGCGCATTTGCCACTCGCCATCAATCCGCCGGTACAGCACGTCATGGACGTGCACGACGTCTTGCCTGTAGTCCAGGAAGCAGGTGAATATCTGATCGTCGTTGGCCCTGATCGGAATAAATCTTGCGGCGCCGTGCGGAGTGTAGTCAACGTAGTCACGGATGGCGTAGATGAACGTGCCGCCAGGTTTCAGTGAGTCACAAACGTCATTGATAACCGATTCGACTGCCTTTTCATCCGGCAAATGAACCAGCGTGTCTCCCATGCAGACGATGAGGTCGGCAGGTTCAGACATATGGCTTCTGAAGCTGAGTAGATCATCACAAACCGTGCGAATCGGCAGGCCGCCCGTACGTTGGCCTAGTTCATCCAGCAATTCCTGGCAAAAGTCGATCGCCAGTACGGAGTAACCCAACTCTGCAAGCGGCAGCGATTGACTACCCGGCCCGCATCCAAGATCGACAGCGATCGCGTTGTCGTCGGGTGCCAGATCGAGCGTATTGAAATACGCCGTGTTTTTCTGACGCGCTGTCTCAAAGTCACCGAGAATCCAGGAATAAACGGAACCGAGAAAACGGTCATAGTGATCCTTGACGGTCTCCAAATGTTTTCACCGTTTTTCTTTCAGAGAAAATACTGCGAAAGGAACGGATTCATCATACGGTTTTCCGGATCGAATTGCCGTCGGATTTTGCGGAAGAAACTGAAACGGCTGCCGAAAACCTGAGAGGGATATTCGGGCGGCACCTCGCGTGTCTGATTAAAAAGTGGTGAGCCACCCCAATGCCGTGCGAAGTCTCCGAAGTCGATCGCGAAGTCACCCCAGCCTTTCGATTGAGTACTGATCGCGCGGAGTGCGATCATAGGCTCATCGAAACTTGGTGATAGCAAGGCAGTGTTGTCTCTGCCGATTCGAAAGCCAACGGTTGGCATGTCGCAACGAAAACCGCTGGTCTCCTGAATGCGAAAGCAGAAGTCGCGATAAGCCTGAACGACGATCGCAAAGTCGGCGGCGGGAAAAAACCAGGTTGAGTACTTGAGCGTCCGGGCTGCATCGTCGCTTTTCACGCTGCTCATCTGTGAGGTGGAGTTGCTGCCCGTACTAACCAGCCGATTGTTTACAATCCCCTGGGTCATCTGGCTTATCTCGTCAATGATCCGGTAGCGCACACCGCTCATCGGGACGATTCGACTGATCGATTTGAATACGTGAGGCAGGACAGTGCTTTCTCCCCAATCCTTGACCTTCCAGGGAATTCTATGGGTGCCGGTTGCCCCCGGGCTGTCGCGTCGAATGTCGAGATAGACACGGTCACGGAATGGCAGAAGAAAAAACTTGAGGCCGACATCAACATTTGCAATCTTTTGTGCCACCGCACCGAATTCATCGAATGTGCATCTCCGGTGAGTAACAGCGAATGTCCGGATTGGCCGAATCCGGAGCTTGATCTCGTATATGACTCCCAGCATTCCAAAACTCATTCGAAATGCATGCATCAGGTTCTGCTGGTCGCTGCGAATTTCGACCGACTTGCCTGCCGGGGTCACCAGCTTCATGCTTCTGACCTGGGAGGAAAGGAAAGCGCCATCGTCGCCAAAGGTGGGCCCGATACACCCGCCCGCGACCGCGCCGCCGATGGTACGGCTCATCAGGTCATGTCCGCCGCAGAGTTCGTAACCGTACTCTGCAAGCTCCCGCACCAGGTCGCCAATTCGAACGCCTGGCTGAACCGTAACGGTTTCGCCATCCGGGTCTACCTTTCGAATCTGATTGAGTCCGGATACGTCAATGACCGTACCGACAGACGAAGATGTGCACTCTGTGGCAGCACTGTTCCCACCCAAGGGCCGGAAGGGTGCCGCATAATTTGATTCCGGGCCCAGGGCGTTTTTGATCTCAACCGCACGGGTCGGCTTGATGACAACCGGACCGGCCATCACGGGTGACCGGTATTTGCCTGAACGGCTCAAGCGCATTGCATTTTCTGACATTGCTGGCTCCAAAATCGAATGGGACGATATTCGATGTTCGAATCCAGGCAGCTCTGAAAGCCGGTGGCCTGAGGATGTTCTGGAAAGCAGGTGTTGCCTGGCGAATGCCTCTTTGAGACCGGCACGATGTGACGCGGCTCATTCGATCTGGCAACCCCGCTGTCGTAGGTTTCCCCTTAGACCGGTGGCTTTGCGGCCCCTTCTTTCGAAAGGTGTGCCTTTTTCAAACGTTGCCTGATCGTTGCACACCGATTTCAGGACTGTCAATTTTGTTTCCGTGATGATCAGTCCGGGGGCAGCACAGGCCTTCAGCATCACGCCGAGATCGTGATGGGCTATGGCGCCAGTCGCTATTCAATAGAATTCGGCCCGGAGCAACAAAACCCGGGCGCCTTGACATAAAATGTGTGGTCGCGGATCGAATGACCTGGGAAGAATACAACGTGCGATGGCAAAGTGGCAGGCGAAGCAAAAATGTGGTTGATCGACGAGGGTCCGGTCGTGGCCGGTCAATCGCCGGAGGCGGAATTGGCACGATTGTTCTGATTCTGATGGCGCTCTATTTTGGAGTCGACCCGAGTTTCCTGATCGACGGAATGCGTGAGGCGAGTGTTCCTGCTTCACGTAGCGAAAGCGGGTCGCGGCCCGGTGACCTTGCCAACGATCCCATGGTGGACATGATCTCCGTCGTAATAGCCGATACTGAGGAGGTCTGGAGTCAAATATTTTCGGACCTTGGCAGGCGTTACGAAGAACCAAGGTTGATTATTTTTGATGGGACTACGCCTTCCGCATGTGGGCTCGGACAGGCAGCCATGGGTCCATTCTATTGTCCCGCAGACAAGAATGCTTACATCGATCTTTCCTTTTATCGTGATCTGCAGCAACGCTTTAATGCACCTGGCGATTTCGCGCAGGCCTACGTCATTGCCCACGAGATCGGTCATCATGTTCAAAATCTGTTGGGTATTTCTGATGAGGTGCATCGAATCAGGCGGCAGTCCGGCGAAGTTGAATCCAACCAATTGTCAGTTCGCCTGGAATTGCAGGCAGATTGCTTCGCCGGTGTCTGGGCAAACTGGACGGCTCGCGGCACCAACATTGTGCTCGAGCGTGGTGATATCGAAGAAGCACTAAATGCTGCAAGTGCGATCGGAGACGACAGGTTGCAAAAGCAGTCAACTGGCAGGGTTGCACCGGATTCGTTTACCCACGGAAGCTCGGCACAGCGGGTCAAATGGTTCAGGACCGGATTCGAAAACGGCAGTCCGGACAGTTGCGATACTTTCAGCGCCAATTCCATCTGAAGTCCGAATGCCGCAAATCATGGGTTGACTGCTCAAAACAGAACGCTGGTTCTGAGTAGCGCCGGCCACTGGCGTCAAACTTAGAGAGTAAAGCCCCGTGATTGCCCCTTACACAGGACTCAGCCTGTTGTGTCGTTTCCGGCAACAGCCCGCCGTTCCAGGCTGCGAATTGAAGAAAAAGCAGGTCGAACAATTTTGCAGGAGCCTCCAGCCGTAATGCCTTCAAGGAGGCCTGAATCGCAGATTTCTGGCCGGCTGCTTGTTGGATACATTCATCCCGGCTAAGCTCGTCTTCCCTGCGACGGTTGCCTGGCTCCCACAGGGTTCAAATGCAGACTGGAGATGAATTCGACATGTGTATACGACTGGGATCGGACGCCGGCCGGAACTTTCTTTCAACTGAAGACCCAGTGAAAAAAAAGTCGGACCGCAAAGTGTTGGATGCCGTACCCGAGGTCAGGCCCACTTTCCTGGTCCACCTCAGAGAACGCTTGCTTTCGAAAGTTGATGCAAAAAAATGAACAGAGACCGATTGCCAGCCGACATTGTACTTGCCGCAAATCGGATCGGCCCCTATATACGTGAAACGCCATTAGACTATTCGCCATACTTCAGCGAGCTAACCGGCGCCAATGTCTTTCTGAAGCTTGATAACCTGCAACACACCGGTTCCTTCAAATTGCGTGGCGCATTCAACAAGGTGCTGTCATTGACACCCGACGAGCGAAAGGCAGGCTGCGTTGCGGCTTCCAGTGGAAATCACGGGGCAGCGATTGCTTTCGCAATGAAAAAACTTGGTGTGACCGGTGTCATCTTCGTTCCCGAACAGACCTCAACAGCCAAAGTGGACGGCATTCGACGAGCAGGAGGCGAAGTCCGGTTCTTCGGCACAGACGGCCTGGATACGGAAATGCACGCTCGTGAATACGCCGTAGAAAACGGCATGATCTATCTTTCCCCGTACAACGATGAGCAGGTCATCGCCGGGCAGGGTGTTTGTGGCGTCGAGATCTCGCGGCAACTGACGCAGGTAGACGCAGTTTTCATCGCTGTTGGTGGTGGCGGACTCATCAGCGGCGTCGGCGCTTACCTGAAATCAATTAACCCGGCAGTCGAAGTCGTTTCCTGTCAGCCCAGCGCTTCTGCGGTGATGACAGAATCGGTGAAGGCAGGCGAAATTCTCGATCTGCCGAGCGAGCCAACGTTATCCGACGGGACCGCCGGCGGCATCGAGGCGAATGCTATTACTTTCGATATTTGTCGCGATGTCACCGACCGTTATGTCATCGTGACCGAAGAACAGATCGCCGATGCAATGCGCGCATTCATCGACTCCCATCACATGCTGCTTGAGGGAGCCGCCGGAGTCGCAATCGCAGGTTTCCTTGATGTCGCAGAAGACTATAAGGGGAAAAACGTCGTCATCGTGGTCTGCGGAGGCAATATCAGCCGGGAAACGTTGAAGCAGGTGATCTGAGTCTGGCAGGCCACGCGCAGTGACGGGAACTGACCGGACATGGTTTGTCCAAACAGCAAGCAACTAACTTCGGGGATCGGATGATGCGTCTCTACTTAATTCCAGCAATCACGTCGCTGCTTCTTGCGGCCGTCGCGAATGCGGAAACGGTCGCATTTGTTAACGTCAATGTCGTGCCGATGACCTCTGACGTGATCGTCAAATCACAGACAGTCATCGTCAGTGACGGCCTGATTTCTTCCGTCGGTGATTTTGGTTCAACGGCGGTTCCTGACGATGCCATGATTGTTGACGGGACTGATCGCTACCTGATGCCTGGACTTGTAGAAATGCATGGCCACGTCCCGGGGCCGGATTCCCGGGATCTTGAGCGAGTTCTGAGCCTGTATGTTGCGAACGGCGTCACGACCGTCCGTGGCATGCTCGGTCAACCGTCGCACCTGGAGCTGAGGGAAAGCATCAAGAATGGTGAAACACTTGGCCCCAGGCTCATCACGTCGGGTCCCTCGTTCAACGGCCGCAGTGTTGGCAGCCCGGAGGCTGGCAGCGACATGGTCAGGGCGCAACATGCGGCGGGTTACGATTTTCTGAAAATACACCCGGGACTCACCCGGGGTGAATTTGACGCCATCGCTGAAACCGCGAACGAACTGGGTATACCCTTCGCCGGTCATGTTCCGGAGGATGTCGGTGTTCCGCGTGCGCTGGAGGCAGGGATCGCAACGATTGATCATCTCGACGGCTACATGGAAACACTGTTGTGGCCCAACGTTGATCCTTCAGGCGGTTTGGCGGGCTTTTTCGGTGTTTTCATTGCCGATCAGGCTGACGAAGGCAAAATCGCCGGCATTGCTGCTGCAACAGCTGCCGCCGGTGTCTGGAATGTTCCGACCGATTCGCTGTTTGTTCATGTAGTCTCGCCGGAACTCGCTGCCGAGGACCTGGCGGACCGCTCGGAAATGAAATACATGCGCCCGGGTACCGTGACACAGTGGGTGCAATACAAGAATGATCTCCTGGGCGACGCAAATTTTGATGCCAATACCGCTGCCCGCGCGATGCGTCTGCGGCAGCAGCTGATTCTGGCACTGCACAAAGCCGGCGCGGGCCTGCTGCTCGGATCGGACTCGCCCCAGGTATTCAATGTGCCCGGGTTTGCACTGCATCAGGAACTGGAACTGATTGTGGCAGCCGGTTTGACACCATACGAAGCAATCAGAACTGGTACGGTCAATGCCGCCCGCTTCTTTGACCAGGAAGAAACATGGGGGAGTGTTCGGCAGGGCCTGATCGGTGATCTTGTCGTGCTTGACGCGAGTCCACTTGCAGATATCACCAATTCCCGGCGTATCCATGGCGTCATGATCCGCGGTCACTGGTTGTCCCGAGCGGACCTCGACGCACTGCTAAGTCGCTTCGAACGATAATTCTTCCGGCAATTCGCAACCATTTATCGTTCCCTGGTATCTAAGTTCTATTGGCAAGCGAATGGGTGGCCTGGTCCATGGGCCATGCAGAGCATAAGGGGTAAAGTTATGCGCAGCATTTTGATAATGGCGATGTTTACGGCGAGCCTGGCGTTTGCCGCAGACGGCTACGAAGAGGTCCGCGAACTCAGCCTGGACACAGAGGGCGTCGACACGCTCAGCATCGATGCCGGCAGTGGCAGCCTAAACGTCGTGGGCATATCCGGATCCGATGTGATTACGGTGACAGCGACCATACAGGTTGGTACCGGTAATGAAGATAAAGCGCGAAAGAAAATCGAGTCAGACATGAACCTGGGGCTGGAAAAAGACGGCGACACGGCAATACTCAAGGCATATTTCGATCACCGGATGTTCGGTTGGGGCGAGACTCCGGCTATCCAGCTCGAGGTTCGCATGCCGGATGGGCTGCACCTGGAGATTGACGATGGCTCCGGGTCCCTCGAAGTCAGTAACGTTCATGGCGACGTGATGCTGGATGACGGATCAGGTTCGATAACGATGAGCAATGTCGGCGGCACCGTTGAAATTGACGATGGGTCCGGTTCGATAACAGTCAGCAACGTTGGCGGCGACATCTCGATCAATGACGGTTCAGGCAGCATCAAGGTTCGTGGCGTTGCCGGCAGCGTGACCGTGGATGATGGATCCGGTGGAATTGATGTCAGCGATGTCGATGAGGATCTGATCATTGTGGATGATGGCAGCGGCGGTCTCGATTTCTCGAATATCAGGGGGCGCATCGAAAAAGAGTCCTGATCCCCGAGAATCGAATAACTCCTGCGCCCGCGACCGGATTCCCGGTGG
This sequence comes from Woeseiaceae bacterium, assembly GCA_024640315.1. Lineage (GTDB taxonomy): Bacteria > Pseudomonadota > Gammaproteobacteria > Steroidobacterales > Woeseiaceae > SZUA-117. The sequence continues at coordinate 53,573 of JAHEFF010000012.1, forward strand.
CGGGCGTTTTTCGTTCTTTAGGGAAGACCGCAGGGCATGTCCTTAATCGGCTAAAATGGTCCCCAGTTCGAGCGTTGCCACGATTTTGCCGCCATGGCGCCCTTCCACGGCAGAAAAACGGGCGTCTGCTGATTGAATTTTTCCAGGAAAATCTGGTCTGATTACTAACGCAATTCAGCGCCACGTCGGGTCCGATGCAGCTTGCTGTTAATATTAAGGGCGTCACGGGAGTTCCAATATGTGCAGCCGACTCAGTATCCTGATATTTACACTGCTTATTGCACCTTTGTGCTGGGGCCAGGGTGCCGACAGAATCAATCGCGCGCAAAATCCGACGACGGTTATCGGACCGCGGAATGCACCACTGGCTGAGGGCGCCAGGGCGCTGCTTGCAGATGATGCCGAGGCGGGAGTCAGGCTGACCCTGGAGGGTCTCGAAATTGCTCATGGACGTCGCGAGGAGGAGGCCGCGCTATCCAATCTCTGTGCCGGTTACATCAAGCTGGGGAAATACAGCGAAGCGTTGAAATACTGCAACATCCTCCTCACGCGTAACGACAAGAGCTGGCGTGGCTACAACAACCGGGCTGTCGTCTACATCATGACGAAGCAGTATGAGAGGGCGGACAAGGATCTTCTGCGAGCTGAGGAGCTGAATCCGGGCGTGCGGACATTGAAGATCGCCAGGGCGATGTATATGGATGCGGTCTATCCGGTGCAGCCGGAAGTCGAAATTGATGACAGGAAGAACCAGGAAGATGAGGGATCGGAAGACTAGGCACTCCGCTTTCACGGCTTCTGTTACGGGCATTCTTGTTCTCGCGGCATTGCAGGCATTTGCCGTCCCGGAGGATTCGGTCGGCGTTACCCATTTCATCGACACGACGACCGACCGGGTCCCCGCGCTGACCGCTTTTCCGAAATACCCTTCGGTGGCGCGCCGCGACAGGATTGAAGGCGAAGCGACCGTGTGTTTCAAGATCAAGGCAAACGGCAGGATTTCCCGGCCGGTAGTGACAGAATACACGCACAAGATTTTCTCGAAGCCGGCGTTGCGCGCCATTAAGAAGTCGAATTTTGAACCTATTGGCCCGGGGCAAATTCTTGCGACCGCCCGTACTTGCAGGACCTATCGATTCCGGCTTGATCCCGTCGCCGTCGATAACGACGAACCTGAGTAGGCGTTTCGATGCCCGATTCAGTGGATCTTGGCGCGGCCGATGTAATTCGTCGCGGTCGCAAACCAGATTTCGCCCGAGATTTCGGAATAGAACAGCTGACTTACTGCCCCGGCCCCACTTGGAATGTCGGTCTCAGTGAGAAACGTCTCTGCGTCAGTGTCGAATCCGATGAGCCGGTTGGGAATGCGGCCGGTCTCCACCAGCCAGATGCGATCATTCCGGTCGATCGCCATGCCGAAGGGTCGGCTGCCATCGCCGCCCGGCATCCGCCATTCCGTGAATGCCGCGGTTTGCGGATTGTATCGGCCGAGCCGACCGAGTTCGTAGTCTGCATACCAGACCTGACCGTCGGGTGAAGTAACGATTCTGCGTGGGCGCGAGTCCTCGTCGGGCATTTTGATTGCCGTGATTGTCATGGCAACCGCGTCGATACGTAGCAGCGAGTTTTGTCCGGACGCAGTCACCCATAATTCGTTCGCAGAGCTGACGGTGATGCCGAATGGCCGGGACTTCCTGGCTGGCAGAGGCAGCAGGTCAATCACTTTCCCGGCGACCCCCAGTCGGCCAACGAAATTGCCATCCTCGGCGGTAAACCACACGTCGCCATGTCGGTCAAAAGCAAGCGAACGCAGGCCCTTCGCTTTGCTGTCCGGCATCTCGTATTCAATGGTTCGCCCGGTGCCGGGGTCCAGCGTGCCAATGTGCCGGCGCCCATTGCTTGCGTACCAGATGATTTGGTTGCCGTCGACAAGTAGCGCCGACGGAGCGGCGCCTTTGCGGAGATCGTAACGATTAAAGTCCGCCGTTTCCGGTGAAAAGTTGGCGATGTAGTGGCCGCCGAAACCTGTAAACCAGACCCGACCACGGTCATCAACAAATACGTCGGTCGGCTCGGATTTCTCCCACGGAATCAGCCACTCGCGAATGTCGACCGTGTCGGCAATCGCCGGCGACGCCATGCATATGAGGCCGATCGTCAGGAGCATTAACGTTTTGATCTTCATCATACGTCGCGGTCCTTGAGGGCCTGGGTTTCAGCTCATGAATTCTTCGTGAAGTACAAGAATTCGTTCGGTTGCTTCCTGCAGATTGCTTCCGATGCTGATCAGGCCGGCATCA
>JAHEFF010000012.1:55972-78545 GCA_024640315.1 Woeseiaceae bacterium
CTTCATCATACGTCGCGGTCCTTGAGGGCCTGGGTTTCAGCTCATGAATTCTTCGTGAAGTACAAGAATTCGTTCGGTTGCTTCCTGCAGATTGCTTCCGATGCTGATCAGGCCGGCATCATGACCTGCCATTACCGCAAGTCCCGTCTGCGGAAATTCTGTTTCGCTGAACAAGCGGTCAAACTCACTTGCCATCTGCGGCGTGCCGTACGGAATGTCTGCATTGGTCGTCGGTAACACGCTGTTCAATCCTACCCACAATTTGTCGCTATGGACATGAACCACTGCGCGGATTTTGTCGTCGAGTTCGTAAATCGCTGCATGAGTCATTGATTCCGACGATGCTTCGGTGGCGCCCGAAGATGACACGATATTGTGGTTAATATCGTATTTGCTGACCAATGCAAAATGACTGCTGTCAAGTTCCTGCAAATGACCGGTTTGTGTTCCGCTGATGATGAATCCCGTGTTTTTCGACAGCCGGGCGCTGATGTTTCCATAGCCGATGCCAACGTCGGCATAGTGGCCAATTAAACCCGCTGCATAAAGTGGCCTGCGCCAATAGACGAGTTCGTCGATTTCCGGGTAGTCGAGTGCCGCGGTCTTTGTCCAGTCCGACTCGAACTTGATGTAGCCTTCGTCGATCATTCTTTTCGAGGAGCCTGGGACGGAAACAATGACACCAGGCCTTCCTCACTGGCAGCGCAGATGCCGTGTTCAGTGATCAGTCCTGTGACATACCTCGCCGGAGTAACATCGAACGCAATGTTGCTGATATTCGTGGTCGACGCTACCGTATCTACCGAGCACAATTCGCTTCCATGGCGCCCGTATATGCTGCGGACTTCCTCCGGGTCGCGTTCCTCAATCGGAATGTCGCGCAAGCCATCACTGATCGTCCAGTCGATCGTTGTGGATGGCAACGCAACGTAGAACGGTACGTTATTGTCATGGGCCGCGAGCGCCTTGAGATAGGTTCCGATCTTGTTGGCAACATCTCCCGTCCGCGTCGTCCGATCGGTGCCGGTAATACAGATATCGACGAGCCCGTGTTGCATCAGGTGTCCGCCGGCATTGTCGACGATCAGCGTATGCGGTACGCCATTCTCGGCGAGTTCCCATGCGGTCAGTTGAGAGCCCTGGTTGCGGGGCCTCGTCTCATCGACCCACACGTGTACGTTGATGCCTTTTGCGTGTGCAAAATAGACAGGCGCGGTCGCCGTGCCGTAGTTAATCGTTGCCAGCGAGCCGGCGTTGCAGTGTGTCAGGATGTTGACCGGTTCTCCCTGCTTGGTCGCCGCGATTTGTTCGATCAGCTTGAGGCCGTGCTCGCCGATTCCCCGGGAAATTTCGATATCCTCGTCGCAAATGTCCCGGGCCTCTGTTTCAAGCAATGAAACCAGGTCCAGTCCGCGATCTGCAGAGTCAATGACGCTTCGCATGCGGCCAATTGCCCAGCGCAGATTGACCGCCGTTGGTCGCGTTGCGCCGAGCGCCTCTGCCGCTTCAGCTACAAATGCCGATTGGTCTGATGTATTACGGCCTTCCAGCGCGGCGAGGTACAGGCTCCACGCTGCCGTTGCCCCAATCAAGGGCGCGCCGCGGACCAGCATGTCGCTGATGGCGACAGCACCATCACGCCAGGTCCTCAGGTCCTGGACGACATATTCATGTGGCAGGCGCCGTTGGTCGATAATCTGTACCGTTTCCCGATCGTCCGGTTTCTGCCAGATTGTTCGGAAGTTACTCCCGCTTTTCCTCAAAACCACTTACTCCTGTATTTCGCTGTCCCTATTCTACCGGTCGCAGGGCAACAGAGAACGCAAAGCGTGTCCTTTCACGGCACTTTCAGGTGGTATCGGTGCTAAATTAGCGCGGTGAATGACGCCTCCAAATTTGTCGCATTGCTGTTCTTCATGCTGGTCTGGACAGCGACATCCGCCGATGAGGCCGTTGAGCCAAAAATCCCTTCGCACGCAGAACTTGAAGCTCAGGGCGCCATCATCGGCGAAATTATTTACGACAAGAAGAATGTATTCGACACGACGAAGCCTGGCGAAAACAAATCGCTCTATCGCCTGGCCAATCGCTTGCACATTGTCACTCGTGATTCTGTCATTCGAGATCAATTGCTTTTGCGATCTGGCGATATTTTTTCAAAGCGCGTGCTCGAGGAGTCCGAGCGGCTCATGCGGCAGAACGCCTATTTTTACGATGTAAGGATAGAGCCGATACGCTACGAAAACGGCGTCGTCGATATTCGGGTGTGGACAAGGGATCTCTGGACCCTGATGCCTGGAATGTCAATCTCGCGTTCCGGTGGCGAAAACAGGGTGAAATTTACCGTATCAGAAAAGAACCTGCTGGGTCGGGGCATCGCACTGCGTCTTAATTACACCGACGATGTCGATCGCGAAACGAGTTCTTTTCAGTACTCCGACAGAATGCTTGGCCATACATGGACATCACTTTTTCTTGAACTTGCCGACAGCTCGGATGGCCATACCAATAATATCCAGGTGATTCGACCGTTCTATAAGCTCGATGCCCGCTGGTCTGCCGGCGCGACGTTGTATAACAATGCGCGCGAAGAGTCCTTCTATGACATTGGCAATGAAGCGGCCGAATACGCTGTGGATACGAATAGACATACGTCATTTTTCGGCTGGTCGCCGGGCCTGCAAAACGGTTGGGTGCGTCGTTGGACAACCGGCATCGTCTACGACGACAACCAGTTCTCTCCTGTGACGGGCGGCGCTTTGCCGGCACTGGTACCCGCCGATCGCAAGCTTGTCTACCCGTTCATCGGCTACGAATTGCTGGAGGATCGTTACGAATCAACGTCAAACCGCGACCAGATCGACAGGACCGAGGATTTCTACCTTGGCACGCGGCTCTGGGCGAGCGTCGGTTACGCAACAGAAGACCTTGGTTCAGATCGTGAGTCTGTCCTGTATCGCTTCGAAGCGAGCACCGGTTTCGGCGCAATGGATAAAAAGGCGTTGCTGCTGTCATCGGCGTTGACGGGCCGGGTTGATGAGGGCAGTTCGGCGAATAACGAAATATCGGTGAATGCCCGTTATTACAACCAGATTTCCAGCAAGCGCCTGTTTTTCATGACGGTAGACGGTAGCAAGGGAAACAACCTCGACCTGGACAACCTCCTCGACCTTGGCGGAGATACCGGTCTTCGTGGCTACCCGCACCGTTATCAGACCGGAGAGTCGCGATTGATGTTTACCGTTGAAGAACGGTATTTTACCGATTGGTACCCGTTCAAACTATTCAGGGTCGGTGGCGCTGTGTTTGCGGATGTCGGCCGCGTCTGGGGAAATAATGCCGTGGGTAGCAAGCCGCTGGGATGGCTCAAAGACGTTGGTCTCGGCCTGAGGCTTGCGCCGACCCGTGCCAGCGGCCGTGACGTTGTCCACATCGACGTTGCCTTTCCGCTGGACGGAGATCCGACCATCGATAGCGTTCAGTTCTTGATTCAATCGAAACGGAGTTTCTAGCGCGCTGCCGCCCTCTCCGCGGATTGCAGCGTATTGGCCATCAGCATGACGATGGTCATCGGCCCGACACCACCTGGCACCGGGGTAATGGCACCGGCATTACCCAATGCGGCTTCGAAATCGACGTCTCCAACCAATTTGTTCTTTGTCTCTCCTTCAACTTCAACCTGGATGCGGTTAATGCCGACATCAATGACTACGGCACCGGGTTTGACCCAGTCACCGCCGACCATTTTCGGGCGACCAACCGCCGCAACCAGGATATCGGCATTTCGAGCGACGTCCGGCAAATTCTTGGTTCGACTGTGACAAATCGTCACGGTCGCATTGGCTTTCAGTAACAGGCTTGCCATTGGTTTACCGACGATATTTGAACGGCCGATGATGACGGCATTCAGCCCGGACAGGTCCTTGCCAAGATGGTCCTCGATCATCAGCATGCAGCCTGCTGGCGTGCAAGGCACGAACGCGCCGTCCAGGTGTCCTGCCGTGAGCATGCCAATGTTCTTGAAATGAAATCCGTCGACATCTTTTTCCGGCACGATTGACTGGGTAATCGTCAGCTCGTCGAGGTGGGATGGCAATGGCAGCTGGACCAGGATTCCGTGAATTGCCGCATCATTGTTGAGGTCATTGATCAAACTCAGGACAGCATCCTGGGATGATTCCTCCGCCAGCGTGTGCTGCACCGAATGAAATCCGCAGGCTTCTGCCGTCCGCTTCTTGTTGCGAACGTAAACCTGACTTGCGGGATCTTCGCCAACGATGACAACTGCCAGGCCGGGTTTGACGCCCGTTCGTTCCAGCAGCTCGCTCGTTTTCGCGGATATTTCTTCAGATAGCTCGGCGGCTTTGGCCTTGCCATCGATAATCGATGCGTTTGCCATAAAGATTTGTCTCGTCAATCAAACGACCGCCGTTTTCGGCGCTCATACACGGGGCGCAGATAGTAACCCTTTGGCTCGGTACGGGTAAACCGGCCTGGACCGAACCCGCATCACTTTTCGAGCACGCACGGCCGATGCTAAAATGAATAATGCAATCACCGCGCAGCGCAAGGCCGGCGGCATGGAGTGCAGGAATGAGTAATCAATTGATGTCCCGATCTCACGCAACGCTCAGGCTCTGGCCGATTGTTGTTCTGCCGGTGTACACCGGCATATTGTTTGCGTGGCATGGCTTCGGCAAGCTCTGCGAAGAGGTGTTTTGCCGACGGGCTCGAGGGATTCCTGAATGCCCAGGCCGGAAAGACATTCGAAATTCCATCAGCGTTTCGTTGACCGAGTGGAGTCGCCAAACAAAGCCATTTTCGCCTCACTTGTCGTCCGGGGCGAACTGGGGGTTGGCGTAGCCATGATGGGTTTTCTCCGTTGACGACTGAAGACTGGCATGATCGCTGGGCAAACGGCAGGACCGGCTGGCACGAGCCCGACGGCAACGCCGGGCTGAAGAGGCACTGGTGCTGGAAGTCCGGTAGCGTCCTCGTTCCTTTCTGTGGCAAATCTCCCGATCTGGCCTGGCTGGCACGACGAGGTCACGACGTTGTCGGCGTTGAACTTTCGGAAATTGCGGTGCGCCATTTCTTTGCGGAGCAGGGCCTCGAGTTCGTGACAGACCAGGAAGGCTCGCTGACTCGCTTCTCGGCTATTCAATTGCCGATCTCGATTTACTGCGGTGACTACTTCAGTTTCAAGTTGTCGTCGTTTGACGCACTTTATGATCGTGGCGCGCTGGTTGCTGTCGATCCGCTGATACGGCAAAAATATGCCGCGCATACCCGGGGGTTACTGAAATCGGCTGCCCGGCAGCTGATTGTTACGCTGGAGTACGACCAGGCAGTCGTCCAGGGGCCGCCATTTGCGGTGACGGCAGATGAAATGTCGGCGCTCTGGAATGATCTTGAGCGTGTTGCTGAGCAGGACGATATCGATAACTGTCCGCCCAAGTTTCTTGACGCGGGCCTGACCGACATCAAAGAAGTTGTCTGGCGCTCAGTCCGGTAATTGCTGCACAGGCGTCCAGCGCTGTCCGCGGCGCGACACTCTTCCTTCCGAGTTCTCGGCGTCGTAACTGATGGGTGCGGCAGCTGCCAGGTTTGCGGGCGCGTCGGAAAGCGCATGCGTGTTGATGATGCCGAACGTTCCGCAGTCTGACTTGATTGCCGCGCCGACATAGACACCGCAGCGCTGGCAGATCAGAAAATCGGCTGTACCAAGGCCGAAGCGATACCGCTGCAGGAGACCAGGAACTTCGGCAGTGAAGTCTATTTCACCGTCGGGGTCTGACGTGCTCAAAGCATCGTGAGCGCGGCAGAAAGAACACTGGCAGGCCCGGACAGACCATTCGCCTGGCGCCAGCGACGTTCGATATGTGAAGCCAATGGCGCCGCAATGGCAGGAGCCTGTGTATTCCATGCTATTCGATCCCTTTCCGCTTCTTCATGCCCCAGAACAGTACGAGCGGCACAAGAGACGCGACGATGTGCTGAGATTCCGCCTGCAGAATATCATTACGAACTAACTCTCTCCGCCATCGGGTCCGTAAAAGACTACCCAGGCTGCAAAATCATCGCTGAAATCCTCGAATCGATGCACGACACCTGCGGGTACGAAGAGTGCTTCGCCGGGCTCGAACGGGTTGCGCTCTTCACCGCAGACAAATATGCCCCTGCCGGATTGCACGATATAGATTTCATCCTGCGTGTGAGGTTGCTGCGGGTCGACACCGTCAGGTTTGTAATAACCGAGTTCCATTGTGCCGTTCTCAAGCAGTACGCCGTAGGCCTTGTCATCAGAACCGGCAACGAGCTCAAGTGCCTTTTCAACTGTATATCTTTGATTCATAAAGTAGCACCTCCAGTCAGGTCACATTAGCGCCCGCTTGAAACGGTCGTCAATTCCGCGCAGACGGTCGACAGGTTCGTTCGAGAACACCAGTCGGACATAATTTGAGCAATGAGCGCCGCCCCAATTGATCATCGGTGTCGCCGCAATCTTCCCTTTTTCGAGCAAGAGTCGCGAGGCAGCAGGCCCATCGAGTCCCAGAGGCGAGACATCCACCAGGAGCGACCATCCCCCGTGTGGCGGTATGACTGTGAAATCTGCCAACTCGCTGAGAATCAAGTCCCGCCTCGCCTGGAGTTCGCGCGCGCTTTCGTAAACGCCGTCGTTCTGGTCCTCAATCGCGGTGGCGACTGCACCCATCGCAATCCCTGTCTGGCATACAACATTCGTGATGCTTACTCTTGCGATATCCGCCATGATCACAGCCGGTCCGACAATCCAGCCGACTCGCCAGCCAATCATCCGGTATTCCTTGGATGCCGAGCCAACCGTAATGACCTTGTCGCGCATACCGGAATATGCGGCCGGGTGGAGCACTTCGCGGCCGTCAAACAGGATGCGTTCCATCGCTGAATCATTGATCAGCCAGCAATCTGCTTCGCTGCAAAAGTTGACCAGTGCCTGCCAGTCGCCTTCGTCGAAAACTGAGCCGGTTGGCATAGAGGGGCTCATGACGAGCATCGCCTTGACCGTTCGGGGTTCAATCCTGCTAAGGGCATCATGGTCAAGTTTCCAGCCACCAGGGCTGGGCAGGAGCGGCACGAATCGGGGAACGCCACCGGCGAGTCGAACGCGGTTGATCAGCCCCACATAAGTCGGGTCCGTCATTAGTACTTCGTCGCCTGGTTCGAGTATCGCGAAAAGAACGTTCAAAATTCCCGAAAGACCGCCGGCGCTGATGACGGATTCTGTTTTCCAGTCATAGTCGTTTCCGGACTGTCGGCCGACTAACGAGGTTGCCGCCTGCCTGAGCGAGTCAAGACCAAGGAACGGCAGATAGCTATTCGCATCGTCGTCGACGATGGCACCTTGGGTATACGCGATGGCTGAATCGGGCGGTAAAATATCGATGTCCAGATTCTCGAGGCGCAAAACCTCGGGATCGTCCAGGCTATCCGCAAGATCGCCCATCTGTTCGACACCGATCTTCGTTATGTGTTGCAACCGTGATACAGACAATGATTTTTCCTCCCCGAATCTTCCTGCCTACTTTAACGCATCAATTTGCATATTTTCAGCCGGGAGCGATACTGGCTGGCATGAAAAGCCGTCACCGATATTCCCTGGTCTCGTTCTTGCTCGCGGCGATGCTGATGAGCAGCGGCTGTACCGACTTTTATGAATGGAATGGTTCCCTCGAGGACTTCCTGCGATCACAGCCGCACCGGTTTGCCGATGTGATGCGTAACCCCGAGACCTACCGATTGCAGGTTATCTACACACAGATCGACCGGGACCCGGGAAACAGGCCGACGTTCACGTCTTTTCGATATCGCGTTGACGCCAACGAATATTTCTATCCGGCAAGTACAGTAAAATTGCCAACCGCTTTGCTGGCGCTCGAGAAAATTAACAAATTGAACATCGACGGCTTGACGCGCGACACCACAATGATCACCGGGGTCGCAGATGATTCGCAATCGCCAGTGATTACGGATTCGACCTCGCCGACCGGTCTGCCGACGATTGGGCACTATATCCGCAAGATACTGCTCGTCAGCGACAACGACGCATTCAACAGGTTGTACGAGTTTCTTGGACAGAAATCGTTGAACGAAGCCTTACAAGCGAAAGCCTACACGGACACCCGAATTATGCACAGGCTCGAGCTTGCATTGAGTATTGAGGCGAATCAAAAGACAAATCCCGTGGTCTTCATTGATGGCGACCAGGTTATTTTTGAACAAAGCGCACAGAAGAGTGATATTGCCTTTGTCAATGAGGCGCCAATTTTATTGGGTAAAGCGGAAATTATTTCCGGCGAGTTGCACGAGCGCCCGAAAGATTTTGCCGAGAAGAACGCCTATTCGCTGCAAGATATGCATGATGTCATCCTGGCATTGATTTTTCCGGATGCCGTCGCGGAGGGCAGACGTTTCAGCCTGACGGAGGATGATTATCAGTTTGTTTATCGAAATATGTCGGCATACCCGGGTGACAGCGGAATCGACGAATATTCAGGCACTGCAGAATATCCGGACGGCTATGTCAAATTTCTGATGTTTGGCGGCAATGAGGAAAGAATTCCGCCGCACATCCGAATATTCAATAAAGTTGGCGATGCCTATGGTTTTCTGTCTGATGCCGCGTACGTCATTGACACCGAAAATGGCGTCGAATTCATACTGGCAGCCACTATCTACACGAACGCCAATCATACGTTTAATGACAACCTGTATGAGTACGATGAAATCGGTTTGCCATTTCTGCGCGAGCTTGGCCAGGCTGTTTATGAGTTGGAACTGGCCAGAGAAAAGACAACCCTTCCGGACTTCAGCAGCTTCTCGTTCCTAGAATAGCGCGCGGATCGCCAGCAGGAAGCCAAATGACGCCAGCGGTATCCCGATGATCGCGCCGATCACGCTCATCGATATCGCAACGCCGGCGACCATCATCGCCATCCCGAGCAACGCGCAGATAATGCGCCCGGTTATGCTGAGAATCAGCGTTAAGAGTTTCCAGAGTGCGTAAAACGGCCACAGGATCCATGGCACGTGGTTTTCCGCCGAATCATTCATGTCGACAGCTCCGTGAAGATAAACGTGACGCCAACCACCGTATCTTTGCTGCTCTTCCCGGGTTTGGTCTTCCCCGATATTCCCTTGTTCAGTCCTGTTTCTCACTGATCATCATCGGCGCAATTCGTCCCGTAAGCAATACGGTTGCGACAATTGCCACGACGGATGTGACCCCGAACCACAATGGATGGGTAATCGCATATAGATTCATTATCGTTCCCGCCAGCACGAAAGCGCCGACAATACTGGCGTACATAAAGGGCGTTTGCCGAGCGACCAGGGCCGCGAGCATCCCGCCACCGAAGGCACCAACAACATATGAAAGGATGACGAACAGCAAGGCCCCGACAGGTGCCGATGCGACCATTGCTGCCAGCGCATCGGGATCGTCGGCGCCGATTCCGGTCGGGGGCGGGTAGATGGCATGGCCAATCATCTGCACCACGATGATTAATGCAACGGCGATGAGCACTCCAAAAGCAACGGCCGCGATTCTTCCAATCATTGGCCGCGATTCCCGCCAAAATTCCGCAACCAGAATGTTGCTTCTGCCAACGCGCCGATTACATAAAAAGCGACGGTCACGGCAAGACGCAGATATGTGATGAAATGTCGCATCATTTATTCTGTCGGCGAGAAAGGCCCGAGCGGGCTCTCCTCGCATGTTTCGCTTTCTATCGAGAACACCACACCCGCAACAACCCAGCCGTGATCAGTCCGCAGCATGCTGAAGTTATTTACTCCGCAGTGATCGAAAATACCGTCAACATGGAAATCGTACGGTGTCCAGACAGTTGCGAGGCGATCGTAAATCATGACTTTTGGATTCCAATAGCGCTCAACCAGTGTGCCTTCGCCTGTTGCAAGGTTTTCGAGGTAGGCACTGTGTGTCGGGCGAACCACCTGCAATCCTTCTGCGGTTTCCCGGTAGCCGTAAATAATTCCGTCTGGTGTCATGAGCGAGCGCATTTTATCGACGTCCCGTGCCGTCATCGCTGCAAAAAAGTCATCAATGGCCTGAATCACCGCATCACGATCCGTCGCCTCGTCGGCGGCTGTGGTCAGTGACAGGTGCAAACAGAGAAAAATGATGAGCAGTTTCTTCATGGGATTTGCATTCCTGTGTCTTTTCCCCGGCCTTTCCCGGGCTATTGGTCTTCGGTTTCTGAACTAGCGCAGCTCGATCTGGCCCCGCGGCGTATCGATCATTGCAATCAGCGCAACTTGCGACTCTTCATCGACCGGCACTTGCAGCCCGAGAGCGTCAAAAGCGGCGCGCACAAAATCTGCAGCGGGATGTTCGATCCGGAAGCCAGCCAGTGTGACGCCGCCAGGTGCGCTTCGAGCCGGATGCGGTGAGGCGCGCCAATTGATGAAAAATGGAACCGCACCGGCTGCGATTTCTCTATACGGGTCGGTAAGCTCCCACGTAAGCGTTGTACCATCGGGCGTGATGCGGCTGCCAGCCATCGGTGCGCCAGGAGTGCTCCCATCGGTCAGCCTGGCCGACGCGATTGCGGCGATATCATCACTTTTCGCAGCCCAGGTGGTGAGCTGCGGTACGTCTGCTTCGTCAACCCTGAATAAGCGAGGACTTCGGTAATCAACCTGCGCAGGATCCGGTGCGATTATCTCGAGATAGACGTCGGGTCCCAGTGACACAAGCGCGTTTCGTGTACCCATGCCTGGATGGCTGCCGCCGACAGCCGCCCGTACTCCCGTGAGTGATTCGATCTTGTTGACGCCAGCTTCAAGATCCGGCGCCGCATAGACCAGGTGATCTATTCGATCCATCCCAGTCCGCGCATGGCCCATGGTGCGTTCCAGACTTTGGTCATCTTAGCGACTTTGTCGTTGTCACTCATTTCGAGAATATAGACGTAGTGAGAATCGACTTCCTTGTTGGTCGGTGGAACCGGCCCGCCGTCGCCTACGTGTTTTGCATGGTAGGTGGCGAAAAATACCGCGGCCTTGTTTTTTTCGTCATAACTAGCCGTGTGCAGGGTGTAAGTTGCGCCGGCTGCCGTGACCGTGCCGAACCCGTGCATCCAGTCGCAATAGGCCTCAACTGTTGTGACATCGACCAGGGGTTCACACTGGGCAACGAGCGGGGCGCCGTCTTCTACATACTCCTTGCAGCCGGCCCAGCCCTCGGGCGCTTCGCAGGCTGTGAAAAATTTCTTTGCGTTTTCGAATGCGGACATAGTTAGTGCTTCCTTATTTTTGTTTTAGCGAGGTAGATTGACAGGCTCAGTTTAGTTGAAAATGCGTCCAATTGGCGGCACATTTGAGCGATAATCCGGCACTCGCAATCTTATCGGAGCATCTCAAATGGCCAAAGCTACGGCACGACACATCCTCGTCGATACGGAAGAACAATGTCAGTCCCTTAAGGACGAAATTACCAATGGTGCAGATTTTGCGGATCTGGCCAAGCAACATTCGTCCTGTCCGTCCGGCCAGCGCGGCGGAGAGCTCGGTGAGTTCGGGCCGGGAATGATGGTTCGCGAATTCGATGAGGTGGTATTCAGTGCGGACATCGGTACTGTGCAGGGACCGGTGAAAACGCAGTTTGGATACCATCTTCTGGAAGTAACCAGCCGTAGCGACTAGGCGCCCGTTGGATCAGGCGACGTCTTTCGAGCCGAGATCTTCACGAGTCAGGTCATGCAGTCTGACCGGCAGCTCGCGAATTCTTTTTCCCGTGGCATTGAAAATCGCATTGACCAGGGCGGGAGCAATAGCCGGCGTGCCGGGTTCTCCGGCACCACCAACCCGCGCACCGCTGTTGATGATATAAGTCTCGATTTCCGGGGACTTGTCCATTCGCAGCATCTGGTAGTCGTGAAAATTGCTTTGAGCAACGGCACCGCGGCGAATCGATATATCGCTGTACAGCGCCGCCGTCAGGCCGTAGATTATTCCGCTTTCCATTTGCGCTTTGATGCCGTCCGGGTGCATTGCGAAGCCGGCGTCCACTGCGCAGATCGCGCGCCGCGGGAATACTTGTCCGTCGACTATTTCCACTTCGACGACCTGGGAAACTACCGTGCCAAAAGACTTGTGAACAGCGATACCTCTGCCCCAGTTTTCCGGCAGCGGCTCACCCCAGTTTGACTTCTCTGCGGCAAGATCCAGTACGTCCCGGAATCGCGGGGCGTTCTCCAGTAGATCGTGTCGGTACTGGTATGGGTCTTTGCCTGCGCGGAAGGCAATTTCGTCTATGAAGGACTCGGTGAAGAATGCGTGCAGCGAATGATCGACGCTGCGCCAGAAACCCCATGGCACGTGAGTTTTCGATTCCGCGTAGTGAATGAACTGGTTGTCGATGCTATACGGGATATGTGGCGCTTCCTCCGGATCGTACTTTTCAACATACTGATTGACCCAGGCCGTTGGTTTTCCAGAACTGTCGAGTGCCGCTTTGAAGCGACTGATGCTCGCCTGCCGGTAATGATCGTGGCGCATGTCTTCTTCGCGTGACCAGATTAGCTTGACCGGGTAGGGGACTTCGGCAGCTATCCGGGCTGCCTGAATGGTGTAATCAGCAAAGGCGCGTCGGCCGAAGCCTCCGCCGAGGTAGCCGTTGTGCAGCTGCACCTTCGAGATATCCATTTCGAGCGTATCGGCGACTTCCGCCGCGAAGCCGAGCGGATTCTGCGTGCCGGTCCACAGTTCGCAGACGTCGTCGTGGATCCATGCTGTGCAGTTCATCGGCTCCATCGGCGCATGCGCCAGGTAAGGAACGCGATACTCCGCTTCAACCACTGCATCGGCTGAAGTCAGCGCCAGATTCGTATCGCCCTGGGAGAAATCCGTAATCTCATCTCCGTTGGCGACGACCCGGTCCATGTCCGTCGCAAACTGGCTGAATATATCGCTTTGCTCGACGGACTCGTTGCCATTCTGTTCGAATTCGACGTCGAGCCTGTCGAGCGCTTTTTTCGCTTGCCAATAGCCGTCCGCGACGACGGCAACCGCGTCCCCCAGGTTGATGACCTTGCGCACGCCGGCCATGTCCTGAATCGATGAGTTGTCGATAGACTTAACCAATGTTCCGAACACAGGCGACGCCTTGACGGTTGCGTACTTCATGCCGGGCAACTGGGCGTCGATTCCAAATTTCGCGCTGCCGTCCACTTTGGGTGGAACGTCGAATCGCTGCACGTCCGTACCCATGATCGTGTATTCGTCCGGAGTTTTAAGTGATGGTTTGGCAGGCTGCGACAATTCGGCCGCCGCTCGCGCAAATTCCGCAAATGGCGCTCGTTTCGAACTGGCCTCGTGAACAATGATGCTCTTTTGCGCCTTGAGTTCTGAAGCCGGCACGTCCCACGCGTTCGCGGCTGCCTGCAGAAGCACTGCTTTGGTTGCTGCACCCGCAACTCGCATGCCAACCTGGCCGGTGGTCGGCACTGAGGTACTGCCGCCGGTAATTTGCAGGTTCATGGCTTTAGTTGCCGTCAGGAAGAAACCGTCGACGGTATCCACCAGCCAGGATGGAAAGTCTACGTCGCCAGCTGCATAACCTTTGGCCAGCGCATAGTTTGCGAATTCCTTATGCGCCGGCGCTTCCATGAACTCAATCAGGTCCCAGTCAGCATCCATTTCGTCGGCGAGCATCATGGCAAGTGTCGTGTGTACACCCTGACCCATGTCGGCATGAGGAATGATGGCGGTCACTCTGTTATCCGGCGCAATCTTGACCCAGACATTGAATACGGTTTCTTCATCGTTAGCGATCAGTCCGGCGACCTTGTCTGAGCGATCACCCGGGCGAATGGCGATGCCGAACACGACGACCCCTCCTGCCAGGACGCCTGCGGAAATGAAGGCCCTTCGCGTCCACTTACCCATTGACCTTCTCCCCGTTATTGCTGGCATTGCTCATCGCCGCGGCTGCCCGCTTAATGCCCCGGCGAATGCGCGGGTAAGTCCCGCAGCGACAGACAATGCCGCTCATGGCGGCGTCGATATCCTGATCACTGGGCGAGGGATTGGCTGCGAGAAGGGCAACCGCCGACATGATCTGGCCCGACTGACAATAACCACACTGTGGCACTTGCTCGTCGATCCAGGCCTGTTGCACGGCATGCAGGCCATGGCCGGGTTTTATGCCTTCGATCGTCATAATGTCCTTGCCGACAGCAGCCTGGGCCGGGACCACGCATGAGCGGACGGGCGATCCGTCAAGGTGGACGGTACACGCGCCACACTGGGCGATACCGCAGCCAAACTTAGTGCCGGTCAGTCCGGCCTGCTCGCGAATGACCCACAACAGGGGTGTCGTTGGATCGACATCCAGCTCATGAGTCTCGCCGTTAATTTTCAGGTTGATCATCTTTCCAATTCTCTGCTTGCCGCCAGGCAGGACCCGTCTAAACTGCGCTGCCCGATTGATAGACAACACGTTACTCCAGACCAAAATTCGCGGCAACCGCGTCATGATGATGGTCGATGCACTCAAACCCGGCAATTTCAGGCTAAAATGCCCCGCACGCATGCCCCGGAACTACCACCTTGCTAAAGAAAACAATAAGAAACCTGCAGGGATTCCTGACCTTTTCCGCTTGTACTGTCAGCACTGTCATCTGTTTTGTGCCGATATTCTTGCTGGCTATCGTGAAGCTGTTGCTGCCGTTTAAACCTGTACGAGCGTTGATAAGCAGGACGTTAATGAAGATTGGTGAGGCCTGGGTAGATTGCAACTCGCTGATTTTTTCCGTGGGTAATTCGACGATATTCGACGTTCGTGGTCTCGATAATCTGAGAAAAGACCATTGGTACCTGGTGATTGCGAACCACCAGACGTGGGTGGATATCATCGCGATGCAAACGGCGCTGAACCGCCGAATTCCGTTTCTCAAGTTTTTCATCAAGCAGGAATTAATATGGTTTCCGTTCCTGGGCGCCGCCTGGTGGGCGATGGATATGCCCTTTATGAAGCGATATTCGAAGTCCTACCTTGCCCAGCACCCGGAAAAGAAAGGCGAGGACCTGGAGGCAACACGCAAGGCATGCCAGAAATTTCGGGATACGCCAACATCCGTCATTAATTTTGTCGAAGGCACACGGTTCACGGAAGAAAAGAAGCAGAAACGTGGTTCCGCCTATGAGCATCTGTTGACACCAAGAGCGGGAGGGGTCGCGTTGGCACTTTCATCCATGGGCGACATGTTCGATGCGATTCTCGACATCACCATTGCCTACCCGGGTGATCCTGTCAATTTCTGGGGCATGATGTGTGGTGAGTTCAGACACGTCATCATCGATATCCAGAAGCGGCCGATTGAAGAATGGCTTTATCAGGGCGATTACGCCAGCGATCGCGATTTTCGCAAGCGCTTCCATCAATGGCTGGCACATATTTGGGAGGAGAAAGATCGCAAACTGGCTGAATTGAAAGGATGACCAGCAACCCTCGGTTTTTTGCTAGAATCGACCGATGTCAGCGAGCCGCCACTACGACACGGTTGCATTTGACGTGCGGGACAATGCAACAATGTTGTTCTTCGCACGTACCAATGCGGCGGGCGATATTGAAGATTACCTTCTCCTGATGCGCACCGTCGGCGAAGATTTCGACGACACGATCTTCCTTGAGGTCAACGAAGAACAGTATTCGGGTAGCGAAGTCATCCGCGAGGCGCGCATGTCGGAGAACATGCTGACCCTGGCCTTCCATGAGCCCGTTGCCGCATTTGATGGTGCAACGGAGCTTGTCCTGGCGTTTAGTGATTCTCAGGAAAACCGGACCTCGATGGAGGCCGGCGCTTTTCGGGTGCTGGGTGAAAAGCTTAGCGGCGGGAACGCCTGAACTTAAAGCCCATGCTTCAGCTTCGTCCGAATTGCGAACATTGTGATTGCGATTTGCCGCCGGAGTCACCGGAGGCAATGATCTGTACTTTCGAATGCACATTCTGTCGTTCCTGCGTGGACTCCATATACGGGGGTCGATGTCCGAATTGTGGCGGCAATTTCGAGTCGCGACCGATCCGCCCACCGGACATGCTCGCCAGGCACCCGGCCTCGCCAGAACGAGTCACGCGCGGCTAATATGTCGGAATACAGTTTGTATCTGGTCGAGTGCCGGGATGGCAGTCTCTACACGGGAATCGCGACTGACGTATCGCGGCGGATCAAAGAACACGCGCAGGGCGCAAAAGGTGCCAAGTACCTTCGCGGCAAGGGCCCTCTCAAACTGCTCTACCAGCAGGCAATCGGCGATCGCAGTCTGGCCTCGAAAGTTGAATCGCGAATCAAGCGGCTGTCAAAAACACAAAAGTCCGACGTTGGTCGACTGCCGGGCCTGATAGCGTCGCTGATCCAGGAACTGAGCGTGACTAATAAAGAACGATAGGTTTGCCAAAAGGTGGCAATTCGATCGTGACATTTCCGTCGCCGTCGGCGTTGATTTCGTCAATCCAGGCTGCAGAT
Source organism: Woeseiaceae bacterium (assembly GCA_024640315.1). GTDB lineage: Bacteria > Pseudomonadota > Gammaproteobacteria > Steroidobacterales > Woeseiaceae > SZUA-117. Next base: position 72,503 of record JAHEFF010000012.1, read on the forward strand.
TTGGCCACCTTGTCCAGCATGTCGGGCAGAAGCCGCACTTCGCCGAACGGCGCAGTGAAATCGTCATGGTGAATAGAAATGACACGGGTCGCGCCGGTCGCTGCCACGGTTTCATTCCAGAAAGCCGCCGTGTACTCGCGGCCAAGGTCAGCCAGTCCGGCAATCCCAAGCATCACGACGTCTGCGGTTTCGCCATCCAGCTTGCCTTCGATGAAGCCCGAACTGGCTTGCACGAGCGTCGTTCCGCGAGGATGGTTTAGAAACACGGACCAGGCGACGCCAGTTCGATACTCGGAAATTCGCGCCGGCTGTCTGAGCGGTCTTTCGATGATGCCCGGGAAAATCTCCTGGTTTTTCGATCCGATCGGTGCGTGAATCGAGGCGACCAGCTTGATAGTGAATTCGCCAAACTGACGCGTCTCTCCGTCGGCAAGAATCTGATACTGGTTAACCGGCACATCGGCGCCGCGAACAATATTGGCGGTTGACTCCGAACCCAGCACAACGGCGCTGGTTCGGTTTGCTACATGACCGACATCCATCGCGTGATCGTGGTGTGAATGAACTGGAATAATCGCGGCTAGATGATCGATGCTGAAGGTAGACAGTGCGTAGTTGATCGTGGCGATATCTGACTTGACGCGGCGATAGGAGATCACGTCGAGCGGGCTAACCCGGGTAAATGCGCCGTCAACGAGGACCTGCGTTTCGCCGTCGTCGAACAGCAATGTGCTGATGCCAAGCCAGGTCACCGTTACTGCATCGCCTCTTTCAGCTTTGGTCTGGGAGTACTCCCAGCCAAGGTCCGACACCGAGTCGCGAATTTGCCACATGCGCCAAAGCAGGACGGAAATTATCAGCGCGATGATACCGATCGCGAGGACGATATTGCGGATCCATCGAATCGCCTGTGTCAGCGTAACGACTTGCAGAAAGAACTTTCGCATGCTCGTTATTGCTCGCCTATTGGCCGGCCGCGATCCTCGCGAGATGTGCTGCCATAAGGCAGGTCATTGTCGTACCCATCGCCGCAGCATTTGGCAATGTCGATATCGGTGTGCCGGACATAGTTCTGCGCCATGTTTCGAATGTGCCGACCAGTATAGCCGACCGTGCGATGTGAATTGAATCCGGATACCGGCCTTGCTGGCCGGCGACTGATCAGTCGGGGTGACGTTTCAGGAGAAGCTCAGTTGAGCGTCGAAATCCTTGCGCGAATCTTCATCAGTCAGGGCGGCCGCTTTGACTGTCATCCAGACAGCGTGCCAGTCATCGATCTTGCAGGGGCCGAAGACGAACTTCGAGATATACGATTCCAGGTCCCTGAGGTGAATAACGTTCGATTCGCGAGGAGATGTGAACTGAACTGCGCCTGTAAAGACGACAAGGCTTTCGACCGGGACTTTCGGCACGACATTTCGTAACGCACGGGTCCGGCCTTCATTCTGAATCATCGGGTTCAGGAATTTTCGGCGCTGAATGCCGTCAACATTCGTCCATTGTGGCTCATCCGGCCCGCCAAAAACGACACCGTTGTAGTGCTTGGTCTGAATGCAGAGAATTCCGCCGGAAGTCAGGATCGCATGGTCGACGTGTGTCAGACCGCCGTAGGCGCCCGGTAGGATAAAGTCCTCCATTACCTCGGCGCTCCTGGCCTTCAGGATCTTGCGAATCCGGTTTTTGCCGATTTTCTCCATCACTATTCTGGCGACATGCGTTGCAGAAGCGCGAAATAGCAGCGTAATCATGAGAGCGCCCGCAACAGCAATGATGAACATGCCGATACCGGTATTGGTTAGTCCGGTGACAATTTCTTCCTCTGCGGCGATGGACGGCCACGCCAGCGTAACGCAGGCGAACACAATAGCGTTTGGAAGAGTCTGTCGAATCATGAGGCAAGACTAGGTCGGTGCTAGCACACGCGCGTCGTAATCCGTCACGTTTTGGACATAAGGCCTGCGCCGCTCACAGATTCTGTGAACTCTGCCCGGAATTCGAACGGTCTGCGTGACGTCGGGCTATCAGGTTTTCGTCGGATCCGGATTTGGCGGGTATGCGAGGTAGTAACCATCGACCACAGCGACACGGATGGCGGTGTCATACGTCCGCAACAGATTCTCCTCTGTTAACACCTCATTTTTGCATCCGTCAGTGACGATCCGGCCATCCCGAAGCAGGATCACGCGATCGATATCGGGCGGAATCTCGTTCAACAGATGGGTCACCAGGACAATGTTCCTGCCGTCCTGCGCCAATTGCCGAATCCTTGCCAGATAATCGAAACTGGCTGCGAGATCGAGGCCTGACGTGGGCTCATCGAGAATCAGTGTGCTCGGGTTGTGGACAAGCGCCCGGCCCAGCAGACACCGACGCTGCTGTCCTGTAGACATTTTCCTCAATGGTGTCTTCTCAAGTGAGCCAACCCCCAGCTCGTCCATAATCTCCCGAGCCCGGATAATCTGTTGCGGCGTAATCCTGTTGGCCAGGGTTCCATGTATGCCAACGCTCGACAGGTAGCCGGATATCACGACGCTGAGGCCGCTCGTCGTTTCCTGGTATCTCGCCTGCAGATCGTGCGACACGATGCCGATGTGCGATCGCAGCTCCCAGACATTCCAGGTCTCGCGGCCAAGGATCCGAACGTGGGAATCGTCCTGATGTACCGGATAAAGCTCCCGGTTGATCAACTTGAGTAACGTCGTCTTGCCGGAACCGTTTGGTCCGACTATTGCCGCCGGCTCATGTTGATCGATCCTCAGGGTCAGGCGATCGAAGACTCGCGTTTCGCCGCGATAGACTGTCGCGTTGCGAATATCGATCAGTGGTGCGTCAGTCATTGCGCGAACTAAGATCCGATATGGTGGCGCAGATGTGAAGGAATCCAGTCTTTGTGAGCAATATAGGCAGGCTCCGGGTCGTTGGTTTGATGCTTTACGAGTTGCTCCGCCAGCCATTGAAACCATTCAAACGCCCCCGGGGAGTCCTGTTCGAGCCGCAATGTTGTTGCCCACTGTTCCAGTTTTCGCCACAGCACAGGCGTAGTTGATCCAATCAGGTTATTCACGACTATAAACGGCACAATTCGCTGATAGGTCATCACCCCGATATTCTCCATTGTTGTGCTGATGAGCATCGCTGCATCGTCAAGGCCTGGCTGCTCGCTATTGCGAATGTCTTCGGCGCTCATGTCTTCAGGCAGGTGCAGGATTACTTTGTATGCAGCCGTAAACTTCGGATTGCCGAAAAATCGAAACAGTTCAATCGCCGCAAGTTCGCGACGTTGTTGTTTTATCTGCCGCATTTGCAACAGCGCAAAAACAAAACCAGCCATGACGATCAGGACGCCGATTATTTCGGCGATGTTTGCCAACTTGGTCAGGTCATTCATTTATCTTGTTCCTAAAGACTAGACTTGCTCTGTTCGCCATTTGCCGCTACGGAATACCATCACTCCGAGAATGGTCAGAATGGATTCAGAAATCACGATCGCCAGGAATACGCCATTTGGCCCGAATCCTGCGCTCGTCGCGAGCCAGTATGCCAGCGGAATCTGGATTAGCCAGAATACGATAAAGTTCAATAACGACGGGGTTCGCGTATCACCGGCGCCATTTAACGCCTGGATCACGATCATCCCAACCGCGTACATAGGATAGCCGAAACCCATGATCCTCAGGCAGCTGATGCCATATGCCAGGATTTCCGCGTCTTCTGTAAACAGGCCGACAATCTGCGGCGCCAGCACGACAAATATCATGCCGAGGACGGACATAAAAATTACGTTATACCGTGACGCGACCCAGACAGATTTTTCGGCCCGGTCCGGCCTGGCCGCGCCGAGATTCTGCCCAACCAGCGTAGCGGCCGCGTTACCGAGCCCCCAGGCGGGCAGGAAGACGAACTCGATCAGGCGAATAGCAATCGTGTAAGCCGCGATCGGCGCGCTCCCGTACAGGGCAACTACACGAATGATCGCGATCCAGCTTGATGTGGCGATCAGGAATTGCCCGATACCGCCCATGGAAATTCGAATCATTCGCATAATCAGTTCCGGCGCGATCGCGAGATTGTGTAACTGGAACCGGAGCCTGCCTTTGCCGGCAAACAGGTACCAGAACAGGTATACGACGCCGACGCCGCGACCGATCGTCGTAGCGACGGCAGCGCCAGTGACACCGAGTTCCGGAAATGGCCCCAGACCGAAGATAAAGCAGGGGTCGAGAATGATGTTCAGTCCGTTGGCGAGCGTTAGCGAGCGAAGCGCCACGGGCGCATCGCCTGCGCCCCTGAATCCCGCGTTAAGCAAGAAAAGATAGAGGATGCTCGCGTTTCCGCCCAGGAGCATCGCCGTAAATCCCTTGCCCTCTGCAATGACGCCTTCACTTGCGCCCATCATTCGCAGCAGGTCTGCAGCGAATATGACGCCGAGCGTACCGATCACTATTGAAATCGCTGCACCGACCCAGATTGCCTGGCCCATCACATAGGCAGCAGCAATCGGATCCCTGGCGCCGATTCGGCGGGAAATCATTGCGGTGACACCCATGCCCAGGCCGATGGCCAGAGCATAAAGGACGGTAATCAGCGCCTCGGTGAGTCCGACAGCGGCAATCGCGTTAGTCCCGAGTCTCGAGACGAAGGCAATATCGACCACTGCGAAGACGGCCTCCATCGCCATCTCCAGCATCATCGGAATGGCCAGCAATCCCAGCGCGCGATTGATCGGGCCGACCGTGAAGTCAGTTTCGTTGTCGCTCAGCGCTTCGCCGACGAATGCGCGCATTCGCTGCAGCAAAGGCCGGTTTTCGTTCGTGTTTTCGTATGCCATTTTGAATTCTTCTTTCAGGCGGTTCCCGCATCAGGAGCAGCGGGTACAGCTTTGGATCCGGAAGCGCCAGCCCGGACATTCTGAATAAGAGGAATGTGTCGGCTAGCGGGTAAGCGAGGTCGCTGTGAGGCCGGCAAGATCAGGATTGCCAGGCGTACGGACGAGCGCGACCACGACGGTGATGTGTCTGTTTGTGGTATTCATGGGCTCAATCCGTAAATTGCCGGTATGGCGTACGAGGGACATGCTAACGATGTTAAAAAATATGTCAACGCGACCCGGGTTCAGGTCGCGTCTGCGGTGGTACTGCCAGGTTGCTCTTTCTCCCACTCCCGGACAAGCTGGCGATTGTCGACCTGCCAGGGGTGAAAATCCTTGCGAAAAAAGCTGAACCAGGCACGGAATACGCGCCGCAAAATGCCGGGCTTGATGAACAGATATTTGAAGCCATTTGCCCATTCGCGCAGACTCCAAAGCTTGCCGTCTTTTTGCAGCATGATGCAAAGATTGCGCATCGTATCTTTGAAGAAAAAGAATGTATTCAGAAGGAGCGCCTGTCGCCGCTCACTTACTGTGCCGCCGACAGCAATGAATACATCGAACGCCACGGCCTTGTGCTCCGTTTCCTCGACGCCGTGCCATCGCCATAAGCTTGCAATCGCCGGGTCTGCGCCAATCAGCACATCATTTTTTGACAGCATATCGTGGGCCATGATTGCCGTCAGGTGTTCGTTGGCGACGGTGCCGGCAAGCCTTCGTCTTGCAGGCAGCTCACGGTACGCCCACGCCATGCGCGCGCGCTCATTTTTTTCGAATCGTTCCAGGCTATAGCCCCGCAAGCTGCATAGGAGTTCATTGTATTTCTGATGTTGTATACGATGAGTAGCCTCCTGTGCTCGAAAAGACCTGATCTCATCTCTCAGCCTGGGATCTTCTATTTCTTCCTGAAAATACACGACGCTGTCGATGAAGAACTTTTCACCTAACGGAAAGAGAAGCGACATTGAATTGAACCACGCGGTGACAAATGCGCTACCACCGTGCCAGTCAATTGCGAGTGCATTCTCGACATCGAAGGTCTTTCGCCGAGCGCCGAATTTCAGCCCAGCCGGGCTCTGGCTTTGTGTGAGTACAGGCATCCTCCACATTCTACATCGCATGAGCGAAAAAAATCAGTCGCTGCTATCCTCAATCGCTGGAATGCGTTCGCAAATA
>JAHEFF010000043.1 GCA_024640315.1 Woeseiaceae bacterium
CACAAGCCGGCACATAGCACTTTGGAGCGCCAGGCTGCATCAACCGGGAGCGGCAGACTGGCTGGCGGCTTTGCCGGCCGCAGCGGCAAACACGGAGTCCGGGCGCTGGCTGGTCAGAGCAAACCTGCTGCAGCATCGATGGTCTGAAGTGGTGCGAAGCATTGACGCACTTCCCGCAGATGAAAGTGGCAAAAGTGAGTGGCAATACTGGAAGGCCGTCGCGCATGCCGAACTCGGCGAAACCGATACCGCAAACGCGATTCTTCGCGAGGTCGCTGCCGAGCGCAGCTATCACGGGTTCCTGGCAGCAGACGCTACGGGCGCACCCTATGCGCTTGCTGTCGAGCCAGTCAGCAGAAATGACATCCTGGTATCAGAGCTCGGCAAGAAACCGGAAATCATCCGCGCAAGGGAATTGTTTTTTGTCGGACTCGAGGGGCGTGGCCGATCGGAATGGGATTCTGCTGTGAACCAGCTGACCGACCAGGAACAAATTCAGGCAGCACTGCTCGCGCAGGAATGGGGCTGGCACTCCAGGGCCATTTCCACTATTGCCGCCGCCGGTGAGTTCGATGATCTGCAAATTCGCTACCCGCTGCCCTGGCGGCAGGATTTCGACACGCATGCCAAGTCGGCTGGCATCCCAAACAGCTGGGCCTACGGCGTCGCACGTAGCGAGAGCTTGTTCATGCGGGACATCCGCTCCAGTGCCGGCGCTGTTGGCCTGATGCAGCTCATGCCGGAGACGGGAAGAAGCACTGCAAGGGAAATCAGCCTTCCGTATTCAGGCCTGGCCACGCTGACTGACTCCAACAGCAATATCAAGCTTGGCACTCATTATCTCGGAAAGATGTATACGCGATTTGACGAGAACCGCGTGCTGGCGACCGCCGCCTATAATGCCGGGCCGATGCGCGTGGAAGAATGGTTGCCGACCACCGGAACACTCGATGCGCGCATCTGGATAGAAAATATTCCATTCAATGAAACCCGTGGCTACGTTCGTCGCGTTCTCACCGACGAAGCGATTTTTCACTGGCGCCTGACAGGCCAGCTGAGAAGAATCTCAAGTGAACTGCCGCACATATCCGCGACGCCGAAAAACGCCAGCACAACGAGCCAGGACTAATCAATCAGGCCGTTCAACGTCGCAACCCGGTTCTCCATCGCCAATTCAGAGATCGCCGTCGTGCGCTCGTAAAAGCAGCCGATATCTTCGTCACAATCTTTCAAAATCGCTTTGAACGCGGAAACTCGACCCTCGTAAAGGTTGCTCGACACGAGTTGCGCATTGTTGAGCGGCGCCGCCAGCCAGTTTCGAACTTCGCTACCATCCTCATCGATCACGGCCTGCGCGTCATTCGACAGCTGATCCAGCAATTCGCGTTTGCGTGAACGCATCGACTCCTCGTCGAGGTCCCCGGCGTAAAGAGCGGCAAGTTTGTCCCTCGTCTCATTGACCAGTTCGAGCATCGATCGCTGCAGACCCTTTCGCTCCTGGTACACCCGCAAACGGTCCAGCTCACCCGTCTTATTCAGCCAGCGCTCGATACCGATATTTGCCACGGCAGTGGCAAATGATTCATTAAAGGCGCTGTCGCCTTTTATGTAGAGTTTCTGATGTGCCAGTTCATGAAACATCGTCGACACCAGGTCGACATCGCTCCAGCGCATCATCGTGTTCAGAACTGGATCGGAGAATCGTCCAAGCGTCGAATAGGCAGCCACACCGCCCACCGCCACGTCGAATCCCTGGTCAGTCAGCTTTGCAGCGAGTTTCTCTGCTGCCTCTTTGCTGAAATAGCCACGATATGCGACGCATCCGGCAACCGGGTAGCACCAGGTTTTTGGATCCAGCGAAAACTCCGGAGCGGCGAATACATTCCAGACCACATAGTCGCGCTCCAGATCCGCATACGAGCGATAACTGTCATTTTCCGGCAGCAGCAGCTCTGAAACCGAAAAATCACGGGCCTCCCGAACCAGTGCGAGTTTCTTCCTGAGTTGCTCCGGTGACTCTGCGTCGTCGATGACCTCGGCGACCGGACGCCGGCGGTTCATCAGGTCATTGTGCCCCCGAATTGCCTGCATGTAGTAGCACCCTTCGATCTGAAAAATCAGCAGCAGGACTACGCAGAGGAGCGTCCGTCGGGGCGTTATGCGTGGCAGTGCCATGTTCAGCGGCAAGTGTCCGTTGCAAAGGATAGAATCGGCATCATGGAAGTTTACCTCGTCGGCGGCGCGGTTCGTGACGAACTGCTTGGACTACCTGTCAAAGAACGGGATTGGTGCGTTGTGGGCGCGACACCCGCAGAACTCGAAGACCGGGGATACCGGCCGGTCGGCAAGGACTTTCCGGTTTTTCTGCACCCCGAAACCGGCGAGGAATATGCGCTCGCCCGAACCGAGCGCAAAACAGCGGCCGGCTACCATGGCTTTGCATTTCATACGACACCGGACGTCAGCATCGAGCAGGACCTGGAGCGCAGGGACCTCACCGTCAATGCCATGGCGAAAGCGGGAAACGGGGAACTGATCGACCCATACGGCGGACTGAACGACATCCGGAAAAAAAGACTCCGCCACGTTTCCGGTGCTTTCGCAGAAGACCCCGTGAGGATTCTGCGCGTCGCCAAGTTCGCCGCTCGTTTTTCCCGCCTCGGTTTCGACGTGGCCCCGGGAACTCTGCAACTCATGAGTGACATGGTGCAAGACGGAGAAGTGGATGCACTCGTTGCCGATCGCGTCTGGAAGGAAACCGAGAGCGCGCTGGGTGAAGACCATCCGCGCGTATTTTTCGAAACGCTGCGGGCCTGTGGCGCCCTGAAAGTTCTGTTCCCCGAAATTGACGCCTTGTTCGGCGTCCCACAGCCCGAGAAGTGGCACCCGGAGATCGACTGTGGCGTGCACACGATGATGGTGCTCGAGCAGGCAACCCGGCTCAGCGAAGATGTCGATGTCCGATTTGCGGCGCTCGTGCACGACCTGGGCAAGGCAACGACAAGCAAGAAAGAGCTACCCAGACACCCCGGCCACGAATCACGAAGCCGGAAACTGGTCAGGAAGATGGCGAAACGCCTTCCGGTGCCCAACGGGTGCCGGGATCTCGGCTGCCTGGCCGCGGAGTTTCACACCCACTGCCACAGGGCCTTTGCATTGCGCGCGTCGACTATCCTCAAAGTTCTGGAAGCAACCGACGCATTTCGGCGGCCGGACCGTTTTGAAAAATTCCTGCTGGTATGCGAAGCAGACGCGCGTGGCCGAACCGGGCTCGAGAATCGCAGTTATCCACAAGCAGATTTTTTTCGACGGGCCTGTACAGCGGCAACCACAGTGAATATCGACGACCTCAAAGCAAGTAACCTCGATGGCGCGAGCATTGGGCGGGAAATCGGCATTCGCAGGCTGGATGCGCTGCGTGAATTCAAAGAGAGCTACGACCCGCCAAAGTAATAGAGATAGACAGAGAAAGCCGTGGTTTCGCCATACGCATCTGATTCGTCGTAGGACAGCCTGAACTCTGCATCCAGGCGATCAGTCAGCGGTGTCAAAAAACCGATGCTGTAGGAATCGACAGTGCTGCCATCGGTTGCCGTTTGCCACTGGCCAGCCGTCACGTCGATGCTTCTCAGGCCGTAACTGAATTCCATGCCGACATTGAACCGGTGATCTAGAAGGTTGTTGATCATGCTGAGACGTGATCTGGATATGAAAGTAAGCACGTCGATGTCCTGCTGAATTCTCAGGTTTCTCGAATACTCGTAAGCCATACCGCCGAGAAAGAAATTCACGCTGTCACCCATTGCAAGACGCGAACTGATCCCCCATCCATTGGCGCTGAATTTCGCTGTTCGGCCGCGCAGCAGATCCGACTGAAGGTCAAACTCGAAATTACGTCTTTGGTAGTCGAGCGACAACGAACCGGCATCGCCTCTCACATAAACTGACGAATTTAGATCGCGGGAGTCGAGAATATTTGAATTGCCCCAGTACGCGGCGCCAATTCTAATGCCGATCGGATTCAGCCAGAAGTCGAGGCCCGCAGTCCCCAACATCGTATCGTTGTTACTAATGATGCCCTGGGTATCAACTTTTGTTGCGGTCAGAGACAGCCAGGTTTTTTCTCCAAGGCTGAAATCACCGAACGCGGTGTACGCTCGACCATCTGCCGAATCACCTTCTACGCCTGCACCGAGGATGAATCCTTCAGCATGCACTCCGCCGGACATCAGCACTAAACAAAACCAGATTGTTCGCCTAGATAAGGACATACACGATCACACTCGCGAGCAACAGCCGGTAGATCGTAAAAGGTAGCAGGCCGATAACGTTGACCACTCGCATAAAAAACTCGATGCTGATGTAGGCCACGACAGCAGAAATCAGCACCGCCAAAAAGATATTGTCCCACGGGACAGGCACATCGCCTGTGATGAGTTTCACCCCTTCATAAATTGACGCCAGCAAGATAACCGGTGCGGACAACAGAAAGGAGAACCGGGCAGCATCCTGCCTGGCCACACCCAGCAGCCGCCCAGTAGTGATCGTCACACCGGATCGCGATGTTCCCGGTATGAGTGCGAGCGCCTGGGCGAAGCCGATGATAATCGCGTCGCGAATTCGAATATCGGTTATGTTCCGTTCAGCAGGTGCGTACCGATCGGCCAGGCCCATCAGGACGCCGTAGCCGGCAAGTGTCACGACGACGACCGCGGGATCGCGCAAATTTGCCGCAATCCAGCCCGCAAACAAGAGGCCGGCAACGGCAGCCGGAATGGTTCCCAACCCCAGGTACCAGGCCATTCGAGCTCCGTCCGAACGATAATTACCCGTCAGAATGTCGCCCGCGCCGCGAATGACCCCTGCAATATCGAAACGAAAAAATACACAGACCGCGATAAGCGAGCCGAAATGCACAGCCACGTCGAAAGCCAGCCCCTGGTCAGTCCAGCCAAATACGCTCGGCACCAGGACAAGGTGCCCGGAACTGGATATAGGCAGAAACTCAGTCAGACCCTGGACCACGGCCAATACAATCAGTTGCGTCATGCCCATTTTGAAAATTCCGTTAAGTAATTCATAAAAAGTGTGTCCTGTCCGCCATGAGCAATGCAGCCGGCGTAGATATCTCGCCACGACTAAACCCAATGCATTTGAAATTCTCGCCCATCTCAGCAGGCAGCGTAAGCAGTTTGACCTGAGCCGACAATTCGATCTGCCGCTCAATCGACAGATCCGCAAAATTCTGCAGCTCGTCTTCAAGTCCGCCATTGAGCAGAAAATGTGCCTGGGTAACAAACCCGGCGATGTTCATGCCTCGCGCAGCCGCGGCGACAAGCGAAAAGTCCACCCACGCCGTCAGGTCCTGGATTCCAGGCAACACCAGCGGGTTACTGTGCGCGTGATGCCTGAAGTGGCAGCGGAGCCATCCACCGTGCCGGTCGGGCGCGTAATATTCGTTGCGGGTCACACCATAGTCGATGAGCAACAGCAGGCCACGATCAATGGCCGAAGTCAGCCCGTTAATCCATCCTGCCAGCCCGGGCGACACTTCTGATTCGTACCCGTTTGCCAATGCATGTCCGATATCTGACTCGATGTCCCTGACTGCACTTTCGAGGAAGGCCGGCGCCGGCGCGTACGTCCAGTGAAAGCCATCTGGCCCGATACCAACCCTCGCCTGCATAACGTTTTCGTTATCGATCAGGAATCTCTCAACGGGAATCGCGTCGGCAACTTCGTTCGCTACTACAACCCCGACAAATTGCTCGGGGAGTTGCGAGATCCAGCATACGCGCTCCATCAGTTGCGGGACTTCCGCCAGCAGGCGCTTTTCCTGCCGCTGTTTCAGTTCGGCCGACACTTCGAGAATCAGGTAACGATCAGGCAGTGCGTCGAGTTCGGCCAGTTTATTGAGCATCGAAACCGCCAGCGCGCCACTACCCGCCCCTGGCTCCAGCACGTCGCCGCCATCGAGTTGCGCCAGCACGGCCGCGACCTGGCGCGCGAGAACATAGCCGAAGAGTGGCGAGATTTCCGGTGCTGTGACGAAATCCCCTGCGGCCCCCAGTTTGCTGGCACCGGCGGCGTAATAGCCGAGTCCCGGCGCATACAGAACCTCGTGCATATACTCCGCAAATGAGACACTGCCGCCCGCCTCCTCAATCCGTCGTCCGACGTGAGCTGCAACCGAAACGCTGTGAGCGGCACTGTCTGCATCTGGCTGTGGCAGGCCACGCCTCGATTCGGGATTTGGTTCCATTGGTCGTTAAACGCCAGAATTATTCAGCAACGAAATGGAGGTTAACCTTTTTTCTACTACTGTAAACGTGGCACCCTTCAGAAATGATGAAATCACGAACGCTTAACCTCGACGGCAAGATCGCTCTCATTACTGGGGCAGCCCGCCGCATCGGTGCTGCAATCGCAGCAACCCTGCACGCGGAGGGCATGCAGGTTGCGATTCATTATCGTGGTTCGGAAGCCGATGCCGAAAACCTGATGAATCGTCTGAACGAAAAGCGAACTAACACAGCGCAGGTTTTTCAAGCAGACCTGATCGAGCCTGGCGGCCCCGACGCACTTATCGACCAGGTGATTGGACGTTTCGGCTCCCTGGATGTACTCGTGAACAACGCGTCGACTTTTTACCCAACACCCCTCGGCCAGGTTGATGAGGCGTCCTGGACCGACCTGATGGGCAGCAACCTGAAGGCGCCGCTGTTCCTGGCGCAAGCTGCAGCACCACACCTGCTGCGCGCCCGGGGCAACATCGTCAATATCGTTGACATCCACGCATACCGGCCGCTTAAGGACCATCACATCTACGGCGCAGCGAAAGCAGGACTGGTCATGTTGACCCGCTCCCTGGCAAAGGACCTTGCGCCTGATGTCAGAGTAAACGGCGTTTCACCGGGTGCCATTGCGTGGCCGGAAGATGGAATGACAGATGACGTAAAACGGGAAATCCTCAACCAGGTTCCGCTGGACAGAACCGGCGAGCCGGCCGACATTGCCAATGCCGTGCTATTCCTGGTTCGCGACGCGACCTATTCTACAGGTCAGATCATCGCAATCGACGGTGGCCGGTCAGTGGGCTGGCAGGGCTAGACCGCCAGACTGGCGAAATATCCGGGCCAGGAAACTACCACGCACCCGCATGCTCCCTCCATGGCGGGCCGGTTGTGTCCGGATGATGGGCAGTATGTCGTACCAGTGGTTTTTGCAGATCCGGTTGTGCAAGCGGCTGGACAGGACACCCACCGGTGTCCAGCAGTGTCAGGGCCGCTATCATATTGGGGTCGATATCATCGCCGATCGGAATCAACAGGTCATCAAGCGCGGGACAATCAGCGGGTATACCGTCGAAATAACGACCTTCATTGTTCGAATTCACCGTCTCAAATGCGGTGGGGCGAAGTATTTTTTCACAAAACTCGATTCCCAGTTGCCCGACGGGTTTGCCCAGCGTCGTGCCGCCAACGATCGAAACCTCAACATGTGGTTTCATGCTGTTGGTAATCAGCTCGCTGGCCGAGGCCGTGCGGTCTGTAGCGATCACGACCAACCTTGAAAGATTCAGCGACTCGGCAAAACGTCCGAACAACGCAATTCTATTAGAAGTCGAATTCTGGTCATTGAATAGTGTTCGTGAAAATACTGTACCGTCCGCGACACCACCACCCAGGAAATCGCCCAGCAGTTCGGTTGTACTTACCAGGCCACCGCCGTTGTAGCGAAGATCGAGAATCAAATCGGTGACTCCAGCCTGTTGGAAAGTAGCGAAGACATCGAGAAATGCATCGTCGGCCGTGCCGATAAAGGTAACCAGTTCGAGATATCCGACCGATGTGCCATCGGATCGGTCAATAACACGTTGCTGCGGCAGAGGATCAATGGTCACAATTCCCTGGTTTACCGTCGTCGTGAATTCGCTGCCGTCGGGCCGGCGAATCGTAAAATCGAGTGTCGGCAGAGAAAACAGCGACCCAATACCCTCGTTCGCCTCGATGTCTGCGATCGTTCTGCCATTCATCATCAGGATCTGCTGCCCGCGGGCGAAACCCGCAGTATTCGCAGGGCTCGATGCAAAAACGCGGGTAAGGCGGAGGTCGTCCGCCGCTTCAAAGCGACTGCTGAAGCCGTAGCCTTCATACTGGCCTGCTCCGAAGAACTGCGCGTCAGCCGCTGCTATGTCGATGTAACTGAAGTTGTCGAGCGGCTGGAACGAGATCAGGTAATCGAGTACTGCTTCCGGCGTCGCGAATGCCGCAAGGTCAACCGTCGCCGGCAACACGTTGTTCCAGAAATACACCTCGCGCATTTTGTCGAGTACGAATTGTTTCTGCGCGTCAATTGTGCAGGCAGAAGCGCCGGGCTGCGGCGGCGAACTGGCCGAGTCTTCAGTGCTGCAACCTGCAACACTGAACAGCGCCAACGCGGCAATAAGATACAGTCTTCTCATTCCGCCATTATTACCGGCAGGGTCCGTCATTCCCGTGACAGGCCGCCGGTTTTTGGCGCATCAGCGGGCGTTATTTAACAGTATCAGCGGCTCCCGCACCAACGGATGGGATTCGGCATCGAATTCGGCCCAGTGCTGCGCTATCGATTTGCCCGTCACAGGATGCACGAGGTCAGGAGCGATTTCCGCCATCGGCCCGAGCACAAAGCTGTATTCCAGCACATCGGCTCGGGGGACGCGCGGCTGCACAAGGATCTCGTTTCCATAGAGCAGCAAATCAATATCAAGCGTTCGCGAAACAAAGGCATCTGTGCCTCGCATCCGCCCGGCAAGGTCGTGGATTTCCTCGAGCTCCAGATTAATCTCCGCCGCTTTCAACTCGGTCACAACGACTGCAACCAAATTCAGGAAATCATCGCCATCGAATCCGACAGACTGGTTCCTGTAGACCGACGAGACTTTTTGCAGATCGAAGCGCCTGTCAAGCTCGCTGATCCCCAGGCGCAGGTTCTCTTCAGGCCGCAGGTTGCTGCCCAGCCCCAGATAGACGACGGGCATATCTTTACCTGTGCCGGCGAATCAGAACGCCGACATTTTTTGCGCCGCGAATTGCGCCCGGCTTACTAACACGAACCTCTATCCATGGTAGTTCGAATTCCGCAAGCACCGTTTCCGCAATCTTTTCCGCCATCGTTTCGACCAACTGAAACTCCGAGTCCTCAACAAATTGCTTAACCCGTTTGGCAACGCTCTTGTAGTTCAGCGTATCTTCAATGCTGTCGTTTTTTGCAGCGCGCCTGATATCGGCCGCCATTTCCAGGTCGATACTCACGGTTTGCCGAATCTTCCGCTCCCACTCCCAGATTCCCACGACCGTCTGGACCCGCAATTCGTGCAGAAAAATGGTGTCCGGATGAGATTCACTATTCATAGAATTGCCGTATTTTGCTTATTTCCCGATTGCCGGTCGTGACAAAGTTTCCAGCGACCAGCGAGCCCGTGCGTGGATTGTAGCCGGTTCTTCCGCATCTCCCGAGCGCAAAGCGCCGGCGACGGCGATCATTGCACCATTATCCGTGCAGAACCGGAGCCGGGGATAGTAGACGGAACCTGCAAAGCTGTCGGCCAGCTCCGCCCGCAGTAGCTGGTTTGCACCGACACCGCCGGCCACGACCACACGCTCGGCGGATTTTTCCCCGGCGGCTTTCAAGGTCCGTTTGATCAGCGTGTCAACCACCGCCCGCTGAAACGACGCCGCCAGGTCGGCTCTTGAGGAATCCAGGGAGCCATCTTGCTCCGCTGCACGAACTTTGAGCATGAC
The DNA here is from genome assembly GCA_024640315.1 of Woeseiaceae bacterium. GTDB lineage: Bacteria > Pseudomonadota > Gammaproteobacteria > Steroidobacterales > Woeseiaceae > SZUA-117. The sequence continues at coordinate 9,786 of JAHEFF010000043.1, forward strand.
CGATGTTTTAAGGCCCGAAAAACTGAAATCAAATCCCGGGCGATTAACCATCGGCCGTGGAAACGCAAAGGCAGTATCATCTCCGCTCTCCGCGAGTTTCGCGAGTGCAGGCCCGCCGGGATAGCCGAGACCCAGCAATTTCGCCGTCTTGTCGAAGGCCTCACCAACCGCGTCGTCCAGGGTACTACCCAGCACCTGGTAATCTCCAAGTGCCTCGATCCAGACCAGCATCGTGTGACCACCCGAGACCAGCAGGGCAAGAAACGGATACTCGGGCGGATCGTCCTCGAGCATTGGCGCAACAAGGTGGCCTTCCATGTGATGTACGGGCACGACCGGGCAGCCCCAGGCAGCGCCCAGACCGTTCGCCATGCCCGCACCAACCATCAATGCGCCAACCAGGCCGGGGCCTGCCGTATAGGCAATGAGGTCCGGACGTTCGACGCCCGCTGACTCAAGGACCGCCCGGGTCAGTGGCAGGAGCCGCTTCAGGTGGTCCCGCGAAGCGATCTCGGGGACAACCCCGCCATAGACGGCATGCAGGTCCACCTGGCTGTGCAATTCCTCCGCCAGGAGGCCCTTTTCAGTGTCGAAAAGCGCCACCCCCGTCTCGTCGCAACTCGTTTCCAGTCCCAGTACCAGCATAGGCGGCGCATCATACCCCAGTTGCCGCCCGGCACAGCGCAAAAATCGGCGAATTAGCTTTGCAAATTGCCCGATCCGGCGATATTATGCTTGGCTCAGTCCCGGCCATGTGCCGGGCTTCTTTATATTTGAAGACTGACAGAATTTGTATGCCAAGCGTTCGCATTAAAGAAAACGAGTACTTCGACGCTGCCCTGCGTCGCTTCAAGCGTGCCTGCGAGAAAGCGGGAGTTCTGACCGAGCTCCGCCGTCGCGAGTTCTACGAGAAGCCGACACAGGAAAGAAAGCGCAAGAAAGCTGCCGCGGTGAAGCGCCACCTGAAGCGGGTCTCGCGCGAAACATCGCGCCGCACTCGCCTCTACTGACGGCCCGATCAAGCCCTGCCATGCTCAAGGGCCGGATAATCGAAGACATCAAAACCGCAATGAAGGCCGGCGAGAAAGACCGGCTGAAAGTGCTGCGCCTGATTTCTGCCGCCATCAAACAAGTGGAAGTCGACGAGCGCAGAGATCTCGATGACGCAGACGTGCTTGGCATTCTGAACAAGATGGTCAAACAACGCCGCGATTCAATCACTCAGTACACCGACGGCAATCGCAAAGACCTCGCTGACATAGAGCAGCAGGAAATCGAGATTATCGGGGACTATTTGCCCGAACAGCTCTCCGAGGACGAACTCGACGAACTGGTCGACGAAGTTATTGCCACCACCGGCGCGGAAGGAATCCGCGACATGGGCAAGGTGATGGGCGCAATCAAATCAAAAGCACAGGGTCGTGCCGACATGGGCATCGTCGGCGCCAAGGTAAAGGCGCGCCTGAACGTCTGACTTCGGCTATGCTTGGGGTACAAACCTCGATAGCCTCGACCAAAAAAATAACATCCGGGCCAAACCCGGAATCACCGTTGAGCCGTTAGATAACCAATGAGCGGACTTATACCAAAACAGTTCATCGTTGACCTGATCGACCGGGCCGATGTCGTTGAGGTCGTTGGCCGCAGGGTTCAGCTCAAAAAAGCCGGAAAAGAGTACAAGGCCTGCTGCCCGTTTCATGACGAGAAGACGCCGTCGTTTACCGTAAGTCCGGGCAAAGGCTTTTACCATTGCTTCGGCTGCGGCGAGCACGGCAACGCGCTGGATTTCCTGATGCAGTATGACCACATGGAATTCGTAGAAGCCGTGGAAGCCCTTGCCGGCGTGATGGGGGTCGAGGTACCTCGCGAAGAAAGCCAGCGTCCCGCAAGAAGTTATGACGCGCTTTTTGAACTGGTCAGCCGAGTCGAGCATTTTTTCGAGGCTCAATTGAAAGCCCACGAACCGGCGGTCGCCTACCTGAAAGCGCGCGGCATCGACGGGGCAACAGCGAAGCGATTCGGCCTGGGCTACGCGCCTGCTGGCTGGAGCAACGTCCTCGACAAGTTCGGTACATCGAAGGAAGCTATTGAGAGATTACTGGCTACCGGCCTGATTATCCGCAAGGACAATGGCAAACATTACGACCGCTTCCGCGAACGCATCATGTTTCCCATCCGGGATACCCGGGGCCGTACGATTGGATTCGGCGGTCGGGTCATGGCAAACGAGGAGCCCAAGTACCTGAATTCCCCTGAGACGGTGCTCTTTCACAAGGGCCGCGAACTGTATGGGCTTTACGAAGCGCGGCAAGCCTTGCGAAGCATCGATCGTCTGGTCGTTGTCGAGGGCTATATGGATGTCGTGGGCCTTGCGAGGCACGGCATCGATTTCGCCACGGCAACACTGGGAACGGCAACCACAGATGAGCATCTGAACCGGCTCTTCAGAATGTGCGACGAGGTGATATTCAGCTTTGATGGTGACCGGGCAGGACGGGCGGCCGCATGGCGGGCGCTCGAAAACGCCCTGCCGCAAATCAAGGAAGGACGGCAGGTTCGCTTCGTGTTTTTGCCTGAGGGCCAGGACCCGGACTCTTATGTGCAGGAAAAAGGCGCCGACGCATTTGTTACGGCGCTCGACGAAGCCCTGCCCCTTTCAGACTTCCTGATCGAGGAACTATCGTCACAAGTGAACATGGCGTCCGTTGACGGCCGCGCACGGCTCGCCGAACTGGCAAGACCGCTGATCGGTCTGATTCCGCCGGGCGTTTATCGTGAGCTGCTGACGGAACGCCTCGCGGAGACCGTCGGTCTGCCAGGGCACAAACTCGAGGCAATTCTCGCTAAAGACGAGGCCACCCGGCCAGTGAAGACCTCCGTCGCGTCCACGCGACTGAGAGTCAGGTCGCAGGGCTCCGGACCCGGCAAACCTTCGATTGTCAGGCGGGCCATCACATTGATTCTGCACAGTCCGGCTGGGGCACTGAATGTTGACGTCGAGGGTTTCGCGGGAATTTCCAAGCCCGGCAGTGATTTACTTCGAGATCTCATTGAAACTGTTCAGGCCGAACCCAATATGACAACAGCGGGATTGCTGGAGCGCTTCCGGAACGATCCGGAAGGCCAGCACCTCGGCAAACTCGCCGCCACTGAAGTACCCGATTCTGAGGAATTCGACCCGGCTGCGGAGTTGACAGACTGTATCGCCCAGCTCAACATTTCGGCACGGCGGGAGAAAATTACATTTCTTATTGAAAAACAAAGACTTGGCTCACTCACAGATAGCGAGCGGAACGAGCTGAGAGAGCTGACACGCGGATCCGGGACGGCAGGATAAGTCGCGGATATTTATGGATCAGAAACGGTCAAACCAGTATAATTGGTCGTTTGCATTTTTTAAGCAGAGGGAAATTCGTCTTGACGGATAAACGCACAGTGGTCGCCAGCGGCAAGCAGGCTCAGCAATTGAAAGAACTGATTGCCCGCGGCAAGGAACAAGGCTATCTGACCTATATCGAGGTCAATGATCACCTGCCCAACGATATCGTCGATCCTGAGCAGATCGAAGAGATCGTCAACATGATTAACGACATGGGCATCGCCGTGCACGAAAAGGCGCCCGACGTTGATTCGATCACCCTGTCTGAAACCGCGGTTTCGAATGATGACGAAGATGCTGCCGTCGAGGCTGAAGCAGCACTCGCCAGCGTCGACGCCGAGTTCGGCCGAACGACTGACCCGGTGCGCATGTACATGCGGGAAATGGGCACGGTCGAATTGCTGACCCGCCAGGGTGAAATCGAGATTGCCAAGCGTATTGAGGATGGCCTGAACCAGGTCAAGTACCACATGGCACATTTCCCCCCGACAATCGAAAAACTGCTCGAGGTTGCCGAAGCGGTTGCTGCAGGCGATACCCGTATGCAGGATTTCGTAGTCGGTTTTATCGATCCGAATGCACCCGACGAGATTAAGTCGCCGGTTCAAAAGACAGATGACGATGACGACGACGACGAAGTCGTCGATACCGGCCCGGATCCGGAAGAAGTTGCCGCCCGCATGAAAGCCATTAAGCGAACATTCAAGCGCTCGCTGACTGCGCTGGAAAAATGGGGCGCGCGAGAAAAGAAAACGATCAAGGTTCAGGCCGAGCTTGCAGACCAGTTGATGGAAATCAAGTTCTCGCCGAAGCTGACCGACGTACTGGTTCGCAGCCTGCGGGAATCGGTATCGGTTATCCGTACCCAGGAGCGGCAGGTCATGCAGATCTGCGTTCGCGATGCCGGTATGCCTCGCAAGGACTTCATCGCGAGCTTCCCGAAAAGCGAAACGGACCTCAACTGGATCGAAAAACACATTCGAGCCAAACGCAAACATTCATCAATTCTCGCCAAACTAAAGGACGACGTGCTGCGGGCTCAGCGCAAGCTGCTTGCCATCGAGACGTTGACTAATCTCAAGATCTCGGAAATCAAAGAGATCAACCGTCAAATGTCGATCGGCGAAGCGAAGGCGCGACGCGCCAAGAAAGAAATGGTTGAGGCAAACCTTCGACTCGTCATCTCGATCGCCAAGAAATATACAAATCGTGGGCTGCAATTTCTCGATCTGATTCAGGAAGGCAACATTGGCCTGATGAAGGCCGTCGACAAATTCGAATACCGTCGTGGTTACAAGTTTTCGACTTACGCCACCTGGTGGATCAGGCAGGCGATAACAAGGTCGATTGCTGACCAGGCACGTACAATCCGCATCCCGGTTCACATGATTGAGACCATCAATAAACTGAACCGCATCTCGCGGCAAATGTTGCAGGAAATGGGTAGAGAGCCATTGCCGGATGAGCTTGCCGAGCGCATGGAAATGCCGGAAGACAAGGTTCGCAAGGTACTGAAGATCGCCAAAGAACCGATCTCGATGGAAACCCCGATAGGTGACGATGAAGACTCGCATCTTGGCGACTTCATTGAGGACCAGACTGTGCATTCCCCGATCGATTCGGCAACCTCTTCAGGCCTGAAGGAAACGACGCATTCGGTTCTCGCCGGCCTGACACCGCGCGAGGCCAAGGTGCTCCGTATGCGCTTTGGAATTGACATGAATACCGACCACACGCTGGAAGAGGTCGGCAAACAGTTCGATGTCACCCGTGAGCGTATTCGTCAGATCGAAGCCAAGGCACTACGGAAGCTGCGCCATCCGACCCGTTCGGATCAGCTCAGGAGCTTCCTGCTCGAAGACTAGTAAGCGGCGTTACAAAGAGGCAATAAAAAACCGGGCAGAGCCCGGTTTTTTATTGCCTGAAATTATCCGCATGGTTCAACTGACGATTTCCAGCGCCTTCCTGCGCATCGTATGGAAGTCCTGCTTTTCAACAAACTCCAGGAATTCCTCCTGCGGCAACGGATGACTGTAATAGTATCCCTGCACACTGTCACAACCGTTCTCAATCAGGAAGTCCGCCTGCTCGCGAGTTTCAACGCCCTCGGCAATTGCCTCCTTACCGAGTTCGTGGGCCATCTTGATGATCGTTCGGCAGATCTTCTCCGAGTTGCCACCAGCGCCTATCAAGTCAATGAATGATTTGTCGATTTTGATTCGATCGAATGGCAGGTCCTGCAAATAACTGAGAGACGAATAGCCGGTACCGAAGTCATCAATAGCCACCTGTACCCCCGACGCCCGCAGGTTGTCCAGAATCGTAATTGCTGTATCGCGATTTTGCGCGACCGTCGTTTCGGTAATTTCAAGCTGCAGGTAACCCGGGTGTATCTCGTGACGGTGCAAAGACTCCAATACGTTCGCCGAGAAATTCGGGTCACGTAACTGACGCGCTGAGACGTTGATCGACATTGAGCCCGGATGAAGCCCCTTATCCAGCACCATTCGCAGGTCAGCGCAGGTCTGCTCGATAACCCACCTGCCCATTTCCACAATGAGTCCGGAGTCCTCGGCAAGCTGAATAAACTCGGACGGAGCAACGTGACCGAGACTTCCATGATCCCAGCGCAAGAGGGCCTCTGCGCCGCAAATGATACCGTTACTCAAATCGAATTGTGGCTGGTAATGCACTGCAAGCGCCTCACCATCGAATGCGGTTCGAAGGTCACGCTCAAGCTCAATCTTGCGCCGGCTTTCCGCGTTGAGTTCCTGGCTGAAGAATTCGAACCTTGAGCGGCCGGCCTCCTTGGCCCGGTACATGGCCGAGTCTGCATTCTTCAGAAGCGTCTCGACGCTGCCACCGTCATCGGGAAATACGACAATGCCAATACTGGCTCCCAGGAAATGATTTTCGCCACGCACGGAAAACGCTTCTGCGAGTCGAGCGAGTATTCTCGAAGCGGTCGAGCGAATCGTATTATCGGTGATCAGCTTAGGCATAAGGATGACGAATTCGTCCCCTCCGAGTCGTGCCACCGTATCGGTCTCGCGTACTTCGGTCAGGATTCGTTCGGCAGCCTGGGCAAGCACAATATCGCCGACCGAGTGACCAAAGACGTCATTAATTTCCTTGAATCTGTCGAGATCGATAAACAATACAGCGCCACTGTGTTCGTCACGGCGGGCCTGCACCAGATGCTGTTCCAGTCGATCTTTCAGCAGTTGCCGATTGGGCAATCCAGTCAATTCGTCGAAATGCGCCTGCCTGTACAGAGCCTCGTCACGCTCGACACTTGCCAGTGCCACCGCCAATCGACCTGCCAGATCGACGGAAACCTGCAGGCTGCTTCCCTTCATCTCCAGGCTGGAATCTGAGCCGAGTAGCAAAATGCCCTTCAGGTCATCATGCAGAATGACCGGAATAACGACGACGTAGCGCAGGCTGAAACCAAGAAACCTTTCCTTGTATGGCGCGAACGTGCCATTCACTTCCGCAAGCGTCACCTGCCTGGGCTGGCACCAATCGTGTCCAAGCTCCTGCGGTAAAGAGATGCGTTCGTGAACGTAATCGCCATCGAACCACGAAATCATCTTGGCCAGGCTTGGCGCGTCTGAATCCCGCGCAATGACAGCAGCGGCATCGACTCCAGTCAAGCCAATCAGGTGATTGATCAGGCCTTCGGAAACTTCTTCAAACTCAGCGCCGGACAGAATCATTTTGTCGATATCCGACATCGCCTTCATCGTGTTGATTTGGCGGTCTATGCGACCGGCCATGTTATTGAACGCGTCAGCCAGTGAACCGAATTCATCGTCGGAGCGAACGCGAACCCGCGATCCCAGGTGGCCGGAAGCAATCTGCCTGGCAACCAGCGTCAGGCGCTGCAGCGGCACAAGGCTTTCGCCGATCAATGAGAGACTGAGCGCACCGACCAGGATGATGACCAGCGCCAGTGCCGGTGGAAATACACGCCTGAAGTCAGCGCCTGAACGTAGGGCATAGTCCTGCGGTTGTGCCGCGACAATGTCCAGGGCGGGGAAGGCAAACAAACCGTCAAGGAACAACTGCCATCCTGCGGAAACGTATGCAATGTCATCGGTACCGGTCCATTCGATAAGCCCGGTCCTGCTAGTACCACCCTGGAACATCGTCTCATCATGTATCGATCCCTGGGCCGGATCTGTACAGAACAGGTATTCGCCGCTTGTGGTGAAGGCACAGAAATTGGTCAGGTACGGACTGTTTTCCCGCAGACCCCAAAGCGCGTCGTTATGGAGCTGGAACGCAAATATGGATTGATCCGGGCCGCCGATATCCGTGCCACGTAGCAGGTAGAAACTTTTCAGGTCGAATTCATCGACAATCAGGAACTGATACTTGCCGGTTGCCAGATGCTGCAGGTTCGACTTGCCCGCGTCGAAAATAAATCGCTCCTCTCCGGAAAGCTGAATCAGCCCATGCTGTGACGAACTGACCGAAATAGACTGGAAGTCATCAAGAAGATATTGGTTGTCCCGAATTGCTGCCGGTCGGCCGGTTCCTGCAAGCCGAATGATTTCATCTGCTTTTCTTGTTGATCGCAGCAATCGCTCGACGACTTCGGTGGCGTACGACTTCGAGTCCTCGCGAAGTTGTCGTCCGACTTCCCTTTCGAGTCCCCTGCCAACCTCGAAATAGGCAAGCAGTGCCGTCACTATGACGGGCAGGATGCCCGCCAACAGGAAAAAGCCCAACATGCGGCGGCCCAAACCACTCATCAGGACTCCGGAGAGACTTCTGGAGTTCATCAGTAGTCCTCCCCAAGCCCGAGAAAGGCACCATTATTTGCGCGGACGATGTCGTCGCGACTTTTCCCGGCCGAGAGCGGACCTGCCGTTTCTCCGTCCGAACCCATGCTGTACAGGTCAAAATCCGAGTTCAACGGGTTCAGGTTGCCGTCCTTGCGAAACGCCCCATTGCCGGATCCAGCAGTCCGAATGTTCAGGTACTGGTATTCGTTGCCCCAGGGATCCAGCGGAATTTCTATTGGCAGTTCGCTGAGCGTTGCCGGAAGGCGGTCGTTGTTGTTGACGCTGAATCGATCAATCTCGACGGCCAGAGACCCAATATCCCCGATTGCACCGGCAACCCGGGCTCGATCTACCATGCCGGTATAGGCGGGTACCGCGAGCGCCACGAGAAGCGAGAAAGCCACCAGAGCAACCATAAGCTCCAGCAGGCCAAATCCATTTGACGGCCGACAGACCAAATCCTTCATATGTGTTCCCGTTAGCCCAATATATCCTTATATCGAGCCGTCACAGAAATCAGGTTGACCATCATAAGCCATTGATAAATAAGAAACGTTGACTGCCGTCACAGCAAGAATCGGTAGCAGTTCCGCCCCTCTCAGTATGGAAATTCGGAGCATGAAATCACCGATTCCTGCGAACCAACCTGCGGCGTTGCGGGCACAAGAAATATGCAACCAGATCAATGCCGTATTCCGGTACAAGATTGCGTCTATTCCGGTTAGAATGCCGCTCCCGATTTGTGGCGCATTTACGCCAGATATCGGCTCAATAATTATGTGGATAGCGTCATTGGGCCTGTAGCGGGGTCGCGAAGCGACAAGGTTTGAGCAGTGCGGCCGTCAGGCCGCTACACGAGAGATTACGTTTAACAAAATTTGCATGAAGCATGGGCCTGTAGCGGGGTCGCGAAGCGACAAGGTTTGAGCAGTGCGGCCGTCAGGCCGCTACACGAGAGATTACGGTTAACAAAATTTGCATGAAGCATGGGCCTGTAGCTCAGTTGGTTAGAGCAGGGGACTCATAATCCCTTGGTCCCAGGTTCGAGTCCTGGCGGGCCCACCATAATTCGGCGGCGTGTTCGGTAGTCACAGTACGCCACTGACGGGAGAAGTGACTACAACATTTAGCAAGGTTGTGGTTCGAGTCCTGGCGGGCCCACCATAATTCGGCGGCGTGTTCGGTAGTCACAGTACGCCACTGACGGGAGAAGTGACTACAACATTTGGCAAGGTTGTGGTTCGAGTCCTGGCGGGCCCACCATCATCAGGATCGAAGTCTGGCTTGGACTTGCCATGCTTCAGAGGCATGACACTGAAGATCAATCCGCGATCGCCATCTCATCCGCTGATGAGGTTGCAGGCGGATTACACCAAATCCGCCCTGGCGCCGGTATCACGTCGACAGCCAGCGCGGATTTAATTTCAAGAATAATTCGAACGGCAGGTATTCATGAGCAAGCAGAAGATCATCTACACCATCACCGACGAAGCGCCGATGCTGGCAACACATTCCTTCCTGCCCATCGTCGAGGCATTTACTTCAGCTGCCGATGTGCAGGTCGAAACTCGGGATATCTCTCTCGCCGGCCGCATCATTGCCAACTTCCCGGACAACCTGACCGAACAACAGAAACAAAGCGATGCGCTGTCCGAACTCGGCGATCTGGCCAAGACTCCGGACGCGAATATCATCAAGCTGCCAAACATCAGTGCGTCAATTCCACAGCTTGTTGCAGCAATCAAAGAATTACAGTCTCAGGGTTATGACCTGCCTGATTATCCTGACGAACCTAAAACTGATGCGGACCAGCGAATCAGAAGCCGGTACGCGAAAGTTCTCGGCAGCGCCGTGAATCCCGTACTGCGTGAGGGAAATTCCGACCGGCGCGTTGCCGGTCCGGTCAAGCAATACGCCAAAAATAATCCGCACTCGATGGGAGCATGGAGCCCCGATTCGAAATCACGAGTGGCGCACATGGAAGACGGTGACTTCTACTCAAGTGAGAAATCTGCGGTGATCGACACCGCGGGCGACGTGAAAATCGAACTGACCGACAGCGCAGGCCAGGTAACCGTCCTCAAGGCAGCGACACCCGTGCTCGAAGGCGAAGTGATCGATGCGGCCGTCATGAGCCGTGCTGCACTGCGAGCTTTTTTTGAAAAGGCAACGGATGATGCGAAGTCCGAGGGCGTGCTCCTCTCGCTTCACCTCAAAGCTACAATGATGAAGGTCTCCGACCCCATCATGTTCGGCCATGCCGTCACTGTTTACTACAAGGACGTATTCGAAAAGCACGCAGATCTGTTTGCCGAAATTGGCGTCGACCCGAACAATGGCATTGGCGACGTGTACACACGGATTGCCATCCTGCCGGCGGACAAGAAAGCAGAAGTCGAAGCGGATCTTCAGGCTGTTTACGAAACCCGTCCGCCACTTGCAATGGTTAACTCCGACAAGGGCATTACAAATCTACACGTGCCAAGTGACATCATCATCGACGCATCGATGCCAGCGGCCATTCGCACGTCAGGAAAGATGTGGGGCCCGGATGGAGAGCTTGCTGATACATGGGCAATGATTCCCGATCGCTGCTATGCCGGTTTCTACCAGGCCGTTTTCGATGACTGCCGTGAGCACGGCGCCTTTGATGTTCCAACGATGGGCAATGTATGTAACGTCGGGCTAATGGCGCAAAAGGCCGAGGAGTATGGCTCCCACGACAAGACTTTCGAAATTCCCGCCGCCGGAATGGTCCGGGTGATCGATGCTTCCGGCAACGTGCTGCTTGAACATTCGGTAGAGGAAGGCGACATCTGGCGCATGTGCCAAACCAGGGATCTGCCGATCCAGGACTGGGTCAGGCTTGCCGTTAATCGTGCCAGGGCAACCGGTTCCGCAGCCATATTCTGGCTCGATCCGAATCGCGCGCACGACGCAAACCTGATTGCGAAAACGAATGAATACCTGAAAGACCACGATACCAGCGGCCTGGACATTCGTATCATGGCACCAGTGGACGCCATGCGCGCAACGCTCGAACGTGTTCGAAAAGGCGAGGACACCATCTCTGTCACAGGCAATGTTTTGCGAGACTATCTGACCGACCTTTTTCCGATTCTCGAGCTGGGCACCAGCGCAAAAATGCTTTCCATCGTACCGTTGCTGGCGGGCGGTGGCCTGTACGAAACCGGAGCCGGTGGCTCTGCGCCGAAACACGTGCAGCAATTTGTCAGCGAGGGACATCTTCGCTGGGATTCGCTGGGCGAGTTCCTCGCTCTGGCCGTCTCGATAGAGGATCTTGCGGAGAAATCCAACAACCACAAAGCGCGGGTACTCGCTATTGCGCTGGACCAGGCCAACGCCAGGTTCCTCGAGAACAACAAGTCACCGTCGCGAAAGGTCAACGAACTCGATAACCGCGGCAGTCATTATTATCTCGCCATGTACTGGGCGGACGCGCTGGCAGCGCAATCTGATGACGCAGAATTGCGCGCAAGGTTCGCTCCGGTAGCGAAAGCCCTGGCCGAGCAGGAAGCGACGATTATCGAAGAACTGAATGCGGCACAGGGCGCGCCAGTCGACATCGGTGGCTACTATCACCCAAGCGAAGAGTTGACTGGAAATGCGATGCGCCCGAGCATCACGCTGAACGGCATTCTTGAGGGTATCGGCTAGCGGCAAACAACTGTATCGATGCGCTCGTTCAGTGCGTCATTGCATACAAGACGTAGTTGACGCCGTAGCGATAGGCGGTGGCCGTGTACTTTTCCGGGTACCAGGATTCGTCCGCCATTTCCCAGGCGTCGCCAAGATCAACGTTGAAATTGATGATGACCATCAATCGGCCCTCATCGTCGTAGATGCCCTTCCAGGTTGGCGTGTAGCCATCATGTTCCCAGGTAATTCCATAACGGAGCGCCATGATTCCCGGAATGGGTGCGGAGTGGTCAACGTCAAAGTGCATGCTCATGATGGCGTCATCTTCGCTGACGTCGACAATCGCCCGATCGGGGAAGACCTTCTCCATTGAGCGCATGAATCCCGCCCACTGCACGGTGCCATGAAAATCATCGACGACGAGGAAGCCGCCGCGTAGCAGGTATTCGCGAAGCTTGTCGGTCTCCGGCTGAGTCAGCAACCAGGTACCAACCTCAACCGCATATATCCACGGCCGGTCAAACAGATCTTCATCGGTCAGCCGAAGTGCGCGGCTCTGATCCTCGATATTAACGGCCGTGAGTCGCCTGACGCCGCGAATGAAATGCATATCGGAATCCGGCCAATCTCGCCACGCGGTATTTCCAGGTCCCGGCAAGGGCTGATAGCCGGATTTAAAAATGATGCGGGTAAACGCGAACTCGGCATAAGAGTTTGTATCGGTCGTAATCTGGCCTTCGCGACTCCAGGGGTCCTGGGCCAGTGCAATACCACAACCTGACAAAAGCAGAAGTGCAACGAGATTTTTCAATTCAAATCGTCCATTTCGCTGGTTCGACGCTCAAAAACGCAATCGAGTTCCCCGGGTCTACTTCGCAAGGGGATCCGGGCGGACCTGGAAATGCACTACGATTGGTTTTTGCCCTTTGCCGCCCTCCTTGAGCCAGGGTGTACGATCGCCTTCCGGCACCCAAATGCCGCGCCCCTTCCAGCCTCCGTCCGGATCATCGATGCGTCCCTCGAATCCCTTGGTATAGAACCCCATCGGGTAGGGAATACGAAGCGTCACGAACTCATCGTTTACCAGTGCGTGCACCCCATCAAACTGATTGCCCGTTGCAATCGGTACATCTTCACCCAGGCCAAGTGAATTGTGCTGATCGACCCAGGTGTAGTAGCTGGACTCGACACTGAACTCCGGCAACGCCGCAAATCCGGGTCCCGGCAGATCATGCAGTGTCCATCCTTCGGGGCAGTGGTTACCCGTCGCGCCAGGTCCGTTCAAAGGACCCTTGCATTTTCGCCTGTCGAATTCACCGAGATGACCGCTGCCGAGTGACGTCCACACCACGCCGTTCTTATCGATGTCCGCACCGCGGATTCCGAATCCGGGCAGTGGTGGATAATAGACTTCAGCCAGCGCCGTCTGCGGCGGATTCTCACCCGGTATCAGTCGTGTAATCGAGCCTGGATAACGAAAAGCATTCGAGCCCCAGACGGCGTCGCCGCGCGGCTCCGGCATGACAGCGTAAAAACCATTCGGCACACGCGTGTCGAGCTCCGGATCCTGCGCCTCTCCGGGTTCGGTCCATGCATCCTGCTTTCCGTTGCCGTTCGTATCGAGAATCAAAGGCGCCCAACCCTGCGACAGGGCCGCGTCACCGGTTTCGAGGAAGAGGGTCGTGTCGAGCCAGCCGACCACATCCCCACCACCGCTCGTCCAAAGTGTATTGCGATCGTCATACGCGAACTGCAGGTGATGTGTGCTGAAACAGGTGTCGACGAACGTATACTCGCCCGTCGCGGGATCCAGTACGGAAAGGTGCCGCCCTGCGCTGTCCTTCGGATAAAGCATCGCTGACGGATGTTCCGACCCCTCTTTGCAGAAGCCCGGGTTGTTCGAATCCCGAATTCTGGCGGTCAACCAAACCCGGCCGTCCTGATCGAGCATCGGGTTGTGAATATTCGAGCGACTGTCCCAGATCCGTTCATCACCCCAGTATGGTGACGGTGCAACCACCGGTGCTGAATTGGTAGTTGGCGTGTCTTCGTCACGAACGGGCACGTTGTAGACGGTTGAGGTATTGGCAACCGGGTCAAGAATCGGCATTTCATCCGTGCTGAGTTCGGGCGCACCGTACAAAGGGCCAAAGCCATTCACCGTTGGATTGCGTCGATCAGTGCCGGAAAGGTCATGCATATAGAACTGCGGGCTCGACCAGTCACGTACGGTCGCGACGACATTTCTTTCAACCCCTGATGGCCGTTTGGGAACATGCGACGGAATCTCTCCGGCGGCAATTCTATCGGTCCAGTCTGCAAAATATTTTATGGGCAGACCTTTCAACAAGTCTCCTGCGAGACGCGCCATGTTATTGCCAGCCTGGCCGGACGATATCCTCCTGGCCCATGCCTGTTCGGAATTCTCAATGTCGGCAAAAGCCTCCGGAATGGTTCGTGTCGCCTCGTTGCCCATCTGGTGACAACCAACACAACCCATATTCTTGATCCAGGTCAGGTAGAGATTCATGCCGCCGTCGAGTTCGGCGACTTCCTCATCCGTGGGCAGGTCCATCATCGAAAACCAGTAGGCCGCCGGATAAACCTTTGCGGCCGTGGCTGGATCCGGCGCAACCGTCGCGGTCAGGTCGAGTAACTGTCCCGGCGCAGCAGCAACCTTCTCTGAATCCTGCAGCCCGTATCCGCGCACCCAAACCTGGTAAGAGCCATCCGGCAGGTCAGGAACAAGGTAACGCCCCTGATCATCAGTCACGACAGTGCGTATGAACCGGGTACCGAGATCATCAGTTTCCGTGATGACCCAAACCCCGGCCTCGGGTCCGGCGGCACTGGTAACAATGCCAGCAATATCATCATCGTCGATTGCGATGGCCGGCGCGGCCGGCTCGCGACCACAGGCTGTGAGTATCAGAGTTATAACTGCAGCAATTGACGCCAATCGCATGACCGGATTCCCCCGTTTATTGTTGTTGTTGCCATCAAAGCATAGCAAGCGAGGCGCCGATTGGCATCGCAACCGCTCATCAGGAAGAATGTGCGGGCTAGCCGTTTTCCGACCACATGACCGGCGAAATCACTACTCACTATCTCCACGGAATCAATTTCGGGTCGTCAATGACCTTTTGCTTCGGGTCACCTGCAGAAATTGTAGCGTAATTCCAGCCACAGGCGGTTTTGGGGCGTGACGCAGTCTATTGGTTTGCTTCCATCCAACGTGTGCTCTCAACCAATCGCGGACGTTCCAGCCCCTCCCCTGACAGACTACCGGCTGAATCCTCCAAGCCATCCGAGATAGGCCGCTCCGAATCCGTCGAGAACAGCTCGAGCCTCTTCGCTTGGGTCTCCGTACACGGAAAACGCGGTTACGTCGAAGCACGCCAGAAAACGGTCGGCGAACCTTGAGCCGAAGTTACCAAGATGAGCCATCACGGCATCAGAGTCAGCGTATTGTTCATTGATATGGCAATTCCTGCCATCTCCACTCAGGAACCACTCGTAGCCTTGAGTCCCTTGTTCCTCTAACGTGGCCGATGCCATCTCGTCCACTAATTTGCGAGCGTCGTCTAGCTGACCATCACGGACGGTCATCTGCAAATTCCAGGAAATTTTATTCGACATATGGCAGTCCTCTTCTTGATGAAGTTCTTGTTATTCGCTTGGCGCAGAGTCAGAGCCTGGGCCCCTTTCTTCTGTTCCGCTGGGCGACCGCAAAGGGTCAATAGCAGCGTCTCAATAGTTTAGCAGCCCAGCCGCCGCATGCCGTCGCTCAATTGACGTCTAAGCGTCAACTAATTTCAATTGGACCATTATTGTAGGATAGAACCTCTACCGATGATCTCAGAAAGTATTGGGAGGAGCGGACGTGAAGACAATGCGATACGTAAAGATCTTTCTAGTTCTTTCTATCGGCATCTGGGGACTACTCGGAACTATTGGCAATCTCTCATCTTTACCGGACATTTACGCTGAAGTACGGGAAGTTACGACAATGTCAGGCGTCCCGGAAGGAGTTGGGCCGCCCTGGCGAACCGCCAATCCACTCGTTGTCTGGGCTGGTGTCGCTGTAATTGTTCTGGGCAAGATTGCGGCATTAATTGGCGGCGGGTTCGGTAGCGCAATAATGCTGCGACATGTCAACGATACGCCAGCCAACTTCAGAAAGTCCAAGTGGCTGGCTATCGCAGGATGCGGCTTGGCTTTTGGGCTACTGATACTTAGCTTTACGATAATCGCCGAGAGCGCGTTCTTTATGTTTTACAACCTTCGCTATGAGGGCGCGGCTGCACTGGCGTTTCGCCTCGCGGGATCATTCGCGCTTATCACATTGTTCGTTGCCCAGGCGGAACCGGATTAAGCGGACCTTCCGCTTGGGGTCAATAGCGGCCTCTCGTCAGTTTAGCAGCCCAGAGGTTGCTTTCGGCCAGAAGCGGCCATACGGCGCGACAGAATTCGGCGGGCGCTACTTCCTCGTCCCTATCTTCGACAATTGATCAAGTACCTGTGCGTACTCATAAGTCGACTCGCCGACAATCTTGTCAACGTGAACAACAAACTCTTCATTGTATAGAGCGCTCCGATTAATTGACCACCATTCTCGAGCCCAGTCATAACCGAGAATAACTTCAATTACGTTTTCAAGTGCCGTCCAAGACTGTTCGTCGAGGAGCCCTAATCGATACTGTGCGAACTCGTTTTGACGGGCATTCATAGCTGATGTAAGCCACTCGCCGAGTTGAAACGCTTCCACAATGTCGAGTTGCGTAGGATTCTGAACGGCTTTGACAATAATAGGTGCAATTTCGCTACTCCAGTACAATTCAAACTGCCCGTGTTCAGTGATCGCGTCTATTGTTGAACCCTTGAGTGCATCGGTATTCTGACGCAGCTCAAAAACGACCAGCAACAATGAAAAGACTACAATTGCTGCTCCACCTGCTTCGACAATCAGTCGCCATTTTTGGCTACCCAACACTATACCTCGCTCCTATGTCTTACTTGATTACGGCTTCTCAGGATGGAAAGCGAAACAGTTGACCACCCGGTTTGGTCCATTATGACTCGGCC
>JAHEFF010000013.1:0-21453 GCA_024640315.1 Woeseiaceae bacterium
CAGTCAACTGAAGTTATCCCCGACAAACCCGCGACGCTGCAGATTACTTTTGATGATCGTGAAGGGGGTCAATTTGGTGACGCAGACAAGCTACTGATCAGGAAGGTCGTGGCCGAAGCGGCAAAAAAAGTGCAGGTGCTGTTGCCCACGCTGCCGGAAGTCATCGAGCTAAGCAAAGTAGATCCGGATGAAATACTGGAAATGGTGGCCGGAGCGGCCCTGTAACACACTTGCCAAGACTAACCCGCCAGCATTGATGCGCTCCGACCTGCCGCCTTAAGTGTCTGTGAACTTGCATGCGGGCATCAACTGGTCATTCTCTCAGTCTGTGGCTGAAAACAGTGGCTCGCCTGATAGACTACCGAGCGATGGCTAATAACCGAATGCCAATATGCTCATGTCAGGGAGGCGGCCCGTTTGACTGATCTCATTAAGAACAAATCAAACGCAAAAGCGTTTTACGACCTGATGTTTAATCAGTGTAAACCCCGCGAAGCAATCGAGCTGTATGTCGGCGATCAATACATCCAACACAATCCTCACGTGGCGGACGGCAAAGAGGCCTTCATCGAATACTTTGAGCGAATGGCGGCTGAGTATCCCGGCAAGCGGACTCGGTTCAAGCGAGCAATTGCTGAGGGAAACTACGCTGTGCTTCATTGCCACCAGGAATGGCCGGGGGGTGAAGACTATGCTGGCATAGATATCTTCCGCTTCGATGATAACGGCAAAATTGTGGAGCACTGGGATGTGCTCCAGGTTGTTCCATCGGAATCACTGAACGACAACGGCCTGTTTTGAAGTTTGTGGAAATTCGGGCAAGGCAAAACCGGCTGACCCTGGCTGAATACGTCAGGCGCAGAAATGGCGTGCGGTTGGGTGCTCCAGGATCTCTCCGCAATATGCTGCAGCGCTCGTTCGGCGCGCGGTCATTTGCCGGTTTCTGGCAATATTGGAATCCAATTTTCGGCTATTGCCTTGGAAAGTACGTTTTTGCGCCGCTCAAGAAAGTATTTCCATCTTATTTCTCTCTAATACTCACATTTGTTGTGACCGGCATCATTCACGACCTCGTAACGATAGCAGTGAGGCAGGACGTCGCATTTCTGTTCACTCCGTGGTTCTTTTTTCTGGGCATCGGCGTGGTATTGGGCAAAGCAACAAGAATGGACCTGGCGACGAGTTCGTGGGCAGTAAGGGCTGCCGTCAATTCAACTTACCTGGGCGTTTGCCTTGTATTGGCCATCGTCGTATTCACGACCAGGTAAGGGGCCTATACCTGAAAACCAAACCAAGTCTGGAACTGGTCAGAATCCCTGTTAACCGCCTGAAGCGGCCGCCCGAAAATTCGCCCCTTTTTGGCACAGGCACTCCAAAGCCTCAGAGCGACTCTGCCTGGCGCGTTCCTGGGTGATGCCAAGATTTCGGACATTTCAGAGAACGCCCGAGACGAGCTTGGCAGTGTGATCGAGGGTCTTCTTGAGTGGGAGTGGCGTTACCTTAGTTCGTTCGTGGCTGTCGCGAAATCAGGCTCAAATGGAAATCGCTGACTAAGGGTGTCCGCCAATATTGGCCGGACGCCAGCTCACCAGTGCTGTCTGTTACTCGTCCAGAAACCGACCCGCCGACTCTGATATCGCTTACAGTGCGGGAACATTTTCAACGTCCGGCGCAATCAACTCGAACGTTCTGATACAGGCAAAAGGAACGATGATGCGTGGAAATCGTACGTCGGCGACCCCGCATCGATGAGACGGGACTCCTAACCTGCACCTACCAGCCTGTCAGGAGTTCGCAGACTTGACGAGGAAGGGCGGCACAAGCGGCTGCTCTTCATTTTCCGGCGGGACAACATCCTGCATTTCGTCACTAAGTCGCACGAGATCTGTGTAGATATCCAGTATCTTGCGTGTGCAATTCTCAGCCTCGACCATCGACATTTTACGAACGGTAGCGCGAATTCGCCCTTCGCCGTTCAACGGCTCGACACCGGTCATCAGATTGCGTAAAGCAACAAAATCCTGCCTGACAACAACCGGTAGCTCACCATCCGCGATAGTCGCCAGATGCTCCTCGAAGGCGCGTATAAGTCTTTGTTTTATATCGCCGTGGCTGGTGACCACCGTCACCGCGGCGTAAAAACGATCGACGTGGTTGGACATTTCCACTCCATCATTATTATTTTTAATTCGCCGCTTTTTTCCTCTCATAGCGGCTTCGTACGCTTTGGAGTCTGGCTGCCTCAATCGCCCGCGGGTGGAACCCGCTGATGTCCTATCTACTCCAGTGGTATCAAATACCTGCGTCGCTTTCTTATATCAGAAATGCGGAATGTCACGCAACTCGCTTTTTTTAAATCAGGTCCGGCTGATCTCGATCGTCCAGCGTTCATCGTCGAGCGAGCGCTCCTCCTGCCAGAGCGAATCGCCCTGATCGACCGCCCAGCCTGTCGCCAGCGTTTCTGACATAAGATAGTCACGGTACTCATCTAGTGCTGCCTGCACGGCGGCGGTCCCGGAAATTCCCAGGATAATCCGGTCGGACACCTCCAAACCAGCCTGCTTTCGCGCCTCCTGAACGGTCCTGATGAGCTCGCGGGCCACCCCTTCCCGAACGAGTTGATCTGTCAGGGACGTATCCAGCGCAGTCAGGTAACCCGCATCCTCACCACAGGCATAACCCTCGGCAGAGCTGGTTTCCACCAGGACATCTTCCTCGCCAAGCGAGATCGTCTTCCCGCCTGCCACGATGTCGAATGATTCCCCGCGTGCCGTCGCACCGGCAATGGCCGCACCGTCCGCTGCCTCCAACGCGCTCCTGATCTGCGGCAGCAGTTTGCCGTATTGCTTGCCCAGTTTCGGCAGGTTTGGCTTGATACGGTAGTTCACCAGCCCGGCGTCGCGGGCTATGAACTCCAGCTCCTTGACGTTCAGCTCTTCGAGCACCTGGTCTTTATGCCCGTCCAGCGCGGCCGCAGCCCTGTCATCCGGCGTTCGTACGAGGAGCCGCGAGAGCGGTTGCCGCGTGCGCACGCCTGATTGCCCGCGAGCCGCCCGCGCAAGACCAACCACTTTTTGTACGACGGCAATTTCGTAAAGAAGATCAGCATCGTCACGCGCATCATCTGCCTCAGGCCAGTCAGTCATATGCACGCTGACCGGGGCGTCGGGATCGATACTGCGCACGAGATTTTGGTAGACGTGCTCCGAAATGAAGGGCACAAATGGCGCCATCAGACGATGCAGGGTATCCAGGCACTCGTAGAGAGTCAGGTATGCAGATCGCTTGTCCTCAGGGTCCGTCGACTTCCAGAAGCGGCGACGGTTGCGACGGACATACCAGTTGCTGAGCTGGTCGACGAAAGACTCAATCGCATCGCCCGCAGCCTTTGCGTCGTATTCGTCCAGTGCACTCGTGCACTCGCGGACCGTCTGGTTGAGCAAGGCCAGGGCCCAGCGATCGATCTCGGGCCGCGCTGCGACCGGAATATCGTTGCCTAGGTCAACGTCGTCGATGCGTGCATAGAGCACGAAGAAGCCGTAGGTATTCCAGAATGTGTTGATGAACGAGCTTGCTACATCCTGAACAATCTCGACCGATATTCGCTTCAGGACTTCGGGGCTCAGGCGGGCCAGAAAATACCAACGCAGTGCATCCGCGCCGACCGAATCAAAAACGTCGTAAGGATCGACAATGTTGCCAACCGACTTGGACATCTTCTTGCCATCTTTGTCGACAATCAGGTTCAGGCAGATGCAGTTCTTGAACGCCACGCTGTCGGATACCAATGTCGCGATGGCATGCAGTGTGTAGAACCAGCCGCGAGTCTGATCGATCGCCTCACAAATGTAATCCGCCGGGAAATGACTCTCAAAGGTTTCCTTATTCTCGAACGGGTAGTGCCACTGCGCATAAGACATAGCGCCGGAATCAAACCAGCAGTCGATTACCTCCGGCACACGACGAAAGGTGCGGCCGTCTTTTTCGAAAGTCACATCGTCCACTGCCGGCCGGTGCAGGTCGAGCTCGGTCAGGTTGGTGCCAGTCAACGATTCGAGTTCTGCAATAGAACCAATGCAAACGTAGTCGCCCTCGCCGTCTGTCCAGACTGGTAGCGGCGTTCCCCAGAATCGTTCACGTGACAATGCCCAGTCGATGTTGTTTTCGAGCCAGTTGCCAAATCGACCATCCCGAATGTTCTCGGGAACCCACTTGATCGTTTTGTTGAGTTCAACCATCCGATCGCGGTATTGCGACGTGCGGATATACCAGGCGTTCTTCGCGTAATAGATGATCGGGTCACCGGTACGCCAGCCAAAGGGATAGCTGTGCAGGTGGCGCTCTGAGCGGAACATCAGCCCGCGCTCCTTGAGAATCCGTATCAGCGGTTTGTCTGCATCTTTGAAGAACATGCCGGCGACGGGTTCGATTTCCGGAAGGAATAACCCATCGCGCCCAACCGCATGGATGACTGGCAGGCCCTGCTCCTGGCCGAGCGCAAGGTCATCGACACCGTAGGCCGGGGCCGTGTGGACGATGCCGGTGCCGGTCTCTGTGCTGACAAAATCGGCGCCAGCGACATAGAAAGCGTCGCTATCGACCTCAAAATAGTCGAACAGTCGCTCGTAGCGCATGCCGATGAGGTCTGCACCCTTGACGTTCCGAACAACCTTGTAGTCGAGATCGCGAAGGACCGCATCGCATAGCGCCTCCGCGAGAATAAATGTTTCACCATCGGCTTCGGCGTAGACATAGTCGATGTCGGGATGCACCGCGAGCAACATGTTAGCCGGCAGCGTCCACGGCGTGGTGGTCCAGACGAGAAACGATGTGCTCTCTTCGCCCTGAACACGAAAACGCACATAGATGGATGGGTCTTCTACGTCTCGGTAACCCTGCGCCAGTTCGTGTGACGACAGCGTGGCGCCAATGCGTGGGTCGTAAGGGACGACTTTGTAACCGCGATAGATCAGCCCCTTGTCCCAAATCGTCTTCAGGAGATACCACTCACTTTCGATGAAACTGTTGTGCAGCGTGTAATAAGCCTCGTCGAGATTGACCCAGAAGCCCATGCGCTCGGTCATCTTCTCCCAGTCGCCGATGTACTTCATGACAGACTCGCGACACAGGCGTGTGAATTCTTCAATGCCGACTTTTTCTTCAATCTCCTGTTTGTCGTAGCTCTCGATCTTGTTCTCGCTCTTGAGCTTTTTTTCGACCTCATGTTCCACAGGAAGCCCGTGCGTATCCCAGCCGGCTTTACGCGGAACATGATAACCACGCATTGTTTTGTAACGCGGATAAACGTCCTTGAAGCTGCGTGCGAGCACGTGATGAATGCCAGGCTTGCCGTTTGCTGTGGGCGGACCTTCATTAAACGTGAAGAGCGGACGCCCCTCGGACATTTTCAACGTCTCGGCAAACACGTCGCGCTCCCGCCAGAATTCGAGAACGTCGTTCTCGATCCCCGGTCCGTTATAACGGCCTGTGACTTCTTTAAAACTCATTCATCCTGCCCCAAAAAAAAACCCCGGACGCCAGTCAAAGCGTCCGGGGCGATCAAAATTCCGTCGCGGTACCACCCGGTTCACAGGAGATTCACCCCTGCCTCAATGTGCCGGTATTCGGTGGCCAGCCGGCCGGACCTACTGAACGCTCATGCGCGTCGTTTGGGCGGCAACTCCGGGGTGATATTCAACGGCACCTGATCCGGGGCTCTCACCATCTCCCGGTCGCTGGAATCGGATAGATCCGCCTGTTTGTCCCCATCTCAGTCCTGAGCGGAAATATGAGGACAGATTACTTATTTGTCAACGATTTAGCGGTATGCTCGCCGCGATGAATCAAACCGGCAAACAGCCCCCCGAATTCCCGGAACCCCGAATCGTCGACGCCGGCGAGATCCGCATGGCAGTTCATGAACTGGGCGATGGCCCGCCTGTCGTGCTGGTGCACGGCTTTCCGGAACTGGCTTTTTCCTGGCGCCACCAGCTACCCGCACTCGCCGACGCCGGCTACAGGGTAATAGCCCCCGATATGCGAGGTTACGGCGGTACCGACAAACCACCGCAGGTGAGCGAATACACGGTTCAGAAGCTGATTAGCGACCTTGAGGGTCTGCTGGATGCCCTCTCAATCGACAAGGCACTCATCGTCGGGCATGACTGGGGTGCATTGGTCACATGGCAGATGGCGCTACTCGCACCTGAGCGTATGGCCGGGGCCATCACTCTGAATATTCCTTTTCTGAAACGGCCGCCAATCAACCCGATTACATTCATGCGCCTGAAACTGGGAAAAGACTTCTACATCGTCAACTTCCAGGACTCCGACGAAGCCGACCGGCGATTCGCTGAAGATCCAGCGCGATTCATTGATGTCATGATGCGCAAACGCCGCATCAACAGGGGCGAGCCGAAACCAGCCCGCGGCAAGCGTCGGCCATTGAGCCTGCTCGAGATGCTCGATCGGGAAGACCCGGGTGGCGAAGCGTTGCTGACGCCAGGTGAACTGAAGTACTACGCGGACGCATTCACCGCGGGCGGTTTTACGGGACCGATCAACTGGTACCGAAATTTCAAACACAACTGGAAAAGCACGAAGGGAGTCGATCAGAACGTCCGTATACCTTCGCTGTTTGTCGGGGCCTCAGACGACGCTATCATCTCGCAGAAACAGATCGAGGCGATGAAGTCGAACGTTGTCGACCTGGAAATACAGACGATTGAAGACTGCGGACACTGGACTCAGCAGGAGAAGCCCGCCGAGCTCAACACAATCATGCTGGAGTGGATGGCGCGGCACTTCCCCGCCAACTGAGTCAGTGCACTGTTGGTGACACCGGCTGATCACTTTCTTCGCCAAACATTACCCGGTCGAAGACATTAACAAGGTTTTCTGTTTTCTGCGCTCCAACAACAAACAAGCGCTTATTGATCAGAAAATCCGGAACGCCCGTAACACCGCTCTGCCTCACCTGCGCTTCCTGCGAGAGCACGATACTCTTCGACTTGTCATCTTCCAGTGTCGTCAGAATTTCGGAGCTGCCCAGTCCTGCCTCGTCGCCCAGCTGTACGAGCACATCGCGGTCCGATATATCCAGTCCCTGACTAAAGAACCCGCCCAGGATCTTTTCCGCCAGCGCAGACGTATCAGCGCCGGTTTGCTCCGCGAGATTCATAATCCTGTGAGCATTAAGCGTATTCGGCACGTGTGAAATCAGGTCGAAGCGGAAATCGATTCCCTCGACCTTGCCGGCTGCTGTCAGTTCGGCAAGGCCGGGCTGAAGCATTTCCGGATCACCAAATTTGCTTGCGAGGTAATCCTCGAACGGCATGCCCTCGGCCGGCATGCCGGGATTGAGCTGAAACGGAAACCAGGTAATGACGCTGGGCCCATGCACAGCACCAAGCGCGTCATCGAGGCGCTTCTTGCCGAGGAAACACCAGGGGCAGATCAGATCGGCAATGATGTCGACCTGCAGCGTTGCCGGCGAGCGCTGAAGCTCGTTCGGTGAAATCTTTGTAATGCCTGGACCAATCATAGTCGTCTCTACATTGGGTTCTTCGAACGTGTTTCAAGCTTGCCACGGGCAACCTGAACCAACGCTTACCAGATTAGATTCGGCTGGGCGGAAAAAGTTTGGCGAAAGTTTGCCATTTTTTGATTTTTTCGACGATTTTCGACGCAATTATCGACAACTTTCAGCCGTTATCGGCGACGAAGCTCTGCTTGCAGCGCCTGCGAGCCCCTCATCCAGCCTATCCAGGCCGCCCCGCCGACCAGGATAAAATTCAGTATTTCCTGGGTCGTGATAATTCCGTGACCGGTCTCTGGCATCGTCACCGATAGCGACATGACCCGTATGCCCATGCTGAGCAACAGTGCCGTCAGGGTAAGCAGCGATTCCACGGTAGTGACGAGCAAGGTCAGCGCCGGGCGCCAGACGATCAGTCCGAGGCATGCAAAGCAGAATAGATAGTACAAGGCGCGCCATCCGGGCCAGGCCTCGAGAAATGCCAGGCGTACGTTGATGTCGAAGATATAGTCGAGCAGCAGGAAAATCGCGGTTGCCGCGTAGTAGAACCTGAGAATCCTGACTGATACTGGGCTGGAAACCGGGGTCACAATTGATGTCGTCCCACTGCAATTTTTTCGGCCATGAGCCGGTCTGTTAAACTGAGTCTAAACTTTCGGAGAGCAATGTGCTGATCAGAAAACCTGCGGATATTCGTCCATCGGAAATCACTACGAAGGAAAGCTACCTCAGTCGCCGCAACTTCATGAAGGCCGCGGCGCTGGCGGGCGGATCCCTGGTTGCCGGTGAAGCGTTGCCCGCTATTATTCCCGAGGCACGACGTGCGAAGCTTGAGGGCGTTGTCCCCAGCGAGTACTCGACCGATGAAACGCCGAACAGCTACACGGACGTGACGACCTACAACAACTACTACGAATTCGGCGTCCGCAAAGAAGATCCTTACCAAAACTCGCAGGAATTCGAGCCGCACCCATGGTCAATCGAAGTAACGGGCAATGCCGAGAAAACCGGCACGTTCGCACTCGAGGATTTCGTCAAGCCGTACACACTTGAAGAACGGATTTACCGATTACGCTGTGTCGAGGCGTGGTCGATGGTCATTCCGTGGGTAGGGATTTCGCTGGCCGATGTCATCAAGCAGTTCAAACCGCTCTCAAGCGCGAAGTACGTTGTTTTCGAAACCCTGCATGACGCGAAAAGAATGCCCGGGCAGCGATCGCGATCACTTCGCTGGCCGTACGTGGAAGGGCTGACCATCGCGGAGGCAACGAATCCGTTGCCGATCCTGGCCGTTGGCGTTTATGGGGAAGTGCTGCCCAATCAAAACGGCGCGCCAATTAGACTCATCGTTCCCTGGAAATATGGTTTCAAGAGCATCAAGGGCATTGTCAAAATTCACTTCAGCGAAACCCGGCCGCGAACGAGCTGGGAACTCGCCGCACCACATGAGTATGGCTTCTATGCCAACGTGAACCCCGAGGTTTCTCATCCGCGCTGGAGCCAGGCACGCGAGCGGCGCATCGGTTCCGAACAGGGCGGCGGCCTGCAAAGCCTGTTCTCGGCCGCCAAGCAACCTACCGTCATGTTCAACGGCTACGGCGAGCATGTTGCACACCTGTATGACGGACTAGACCTTAGAAAGAATTTCTGACCGCCATGGATATGGTTCGTCAGGTTCGCTTCATCTGGAAGCCGATCGTTTTCCTGGCGTGTCTCCTGCCGGCCTTTCACGCTGTCGGTGACGTGTACGGCATCACCGGCGACCTGGGACCGAATCCGATAGAAAACCTGCAGGACCGATTCGGCAACTGGGGGCTTCGCTTCATCCTTATCACGCTCACGATCACTCCGTTTCGTCTTCGCACCGGTTGGAGCTGGTTGGCGAGGTTCCGCCGCATGCTGGGTCTGTTTGCATTCTTCTACGTATTGCTGCACTTCCTGACCTGGCTTTTTCTTGACCAGGGATTGCTGCTGAGCGCAATTACAGAAGACATTGTCGAGCGGCCATTTATCACGATTGGATTCGCTGCACTCCTGATCCTGACTGCCCTTGCTGTAACGTCGACCGTCAAAATGCGACAGCGCCTGGGAAGGCGCTGGCAGAAGTTACATAACTGGGTCTATGTGGCCGCTCTGCTCGGTGTCTGGCACTACTGGTGGCAGGTTAAGCTCGATGCGAGCGAGCCGATTGTTTACGCATCCGTGCTTGCTGTATTGCTTATTTACCGTGCCTGGCATCGCTATGCGAAGCCGAGGGGCAAGCGCGCCTGATCCGGGCGCAAATTGGTCATTCCAGGGTTTCGACCGATCTGCTAACGTACTCGGATGGCCGAATGACCATTCGGAGGAAATTGCAATGAGAAAACTGATCCTGGCCGTTGTCGCCACCATGCTGGCTTTGCCTGTGCTTGCCGCACATTACGACAAACAGCAGATTGACGACATATATGAAAACGAGGCCACAGGCCTCCGTTACTACAAGCGACAGGATTTTCCGACGGCCTTCAAGATATTGAGCGAAACTGCCGCGTTGGGAATGAAAAACTCTCAGTACATTCTCGGCTTCATGTTCATCAAAGGTGAAGGTGTCGACAAGAATGTACTGTTCGGTCTTGCCTGGATGGGGCTTGCCACCGAACTGGGCAATGACGAGTGGCTGGAGAAATACGACGGCTTGTACAGCAGCCTGAGTGATGCCCACAAATCACTGGTCGACGCCAAAGTGGATGAATACCGGGAGCAGTTCGGTGCGTCAGTTCAAGGCATAACCTGCTCCAATACCGCCGAAGTCGGATCTCGTGCGATAAGGTGGAAGTGCCGCAAGGGTGAAGGCTCTTACACGCTGCACGAAATCGAAATGCCGATCAGGGCAGAGTAGCATCAGCAAATGGCCATCGCTGCCTGGAAACGATTCGAGAAGACGCCTGGCTGGCAGCGTAAGAAACGCTTCCTGAAGCGACTCATTGGTAAAGAGCTGCGACTGAAAATCGACGTCGACGTTCCCGTTATCAAAGAAGGCGGCTGGTGGTTTACTCCCGAGCGGTTCAATAAAGATACGGTCGTATACTCGCTGGGCGTCGGCGACGAGATCGACTTTGACCTGTCGATCATTGATAAATACGGTGTCGAGGTGTTTGCGTTTGATCCAACTCCTTCGTCAATTGAAATGCTCGACGCCAGACGCCTGCCCGGCAAATTCCATTTCCAGCCATGGGCGGTTACTGCGTCTGACGGCAGCCTGAAATTCTATCCGCGCCTGAAGAAAGACGGCACGAAATCCGAAGTCATGTTTACGATAGTCCCGGAGGAAGAAACGAAGGATGACGTCATCGAAGTGCCGGCCTACTCTCTGTCGTCGATCACGCGAAAACTCGGGCACAAGCGTATCGATATCCTGAAGATGGACATTGAGGGTGCAGAGTACGAAGTACTGGAGGGTCTGCTGGCGTCACCGGTCCAGCCGACCCAGCTACTGGTCGAATTCCATCATCGGTTCGTTGAAAATGGCATTGAAAGGACGTACGACATTATCGGTCGCCTGCGTGAAGCCGGTTACCGGATTTTCGCCATCTCAGAAATCGGCCGGGAAGTATCATTTCTAAAGCAATGAGAAGAACCATCACTTTGGCATGCATTGTCGCCTTGCTTGGCGCCTGTGCGTCGGCGCCAACGGGAGAACGCGTCAAAAGAGATCGCTCGCGAGACTGTCCGCTCGGCACGGTGCAAGTCTGCGAAACGCGGCGTAAACAACAACCATCTGCTGGTAGTGAAGAAGAAATACCTGAATACGAATTCTGTCGCTGCGAGAAAGTAATTAACTGATTCAGGGCCGTGCCCTCCGCAGGCGGCAGGTTTTGCCAGGAATATCAGGTGCGGTAAACTGGCCGGGAAATATCAATAATAAGAACAAATTGGGGAAGCAGTCATGATTCGAATCATCAAGAGCGTTCTGGCGCTGTTTGTCGGCCTGCTGTGCATCATTTACGCATTGCAGAATGTTTTTAACCTGGGCGGAGCGTTTTGGTTCGTCGAAACCATGGCAAGCATGTCAGGCCACGAATCCTACCCTAATCATTTGGGCCCCCCGGTTACGGCACCCGGGCTGGTCTGGGCAATTCTCTGGATCATCATCCTTAGCGAGTTCGCCGCAGGTTCCTTCGCGATGAAGGGGTTCATGGACATGTGGAGCGCACGCAATGCGGACGCCGACACCTTCAACCGTGCCAAGGCGTTCGCCATTATCGGATCGCTGCTTGGCGTCGTGATCTGGTTTGGCTACTTCCACGCGATTGGCGGTGCCTACTTTCAGATGTGGCAAACTCAGGCAGGTGGCCAGGCGTTACAGGGCGCCTTCCAGTACTCGATGCTTTGCGGCCTCATAGCGGTGCTACTCGCGCAGAAAGACGACTGACGCAGACCGCAAAAAAAAGGGCGCACTCTCATGCGCCCTTTTCCTTTTCTTGCCTGAACGGCTGGCTTACATCATGCCGCCCATGCCGCCCATTCCGCCCATGTCCGGCATTCCCGGTCCACCAGCATCTTCGCGCGGTGCGTCTGCGACCATTGCTTCGGTCGTCAGCAGCAGTCCGGAGACAGATGCAGCGTTCTGCAGTGCGAAGCGAGTGACCTTGGTCGGGTCCAGGATGCCCTGTTCGATCATGTCACCGTACTCGCCAGTTGCAGCGTTATAGCCAAAGTTTCCTTTGCCTGCCGCAACTGCGTTCAGTACGACGCTTGCATCACCGCCAGCATTGCGAACGATCTGACGCAGCGGCTCTTCAACGGCACGCCGCAGAATGTTGATGCCAACCGTCTGATCGTCGTTGTCACCCTGAAGCTTGGCAATCGCCATCTCAGCACGAATGAGTGCAACACCGCCACCGGCGACGACACCCTCTTCCACTGCCGCACGCGTGGCGTGCAACGCATCTTCAACACGAGCTTTCTTTTCTTTCATTTCAACTTCGGTCGCTGCACCGACTTTGATCACGGCAACACCGCCGGAGAGCTTGGCAACCCGCTCCTGCAGTTTTTCTTTGTCGTAATCAGAGCTGGATTCAGCAATCTCGCCGTTGATCTGATCTACGCGGCCTTTGATTTCAGACGCTTTGCCTGCGCCATCAATGATGGTCGTGTTTTCCTTGGTAATTTGAATCTTCTTCGCTTCACCCAGATCGTCGAGCGTTGCTTTTTCCAACGATAAGCCAACCTCTTCCGAGATCACCTGGCCGCCGGTCAGAACCGCGATGTCCTGCAGCATTGCTTTGCGACGATCGCCGAAACCCGGAGCTTTAACTGCAGCGACTTTAACGATACCGCGAATGTTGTTCACAACCAGTGTTGCCAGCGCTTCACCTTCAACGTCTTCCGCAATGATCATCAGCGGACGACCGGCTTTGGCGACACCTTCCAGGACCGGCAGTAAATCACGAATGTTCGAGATCTTCTTGTCATACAGAAGGACCATCGGATTTTCGAGTTCAACGCTCTGGCTTGCAGCTTCATTGATGAAATAAGGCGACAGGTAACCACGATCAAACTGCATGCCTTCAACGACATCCAGCTCGTTAGCAAGGCCGGAGCCTTCCTCGACAGTAATTACTCCTTCCTTGCCAACCTTCTGCATCGCATCGGAGATGATCTCGCCGACCTCGGTATCCGAGTTGGCGGAGATGCTGCCAACCTGAGAAATCGCCTTGTGATCTTCGCAAGGCTTTGACAGCTTCTTCAACTCTTCGATGATTGCAATCGTGGCCTTATCGATGCCACGCTTCAGGTCCATCGGGTTCATGCCAGCGGCAACCGACTTCAAGCCTTCGCGCAGAACTGCCTGTGCGAGAACCGTTGCAGTCGTCGTGCCGTCACCAGCAACGTCAGATGTCTGGGAAGCAACTTCCTTGACCATCTGTGCACCCATATTTTCAAATTTATCTTCGAGCTCGATCTCTTTAGCAACAGACACGCCGTCTTTCGTGACGGTTGGTGCGCCAAAGCTCTTGTCGAGCACAACATTGCGACCTTTGGGACCGAGGGTCACCTTAACCGCGTTAGCCAGGACGTTTACGCCTGCAAACATCTTCTGGCGCGCGTCGTCGCCGAAACGAACTTCTTTAGCAGCCATTGTATTTCTATCCTTTTATCTAAAATTCAGTGTGGACTGGTAGTTGAGGCAATTAGCCTTCGATGACGGCCATGATGTCGTCTTCTTTCATTACCAGGAGTTCCTCGCCATCAACCTTGACTTCAGTACCTGAGTACTTACCGAACAACACTTTGTCGCCGGTTTTAAGGTCCAGGGCACGAACATCTCCGTTATCCAGGATTCTGCCGTTACCTACGGCGACGATTTCACCCTTGATCGGCTTTTCTGCTGCCGCGTCCGGAATAACGATTCCGCCGGGTGATGTGCGCTCTTCTTCCATGCGCTTAACGATGACTCGATCATGAAGCGGACGAATCTTCATCGACTTGCTCTCCTCTAAACTATTGATTATTAACCGATTAAATCGGTGAGGGGCCGGTGCCTGTTAGCACTCGGCCTCGGGGAGTGCCAATGATAGGGGCCGCCGCCGAAATTTCAAGCCTTTCCGGTCAGGAAAGTGCGGCATGCATCAATGACTTGAACCGTATCGGCCGGTATGCTTCCGGTCCGGCCTCAGGGTTTTGTTCACATAATCCGTAACAATTGTGTGACACGGAAGGTCGAATGGTTACTGTCCGGAAATGCGTCTGACAAACTTATGCGTAAATTAACGAAATTCGCCTTTGCGGCGCTCATTTTCGGCTTCGCTGCCGTCTCCTCGTTTGCCCAGGACGAAGATCTCCTGCATCCGGAGGAGGCCTACCGCTATGCGGTTGCGGATACCGGCAGCGCCATAGAGATAGACTGGTCTGTCGAGGAAGGCTACTACCTCTACCGCGGCAAGATGTCTTACGCGAGTGGCAGCGACGCAATTGTTTTCGGTGACTATGAACTTCCGGAAGGCGAGCATCACGAGGATGAGTTCTTTGGGGTGCAACCGGTTTACCGCGACCGCTTCTACGTCAGCATCCCTTATACCGTCGTCGGTGAGCTACCCGGGTCTTTTGAAGTCATCATCAAATCACAGGGCTGCGCTGATATTGGTCTTTGCTACCCCCCGCAGACCTGGACAGAGCCCGTCCGTCTGATCGCCAGGAATGACGATGGCGGAAAGATCGACCTCGGGTCGAGCTTTGGCACCTTTGGAGGCGCCAACGCCGACTTCCTTCCGGTCGACGAGGCATTTGAACCCATCCTGACGGCCATCGACGGCAACAATGTTGAAGTCGCCATTCGGGTGACGGATGGCTACTACCTCTATAAGGACAAGATTTCGGTAACGGCCGATTCCGAGGTCGCCCAGGCTGGCACGCTTGATCTCCCGCCAGGCGAAATGAAGACAGACCAGTATTTCGGCGAGATGGAGGTCTATCACGGCGATGTATTTGGCAAATTGTCGATCGCCCGGGCCACGCCCGAAGCCATGGACCTCAACCTGGAGCTGAGATACCAGGGTTGTGCCGACGGCGGTATTTGTTATCCGCCGGTCACCCGGATGCTGACAGTTTCGCTGCCCGAAGCGACGGCCGTTTCGGCACTTGCCGCCGCCAGCGCCCCGGCATCAGCCGCGCCAATTTCGGAGCAGGCGAAACTTGCCCGGATCATCTCCGGATCCAGCCTGTTGGTTGTGATCGGGACTTTTTTCGGTGCCGGCCTGTTGCTCGCTTTCACGCCCTGCGTTCTGCCAATGGTGCCGATTCTTTCCGGGATAATTGCCGGCGAGGGTAAAGATGTCAGTGCCTCTCGCGGCTTCACGCTCGCGCTTAGCTACGTAATGGGCATGGCGCTCGTTTACACCGCAGCAGGCGTTGCCGCCGCCGCTGCGGGTCTGCAGCTGCAGGCTACATTCAATCAGCCGTGGATTCTGGCGGTGTTTTCCGGTCTTTTCGTGATCCTTGCGGCAGGCATGTTCGGTATGTACGACCTGCAAATGCCCTCGGCCATTCAAAGCCGACTGGCCAATGTCAGCAGCAGCCAGAGAAGCGGCACCGCAATCGGCGCATTCGTTATGGGCGCCATATCTTCGCTCATTGTCACAGCCTGTGTGGCCCCCGCGCTGATCGCAGCCTTAACCGTCATGGCACAGACCGGCGATATGGTTCGTGGCGGTATGGCGCTATTCGCCATGAGTATGGGTATGGGCGCACCGTTGCTTGCAGTCGGCGCGGCGCAGGGCAAACTGCTGCCGTCGGCCGGTCCGTGGATGGTCGCAGTCAAGAATGCATTCGGCTTCATGATGCTTGGCCTGGCCATCTGGATGATGTCACGCGTAATGCCGGGCGAGGTCACGCTGGCGCTGTGGGGCATCCTGATATTCATGTCTGGCGTCTACATGGGCGGCCTGACGACACTGACACCCGAATCTCCGGGCATGCAGAAATTCGGCAAAGGGGCCGGTCTGTTGGCCGTCATCTACGGCGCCGTACTTTTGGTCGGATCACTCGCCGGCAGCAACAGTCTGTTGCGCCCCCTGGAAGCGCTGAACGTTGGCGGCGGTGGCGGAACAGCGGCAGTGGCGGAACACCGGGGCCTCCAATTCCAAAGAATCAAGACCACGGCAGATCTCGACGCTGCAGTGGCCCAGGCTGCGTCGAGCGGTAAATCCGCGATGCTGGACTTTTACGCAGACTGGTGCGTATCGTGTATCGAGATGGAGGAGTTCACGTTCACGGACTCCGACGTACAAAATGCACTGTCAAATACCGTATTACTTCAGGCCGACGTCACGCTGAATGATGATGAGGACCAGGCGCTGCTGAAGCGCTTTGGTGTATTCGGTCCGCCGACGATCATCTTTTTCGGCACAGATGGCGTGCAACGACAGGGTTACGAAGTGGTCGGATACATGAAGGCAAAGGATTTTGCGAATCACGTCAGGATGGCAACGGGGAATGCAGCGTCGTTAAGCGCAAATAACCAATAGCGAAATAATAATGAATCAGAAAGTCGCAGCCACAATCGGGCTGTTCGTTTTTTTCATCGCAGGTATTTCCGTCTACTTTCTCACTGCGAGTCAGCCACGGGGAGACTTGCCCCACCTGGAAACTCCTGCAGACGTCGTCGAGGTTGAATTCACGCTGCCCGATGTCGACGGTGTTGTGCGTCAATCATCCGAATGGCATGGCAAGGCTCGCCTGATCAATTTCTGGGCGACATGGTGCGCTCCCTGCCGACGCGAAATCCCACTACTCAAGAAAACCCAGGAAGAGCACGCGGGTAGTAATGTCCAGATTATTGGCATTGCCGTCGATTTCCCGGAAGAAGTGGCGGCTTACGCCGAGGAAGCTCAGTTCAACTACCCGGTCCTCGTTGGCCAGGAAGACGCGATGGCGGTAGCGGAAACCAGCGGCATAGATTTTATCGGCATGCCATTCACGATGATTGTCGCCCCCTCAGGGGAACTGATTAAGGCGCACATCGGTGAAATCCTCGAATCCCACATCGAGCAGATCCTGCAGGTCTTCGAAGACCTCGAAAACGGCCGGGTCAACCTTGCCGGCGCACGCGAGGCGCTTGGCACTCTATAAGATAAAGAAACCGCCAGCTGAAGCAGCCTGGCGCGACTGGTTCTGCCGGGAAAAGTCAGCCGCAGGCGGCGCAGAACAAGCTTGCAGCGCCCCCCGAAAATCAGCGGGCAGAGCGCAGCCACTATAAGTTGCACTATCTTCCCAGAAAGAGGGTACAATTGCGGCCATCTTCGTCTATCTGGCAATCAACTTCGAAATGGCAAGCCTGCTTCTCATCAACGGGCCTAACCTCAATCTGCTCGGAACCCGCGAGCCCGGTGTCTATGGCGACACCAATCTCCACACGGTCGAGTCAAATCTGGCGACACTGGCCGGTGAACTGGGACACGAATTCGGGGCATTTCAGAGCAACGCCGAGCACGAAATTGTTGACCGGGTGCAACAGGCAGCGGTGGACAAAGTGGATTTCATTTTGCTCAATCCCGGCGCGTATACGCACACGAGCATTGCCATTCGAGACGCACTGCTGGCGGTTGGCATTCCGTTTATTGAAGTTCACCTGAGCAATGTCTTTGCACGTGAAGATTTTCGTCATTCAAGTTATTTCAGTGATATCGCTGCCGGGTGCATTTTCGGTCTTGGCGCATATGGCTATGAAATTGCACTACAAGCTGCATCCAGGCTTTTGTCCGAGGAAAAATAATGGATATCAGAAAGGTCAAAAAACTAATTGAACTGCTGGACGAGTCCGGCATTGCCGAGATTGAGATCACTGAAGGAGAGGAGTCGGTGAGGATCAGCAGACACGGTAGTGGCGTTGCCGCGGCACCGATGGCGGCTGCCCCCGCGCCCGTCGTTGCGACGCCGGCCGCGACTGCAACCGCAGCACCCGCTGTAACGGCGCCGGTGGTCGAAGTCGAGGATGATGGCTCCGCCGTGAAAGCACCAATGGTCGGCACCTTCTACTCAGCGCCCTCACCAGGCTCACCGTCGTTTGTCCAGGTCGGAGACCGCGTGAGCGAAGGCGACACGCTCTGCATCATCGAAGCAATGAAAATGATGAACCAGATCGAGACCGAGGTAGCCGGTACCGTGAAATCCATCCGGGTGCAAAATGGCGATCCGGTCGAATATGGACAGATTCTGTTCGTAATCGATCAGCGCGGCACAAGCTAATCGGGCAGAAGAAATATGCTCGATAAAATCGTAATTGCCAATCGCGGTGAGATCGCCCTGCGAATCTTGAGGGCCTGCAAAGAACTGGGCATCAAGACGGTCGCTGTGCATTCGACTGCAGATAACAATCTGAAGCATGTGTTGCTCGCCGACGAGACAGTGTGCATTGGCCCGCCTGCATCAACGGACAGCTACCTCAATATGCCGGCCATCATCAGTGCCGCTGAAGTTACCGATGCAGTGGCTATTCACCCCGGTTACGGATTCCTGTCTGAGAATGCGGATTTCGCAGAACGCGTCGAAACCAGCGGTTTCATCTTCATCGGTCCGCCGGCTAGCTCCATTCGCCAAATGGGTGACAAGGTCGCCGCCATCCGTGCGATGAAAGCGGCAGGTGTGCCCACCGTCCCCGGCTCGGATGGGCCGCTCGGCGACAACGCAGAAGAGAACCTGCGGATAGCGCGTGAGATAGGCTACCCCGTGATTATCAAAGCAGCAGGAGGCGGCGGCGGTCGCGGTATGCGGGTCGTGCACGCGGAAGCTTCGCTCACTGCCGCAATCAGCGTGACCCAGGCTGAGGCCCGCGCCGCATTCGGTAATGAGACGGTCTACATGGAGAAGTTCCTGGAGACGCCGAGGCATGTCGAATTCCAGGTGCTCGCTGACAATTTCGGCAATGCCATCCACCTGGGTGAGCGCGACTGCTCGATGCAACGTCGCCACCAGAAAGTAGTGGAGGAAGCGCCGGCTCCCGGCATTACGGAAGAGCAACGCAATAGAATTGGCGAGCGTTGCGTCCGTGCCTGCCAGGAAATGGGTTACCGCAGTGCCGGTACATTCGAGTTTCTCTACCAGAATGATGAGTTTTATTTCATTGAAATGAATACGCGACTGCAGGTGGAGCACCCGGTCACGGAGATGATTACCGGTGTCGACATCGTCCGGGAACAACTCAGGATTGCAGCGGGCGAAAAGCTGAGCCTTACCCAGGACCAGGTTCAATTCCACGGTCACGCCATCGAGTGCCGGATCAACGCCGAAGATCCGAAAACGTTCATGCCGTCGCCAGGACTGGTGACGCTGTGGCATCCGCCCGGCGGTCCCGGCATCAGGGTCGAGAGTCACCTGTATAGCGGATACAGGGTTCCGCCATTCTACGACTCGATGATAGGCAAGCTCATTGCACACGGCGGCGATCGTAAAACGGCGATCGCACGAATGAAAAACGCGCTGGGCGAGGTAGTTATCGAAGGCATCAAGACCAACGTGCCGCTGCATCAGGAAATCTTCCAGCACGCAGCATTCCAGGCCGGGGGCACCGACATCCACTATCTCGAAAAAAGACTCGGCTTGTGAGATGACCCTGTGGAGTGGCGCCAATTTGTCATGAACCTGGAGTCCATTGATCCGGATCGCATCGAAGCAGCGTTCCTCGAGTGCGGCGCACAATCGGTCACATTGACCGACGCAGGCGATAATCCGGTCCTTGAACCTGCGCCAGGGGAGACGCCACTTTGGACCGATACCAGGATCACCGCTCTGTTTGACTCCGGAGCAGATTTCGCTGCGCTGAAAGAACACCTGCGATCTGAGCTGGACCTTGACGAGTTGCCGCCACATCGTATCGAAGCGCTTGCGGACAGAGCCTGGGAGCGGGAATGGCTCAAAGACTTCGGTCCAATGCAATTCGGCCGGCGCCTGTGGATTGTTCCCGGCGACTCGGACGACTCGCCAGCAGGCTCAGTCGTGGTCAGGCTGGACCCCGGTCTGGCCTTTGGCACCGGGACTCATGCGACCACGGCGATGTGCCTGGAATGGCTGGATAGCAGAAATCTGACCGGCCGGGATGTGTTCGATTTCGGTTGCGGCTCCGGCATTCTCAGTGTTGCAGCGCTGAAGCTTGGAGCGGCAGCTGTGGAGGCGGTGGATATTGATTTGCAGGCGGTAACGGCGACCCGGCAGAATGCACAAAGAAATAACGTGGAAGACCGGCTGCTGGCCGGCACCGAATTACCGACGCGGCAATTCGATGCGGTGGTTGCGAACATCCTCGCAGGCACACTGATCGAACATGCGGGACTGATTTGTGATTGCCTGAAACCGGGCGGAGAGCTTGCACTTTCCGGCATACTGACCGGGCAGGCGCAAGAGGTTCAGAAAGCGTTTCGCGCGCACATTGATTTTGAGGCACCCACGACGCTGAATGAGTGGGCCCTGTTGTCGGGAACCAGGAGCTGAGACCCAGGCATGTATACACAATGCCCTGAATGCCAGATCGCGTTTCGCGTCTCTGCCAAGATCCTGCAGCAGGCGGCTGGTAATGTGCGCTGCGGCAGTTGCAGCCACGCCTTCAATGCTCTGCATTACCTGTCCGAGGACATGCCGGAACCGCCGTCCGCCGAAAACAACGAAACCCCAAATACAGAAATTTCAGACGACGACCTTGCGGAAACCAGCCGGCGCCTGCTCCAGACCCTGGATGAACTCGCCGGTCCAGAGGAGGTCCGCATCGAGGACACGGGGGTCGAATGGCGCGTCCTTGACGAAGCAATGGCCGATAGTGCCGGGCCCGTATTGGTAGACGCCGGGCAATCTGAAAGGCGCTACGACGACAATACGCCGTTGCCGGATGAATTCGATGACGATGCAGAAGGCTACACACCTCCCCTGGTGCCGCAGCGACGTACCGAGGATTTCGATAATCCCCGCGGCGAAGTCGACGACCGGCAAGGTGACCTTGCGCTGAGTGAGCCGGAGGACTGGACAGAACTCCTCCTTGAGGTAAGAAGCCCTGATCCCGAGTCATTCGATATCGAAGAAGAACTGGCGGCGATTCATACCGAGTTATCCCCTCGTGACGAGATGCCCGAGTCCTTGCCTGCCGATCTCGACACGCAGTTTGATACCCAGGCAGAGGCTATGGGCCTCGATATCACCAACCCTGAAGACGAACTCACAGACGAAGTGCCTCATCTCGGGGAAAGCGATGTCGACCTGATGGAGGCCGATTCCGATTTTGAATCTAAAGACGAAAACGTCGTTGAGGCTGACGACGATGATATAAACGACATTGAAAGCTGGGGGGCAGACGAAGAAGACCTCGAGCTGTCCGACGAAGACGACACCGGCGTTTTCGAAATCGACGACGAGTCGGCGGAGGAAGCGGACGAGGAAGCGGACGAGGAAGCGGA
>JAHEFF010000013.1:21553-39478 GCA_024640315.1 Woeseiaceae bacterium
GAGGAAGCGGACGAGGAAGCGGACGAGGAAGCGGATTATACCGATGCTGAA
Organism: Woeseiaceae bacterium; assembly: GCA_024640315.1. Lineage (GTDB taxonomy): Bacteria > Pseudomonadota > Gammaproteobacteria > Steroidobacterales > Woeseiaceae > SZUA-117. The sequence goes on from JAHEFF010000013.1 coordinate 21,605, forward strand.
TTAGAGGTCGATGAGGATGAAGACGACGACGCAGACAATTTTGGCTGGGAATCGACCGGAGAGTTTGAAGAACAGATCGACATAGCTGCTCGTGAGCTATCCGGTGAACTATCGGCGGACGAGGAAGCGGGTGATACCGATACTGAATTCGAGAACGAGCTGGACGTCGAAGATCTCGACGCGCGGAATGACGATCAAGATGACCAGCCCGAGAAAGAGACCCATGTACTGAACCTCGATGACGAGGAAGAAGACGAGTCCGAGGAAGAGACCCATGTACTGAACCTCGATGACGAGGAAGAGGACGAGTCCGGGGAAGAGACCCATGTACTGAACCTCGATGACGAGGAAGAGGACGAGTCCGGGGAAGAGACCCATGTACTGGACCTCGATGACGATGAAGTGGCGACGGCGCCGGAACACGAGGTCCCCGAGCCGACCGAGGAAGAAATGACCGTCAATATGGAAATTGACGAGGAACTGATGGCCGCGGCCGAAAAGGACAGCGACTTCACCGCCACCCTGGTCGGACTGAAAACCCCGGAACAATTATTTGACGAAAACTCCGACGAAGTCGAAACCATCATTATGGAGGGCGAGTTCGTTCGCAGTGTCGTTGAGAAAGAAAGGCTTGCCGCGGAAAATGCGGCACGAAGCCAGCTTGACGATCCCGTTCGACTGGCGGACACCTACGCCACGAGTCGCGATAAGCTGCGAGGCGGACGACGCCGCTATGACCCGCCTGCGCCCAGGCTGATGATTGCGGCAGCAGTGCTGGCGATCGCACTGGGCGGACAATTTATTCACAACTCGCGCGAATCTCTCGCCACCTACGGATTTTTCAACCAGACGATCGCCCCGCTCTATCGCGTCCTTGGTCAGCCGGTAACGCCGGAATGGGACATCAAGGGCTGGCAATTCGAGGCGACCAACGGAAGCGTGGGCGCAGAGGAGACGAACCTGACCATAGTTTCACGCATTGGCAACAAGGCAGAGGAAGCGCTCCCCTACCCGCTCATTCATGTATCTCTAACCAACCGCTTCGAGGACATCATGGGAAGCCGCATCCTGGAACCGGGCGAGTACCTGGCCGGCGACCTCGATCCGAGCAGCCCGGTCATGCCGGGAGACGATTTTACTGCCGTGATCACGATCGAGGAGCCATCTGCAGACGCCACCGGCTTCAAACTGAATGTCTGCTATCGCGTCCGGCCGGGGACCGTCAGATGCGCCATCGAAGATTTCAAGAACTGAATTGATCTCAGGCAGCGAGGCGACGAAAGCCTTGTCTGGCACCCGCCTGGAACGCAGTCAGTGTGAAGAGCATGCAAATAGGCCCGTACAAACTTTCCAGTCCATTCACGCTCGCGCCGATGGCGGGCATCAGCGACGCCCCGTTTCGGCGACTGTGCCGGCGTTTTGGCGCAGGGATGACGACGTCCGAGATGACGACGGCTGACATCGGTCTTTGGCAAACCGCAAAATCCCGTCGCCGACTGGACCTCGATATGGATACGGAACCACGAGTCGTGCAAATTGCCGGATCCGACCCGGCGCAACTCGCGCTGGCTGCAACGCTCTGTGTTGACCGCGGCGCGCAGATCATCGATATCAATATGGGGTGTCCGGCCAAGAAGGTCTGCAAAGCGGCCGCTGGTTCCGCCCTGTTGCGCGATCCGAAACTCGTCGCCCGCATCCTGACGTCGGTTGTCGCAGCTGTGGACGTGCCGGTAACCTTGAAAATCAGGACCGGGTGGGACACAGCGCACAAGAACGCTGTCGAAATCGCACATATTGGCGAAGACGCCGGAATCCAGGCATTGGCCGTTCACGGGCGCACTCGCGCGTGCCGATATCACGGTGATGCAGAATATGAAACGGTTGCGCAGATCAAGTCTGTTGTTTCTATTCCGGTGATTGCGAATGGCGACATCACAACTCCGGAGAAGTCGCTTGAAGTTCTTCGCCTAACCTCTGCTGACGGCTTGATGATTGGCAGGGCGGCGCGAGGGCGGCCCTGGATCTTTCGCGAGCTGAACGAGTACTTTCAGACAGGCAAAAAAATCGCGCTGCTAGAAAAAAATAAAGTCCGTGATATCATGCTCGACCACCTTAACGACCTGTACCAGTTCTATGGGGATACAACTGGCGTTCGGGTGGCACGCAAGCACCTGACCTGGTATTGCGCCGGTTTGAATAACGCAGAAAAATTCCGGTCACAGGTCGTGCGCGTTGACAGTGCTTCCGAGCAGGTTCGTCTTACACGGGATTTCTTTGGCACACATGCCGGGGACAATATTCTGGCCGCGTAGGAAACGTGTTCGGTAAGTTTTTGCGAATACGACCTGGATAGATTCAAAAGTGGCTACGAACAACTCAAACAAAACAAATAATAAAAACAAAGAGCTGAAAGCTTCGAAGACCAAAAAACCCCTTCGCAAACACACAGAAGATGCACTCCAGGCCTATTTCAAAACGCTGAACGGCGATCGCCCCGGCGAGCTCTATGATCTGGTTTTGGGCGAAGTCGAAGAACCGCTGTTCAGAGCCGTTATGGACTATACGCAGGGCAATCAAAGCCAGGCAGCAGGCATTCTCGGCATCAACCGCGGTACCCTGCGGAAAAAACTCAAGACCTATTCCCTCATTTATTAAAGGCACCAGATGTTTAAAGTCCGTCGTGCGCTTGTCAGCGTTTCTGATAAGCGTGATCTCATTCAGTTTGCCCGGGGTCTGGCTGACCTCGGCGTCGAAATTCTCTCCACCGGTGGAACCTGCCGTCAATTAAAGGAAGCCGGGATCGAGGCAATAGAGGTATCGGGCAAAACCGGTTTTCCCGAAATCATGGATGGCCGGGTCAAGACCCTGCACCCCGTCATTCATGGGGGGCTCCTTGGCAGACGAGGGACTGATGAGGGCGTAATGGATGAGCATGGAATCGAACCGATCGATTTGCTCGCCGTCAACCTCTATCCGTTCGAAGCGACCATCAGCCGCGCTGACGCGACGCTTGAAGACGCAATCGAGAATATTGACATCGGCGGCCCGGCGATGATTCGTGCGGCGTCCAAGAATCATGACGGTGTCGCCGTCGTGGTTGATCCGGATGACTACGATTCCGTACTCGAGGCGCTAAAGTCAGGCGACATGAGCATTGAGTACAGGCGTGGACTGGCGGCCAAGGCTTATGCGCACACCGCAAGCTACGACACGGCTATCACGCACTACCTGTCGGCATCCCTCAATCAGGACGTACTGGGTGAGCGTTTTCTTTATTCCGGTGGCATCAGCGAGAAACTGCGCTACGGTGAAAACCCGCACCAGGAAGCTGCCTTCTATCGGGACCAGGCAGCGGCAGACGGAACCCTTGCGCTTGCAGAACAGCTTCAGGGTAAGGCCCTGTCCTACAACAACATTGCCGACACCGATGCAGCTCTCGAGTGCGTAAAACAGTTCGACGCACCAGCCTGTGTCATCGTCAAGCACGCCAATCCCTGCGGCGTTGCGGTGAGCGACAGCATATCCGCTGCCTACGACAGAGCGTTTCAAACCGACCCAACCTCCGCTTTCGGCGGCATCATTGCCTTTAACCGGCCACTTGATGCGGCGACGGCGCGTAGCATCATCGACAGGCAGTTTGTCGAGGTGATCGTCGCACCGGAGATCGATGCCGATGCGCTACCCATCGTCGCGGAAAAGAAGAACGTCCGCTTACTGCGAACCGGCGAGTGGACCGGGGCTGCAACCGGCAGTTTCGATTTCAAGAAAGTGTCCGGAGGGCTGCTAGTACAGACCTCTGATGCCGGCGTTGTGACCGAAGCTGATTTGAAGATAGTCACAGAAAAAGCACCGGATGCTGGCCAGATCAAGGATATGCTGTTCGCCTGGAAGGTGGCCAAGTTTGTAAAATCCAACGCGATCGTTTTCTGCAAGGACGGCATGACCATTGGCGTTGGCGCAGGGCAGATGAGTCGCGTTTACTCGACAAAGATTGCTGCCATCAAGGCTGGAGACGAGGGCCTGAGCGTCACGGGCTCTGTAATGGCTTCCGACGCATTCTTTCCGTTCCGCGACGGCATCGACAGTGCCGCGGAACACGGGATTTCCGCCATAATCCAGCCAGGCGGGTCCATGCGTGACGACGAAGTGATCGCCGCAGCGAATGAACACGGGCTGGCGATGGTATTTACTGGCATGAGACATTTCAGACACTAGGAGCGGCGGGGCCGCGAATGAGTCAGATGAAAGTACTGATTGTTGGCAGTGGAGGACGCGAACATGCACTGGCATGGAAGTGCGCCCAATCCGATCGCGTCGATGAAGTGATCGTCGCACCCGGCAATGCCGGCACGGCGCTTGAAAAGAAAGTGCGTAACGCACCGGTTGGGGCCGAAGACATCGACGGCATCCTGCACCTGGCAAAAAGCGAATCCGTCGACCTCACCATCATCGGCCCGGAAGTCCCACTCGTGCAAGGCGTCGTCGATCGCTTTCGGGAAGCGGGTCTTGCCTGCTTCGGGCCCACCGCTGCCGCGGCGCAACTGGAAGGCTCCAAAGCTTTCACCAAAGATTTTCTTCACAAGTACGGCATTCCGACAGCCGACTACCAGAATTTCCAGGAACTCGAACCGGCGCTCGCTTATATCCGTGAAAAGGGTGCGCCAATTGTCATCAAGGCGGACGGTCTGGCGGCGGGCAAAGGCGTCATCGTCGCGCACACATTGGCGGAAGCCGAGGAAGCCGCAACCAGCATGCTGAGCGGCCGCAGTTTCGGCGCAGCAGGACAGCGGGTTGTTGTCGAGGAATTCCTTGAGGGTGAGGAAGCAAGCTTCATTGTCGTTACCGATGGCGAAACTGTCATCTCACTTGCCAGCTCGCAGGATCACAAGGCACGCGACGACGGTGACACGGGTCCGAACACCGGCGGCATGGGTGCCTACTCGCCGGCGCCGGTCGTCACGCAGGAGATCGAACAGCGCATCCTGGACCGGGTTATCGAACCGACTCTGGCAGGACTTCGGCAGGAGGGCATCATTTACACAGGCTTCCTTTATGCCGGACTGATGATCACTCCCGACGGCACGCCCAAGGTCATCGAATTCAATTGCCGCATGGGTGACCCGGAAACGCAGCCCATAATGGCCCGACTAAACTCTGATCTTGTCTCTTTATGCGAGGCGACCATCGACGGCACGCTATCCGGCATCTCGATCGAATGGGACCCGCGGGCTGCCCTGGGCGTTGTAATGGCTGCAGGCGGTTATCCTGCGTCTTACGCCAAAGGCAAGGAGATTTCCGGACTGGAGTCGGCAGGCGAGTCTTCAGCCAGGATTTTTCATGCAGGAACATCGATGGACGGCGATCACATTGTTACCAGTGGCGGTCGGGTTCTATGCGTCGTTGGGCTCGGTGAATCCGTGTCTGAGGCCCGCGATGTCGCATACGCGCGGGTTGCGGAGGTCAACTGGGAAGACGCCTACTATCGCCATGATATCGGGCACCGGGCCATTGCCCGGGAAGAGGCCTGACGCGCGATGATATCGACGGCAGAAGCATCGCGGGCGATCGCCAACTCGATGCCTGCATTCGATAGCGGAACCGTCGCGCTGGAAGACGCAACCGGACGCATTTTGCGTCAGATCGTTACCGCCGAGCGTGACCAGCCGCCTTTTGATCGCGTAACGATGGACGGCATCGCTATTCGCTTCGATTCCTTCGCGGCCGGCCAACGTGAATTCCTGATACAAGGCACTCAACATGCGGGTGATCCGGTCCAATCCCTGGACGAAGACCGGCACTGCATCGAGATCATGACGGGTGGCGTTTTGCCGCGAGGAACTGACTGCGTGATTCCCGTCGAACGAATTTCCGTGGCAGATGGCGTCGCCAATCTTGAAGAAGGCTACGTCCCGAAACAACATCAATTCATCCATCCGCAAGGATCGGATCACGCGCTGGGGCACGAGGTCCTGAATCCCGGCACGCGCATATCCCCAATGGATATTGCGGTCATCGCATCGTGTGGACTCGATAGGGTTGAAGTCAACCGACAGCCCGCCATTCGCGTCATATCGACGGGCAATGAACTTGTGCCGCCCGGTGAGCCGATCGAATCACACCAGATTCGCCTGTCCAATGGCCCGGCCCTGGTTGCCATGCTGTCTCAGCAGGGCTTTGTCGACACCGCACACGAACACCTGATTGACGAACCGAAGCTTCTGCAAGTCCGTCTTGCCAGCCTGCTGCAGGAATGCGATGTCCTGATCCTGAGCGGTGGCGTATCGATGGGCAAAGCGGACTTCGTGCCACAGGTTCTTACCGAGCTAGGCGTCAAAGTCGTTTTTCACAAGATCAGCCAACGCCCGGGTAAGCCGATGTGGTTTGGCATAGGTCCAAACAACCAGGCAGTCTTCGCCCTGCCCGGTAACCCCGTATCAACACTGGTTTGCTGCCGGCAATATGTGCTCCCCGCGTTATTGATGGCGAGCGGCGGCGACAAATTACTGCCTGAAACAGCCAGATTGTCCGAAGACGTCAAATTCAACGCGGACCTGACGTGCTTCCTGCCCGTTCGGGTCTCGAGCGAATATGACGGGATTGTCAGTGCAACGCCGGTGCCAACGAATACGTCCGGTGATTTCGCCTCGCTAACGGGAACGGACGGCTACGTGGAACTCGCCAGGGAACAGAGCGAATTTAGCGCAGGTAGCGTCGTGCCGCTTCACCGCTGGTCCAATCCCTGATATTGCCCGGGAAGTTTATTTCCGCTTTGGATCGAAGGACGTAACGTAGTCCGGCGTGTCGATATCATCCTGCATAACCGGATCGGGAATTGGTGGGCCACTCGTCATTTCCAGCGGAATCACACCGGTCCAGTAACCTAAACCCAGGTCTTTCGCCGAGTCTTTCGGGGGGCCGGATCTGACCTTGATGCTCGCCTCAGCAATGGGCACCGACAGAACGATGGTCGCATCAGATTCCTTGGCGTCAGGTTGCCTCGTGTCATCCCAGCGGCCAGGAACAAGATGATCCAGGAAGGCCCTGAATGCGGCGTCCTTTTTGCTCTTGTCCGTGACGAGTGTGGCATCACCGAAGCAAACAACCGAACGGTAGTTCATTGAATGTGAAAACGCCGACTGAGCCAGCACCAACCCGTCCAGAAGTGTGACACACAAGCTGACCGGCCTGCCATTTTCGAAACTCGACAACCAGCGACTGGCGACGGCGCCATGCAGAACAATCTCATCGCCCACCCGGGCATACGTCATCGGTATGACGGTGACACCGTTGCCGGCGTCGAATCCAACGTGAGCGACCATGCCTTCATCGAGAATGGCATACGCCGCATCGCGATCGTAGCTGCCGCGCTCGGCGTGGCGACTAATCGTTGTTCTGCTTGTTTGATCCAGTTCCGTCGACACAAAAACTCCTTTGCTAAGCTTTGCTCAAGGATAAAGTTCAAAGGAACCACAAATGCCAGATTGCAGCAAATTTCTTTCGGCAGTTTTCGTACTTGCAATGATAAGCATTTGTCCAATTGGTACAGGCGCGTTGGCGGCAGACCAAGGACGACATAAAGCCGTGGTCGGGCGAAATGCCCATCCGGGGCTCCTGGCTGCGGGAGCATCTGCCGTGGTTTCAATGAATCTGGATCTCGAATCAGCAACCAGTTTTGAGGAGATGATTGCCGGCGTGAACATCGGTGCTTCGCCGCTGACTCTGCTCGAATCGCTGGACGGATACGGGTCGATTGGCTGGGTTTGCAGCGCCAGCATCGAAGACAATTTACTTCCCAAATCATGCCGCGAGAACGTACCGCCAGAACTCAACCTCGGCGGTATTTGACGCCAGGCAACTCACTGCGCTAACAATGTCACGCCTTGCGTAACAAATCTGGTTACTCGGCAGAAGGCGAATGGTAGTCTTGAAGCGCTATTCATACATGGTTGCGCGACCGGCCGAGGTAGTTGGGGGCTGGCTACAGATAATAAAAACAAGTGAGGACGATATGGGATTCATGAAAGCGTACGAAAACCAGACATACGCGCTGATGCGCATTACGACCGGATTCATGTTTTTTTGCCACGGTGCATCAAAGTTCATGAATATGCCGGACGACAGACCGATGCATATCCAATGGGTCGCCGGACCGGTTGAATTGATTGGTGGTGCACTGGTGATGATTGGGTTGATGACCAGCCCCGCAGCATTCATTTGTGCCGGCATGGGCGCAGCTGCCTACTGGATGGGACATTTCAGTGCAGAGAACTACCTGCCAATCATGAATCGCGGTGATGCGGCTGCTCTTTATGCCTTTGTGTTCCTGTATATCTCTGCGAAGGGCACCGGCATCTGGGGCGTTGGCAAGGACTGATCATCAGAAGCTGAACAGGCTATAAAAAAGCCCCGCATCGCGGGGCTTTTTTTGTCGATTGGCTGAAGACGATTCAGGTTTCGCGAGACAAGGCAGAAATCGGCGAGAAAGCGGAATGTATAAATGAATACATGCGCATTTCGAATCGACTCTTAACGCCGTATCGCGAATGCTGAGACGTTTTCAGCGTTTCATGGCTTCGAAGAACTCGGCGTTGGTCTTCGTATCCTGCAGCTTGTTGAGAAGGAACTCCACCGCAGCCAGTTCATCCATCGGATGCAGCACCTTACGCAGTACCCACATCTTTTGTAGTTCGTCGGGCTCGGTCAGATACTCCTCTTTTCGCGTACCGGAACGGTTGATATTGATCGCCGGGAAGACACGTTTTTCGGCGATACGACGATCCAGGTGGATCTCCATATTGCCGGTGCCTTTGAATTCCTCGTAAATCACTTCATCCATCTTCGAACCGGTATCGACAAGCGCCGTTGCGAGAATCGTCAGGCTGCCGCCTTCCTCAATGTTTCTCGCCGCACCGAAGAATCGTTTCGGCCGATGCAGTGCATTGGCATCGACACCACCCGTCAGGACCTTGCCCGACGAAGGAACGACGGTGTTGTAGGCGCGCGCGAGGCGGGTAATCGAATCCAGCAAAATGACGACGTCACGTTTGTGCTCAGTCAGTCGCTTGGCTTTCTCGATAACCATGTCTGCGACCTGTACGTGGCGGCTCGCTGGCTCGTCGAATGTTGACGAGACCACTTCTCCGCGCACGGTACGCTGCATTTCGGTCACTTCCTCGGGGCGCTCGTCGATGAGCAATACGATCAATTCGACGTCCGGGTTGTTGGCCACAATTGCCGACGCAATATTTTGCAGCAACATTGTTTTACCGGCTTTCGGCGGCGACACGATTAGCCCACGCTGACCCTTGCCGATCGGCGCGACCATGTCGATGATTCGTGCCGTCAGATCCTCGGTGCTGCCGTTGCCCTGTTCGAGCTTGAGCCGCTCACGTGGAAAGAGCGGCGTCAGGTTTTCAAAGAGAACCTTGTTCCGCGCGTTCTCAGGCGCATCGTGGTTGATTTCGCCAACCTTGAGCAGCGCAAAATAACGCTCGCCTTCTTTCGGCGGTCGAATCAGGCCGGATACCGTATCACCGGTACGCAGATTGAATCGCCGAATCTGGCTCGGCGAGACATAGATATCGTCAGGCCCCGCCAGGTAGGAGCTGTCCCCCGATCGCAGGAAGCCAAAGCCATCCTGCAATATCTCGAGAACGCCGTCGCCATAGATATCTTCGCCATTCTTGGCATGTGCCCGAAGAATGTTGAAGATAATGTCTTGTTTGCGCGACCGGGCCAGGTTCTCGAGACCCAGTGATTCGCCAAGTTCGACAAGCGCAGCTGCCGGACGGGTCTTCAGATCCGTCAGGTTCATTGCGTTCTTTGAAATTTCGAGCTGGTCAGCCGGTATTACTTCAAGGCTGCTGTCGTCATCAGGCGGCAAGTCGCTATGAGTGCGTCTCCTGCGCCGTCGTCCGGGTTGACCGTTATTGCCCTTGTTTGATTTAGCCGGCTGCTTTGGTCGGCTTCTTGTTTGATTACCCAAGTATCCTCTCACAGATTAGATTCCAGGAACTCTGTCAATTGGGACTTCGACATTGCACCCAGTTTTTGCGCGTGAACCGCGCCGTCCTTGAAAAGCATCAGTGTCGGGATGCTACGGATGCCGAACTTTGGTGGTGTGTTCGGGTTTTCATCGATATTCAGTTTGGCGACAGTCATGCGATCGGCATATTCGTCGGCCGCTTCGTCCAGCAGGGGGGCAATCATCTTGCATGGCCCGCACCATTCTGCCCAGAAATCGAGCAGGACCGGCTTGTCCGAGTTCAGGACATCGGACTCGAAGTTGTCATCATTGGTGTACACGATATTGTCGCTCACCGGCAGTTTCCTCCAAATGATTCAGTGTAAATTTGAATTTTGATGATGTCCGTCAGGCCAATGGCGGAAACGAACATTGCAAAATGGATGACGCTGCCTCTTCAATCAGGCAATATGTCGCAGCTTTATCGCGGCTTCTCTTGGATTTCGTAGATGGCGAATTTGGCAGGTGCGACGGTTGTCGCGTCGAATTGAGCCAATTTGACCCCTTCACGAAGCATTTTGCAAGCCCCTATTCGACATTTTTCCGGCCTGATATCAATGACTGACAACCATCTGAGCGAGCTCAGATTCGACACTTTGGATATTCACGACGATCTCCGCAGAGGCATTGCCGACGCGGGATTCGAGTTTTGTACGCCAATTCAGGCGAACACCTTGCCTATTGCACTGAAAGGCCATGATGTGGCCGGCCAGGCACAGACTGGAACCGGCAAGACTGCGGCCTTCCTGATCGCCGCCTACCAGAAGATCCTCACGGGTTTGGCTGCCGACAATGGGGCTGACGAAGGCAAGCAAAGACAACCGAAGATCTTCATCCTGGCGCCCACGAGGGAACTGGCCATTCAGATTGCCAACGACGCGGAAGTGCTCGGCAAGCACACCGGCCTGAAGATTGCGCTGGCATATGGCGGCACCGGATATGAGCAACAGCGCCGCACGATCGAGGGCGGCATAGACCTGCTGATCGGCACGCCCGGTCGCATCATCGACTACTACAAGCAGGGCGTATTCAAGCTGGACGAGGTCGACGTCGTCATTCTCGATGAGGCGGATCGCATGTTTGATCTCGGCTTTATCAAGGACATTCGCTACCTGTTGCGCAAGCTTCCCGCACCGGAAAAGCGACTTAACATGCTGTTTTCGGCAACGCTCTCACAGCGGGTGATGGAACTCGCTTACGAGCACATGAACGAGCCCGAGCTGATACGCATCGAGCCGGACAAGATCACGGCAGATCGCGTCAGGCAGGCCATATTCTTCCCCTCAAACGAAGACAAGATGCCCTTGCTGGTCGGCCTGATCAGGGAAATGGGCAGCGGCCGAATCATGGTTTTTGTCAATATGAAGCGCGACGCGGAGAAGGTTGAAGATTATCTGAAGGCCAACGGCATCGATGCACAGGCAATATCGGGCGATGTGCCACAGAAAAAGCGTCTGAGCATGTTGATGCGATTTCAGAGCGGCGAGCTCGCAGTCCTTATCGGTACCGACGTTGCTTCCCGGGGGCTGCACATTCCCGACGTCCAGTATGTGATCAACTACGACCTGCCGCAGGACTGCGAGGACTATGTTCATCGTATCGGCCGTACTGCGCGTGCCGGTGCGGCGGGCGACGCAATCAGCTTCGGCTGTGAGACCTATGCGGTCGCGTTGCCGGAAATCGAGGAATTCATCGGTCACAAGATTCCGGTGGCCAACTATGACCCGGCGCTGCTGCCGGAGCTGATCAAACCACCGTATCGTCCCAGGAAACCCCGTAGTGGAGGATCCGGCAGAAAATCGGCTGGTGGTGGCAGGCGACCGCCGAACAGGCGCCCGCGTAGCGGCTGACCAACCAGGTCGCATCGATCAGCTCAGGTCGCCAACGCCCTCAATACCAACAAAATCATCATGATCTTTTGCCGGGCGACCGGTATCGGGTCGCGTGATGTGCAGCAGCATTCCGACGCCGAAGTCGCGCGCACTCTGCAGAACGGAAACGTTGTCGTCGACGAACGCTGTCCTGCCGCGAACGAAGCCTTCCTCCTCCTGAAGCGCATGCCAGAACGGCTGGTCCTCTTTGGCGTGACCCAGTGCATGGGACGTATAGACGCCGTCGAAGTAGTCAACGATATCGGTGACTTCCGTCTTGATATCGAGCGTGTGCTGGTGAGAATTGGTCACAAGCAGCAGTCGCACGTGGTGGTCCGCCACGGTTTCCAGGAATTGCTTTGCGCCCGGTAAAAACCCGATCCGCCCGTTCTGTTCCCGGTGCAATGCCACGACGTCGAGATCGAGCTCCTCACTCCAGTGATCCAGGCAATACCAGTTGAGTTTGCCCTCCAGGCGTTTAAACGAGGCGTACAGATGATCCCTGGCCACATCCTCCGACACACCTTTCTCACGCGCATAAGCCGCCGGGATGTGCTCCATCCACATGTAATTGTCGTAGGCCAGGTCCAGCAGGGTGCCGTCCATATCCAGCATCAGCGTATCGCAGGAATCGAGCAATTCATCGAGGTTTTCGGGCTTCTTCTTCATCGCAATGATTTATACTGCGCGGCCTTGTTAAAGAACCATTGGGTCTGACTGAATGAATATTGCAGAACTTGTTGAACCGATTGTCGCCCTGTCCAGAAAGGCAGGCGACGCAATTCTCGAAGTGTACGCGACCGATTTCGATGTACAAGCCAAAGACGACGAGTCCCCCCTGACACAGGCCGACATGGCGTCGCATAAGGTCATCGAACAGGGTCTTCGCGACTTGACACCGGATCTGCCGATCATTTCCGAGGAATCAGGCCTTCCGGAATTCGAAGAGCGAAGCCAGTGGGATCGCTACTGGTTGATCGACCCGCTCGACGGGACCAAGGAATTCGTCAACCGGAACGGTGAATTCACGGTCAATATCGCGTTGATCGACGGCAATCGCCCCGTGCTCGGTGTCGTGCACGTTCCGGTTATCAACAAGACCTACACCGGCTGCGAAGGCGCAGGCGCTACCGTGCGCGAAAACGATGACGGTCCCCGGACTATCGAAGTGGCGAGCACAACCTCCACTCCTGTTCGGGTCGTTGGCAGCCGCTCTCACCGTGGCGCCAGCCTGGATGCGTTCCTCGAACAACTCGGTGAGGTCGAAATGTTGCCCATGGGCAGCTCCCTGAAATTCTGCATCGTGGCGGAAGGCAAGGCGGACATTTATCCGCGTCTCGGGCTGACGTCAGAATGGGACACGGCCGCTGCACAGGCAGTCGTCGAACAGGCTGGCGGTACCGTCCTTGAACTGGACGGGAGCCCCCTTGCTTATAACGCCAAGGCGGACATCCTGAATCCCCACTTCCTGGTCAGGGGCCCCGACGATCGCAACTGGCTTGGCCTGCTGGATGCCAGCGCCTAGTCAGCCGCCATTTTGCTAAGATCGACAGACCATTCGAGCGCCCCTGTTTACATTCAATGACCGGCAAAATTGACACCGAATCCTTCAAGCAGTTTGAACGGCTGAGGGAGTTGCGTGTTAGTCATCGCGACCTCGACTACCTGATTGACAGCCTGTCTCACGACCCGATGGTCGACCAGTTGCGTATCCGCCGCCTGAAAAAACGGCGGCTGATACTCAAAGATATGATTTCACGCCTTGAGAGTGAACTCATTCCGGATATGGATGCCTGAGCGGCCGGCTTTTCTGATCGTCGGCCAGTTTTTCTCGCCATAGCAGGAACATTGCCGGAATCACGACCAGTGTGAGAATCGTGGCACTGATCATGCCGCCGACCATCGGTGCGGCGATTCGCCGCATAACCTCCGAGCCCGTTCCGCCGCCGAGCATCACAGTCAGAAGGCCGGCAACGGTGGCCGCTACTGTCATCATGACAGGACGAATGCGCAGTAGCGCGCCGTCAACCACCGCCTGTTGTATGTCTGCAAGGGTTAGTGAACGACCTTCCTTTTCTGCGCTTGTTATTTGCCGACTCATCGCCTGGTTCAGGTACACGAGCATGACGACGCCGATTTCAACGGCAACGCCCGCCAGCGCAATAAATCCGACACCAACAGCAACGGACAAGTCATAGCCGAGCAGGTACAGGAGCCAGAACCCGCCAATCAGCGCCATGGGTAACGTGCCCATGATGATGGCCACTTCCGCAAAGCGCCGGAAATTCAGGTAAAGCAGGAGAACGATGATGGCCAGTGTCAGCGGGCCAACCAGTGTCAGCCGCTCCTTCGCGCGAACCATGTACTCATACTGACCCGACCAGGAAAGCGAGTAACCGACGGGCAGGTCGAGCTCGCTGGCGACCACACTTTGCGCAGCGGCAACGTAGGAGCCAAGGTCGCGGCCGGATATGTCGACATAAGTCCAGCCGTTGAGACGTGCGTTTTCGCTTTTGATTACTGGCGGGCCATCAGCGACTTTGACGTCGGCTACATCCGCCAGCGCGATTCTCGCACCCTGTGGCGTAACGATCGGCAGCAGTTTCAGCTGTTCGACGGAGTCCCTGACCCGCTGTGGATAGCGAAGGTTTACGGGATATCTTTCGAGGCCCTCCACCGTTTGCGTTACATTCATGCCGCCGACCGCGGTGCGTACGATGTCCTGCACATCATTGATGTTGAGACCGAACCGCGACGCTCGCCGACGATCAATGTCTACATCGACGTAGCGGCCGCCGGCAACCCGCTCTGAGTAAACCGATGCGGTTCCAGGCACATCGGCGAGAATCCGCTCGATGTCCTTGCCAACATTCTCAATAACTTTCAGGTCAGGACCCGCTACCTTGATGCCAACGGGCGTCTTGATACCAGTAGCCAGCATGTCGATGCGCGTCTTGATCGGCATGACCCAGGCGTTGGTCAGGCCGGGAACCCGCACGGTGCGGTCGAGCTCGTCCCGTAACTTGTCCGGCGTCATGCCGGCTCGCCACTGATCACGTGGTTTCAGCTGAATAACCGTTTCGATCATCGTCAATGGAGCCGGGTCGGTCGCTGTTTCGGCACGGCCTATCTTGCCGAATACCTGCTTAACTTCAGGCACGGTACGAATCATCTTGTCAGTCTGCTGCAGTAGTTCGCGTGCCTTGTCGATCGACACACCAGGATAGGTGGTCGGCATATACATAAGGTCGCCTTCGTCCAGCGGCGGCATAAACTCGGAACCCAATTGGGTTGCCGGCCAAAGGCTGACGACGAGAATGACGAGTGCAGCGGCGAGCGTTCCTTTCGGAAAGCGCATCACTCCGTGGATAACAGGCTGATATGCCGCTGTTAGTACTCGGTTGATCGGGTTCCGTTGCTCTGCTATCACCTTGCCGCGAATGAAGTAGCCCATCAGTACGGGTACGAGTGTGATCGACAGTCCTGCGGCCGCAGCCATTGCGTAGGTCTTCGTAAAAGCCAGTGGCGCGAACAGCCTTCCTTCCTGCGCCTCCAGTGTAAATACGGGCAGGAAGCTGAGCATGGTGATCAATAGCGAGAAGAACAACGGCGGACCGACTTCGCTGGCAGCATCGCCGATAATCCGCCAGCGATTCTCATCGGTCAGCGGCTCTTTCTCGATGTGCTTGTGCACATTCTCGATCATGACAATGGCCGCGTCGACCATCACGCCAATCGCGATCGCGATGCCCCCCAACGACATAATATTGGCGTTGATGCCCTGCAAACGCATCACGATGAATGCACACAATATTCCGGCAGGCAGGCTGACGATGATGACTGCCGAGGATCGCAGGTGAAAAAGGAAGAGAGCACAAACCAGGCCGACAACGATGAGCTCCTCGATCAGCTTGCCCTCAAGCGTATCGACGGCGCGCTGAATAAGGTCTGACCGATCATAAGTCGTAACAATTTCGACGCCATCCGGGAGACTTTGTGACAAATCAGCCAGCCTTTCCTTTACGGCACTGATCGTTTTCGAGGCATTCTCACCCCAGCGCATAATGATGACCCCTCCGACCACTTCGCCTTCACCGTCAAGCTCCGCGATTCCGCGACGCATTTGCGGGCCCAGCCGGATATCAGCCAGGTTCGACAAGACAACGGGAGTACCGTTTTCACTCACTCCCAGCGGGATTTGCGAGAGGTCATCAATACCCTGCAGATAGCCGGTGGCCCGAACCATGTACTCGGCTTCGCCCATTTCGATTACGGACCCACCGGCTTCCTGGTTACCTGCCTGGATCGCACGTCGGATTTCCGCCAGCGTTTTGCCGAACGCGCGCATCTTGTCCGGATCAACGACGACCTGATATTGCTTCACCATGCCACCTATGGCGGCAACCTCGGCGACGCCCGGAACAGTCTGAAGTTCGTATTTGAGGAACCAGTCCTGAAGACTGCGCAACTGTGACAGGTCGTGCTGTCCGGTCCGGTCGACCAGTGCGTATTCGAAAATCCAGCCGACGCCGGTCGCATCGGGGCCGAGCGCCGGTTTCGCGTTATCGGGAAGCTGTCCAGTGACCTGGCTCAGGTACTCAAGCACGCGCGAGCGTGCCCAGTACAGATCCGTACCATCTTCGAAAATGATGTACACGTACGAATCGCCGAAGAAGGAATAACCGCGCACATTGACCGCTTTCGGCACCGATAACATCGCTGTGGTCAATGGGTAAGTGACCTGGTCTTCCACAACCTGCGGTGCTTGTCCGGGAAAAGAAGTTTTGATGATGACCTGCACATCTGAGAGATCGGGCAACGCGTCGACTGGCGTCTGCCGCATTGACCAGATCCCCCCGACAACGACGAAGCCGGTTGCGATGAGTACCAGGATCCGGTTTCGAATAGACCATTGAATCAGGCCCGTTATCATCGCTGCACCTCCATATCATGACCGGAGTGATCCATGCCCTCCATCTCGTCGTCAGCAGGCACCGTCGGCGATGCCGCTGGCAATATTTCAGTGATGCGATGTCTGCCGTCTGCAAGCTTTTCGATGACGACCTCGACGGCCTGCCCTTGCTGCAACCCCTCTATCAGTGACGATTCTTCGACGTCAAACAACATTGTCATGGCGGGCCAGGACCATGCAGCCACGGATTCATGTTGCAAGGTTATCTTCGATGCTGTCGCATCTGTGGCCCGAACAATCGCGCCAATTTGCACACGATTCGGCAAACCTGCTGAGGCATTTTCATCCATGCGGGATAGCGCAGATTCAATGTTTGATTCCGAATCAATCAGGAACTGTCCGGATATGACGATCAGATCGCCTTCGTTGACCCCGGCTCGAATTTCCACGCGCTCTCCAGACTCAATACCGACGTCCACAGGCTGGGCGCGAAATTGCCCTCCCCCGAGGGCTACAACGACGCGATTTACGGTACCGCCGCGTATGAGCGCTTCGCGCGGTACGTGCACAACTGCTGCCGTTTCGGAACCAAAAATGCTGATTCGAGCGAACATGTTCGGCCGGAGAACCTCGGATTCATTATTGAATCGCAGCCGCACTTTCAGTGTCCGCGTGGTCGGATCCAGCACGGGATAGACGTAGTCGACGACTCCCTGCCAACTTTGACCCGGCAAATAGTCGAGTTCGACTTCAGCCTGCTGACCGGCGCTGATCCACGCCGCCTGACGCTCAAATACTTCTACCAAAACCCAAACATTGTCGAGTTGGGCGAGCGACATGATCTCGGTTGCCGGCGTAATGTAGATACCCTCGCGAACACCCAGTTCGGCCGCGTAGCCGCCCGCTTCAGCAAAAACGCTGACGAGTCGGCTGGCAACTCGGTCCCTGTCGAGCCGCTCAATCTCGCTGGCTGTTACGCCAAATGATTGCAGCCGCTGGCGGGACGCGCTGATCAGCGTGCTGCTGCCGCCACTCAATGCGGCCAGGTACTCCTGTTGGGCATTAAC
>JAHEFF010000013.1:39578-77715 GCA_024640315.1 Woeseiaceae bacterium
CGCATGACGTCGGCAAAATCGGCGGCGTCACTTTGGTAGGCAACCAGGGCGGCCTGCGCATGATCACTGGCCTGACCGAGAATTTGTTCTTCGTAAAGTTCTATTCGTCGGGACAGTTCGGTCCACTGAGCGAACTCCGCTTCCAGGCGGCTGTTGAGTCGGCGCAGCAATTCCTGCTTTGACGCGGTGGCCGCCCGGCGTTCGCTTAGAGCCGCCGCCATTCGCCTGTCCTGACGATTCTCCTGGAAAAAAGGCAAGTCCATCGTGACCGACAAGCTGACAAAGTCAGATCTCGGCGTGCCATCTGGCAGGTAACCATCCCGATAACCATAGCCAAGATCCCACACCCAGCCAGACTTATAGTCCTCTTCGGCCTGGTCGATGCGTGCTTCCTGGGCATCGATGCGGGCATTCGCCGCGAGCAGTGACGGGTGCACTAACAAGCTGGATTGCAGGGCTTCAAGCGGCGGCAAATCCCGCCAACCAGGCAATTTCTCGGCAACAGGTCGGCGCGCATCCTGGCCAACCCACTCCGACAACGCGGCGATTGCGCGCGAGTGTTGATTGTTGATGTCCATGAGCCTGTCATCGATTCGACTGAGTTCCAGTTCTGCTCGTAAAAGGTCTTGCTGATTTTTACGACCAACGGAGTACAGAGACCGGGTGACGGTTGCCAGGTCGACAAAGAAGGGTCGCACTTCGTTGACGATCGCGTGCGTGCGCTGCCAGTAGTATGTCTCCAGCCATGCCTGGCGGACGGCGGTTATCACGTCTCGACTTCGGCCGTCTGCATTTTCTCTCATCTCATCAGCCAGCGACTCAAAACGACGCGTACTGGCTTCCAGCGAACCACCTGGCGGAAACTCCATACGCAATCCAATCTGGGCCTGTGTCATTCCCTCAGTGGTAAAACCACCTGACTGAATGGGAAAGTTGGCGATGCCCATTCTGAGTTTGAGATCCGGCCGCTGGCCGGCAGCAACAGATTCCTCGTCGTAGGCCTCGGCCCTGGCGAGCATGGAATCGTGGCCAGGTTCCTGCTCTACGGCAAGATCCTCGGCAGCCGCAAGCGTTAGCGGAATATCTTGCTGCGCGACAGCCGTGTTCGATAACAGCGTGTACAAGATAGCCAGGAATGCAATCCGGCCGAAGCGTGTGCGGCTGGAAGCATGCGTCATATTTTGATTGGTACGGGGCGTTCGCCCACTGCGAGACGACATCAAACGATCTCCTTCGTCGGTAATCGAAAAAAAACGGATTACAGCGAAGGGACCGCTATTTCAGGAATACGCAGAACCGAACAGACAGGGACGGGCCAGACGCAAATTTATCCTGGCCGGAAGGAGGACATGGAGCCCGGGAAGTAGCAGTTCTTGGCGATAATTGCGGAGGTGGCCTCGGCACACTTTGCGCCTGGGCGTGGTCCTTGAATTTTGACGGCGAGAAACGCCCGTCGACGTTGGTGTCCGGACTCTCCCCGCAATCTCCCGCGACGACGGAAGCACATGAGATTTCGTGTCCGTCCACGCCCGGCGAGCAGTGCACGCAGCCTGGCGCAACTTCGTCGCCGGACTCTTGCTGGTGATGTGCCGAATGCCCGGAATGCGCCGACATGACCGGTGTGTCCGGCGAAACTTCCATTGCCATCTGACACGACAGCGCAGACGATGTCAGCCAAGCAGACACGAACAGGCCGAGAACGAAACGCCCCCAGATCGTCATATATGCTTGTTTTTTAGCTGATTTGGTCAATTTGTGCCTCTACGCCTCGAACACATTAGCCATATTAGTACGATGTGACAAGACCGGTTGTTACCCAGGTCACAGTGTCGACGCAATTACTTGAGATGTGCGCCGATGTGATCTGCGCCGCGCTCTTTCGCCAACGCCACCTGCTTGCGGCGTTCCTCCAGTCGTTCGGCCCGATCCACTTCCAGCGAATCAACGCATTTGGGACAAGACACGCCCTCCCGATAATCGGGTGATTTGAGGTCCGCAGAGCTCAGCGGACGCCGACAGGCGTGGCATTGCACATAGCCACCCTCCGCCCGGTCACGATCGACAGCCACCCTGGTATCAAATACGAAGCACTCGCCTTCCCAGAGGTTCTTGTCGTCCTCGACGTTTTCCAGGTAGTTGAGGATGCCACCCTGCAACTGATAGACCTCGCTGAATCCCAGTTCCATCATCAGCGCCGTCGCCTTTTCACAACGAATACCGCCCGTGCAAAACATTGCGAGCTTGCGGTCAGGATCGGACTCGGCAAGGTTTTTGGCATACTCGGGAAACTCTCGAAAACTGTCGGTCTCGGGGTCGGTCGCGTTCCTGAAGGTGCCAACTTCAAACTCGTATTGATTCCGGGTATCGATCACCAGGGTTTCGGGATCGCTGACCAACGCATTCCACTCGTCGACGCCGACATGTTTACCGGTCATCTTGTCGGGCCGGATATCCGGTCTGCCGAGCGTCACGATTTCTTTCTTAATTTTGACGCGCATGCGCCGGAAGGGAGCTTCAGTAGACTCGGTCCAACGGCTGTCAATCGGCGGATCAAGGGACAGTTGCTCCTCGAGCCAGTCGAAAACGCCCCGGATGGCCGCGCCATCGCCCGCCAGCGTGCCGTTTATGCCTTCCTCTGCAACGAGAACGGTTCCCAGCAAACCGGATTTGTCACACAGGACTTTCAGCCGCGCCCTGATGTCGGCGGGATCCGCTACGTCTGTAAATCGATAAAAAGAAACAACGTCCATGATCTGTTTTCAAAGTCTGTCGAAACCCGGGCCGGAGAAGGTCAACGACAATATGCTGTGGCGAATCTCTTCGCCGAGAACCAGTCTTGCGTCTTCGCCGATTCGCTCGATGTCGTCGCCGAACTCCAGGAAACCGGCCGAATTACGTCGCACCACCTCGCGCTCCCTGAGTGTCCGGATAAAATCCTGGAACAAGGCCTTGTCGAAGAAGTCAGGCGAGTGCAAACCGTAAATCATCGCCAGGCGCTGTGCACTCTGCTGGCACAGGCCCTCGAGCTTGGCGCGCGACAATGTACCGGAGCCGTTCCGGACCAGCAATGCGATAACGAGGTAAAACCGTTGCAGCATCGGCACCATCGACTGACCCAGCATCATTAACTGAAATGCCGGTGCGGACCCGGTCGGTGGCCTCACGAGGCAATCTCCTTCCCGCGTCAGGATCTCCTCGTCAATCAGTGCCTCGATCGCGGTCGTCGTGACGTCGTCAACTTCGTCGTCACCCCATTGCAGTCGTAGTTCAACACGCATGAACGGATAAATCATGGCGATGAGCCGTTGCAACTCTGTATGCGCCAGGCGCCGTCCCTGGATAAAACAGCAGGCAATGGATGCAGGTACGGCAAAGAGGTGCTGGATGTTATTGCGGAAGTAGGTCATCAACACGGCTTCATGCTCGCTCATGCTGACAATGTCACCGAGTGGATGTGCCGTGCGGGAAATGACCTTTAGTTTCTCTCCGTGATCTATGATCTCATCCGTCTCCCAATCCGGCACGGTCACCAGGTCTGAATATTTGAATCGCTTCAGTAACCTGATGCTGAGCCCAACCTGGGCTTTAAGTTCAAGCTCCCCCATTGACTGCTTGGGCGTGGCAAGCAATGCGTAAGCGAGCAGGCTAATCGGCGTTACCGCGGCCGCGGCATTAATTTCTCCCATGATCCTCACACCAAGATCATCGATGACATCGGCAACCCACGCGGGGCGCTCGTCCTCATTCGGCTCCGCACCGCGCCAACCCGGTTTGCGTTCGTCAAGCATGTCGTCGAGACGAATGGGCTCACCGATGTTGACGTAGACCTTGCCGAAATAGTCCCGCAATGCATTAATGGAACGTATCAGCCCGAACAAAGATTCCTTCTGCTTCGCCGCGCCGCCCATCTCCGATATGAAGGAGTCTCCTTCAATCAGTTTTTCGTAACCGAAGTACACCGGAATAAAGACGACCGGCAGCCCCGGGTTATGAATGTAGGAATTGACCGTCATTGCCAGCATGCCGGCTTTAGGGGAAAGCAGCCTGCCAGTACGACTCCTGGTGCCTTCCACGAAGTACTCGATCGAATGGCCCCGCTGCAAAATTATGCGCAGGTACGCGTTGAATACGGTCGCATACAGGCGGTTGCCCTTGAAACTGCGACGCAGGTAGAACGCGCCACCGCGACGCAATATGGCCCCGATGACAGGGATGTTGAGGTTAACGCCGGCAGCAACGTGCGGCAGGCTCAAACCCTGGTTGTAAACGATGTAGCTCAGCAGCAGGTAGTCGAAGTGGCTGCGGTGGCAGGGAACATAGACAATCTCATTGTTCTTGGCCTCCTCGTGCAGGCGCTCGACGTGCTGCAACTCGATGCCGTCGTAGATTCGATGCCAGACCCAACTCAGGAACCGCTCTACTACCCTGACTGTCGGGTATGAAATATGGGCGGCAATTTCGTTAGCGTACTTGCGAGCGTTTTGCGTCGCGCGTTCGAGTTTTACCCTGCTGTCTCCGGCTTCGGCAGCAATTGCAGCGCGGACATTTGGGTCACTGAGTACGTCATTAAGCAGCGTCCTGCGATGAGACAGGTCTGGTCCAACGGTCGCTATGCGACGTTGCCTGAAATGCATCCTGAGAATTCGCGACACTTTTCGGAAAGCAACTTCCGGTTCGAGGCCATCCTGCACGATTGTGCTCAAGGGAAGAGCATGACTGAAACGGACAAGCGTATTGCGCCCCTGAAATACCGTCGCGAAGAATTTTCGCGTCCGTCCCGCGACATCCCAATTCTCCGAAAAAAGGAGCGTCAACCAGGAGTGCTCTTTTTGCGGTGCGCGACCCCAGTAGATTCCCACCGGTACCAGCAACAGTTCCTGGCCCCCTGCATTGACACTGGCCTCCACCAGTCTCTTGAGTCTTTTGGAGCCTTGCGTCTTTGTACGGCGAAAAAAGAAACCGCGCATGCGGCGTAGCACGATAATACGTCGCGATTCACTGGCGTCCAGGAAATCGAGACCTTGCGTCGGAGAGGGCAACCCATGAATCTTGCACAAGCGCTCAAGCGCCAGCGTGTCCGCAAGCCCCCCTGTCTCCAGCACATAACACACGGGCGCATCCGTATTCGCAAACAGCTCGGCTGGATCATCCGGCTGCACAGCGGGTCGTGCCCAAAGGCTGAAGATTTTGCCCGCCAGCCAGTACCAGGGGCGGAAAATGTATTCGGCGATGCTCATCGGATGCCAATATTACCGGTTTCCGACCCTCCAAAGACCGTTGATTTTTCCGAAATCCACGGTAATGCTTGCACACCCTATGACCCGGATTCCAAACAACTGGCTTATCGCCGACATTGGCGCAACAACCAGCCGCTGTGCCCTTCTCAGTGAGGGCAATATCAGCGATGTCCGGTTGTTCATCAATGACGACACGGCGGGCCCTCGCGAAATGCTCACGACTTTCATCGACCAGGCAGCCTCGAAGCCCACCGGCTGCGCGCTCGCTGTTGCGGCGCCGATCGATGGCGACGATATACAAATGATCAATCGCGACTGGCAATTCAGTCGGGCCTGGCTAAGTGAACTCGGCTTCGAGCGCATCGAGGTAATTAATGACTTTCACGCCATTGCGCACGCCTTGCCGGCATTGAGTGACGAATCGCGAATTGAAATCGGCCGGGCCACTCAATACAGGCAGGGCAACATCGCGGTTCTCGGGCCCGGCAGCGGTTTGGGTATGGCCGCCTGGATTTCCGGGACGGCCGCGATGAGCGGGGAAGGAGGACACATCACCATGTCCGGACGCAATGCGTCCGAGGATTCGATCATTGCGGCGCTACGCGATCGTTATGGCCACTGCTCGGCCGAGAGGGTCCTGTCCGGCCCCGGTCTGACAGCGTTGCACGAAGTGATGCATGGAACGGCAGTAGCAACATCTGAAGAAATCACGATGAACCCGGACGAACCGGCTAACGCGGCGACAATGCAGCAGTTCTTCCGTTTTCTCGGCAGTGTCGCGGCGGAGCTTGCATTGATCACCGGCGCGGCTGGTGGCGTGTATATCGCGGGTGGAATTGTGCCTGCATGTCTGGAACAGATTGTCAGCTCGGAATTCAGGTCACGTTTCGAAGACAAGAATCGATACCGCGACTTCATGCGCGCGATACCGACGTGGGTAATTACCGATCCATACCCTGGACTCAGCGGCCTGGCCGCCTATGTCAATCAGGGGTCAGGCGTTCCCTGAACTGACTCCTTGAGAGCCGCGTCGATTGCCAGCTTCTGATCCTGCATCTGGATTTCAACTTCGCGGGCCTTGTTCATTTGCTCTGTATAGCCATTGGCGACTTCGGCGCCGACCGTCGTGTCCTGGCGATCATCGGTATTCGCCGAATCACCGGCGCCGCAAGCGCCAAGTAAGACTGCAACCGCAAACAAAGTGAGTCTCTTCATCGCAACGTCTCCTGTTGGTCAGGACAGTTCATCGATGAAACGGGACAGGTAGTAGTTGATTTCATCGATGTTGGCCGTCAGGCGATGATCACCATCGACAATATGCAATGTAGCGTTGCATTCACTTGCAAACCGAATGCTGTTTTGGACCGGCACAATATCGTCAGCCCAGCCATGCACGATGCAGATCGGAATCTTCGGCGCCGTCGGCGTCAGGTCCTCGTATCCCGTCATATAGTACGCGGGCGCCAGAACAAAAAGACCGACAGCGTTCACAGTATCCGCGGCAGCCGTCGCGACATGGCCACCCATGCTGGAGCCAACCAGGATCAGCGGCTTCGTCAGTCGTTCGCAACTGGCGATAAGCTTCTCGACCCGCTCCGTGGGGTCAGCAATGCCCTGGTAGTCAATGCTGTCCACCTCGCAACCAAGGTTCCGCGCGGTCTCGGCCATCGCATTGATCTTGGTCCCCCAGGGCCCGCTTTCCTGGCCGTGCGAGAAGATCACCATCGGCCTGGTCATATCACGATACCCTCGCCACCATGGCACATGTCCTCGATCTTCCTCGCGAGCAGCCAGTCGCGATCTTGCCCCCAGAAAACCTGATCCCCGATTTTGAAAACCGGCACTCCCCAGTGTCCTGTTTCAGTAAGCACTTCGCGGTTCTGCTTGGCATGGTCACGCCAGCCCTCGTCCTGCATCGCTTTCTGCAAATCGGGCCAGAACAGCCCGGAGCGCTCTGCAACGATCTGCATGCCTTCATCTGTCGACACGTCGATGGCCTCCGAAAATATGGCCTTGCCCGCCTCCAGCAGAAAGTCATAGTGGCGTTTCTCGCCCTTTGCATAGTAGAAAGCGGCTATGCAACGTTCCGCGCCGTCGCCGACAGGATCCGCGATCTTGCCAAAAGGCACTTTCCGCCGGATGGCTTCGCGATTGGCATCCTTCACAATGTAAAGCAACTTCGATCGCGGCAATGACGCACCACGCATCACCATTGGCAATACCGGCCGTACGTCAAGCCTGAGACCGAATGCCTGCGCAATGGCATACACCCGCTTGAGTGCGATGTAGGAGTATGGACTGCGGAATGAATAAAACATTTCCAGCGGCGGCAACTCTCTGGCCGCAGCCGGTGCCGCAGCCGGGAGTTTGAATTTCATCGCCTCGATCATGGACGCCAGCTCCGGTGCCGGTTCCTTGAAGCGATTCAGTTTCATCCGGTCTAACATCCGGGTCAGGTAATGCAGGCGATCGACGCCCCAGTACCATTCGCCGCCATAATGCATCGTGGCACAACTGTAGTGGCCCATTTTTCGCAGCAACAACTGATTCTTGCCAACAAGTACATTGGTTTCGTCGGCTCCACCGCCCGGATGACCCAGCAGGCGTGAGACGCCCTCGGCGTCGCCGCGCCAATAGAGGCTGAGAGCCTTGATGAATGTCTCGGGAAAATCCTCTTCTTCGTGCTCCGTCGCGAGGAAATCGAGCAGCGGCCGGCGAAATTCGACCGCCGGTGTATCGCCGACATCCAGAAACGGCACACTCAACTCACGGGCAAGCAACTTGCTGTCCTGCAATGCGTATTCCGCAAGCATGCCGGGTTGTGGCATGAACTCGCCCCCTAACGCCTGGCACAGATAAAAACGAAACTGCACCTTGTGCTGGTAACGTTGCATCGCAGCTTCGAGGTAGTAGCTCAACAGGTAAGAGTACGGATCATCGAGCTGCAGAAAAACAGAAACCGTGCGCTTCTTGAGCGTCAGCATCCGACGCAATTCAAACATGAACCGCCGCAATTTGATGCATCGCTCATCGAGGAGAAAAGTCAGGTAAAGCGAACGTAGTTTGCGTTTCATTTAGTCGTCGTCCCAAGCGGCGCTCGGCTTCCACAATATCTCGTCGAGGTCAGGTTGCCAGCGATATTGCTTCATATCCACACGACCGTTCAGGATCACAACACCGTCCCTTTGAAGTCGTTTGCTTTGTTCTTCAAACCCGGCGGTTCCCACCGGGAATGCGATCTTTCCGGACGCGGTAATGACGCGATACCAGGGGATTTTATGCCCCTTCGGCAGGTGCCGAAGCGCGTATCCAACCTGCCGTGCGCCACGTGGAATGCCCGCCATCTCCGCAATTTGCCCGTAACTCGCAACAGAACCCGCCGGAATGTCGCCAATCGTCGCCCAAATGCGCTCGTTGCGTTTCGCGGTGGTGCTCTTCATCGCCGCAAATCATACAGATTTAGGCTTTAAAATCATATAGATAGAGATCAGCTGGTGTTTCTGTCAACGCATCCCCAGGCGCGCCTGGATTTCCTTCCTGGCATCGCGCAAAACGGTGTCCCGATCGAGGCTTTCAAGGATTTCCTGCACCACGGCTTTCGGTCCGCCGTCACCCCAGGATTTACCTTTAGCCAGATATTCCGCTGCTATCTGGCCAACGACATACGTGCTGTAGTAGGCGATAGCGCCCTGCGCTCCTGCAGTAACGAGGGTCGACAGTCCTGCCGTACCCACTTTCAGCGCGCTTGATACGAAGTGCAACGCCCATACTGTCCCCATCAGAGCCGCGGCTTCGGCCGCGATAACGCGTACAAGCGAGCCTGCCTCGCGTTTGCTTATCGGCAAGTCGTAGACCTTGGAGAGGTGCATGACCATGCCAACGTCAATGAATGCTGCAGCAAACAGATCGGCGACGGGAATCGGGTTGAACGCGACGGCGACACCTTTCGACACACAATACGTCCTCACCAGCTTGTCGCCAATCCCGCGGCGTGCATTGAGGATGCGCACACCGACCTGGTCACTCAAATCCGCGGCGAACAGGCTCGCATTGAGCGCTGCCAGTGTTTTGCCTTCTGTTTCAAGAATTTCCCACAGACGAAGTCTCAGGAACTCGATATCGGGCTCGCGCTCGCGGGCGCTGGCAGTTTCCTCACCACCTTCATCGACTTCGATAATTTGCTGCGGACGCGGCTGAGCGGCAACGGCGAGCACATCATCGGCCTGCACCAGTCCGTCAGTTTTGGTTCGAACTGATACCAACAGCTCCGCCAGTTCGGTCGCTGTATAAAGGTCCGCTTTGTTGAGCGCTACGACGACCGGCCTGCCCTGTGCCAGCAGGGTGCGCAATGAACTTAGCTCGGTGTCAGTAATGTCACCGTCCACAACGAAAATAACGAGGTCGGATCGATGTGCAACTTCTTTCGCCATTGCTTCGCGGTCTTCGCCACCGGCTTCGTCGAGCCCCGGCGTATCAATCAGAAAAACGCCAGCTGCTTCGACCTCGGACCAAGGTTCCATCGACGTTCTTGTAGTTTCGCCGTGCAGTGGGCTGACCGCAAATTGCTGCCGACCGATCAATGCGTTCAGGAGAGATGACTTGCCGGTGCTCACGCGGCCGAAGACGGCAATGTGCAGATGGCCATGCTGCAGCTTGTCGAGCATCGCCTCGACCGCTTCGTAATCGTGTGCAAGTGACTCGCGCACGCCTGCGGGCAGGCGTGAATCGTCGATGAGTTCGCTCAGGCTTTCAAGCGCAAGATCCAGGTGTGCGGAGCCGCCATCCGACTCGGGAATCGCTTCAGGATTTGTCCTGATCCAGGGCCATCCTGGCAACTTGTCGAACACCCGCTTCAATATGCTCACTGATTCCTTCCTCGAATTCTTTTGCGGCTGTTCCCGGGTCGAGTTGACCATGCTTCTTCAAAGTCATCACGAGGCTTCGACCGAGCGCATCGAATATCAGCCCGTAGGCTACCGCATGCACAAGGCCTCCGGCGACTGTACCGATGCCGGGAAACGCTTTCAGCCCGTTGCCAGCGACGGCGAGACTCAACGGCAGCGCTTTGCCGGCACGACTCTGGCTTAACGTCAGGAATTCTTCAATATCGAGGTCGCGGGGCGCGGCACCAAACAACTTGCAGAGTTCGCGCGTCATTGCAGTACCCAGATATCCCTGGATCACAATATCCGTCCCGGGGCTGATTGCCGCCAGCGCGCCGACTACCGCCTTGCGGGTCGAGCTGCGAATAATCTGCTCTGCCCGCTGCTGACGATATTCACCCTCTGCTTGCGCGAGCTTTTCCGCCGCAAGCCGGAACACCGCGCGATCACGCCGAACGTCGAGTGAGTCTTGTCCGGCTTCCAGCAAATGATTGATGGCGACTACCAGCACCCCAATGTCGGCCGGGCGTTTGCGACGAACTACTGTCTCGTTCCCGTCCGCTTGCTTCTCGATAACCTCCATTTCTCCGCCGGCGCTGACGGCGACGACCAGATCACGTGCTGATTCGCCGCCTAAATCGCCCAGGTGATCGAGCAACCGTTGCATCAGCACAGCCTGCTCTTCGCGGTCGTAACGGTCGGATTTGTTCATGACCAGGACAAGCGGTTTTTCGAGCGCAAGCAGCCACTCAACCGCTTTGCTTTCGGTTCGCGTGAGATCGCCATCACAAACGAACAAGACAATTTGCGCACGTTGCGCCTCTTCCGCGGCAACTTCATCGAGTTGACCCTCGACACCGCCAGTGCCCGGGACATCAGTCAGCAATATTTGTGTGCCACTTTTGTCATGCCATCGATAGTGGCGAATATCGATTGTCGACCCGCCAACCGAATTGATCGCAACATCAGCGGTTGGAATCAACGCCTTGATTAGCGAGCTTTTGCCGGTGCTGATTTCGCCAAAAAAGCAAAGGTGGACGGATCCGGTCTCCTGGCGGGAGGCCAGCTCCCTTAGTTCAGCTTGCGCGGCACGGGTATTCACGCCCGCACTTTCTGCCTCGCGAAGACGTGTCAAAATTTCAGCTTTGTCCAATGGCCGTTTTTTGGCTGCAACCGGCTCAATCTTTCGTCTGACGACAAGCCGTATAACCAGCCAGATGGCAGCTATCACCAGCACCGCCATCACGGCCAGGTAGCCGTAAAGGATGATGCGGGGACCCTGTACGAGACGGTCCCAGACATTCAGCGCCGATTCGGTCATGAACAGCAAAGCGGCAATCGCAATGATGAACACGAGCAGAATAATGAGCCCGATTGAAATTCGAATGAAACGATCCAGTTTCATGCTGGGTATACTACGTGCATGACCGATCTAAATCGAAAAATACTCACACTGATTCTTGCCATTACTGCCGCCTCCTGCTCCACCTCGGATGCGCCGGAAACCGCTGACCTGGTCATTACTGATGCGCGCGTCTGGACCGGCAATGCGGAGCAGCCCTGGGCTGAGGCTGTCGCGAGTCGCGGCGACACCATTATCGCCGTCGGCAGCAATGTTGAAATCGGCTCGTTGATTGGCGAGGAAACTGAGGTTATTTCGGTCCCCGGTAGCATGCTCGTGCCCGGCTTCATTGACACGCACGTGCACTTTATAGCCAGTGGCTCGGGGCTCGCATCTGTGCAACTCCGCGACGCTGCAACGCCTGAAGAGTTTGCGGCGCGGATCGGCGCCTTCGCCGACTCGGTCGAGCCTGGCGAATGGATCATGTACGGAGATTGGGATCACACCCTGTGGGGCGGGGACCTGCCCCGTCGCGACTGGATCGATGAAGTCACGCCGGAAAATCCGGTATGGGTTTATCGACTGGACGGGCACATGGCGCTGGCGAACTCGGCAGCGCTCGAACTTGCCGGTGTTGACGCGGACACCGCGGATATCGATGGAGGCACGATCGTCCGTTATGAAGACGGACGCCCGACAGGCCTTCTCAAAGACAACGCAATGACATTTGTGGAAAGCGCGATTCCTGAGGCCAAAGCCGCACAGCTTGATCGCGAAGCCAGGGCCGCGATGGAACATGTCGCAGCGAATGGCGTCACCTCGGTCCATGACATGGCCGGCTGGAGCAGCCTCGCTACCTACCGGCGTGCGGAAAACCGCGGGGAGATGGTCACTCGCATTTATTCCGTCGTACCGCTGCGCGATTGGGAGCGACTTCGCGATGAAGTTGAATCCCGCGGCAGCGGGAACGAATGGCTGCGAATTGGCGGTCTGAAAGGGTTCATGGACGGGTCGCTCGGTTCACATACTGCAGCGATGCTCGAACCCTTTACCGACGCCCCGGAGGACAAGGGTTTTCTCATCAACGAACTCGCGGACCTGCGGAAATGGGTAACCGGGGCCGATGCTGCCGGCCTGCAGGTAATGGTTCACGCCATCGGCGACAGCGCGATTCGCGACTTGCTTGATATCTACCTTGACGTTGTCGAGGCTAACGGCGAACGCGATCGACGCTTTCGCATGGAGCATGCGCAACACATCGCGGCCGAAGATATCGAGCGCTTCGCTGTCCAGGAAGTTATCGCCAGCATGCAGCCCTACCATGCCATCGATGACGGACGCTGGGCAGAAGAAGTCATCGGTCCCGAAAGAGCAAAGACAACCTATGCGTTTCGATCGCTAATTGATGCTGGTGCCAAAGTTTCCTTCGGCAGTGACTGGTCGGTAGCGCCCGCGACACCCATCGATGGAATCTACGCGGCTGTCACTCGACAGACGCTGGACGGCGCAAACCCGGGGGGCTGGGTTCCCGAGCAGAAAGTGACCGTCGAACAGTCGTTACGTGCCTACACCACCGACGCCGCGTATGCGTCGTTCGAAGAAGGCATCAAGGGTATGCTGAAACCGGGCATGCTGGCCGACTTCGTTTTGCTGGACCAGGATCTGACTCAAATCGCACCAGAGACAATCCTCGATACCGATATCCTGAAAACCGTCGTTGGTGGCGAGGTGGTCTACTCTCGCAACTAATTGTTTCGATTTGTAAAGAAGGGACAAGAGCGCTGTTTTGCAGCCCCCGTTCTTGGGATACTTATCGCCCGATTTTTCCTGCCCCGCTCCGTGGCGACGGTTTATGTGCAAGTCATTGCTTTACAAAGTTTTTCTTGTCTTTTCTGTCAGCGTCATGGCCGCTTGCAGCAATTCCGCGATAGCGCCCGAAACGGAGAATCCGGAATTTCCGGAGGAATGGGCCCGTCAGGGTGACGCCGGCACGGTCGACCTCAACTGGCTGGACGATTTTGCTGACGAGAAACTGGACGCGCTCGTAGCCGAGGCGGTCGCCAACAACTTTCAGCTCGCACAGGAGCGTGCTCGCGTCTACCAGGCCGAGCAATCGGTCATCGTGACCCGCGCCAGCAAGCTCCCGTCACTGGATGTCTCACTTGACGGATCGCGTCGTCAATTCGAGGACGCCTCCGCCACTGCGATTGCCAGCGACTCATACAATGCGACGCTCAGAGGGCGCTGGGACGTCGACATATGGGGCCGTTTCAGCGCGGCGCAAAAGGCAGCCGAACTCCGCTTTGCCGCCAGCCTCGCCCGAATGCGGCTCGTCGAGCGGAACGTTGCGACCGCGACCGCCAGCGCCTATTTCAATGCAATGGAGGCGAAACAGCTACTCGACGTCGCCCAGCAGCGACTCAACAACGCGACGTCATCGCAGGAGATTGTTGCCAGCGGCTATCGCCAGGGACTGAACGATGCACTCGACCTTTACCTTGCGCGCAACCAGGTCGAACGCGAGGAAGCCAACTACGCGCTGGCCGAGCAGAATCAGTCGGAGGCGGTCGCCAGCCTGCAGAGGTCGCTGGCGCGCTACCCGGACGGTGAAATGGAAATTCCGGATGAGCTGCCCGTTATCGAGGCGCCTATCCCTACCGGGATGCCCTCCGAACTCCTGACTCGCCGTTCAGACCTGCAGGAGTCATGGCTGAACCTTCTGGCGTCGGACTCGGATCTCGCCTCGGCACACAAGGCGCGGTTCCCAAGCCTCACGCTGTCGGCCAGTTACGGTCTCGCAACCCGCGAGCTGAACGACCTGTTGAGCGGCGAAGGTACCGCGTGGACGCTGGCCGGAGGATTGACGCAGCCTTTGTTCCAGGCCGGTCGTCTCAAGGCGCTCGAACAACAAGCGTTTGCGAGGGTTCAGCTCGCTGAACAGCAGTACCTGGACCTCCTGTACAGTGCTTTTGCGGATGTCGAAAATTCGATCTCGCGGAGTGCGTCGCTGCAGCAGCGCTTCGAGTCATTCGTCGAAGCGGAGAAGAACTCCCGGGCAGCACTACAGCTGGCCACAGAACAATACCAACGCGGCCTGGTGACCTACACAACGGTTCTGGAGTCGCAGCGGCAGGCTTACGACGCCGTGACCCAGGTTGTGCAGCTAAAAAACCAGCGGCTGCAAAACCGCATCACGCTCTATTTGTCGCTCGGCGGCGAATTTGCAACGGACTACTGAACCTTATGAATTTTAAGAGCAAGAGAATCCTTCCTGTTGGCATCTTTTTCGGATTAATCCTGATTGCCATCATCATCCGGATGAATCCGCCCGAGGCACCGCAGCGCCCGGCCTTCGACGGCCCAACAATGTCGGTTGAAACTCAATCAGTGCTGCCACGGGACTACAATGTCCGGCTGCAGAGTTATGGCACTGTGCAACCCCGCATCCGCAGCATGTTGATCGCACAAGTTGGTGGGCAGATCATTTCAATCAATGACAATGTCCGTAACGGTGGCTTTTTTGAGAAAGGGGACGTGCTCGCCGAGATCGATCCACGCGATTACGAAGCGAACGTGCAAATCGCGGAAGCAACACTTGCTGACGCACGACAGGCGCTTGCCGAAGCGGTTGCCCGCTCGGACCAGGCGCGCGAGGACTGGCAGCGCCTTGGAAACGAGGGCGAACCTTCAGAGCTGGTCTTGCGCATTCCCCAGCTCGAGGCCGCACAGGCACGGGTAGAGTCTGCAGGTTCGTCCTTGACTAAAGCGAATCTGGACCTCGAGCGTACAAGAATTGTGGCGCCGTTCGCGGGTCGCGCCATTCGCAAACTCGTCGACCTGGGGCAGGTCGTCTCAGGCAATACGCAGGTCGCCGAGATTTACGCAACGGATGTTGTCGAAATCCGTCTGCCGCTGAGAAACCGGGACCTTGGCTTTGTTGATCTGCCGGAGAGCTTCCGATTTTCAGATGCCGATGCGGATAACGAGATCGGCGTATCGATTAAGTCAGATCTGATCGGCCAGGAGGAGTGGACTGCAAGGCTAGTGAGAACCGAGGGCGCCATTGACGAGTCCGCGCGGCAACTTCACGTAATCGCGCGAATTGACGACCCGTTCGGCCCGCAAAACGAGGGCCGCGCACCACTCAAGATTGGCCAATACGTCACTGCAGAGATCGAGGGAAGAACCCTGCAGGACGTGCTCGTCATTCCGAACAATACGATCTACCAGGGCGCCTATGTCTACACTGTGGACGATGGCATCCTGCGCCGAAAAGATATCGATATCACCTGGCAAAACGACGAAGTGGCCATCATCGCGGCTGGCTTGCAGCCCGGAGATGAACTGGTAACGACGCCGCTTGGCCAGGTGACCTCGGGCATCCGGGTATCAGTGGTCGGTGCGGGAAGTCAGGGCGCGAGGCCTGGGCGTCCCGACGGCGGGCCGAACGGCGAACGGCCTGATGGCAAAGTAGCACGCAGCGACCAGCCGGGAGCAACACAATGATTTCATGGTTTGCAAGAAACTCGGTTGCCGCCAACCTGCTGATGGTCACTATCATAATCGGCGGCCTGCTCGCGTTGCAGAACTCAGTCCGGCTGGAGGTATTTCCGTCGTCTGACCCTGACACTGTCACGGTCTCGGTTCCGCTTCGGGGCGCCACCCCGGAAGACGTTGAGCTCGGCGTCGCCGTTCGCATCGAAGAGGCCGTGCAGGATCTCGAGGGGATCGACAAGATTCGCTCGATTTCGCAGGAGGGCTCTACTCGAGTCTGGATGGAGATCGACGCCGACTACGATCCCCGGGAGCTCCTGGACGACATCAAGAACCGGGTCGACTCCATCAATACGTTCCCGGCAGATACGGAAAAACCGATCATCGCCCTGCAACAACGTTCATGGCCAGTCATCAGCGTTGTGATCGCGGGCGACTACAGCGAAAGTGAAATTCGCGTGTACGCTGAACAGGTACGGGACGACCTGTTGCGAATTGACGGAATCACGCAGGTAAGCCTGGACTCCGTTCGTGCTTACGAGATTGCAATCGAGGCCTCTCCGGACCGGCTGCGCGAGTTCAACGTCACGCTCGACGATATTTCGCGGGCGATCCGCGCCAGCTCACTCGATATTTCCGCTGGCAATGTTCGTACCGATGCAGGTGACGTTCTCATTCGGTCCAAGGGGCAGGCCTATCGGCGCGCCGACTTTGAATCTATCGTCGTCAAGACCAACTCAGATGGCAGCATTGTCCGGGTCAGCGACATAGCCGAGGTAGTTGACGGATTTCAGGAAGAGTCACTGCGCACACGTTTCAACGGCCAGCACGCAGCGTTCGTCGACATCGCCCGGGTTGGCAATCAGAATGTTCTCGAGGTTTCTGAAAAAGTCAGAGGGTACGTCGAGTCGAAACAAACCAGTTTGCCCGTTGGCCTGGAACTGGACTACTGGGATGACGACTCGGTCAGGTTGAAAGACCGGCTGGGCACGATGACCGGGAGTGCAATTCAGGGCAGCATTCTCGTCATACTGCTGTTGTCACTATTCCTGCGACCGGCCGTTGCACTCTGGGTCTTCCTCGGTATTCCTATCAGTTTTCTCGGCTCATTCGTCGTGCTGTCCATGTTCGATGTCAGTCTGAATATGATGAGCGCCTTCGGCTTCATCATCGTGCTGGGTATCGTCGTTGACGATGCCATTGTGACAGGCGAAAACGTCTATTCACATATGAGAGCCGGCGACTCCGGTCTGTCCGCAGCTATTCAGGGAACCAAGGAAGTCGCTGTTCCTGTGACCTTCGGTATTCTGACCACTATTGCCGCTTTCGGACCGCTTGCGTTCATTGAAGGCCGCATGGGTGACGTTTTCGCGTCGATACCAGCCGTTGTCATTCCTGTCCTGCTCTTTTCACTAGTCGAATCCAAACTCATCCTGCCGGCTCACCTGAAACACATTAAGCTGCACGAGCATAATCACAAAGCGACAGGATTCCAGGCCTGGCAAAGCCGGTTTGCCGACAGGTTTGAGGAACTGGTCAGCCAGTACTATGCGCCTCTTCTCAATTTTGCGCTGAAACACCGGTATTCGACGATTGCCACGTTCGCGGGGGTACTGATTGTTCTTGTCATGCTGGTCACGTCTGGCTGGGCACGGTTCACCGTGTTCGAAAGCATTGAAGGTGAGACGGTGACTGCAACCCTGACAATGCCTATTGGTACGCCATTCGAAGTGACTAATCGCCATGCCGAGAAACTGGTCAGCGTCGCTGAAGAGCTGCAGGAAAAATACACGGATCCCGAGACCGGCCAGAGCATGATTACCAACATCCTGTCGTCAATCGGGGCGGGCGGTCCTCACATGGCCCGTATCCAGGTGGAAACGACACCACGTGAAGATCGGACCATCGAGTTTTCGGTCAGCAGAATGAGTAGCGAATGGCGACAGATGATCGGCCCGATTCCTGGCGCCGAAAGTTTAAATTTCCGGGCATCGTTTTTTCGCGCCGGTGATCCGATTGACATCCAGTTCAGCGGCAATTCGCTCGAGATACTCAACAGGGTTTCCGATGAAGTGAAATCGGAACTGGCAACCTATCCCGGTGTATTCGAAATTGCTGACAGCCTCTCCGACGGCAAGGAAGAACTGCAGATCGAGCTCAGTCCGCAGGGACATCTCCTGGGACTGACGCGAAACGAAATCGTTGGTCAGGTAGGCCAGGCCTATCGCGGTTTGCAGGCGCAGCGTATCCAGCGCGGACGCGACGACGTGCGTGTTCTCGTACGGTATCCGATTGACGAAAGACGAACCATCTCGTCGCTGAACGAAATGCTGATCACGGCACCGAACGGTCGCCAGGTGCCGCTGGCAAATGTTGCCACGATCATCCCGGGCCGCGGTCCGTCCGAAATTACGCGAATCGATGGCTATAGGGTGCTGAACGTAACAGCAGACGTCGACAAGGAAAACACCAATATGATCGTCCTGTTGAATGAGTTGACGGATTATCTGGACGGGGTTCTGGTCAAATATCCGTCAATCGCATACGTGCTCGAGGGCGAACAGGCACGCCAGGCAGAGACGTTCGGCAGTCTTGGCACGGGTATCTTGATTGTCCTTTTTGCCATCTACTGCATGCTCGCTCTGCCACTCAAATCCTATACGCAACCACTCATTGTAATGTCGGTCATACCCTTCGGCTTTATCGGTGCGGTCCTCGGCCACTGGATCATGGGTGTAACCATGACCATCCTGAGTGTGCTGGGCCTGATGGCGCTGACAGGCGTCGTAATTAACGACAGCCTGGTTCTGGTCGATTTTGTCAATCAGCGCCACCGGTCGGGTGGCGAATCATTTGCCTCGGCGGTCAAACGGTCGGGTGTCGTACGTTTTCGACCTGTGATGCTGACCTCATTAACGACGTTTATGGGTCTCACACCGCTGCTGATGGACAATTCGTCATCAGCACTGTTCCTCGTTCCGATGGCGATTTCACTCGGTTTCGGCATCCTGTTCGCGACGCTGATAACGCTGATCCTTGTACCGACGAACCTGATGATTGCTGACGACATGCGCAAGTTCTTCAGGCGCCGTGCAAACGACATCAAGGATGCCGTAACAGTTAGCTAGCCACGTGATGCATCGGGCCAACGGGGTCGGACCGTTGTAAGTGGATGAATCACTGAGACATTAGTATCTCAGGGAGCACGACTGGACGTTTAAATCGATGTTTTGGCTGTCAAATCGGCAAATTAAGCCGCCCCGCCACTAGCAGTCCGAGGCTGTCTGTCGAAATCGACGGTACATGGGTCGTGCAGGACGGATACAAACTTAATCGCCAATTCCGGTACGAAAAAAGCCGATTAAGGGCTATATCATCATCGCCACGCAGCTGTTCGCCTTTTCGCATCAACAACATACGGCGGTCCGACCCGCAATTCTCTACGACTATTCAAGCGGGTTTAATCGGAAACCCGGCCAAGCAAACTCTCGATTTCATCAATGACGAGCCACGGGTCAAAGTTGTCGATCATGTGCGACGAGTATTTGGCGACTCGATGTTCTGATTTTGACGACAGTTCAGCCAACATATGTTGCAGATCGCCATGGATACCATCGAACAAATCAATCCCCTCGTAACTCATTTTTTCAAGTCTTATTTGCGTATGTGGGATACCACGAGATACCACTGTAATCGGGAGGGCGTCGGGAATATGGCTCAATCGGACCGCTTCCTGCGCCTCGAAATAGTCCTCATGGTATTTGCTCAAACTCCATTTAACGATCCTTTCCATGATTTGCCAATCTGACTCAATCATCTCCCGTTTGAGTATCGGCAACCAATCTTCATGGGTAGCATCCAGAAGCAACAGACCTTTCACGGCCCCAGGGTGATCAGAAATATAAGCCCTGGCAATGAAACCGCCGAATGAGTGGGCCACAAGCACGATCTCACTCCAGCCGTTTCGGGTGATGAGCTCATGGAGTTCATCCGAAAGTTGCACGAGTGTGCGCGCGGTTGGGTTTCGGAACTCGCTATCGCCCATACCGGCCCGGTCATACATGCAAATGCGACCAGGCCCTTTGTAGTTGTGGTAGGTCCGGCTAAATGATGTATGAGCGTCAAGGCCCATACCGGCCACCAGTACGACAGTCCGTTCGCCCTGACCTTCGCAAGACCAGGCAATTTGGTTGCCCTCGATTGTCACGTGCTGGAATTCATGCGCTTCCTGGCCGACAACACGCAATGGCATCAAACACCAAAATAGTGCGATGAACTTCATTGTTGATCTATTCATAGTTGAAAGCCTACTCTGCGAAACAGCAAATGCCTTCTTACAGCCAGAGCAGTCGCCGAGAGCGTACTGCAGTGCTCAGGCAACAACACCAAAGAAATGTCCGACTCCTGCCGTCAGGGCCATTGCAAGCGCGCCCCAAAAGGTCACTCTGACGGCACCAACAGAAATTCTTGCTCCGCCCGTGTGTGCTGCAAGACCGCCGAGAAAAGCAAGAAAGACAAGAGACGACAAAGCCACCGCGGGTATCAGTCCGGTCCCCGGTAATGCCCAGGCGACCACCAATGGAAGCAAGGCGCCAACGGTGAATGTCCCCGCAGAAGAAAACGCCGCTTGAACAGGTTGTGCACTGGCGCTTTCTGATATGCCTATCTCATCTCGGGCATGCGCCCCGAGTGCATCGTGCGCCATGAGCTGTTCTGCGACCTGGTTTGCCAGCTTGGGCTCGACTCCTCTGCCCACGTAGATTTCCGCAAGCTCTTCCTTTTCCGATTCATAGTTTTGCTCTAAAGATTTCTTTTCGAGTACCAGGTCCGCTTCCTCTGTATCTGACTGAGAGCATACCGAGACATATTCGCCTGCGGCCATTGACATCGCACCAGCAACCAGCCCGGCAATACCAGCAAGGAGAATACTCCCTTGCGATGCATTTGCTGAAGCAACCCCGATAATCAGACTCGCGGTCGAGACGATACCGTCATTTGCGCCGAGCACTGCCGCACGTAACCATCCAACGCGATGCGCTCTGTGAACCTCATGGTGAGTCATGTAACGCCTCGTTGCGTATTTCTGCCATTAACAATCGATGGTCTAAAGGGTCCTAAAGGGGTCGAACCGATTTACTGGGGCAAGCGAGTCAGTTTGTTAAATAGATCGTAGTAAATCGGTTCGACCCCTTTAGGTGTTCTTCTGGGGCAAGCGAGTAAGTTTGTTAAATAGATCGTAGTAAATCGGTTCGACCCCTTTAGGTGCCGTTCGACCCCTTTAGGTGCCTTTAGGTGTTCAGGTTACTTCTTCGTCGAACCAACTGCGGCGATAGACAATGCAATAAAGAAAGGTACCAGTCGCTCGGCCGCGTCCCCGGGGGCGTTCGGCAAAAAGGAAATAATGACGGTGAGACCGAAGCCGAGGACCATCGCCGCGAATGTCGCCCGGCAGGAAACCGATCGGCCCAGCAGGCGCATCATCAGGATGGGCCCGAATGCAGAACCGGCCGCCGACCACGCAAACAGAACGCGGGAAAAGATATCAGCGCGCCAGACCAGTGCAAGCACCGTCGCCATGATCAGCACCACGACCACAGTCGACCGTGTTCCGGCGAGGCCGGACTCCTTGTGGCGATCTGCCAGGTTCCAGTCATAGGAAATCGCGGATGCCGCGACGAGTAGCTGGCTGTCCGCAGTCGACATGATGGCC
This sequence comes from Woeseiaceae bacterium, assembly GCA_024640315.1. Lineage (GTDB taxonomy): Bacteria > Pseudomonadota > Gammaproteobacteria > Steroidobacterales > Woeseiaceae > SZUA-117. The sequence continues at coordinate 61,245 of JAHEFF010000013.1, forward strand.
GACAACACCGCCGCCAGCATGACGCCGGCGACGACCGAAGGCAGTAATTCGGTGGCAACTTTGAACAGCACCTGCTCAGAGTCACCAAGGTCGGCAAATAAAACACGTGCGCAAAGACCAAGCAACAGCATTCCCGAATAAACCAATACAGCCCAGGCAATGGCAATGACCCGTCCCTGACGCAATGCCTGGTCGTCCTTCAGCGCCATAAATCGATTCACGACATGTGGCTGTCCCGGATAGTTGATACCGATCCCCATCAATCCGAGAACGAAGAACACACCGACCAGCGCGCCACTGCCGATCGGAGACCCTGCATTACCGATGGCCGAGAGCCCATCGACAAGCGAACTGAAACCGCCAACCGCACTGAGCGCAACAACCGGAAGGACAAGCGCAGCAACTGCCATCAACCCGCCCTGCACTGAGTCCGTGACGCTGACAGCCCAGAAACCGCCAAGCAAGGTGTAGACAAGAACGATCGCGGCTCCAATCAGGATGCTGTTTTGCTTGGAGAGTTCGAACACCGATTCAAACGCCTTGCCGGCCGCCTCGAACTGCGACGCGATGTAGAACGTAAAACAAAAAACGATGATCAATGCGGCGGTGCGCAGAATAAGCTTGCGATGACGGCCCGTTTCGGGTGGTGCAATCACCTCGCTTAACGTAACCGCCTGTTCCTCTGCCGCCAGGCGCTTCAACCTGGGTGCGACCCAGAACCAGTTGAGTATGAAACCGCCAACCGTCGACGGAAAAATCCACAATGCGGGCAGACCCCAGGCGTATGCTGCACCGCTAACGCCGAGCAATGTCCATGCAGATGAGGAACTCGCCGAGGCACTGATGGCAGCTACCCATGCACCAAGGCCGCGCCCCGCAAGGAAGTAGTCCTGCACACTTTTATTTCGACCCCTTGCCCACAGCCCGACACCGATCAGAATGGCGTTATAAAGGACGAGCGTGACGAGGACCGAAGTTGTTCTATCCATTGGTTGTTATTCTTCGTCGAGGCGATTGTATTTACGCAGCACGTTCTGTAACTGTTCGTGATCGATTGCCTCGACGGTATTACCGTTGAAGCCAGTCATTGTCTTGGCGGCAATCAATGCATTAACGATAGCCTCTTCCGTCGCCAGCACGGCGCCAGTGAATACGGGTGAGATGTTCTCGTTACCGAGGAATCCCGCCGTGAGGTTCGTGCCGGCCCGCAGTTCCCTTGCGTTTGCAGTAGAGAACGCAACAAAGATATCACCGGAACCATTGCTTGCCATGCCGCCGACGCGGGCGATGCCAAGACCCGCACGCGTCGCCACGCGCTTGAGCTGATGTGGCAGCAATGGCGCATCCGTTGCGATGACCACAATAATCGAGCCCATCTCGTCATCCATCGGCGTCCGCACGTCAGCGGCCTGCTGCACTGGCATTTCCTGACCAACCGGCGCACCGCCAATTCGCAGGATGTCGCGCCAGCCGTAGTTAGCCTGCACCAGGGCGCCAACGGTAAATTCGCCGTCCGCCGTTTCGATCACTCTTGAAGCAGTGCCTATGCCACATTTGAACTGGTAGCAGACCATGCCCGTGCCGCCGCCGACATTGCCCTCTTCTACAGGCCCGCCTTTTGCGGACTCAAGGGCTTCGGCAACATGCTCGCCATGTACATAAAATCCATTCTCGTCGTTAAGCCTGCCCCCCCAGGTTTCCGCAACGACAGGATCGGACCAGGCATAGCCAGTGACATCACGCTCCGCCTTGTTCACGCGCCACTTGATCGTCTCCTCGAATACCATGCCCACGCTTTGCGTGGTCGTGATCATGACCGGGCCTTCAAGAAACCCTGAAGCCTCAAGCCAGATCGTGCCGGTCATCTCGCCCGCACCATTCAGGACTGCGGAGCCGCCGAAGACGGGTAGAAACAGCGAGTCTTCTCCGCGCGGCAGTATGGCCGTCACGCCACTGCGAGCAGCGCTGCCGTTGGGATAGTCTGCGATAATTGTTGAGTGTCCAACCGTAACACCGGGCACATCGGTTATGGCGTTGAGCCTGCCCGGCGTACCGTCGAAGGGGATGCCGAGGTCGCGAGCGCGGTCAGCTGCGCTGGCCGCGAGGGGAAACAGCAATATAGTAAGTAGCAGTGATCTCATTTGTCGTGTCCGTGCTCAGTGGTTAACGGGCTCAGGTACATCGGGTCGGTGATGCCTTTCTTGCGCATCGCGATGCCGGTCAGACACTCGGCCAGAACACGATTCGAGTTCTGGGCCGATGTATAGCCCGGGTCAACGAGCGGGTTTAGTTCAACCAGTTCGAAGCCAACGATTTGTTTCGCGGCACACAGGCCACGAATGATCGGGAAGACCTCGCGCGTCGTCAGACCACCAGGCTCCGGCGTTCCCGTGCCGGGCATGTATGCCGGGTCGAGCACGTCGACATCGAAGGAGATGAAAATGTATTTGGGCCCATTCTCGAGCGCTTCCCTGAATACCCTTTCCATCACCGTTTGCCAGCCCTTCTGCTCGATCTCCGCCATCGGGTGATAGCGAAGACCCTGTTCCTGCATCCATTCGAATCCTGCCTGGCCCGGCCAGTAACCGCGCAGACCAACCTGGATAAAGTTCGGTCCGGGAACGAGCTCTTCGTTGAACAGTCGCCTTACTGGTTGGCCATGTGACAACAAGTGCGCCTGGCCGCCGCCCGCATCGTAGTGCGCATCAAAATGGATGACGCCGACGTTGCCGGCGCCGTAAACATCAACGATTCCCGCCACATCCGGGTACATCAGCGAGTGATCGCCGCCTACGATCATCGGTATTGTTCCCGCGGTCGCCACTTCGCCAACCATCTCGCGAATATGCCCCAGGCTGCGCTCAAGGCTAAGGTGATCGACCGCGACATCACCGTAGTCGACGATATTGAGCTCGTCGAACGGTGACACCATCGTATGCATGTGCGGCAGGTTGGACATTCCGGTACCGCCGTAAATAAGGCCGGAACGTGCTGCTTTCGGCCCGTAGGCCGCCCCGCGAAAACCAGTGCCCGTATCGAGGCCGATGCCCATGATCGCAACGTCGATATCACCAGCGACGAGGTCCTCTGGTGTCAGCGCAACCGGCAGGTTAAAAAAGGTCGGAATGCCCAGCTTCGGGCCTGCGCCGAGATAGCGATTGATGTTGATAGGTCCCGCCTCGCGCGGCGTATCAAATTCAGCGGGGCGCCGGGTCTTCCAGCCGTTGAAACCATCGGCTTCCGTATTCAACGGTATCGACGCCATGTCCGTTTCGGGGTCGAACTTCATCAGTTCATCTACGCGCATCATGGCATCGATATAGGCTTCGACTTCTTCCGGCGACTTGTTATTGAAACGCCTGAAAAGAATCTCATGGCTGCCGGCGTAACCGTAAATTCCATCGCCCCGCAGATAGTCGATTTTCTCCTGGTCAAGATCTTCGACCAAGGCGGCGATATCGCCAGGAAGCTCGACCAGCTCGGATTCGTCCTCGTCCTGAGCGAATACCGCGATGCTCAACGCAAACGCGGCAGCCAGGGCGATTGCGCGGCGACTAAGGTCCTTCATTATTCTCTCCCCCGGAAAGGACTCATGATACCGGAAAAGACCCGGTTTCAGAGGGGGTCCCTGTCATTGGTAACAAGCCATCAGTCGCAGCGAAAGCCGTCCTCACCTACCGGCTTGCATTGCGGCGGAAATCCTGCAGTCTGCCAATACTTGAGAATTCCCTGGTTTCGTATCCGTTCTTGAAAATGCTCCGATTGCCTGTATTCCGCAGCCTCCGGTAACCACATTGCCTCATATACCCAGCCATCCTCGCGTAATCGATCGTAGGCCTTTAACGCAATGAGCAGTGGGGCGATCCACTCGAAATCGACACCCGTATCCGCAGACCACTGCACGAACTGTTCCAGTCGGAATCGCTGATCGCCTGAAGGATCTTCTAACGCAGCTATCCACGCACTGACTGGCGCCTGCGAAGCGAATGGGAAGATACCCAGAGCCACGAAGGTAGCCGTCATTCGTTGTCCGGATCGCAGATAGGCGCCAATCAGAGCTGGATCTTCGCTACGAAAGTCGGCACTTATCGCTTCCTCGAACAATTGTAGTGCCACCTGGTCATCCCGCTGCAAAACGTAAGTCAATGCAAGATGTTGCTTGCAGATGAGGTAAAGGGGATCAATTTCGAGGCACCTGGAAATATCATCAGCCGCTTTGTCAAAAAATCCGGTATCCCGAAACGCTGTTCCCCGCCACAACAGTGCCGTAACGTTCTTCGGGTCATTCTCTACAGCCTGATCGTACCTTCGAAACGTCTCTGCCCAGTCTGCGCCGTCTTGGTTCGCCAGAACCGCATACGGCATCGAAAGCGATGGATCGAGATCTATCGCCTTTTCCGCCGCCTCGATGGCCATTGGTATGTGGTCTACATCGCTGTCCACCCATTCGTCGACAATGCCACTCACCACCGCCAACCCTTCCCAGGCACGTGCAAAATCCGGATCCAGTGCAATTGCCTGCTCGAACAATTCAATACTCAGTGGCAGGTTTACCCTGCGGTGGAAAAGATCATTTGCCCTGAGAAAGAGATCGTAGGCATCAAGGTTCCCGGTCGCAGGCACTACGTTGACAAGCTTGGTGCCCTGTTCGACACCCAGCTTGTCCACCAGCGCATCGACGATCGCATTTGCGATCTCATCCTGGATCGCAAATATGTCACTCAGCTCCCGATCGTAGGTCTCGGACCAAACGTGCTTGTCAGTACTCGCATCGATCAGCTGCGCCGTAATCCGAATACGCTGATCGTCTTTGCGTACACTGCCTTCAAGTACATGACGGACCTTCAATTCCTCACCAATCGCTGAAACATTCAGGCTCGTATCACGATAGCCGAACGAGGACGTGCGTGAGGCAACTCGCAATCCGTCAACACGAACCAGCACGTTGAGCAGCTCTTCGGAGATGCCATCGGTAAAATACTGCTGGTCCTGCTGTTGACTTAGATCCGCAAAAGGCAAAACGGCAATAGACGCCTCATCGATTACCGTGTTGACCGATTCTATCGGTGGATCATTTGCGACTACCCGGGCCTCATCAGGTTTTTCGCTGATCGGCGCCTGCTCGGGGACAATTCGATCCAAGGCAACGGCGCCAATGGCAATAATGAGCAGGATAGTGATCAGTGTATTCGTTCTTTGCTCGGCCGACGCCGCCAGCGACTCCGAGTGATCGATTTCACTCTCGCGCTTGAGGCCCGCCGACGTTAGCTCAAATACCCAGGAAAATATCAGCGTCGGGAAGAAACCAATCACGAGCAGGATGATCACCAGCGATCCAGTCCATTCGGGAGCCGGCAGCATCGATGACAAAACATCCGTAAGCTGCAACAGCAACCAGGCGCTGATGAGGTACAGGATGCCAACGCGAATCACGTTGCGTCGTTTCAATTCTGTGAAGAAGGACATTCTTGTTATCACGCCTCCGGAAAGAACGCATTATAAGGGCAAAACTGATCGGCCGAGGCAGCGTACATCGATATATTGCCTTTGGTCGCTTTCATAGAGCGCATACCGGCTCCAGCGCGATAGAATACCCGCTGATTCGTCCCCATTGCGAGAAACCCCGTGCGTCAATTTACGTCCTCTGTCCTTATCCTCCTGACCGCCGCCGGCCAGGGACCCGCGCTTGCGGCCGACAACGATCGAATCTCAAGGATCCAATCCACCGCCACAGTCGTTGAACAATTGTTCGAAGAGCACGCGTTCGAGAATCATCTTCCCGGTTTGTCGTATGGCGTTGTGACTGGCGGTGAACTCGTACTTTCCGGCAGCTTCGGTTACAGCAACCTCGAGGAGGAAATTCCAGCTGATACCAGAACGATGTTTCGTATCGCGTCGATGAGCAAAAGCTTCACGGCGCTCGCGATACTGCAGCTTCGTGACACCGGCAAGCTAAGTCTCGACGAACCCGCAGAGACCTATCTCCCGGAACTGAAGAAACTTACATATCTCACGACGGACGCACCCCGAATTACCGTGCGGCATTTGCTGACGCACGCCTCCGGCTTTCCTGAGGACAACCCCTGGGGCGACAGGCAACTGGCTGATTCCGACCAGGAACTGATGCAGCTCATCGAAAATGGCGTTTCCTTCTCGAACGCTCCCGGCATTACCTACGAGTACACCAACCTCGGTTTCGCCTTGCTCGGTCAGATTGTGCAGCGCGTCTCTGGAATGCCGTTCACTGAATACATGGCGGAGAATGTGTTCGAACCGCTCGGTATGGAAAGTACTGTCTGGGAATATGAAAACGCACCGGCGGAGCGCATTGCGCTCGGCTATGGTTGGCGGAACGGCGAATGGTTTGACGAACCGCTGCTGCATCACGGTTCGTTCGGCGCGATGGGCGGACTGATCACCTCAATTGAAGACTTCAGCCGCTACGCCGCCATCCACATGGCGGCGTGGCCGCCGCGTAGTGATGCAGACCCGGGGCCGTTGAAGAGGAGTTCGCTGCGGGAAATGCATCACCCCTGGAATTACGCCGGGATGAATACCAGTTTCACCTACGCTGACGGTCGCAGTTGCCCTACCGCTTCTGCCTATGCCTATGGCCTCGGTTGGCGGAGCGATTGCGAAGGGCGTGTCTTCATCAGGCACTCCGGCGGGCTTCCCGGTTTCGGCAGCAACTGGACAATGATGCCGGACTACGACATCGCGGTGGTGTCGTTCGACAATCGGACCTATGCGTCCACGGATTCAATCAATGTCGAAGTGCTTGACACCATCATTTCTGCCGCAGGACTCGAACCCCGCACAATTCCTGTCTCCGATATCCTTGAGCAGCGCCAAAATGAACTCATGAAGATGCTGCCCGATTTCGCGAATGCAGAGTCATCCGGACTCTTCGCCGAAAACTTCTTCCTCGATACACCACTGGACATCTGGCAGTCGGCCGCGAAGGAAATGTTCGCAGATACCGGTCAGATCAGGAACATCGGCGCCATCAAAGCTGAAAACCAGCTGCGTGGAAGGTTTGTTGTCGAAGGCGAAGACAGGGACCTGCAAATCTTCTTCACGCTGACGCCGGAAAAGAGTCCGTCCATCCAGGAACTGAGCATAACGATCCATGAGCGACAACCGCAGTAACTGGCAATTCTGGATCGATCGCGGCGGAACGTTCACTGACGTCGTCGCGCTTCGACCCGATGGCGGGCTGGAGACGGCCAAGCTGCTCTCCGAGAATCCTGAGCAGTACGCCGATGCGGCCGCTGCTGGCATACGTCGATTCATCGGCGGTTCGGACCGCATTGAAGCCGTCAAGATGGGCACGACAGTGGCGACCAACGCCCTGCTCGAGCGACAGGGCACGCCGACCGTGCTTGTCGTTACAGAGGGGTTTGCAGACGCACTGGACATTGGCTACCAGAATCGGCCAGACATTTTCGCATTAAAGATCGAAAAGCCCGCACCTCTGTATGACAGGGTGGTCGAAGCCCGGGAGAGAGTTGGCGCGAGCGGTGAAGTATTAACACCGCTGGATGAGTCAGGAGTGCGCCAACTGCTTCAGACCTGCTTTGACAACGGCCTGCGGTCTGTCGCCATCTGTCTGGTGCACGGCTATCGGTATCCCGAAAATGAATCCAGTATTGCGGCCATAGCGAAAGATATCGGCTTCACGCAAGTGTCCGTGTCGCACGATGTCGAGTCGCTGATCAAGTTTGTCAGTCGTGGCGAAACGACATTAGCCGACGCGTACCTGACCCCCGTACTGAACAACTACATCGAGGGCTTGCAGGCTGAACTTGAAAACGTCGCACCGCTTAAGCGCCTGCTGTTCATGCAAAGTAACGGCGGGCTCACGCTGGCCGAGAACTTTCGCGGCAAGAACAGCGTCCTTTCCGGTCCCGCGGCCGGCGTCGTCGGAATGGTGGAGACTGCATCAAAAGCAGGCTTCGATCGATTGATCGGTTTTGATATGGGTGGCACATCTACTGACGTCTCGGCATGGAGTGGCGAATACGAGCGCAGCAACGATTCCGAAGTTGCCGGCGTACGTTTGCGTGCGCCGATGATGAAGATTCACACCATTGCGGCAGGCGGCGGTTCGATCCTCCAGTACAAAGACCAGCGCTACCAGGTGGGACCGGACTCTGCGGGTGCCAATCCCGGCCCGGCCTGTTATCGACGCGGCGGTCCGCTGGCGGTCACCGATGCCAATGTCCTGCTCGGCCGCATTCCGATTGACCAGTTCCCGCATGTATTCGGAGCGAACGGCGATCAGCCACTCGATACCGATGTGGTCCGTGAGCGCTTTGCCGCACTGGCCACTGACATCTCCGCCGATGACCTTGCCGGGGTAACCCCGGAATCAGTCGCGGATGGGTTTCTCGCGGTCGCCGTGGAAAGCATGGCGAATGCGATTCGCAAGATCACGATCGAACGAGGCGAGGATGTCCGTGACTTCGTGCTGTGCAGCTTCGGCGGAGCTGCCGGACAACACGCCTGCAAAGTCGCTGAAGTTCTGGATATGAAGAAGGTGTGGCTGCATCCGATGGCTGGCGTCCTGTCGGCCTACGGCATGGGGTTGTCGGACATTCGGGTGGAGAAACAACAGTCGGCCGATGTGTCATTCAAAGACGTGGAACTTGCAAAGATCCGCCAGCAGATTGAGGTGATTCGAGCAGACGTCGATGTGTCACTCGGCGACCAGCACGTGCCCGCAGAGAATCGCAGCTTTCGAACAAGCCTGGGCTTAAGGATTCGTGGCTCAGATACTGTGCTCGACGTGCCCTGGGATAGCCCTGGCGCAATGATTGACTCGTTCTCAACGCTCTATCGGCGCCGTTTTGGCACCAAACCCGACTCGGATCAGTTGATGGTCTCGATCCTGCGGGTAGAAGGTACCGGGATCGAGCAGGAATTCAGCGACCCGGCAATCGAACGAACCGGCGACACCGAGCCCGCTGGCACAACCCGGATGTGGAGTGGCGGCGACTGGTCCGATGTCCCCGTCTACCGGCGCGAGTCCCTTGGCGCCGGCTGCAAAATTTCGGCTCCGGCAATCATCGCCGAAGCGAATGGCACCACGGTCATCGATGCGGGCTGGACAGGCACTGTCAATGACAAAGGTCACTTGCTGCTCGAACGCGAAGAGACACTCACAGTAGCGCCAATCGAAACCGAAACGTCGCCCGACCCGGTGCGACTGGAGATTTTCAACCGGTTGTTCATGCACATTGCCGAACAAATGGGCACGGTGCTGCAGCACACGGCATTGTCGGTAAACATTCGTGAACGGCTGGACTTTTCCTGCGCGTTGTTCGACGCGCAGGGAAGGCTCGTTTCGAATGCACCACACATGCCGGTGCACCTTGGTTCCATGGGCGAAAGTGTACGCAGCGTTATCGACGCAAAAGGCAATGAGCTTGGCGCTGGCGATGCGATCATGCTGAATTCACCCTACAACGGCGGCACGCATCTTCCCGACATCACTGTTGTCACGCCCTGGTTCGCCGATTCCGGAAAGCCACTATTCTTTCTCGCCTCGCGCGCGCATCACGCGGACATCGGCGGCATTACGCCTGGCTCCATGCCCTCGGAAAGCCATCACATCGATGAAGAGGGCGTGCTCATCGACAACTTCTGGCTGGTTCGTAAAGGTGAGTTTCAGCGCGAAGCGACCGAGGCGCTGTTCAACGGCGCGAAGTTCCCGGCACGAAACACGCCACAGAACATTGCCGACCTGAAGGCGCAGCTTGCCGCCAACCAGCAGGGCATTCGCCAACTTGAGAAAGCGGTCAATCGATACGGCATGCCGACAGTACAGAATTATCTGAAGTTTGTGCGCGAGAATGCAGCCACCAGTGTGCGGCGATTGCTGGACACGCTCAAGAACGGTGAATTCGAGTACGAGCTTGATTCCGGCGAAGTGATTCACGCGCGCGTTGATGTCGATCACGACAAACAGGAAGCAACCATCGACTTCACCGGTACGTCACCTCAATCCCGAACCAACTTCAATGCGCCGGAAGCTGTGACACGTGCAGCCGTGCTTTACGTCTTTCGCAGCATGATTCGTGAAGAAATCCCCATGAATGAGGGCTGCCTTGAACCATTGAAGGTCAGGATCCCGAAAGACAGCATGCTAAGCCCTTCTTTTCCGGCAGCCGTCGTCGCCGGGAATGTCGAGACGTCGCAATGCGTGACCGACTGCCTGTACGGGGCATTGGGTGCCCTCGCCGCTTCGCAGGGCACGATGAACAACTTTACATTCGGTAATGCCCGGGTGCAGTACTACGAAACGATCTGCGGTGGCGCAGGCGCCGGTGATGGATTCAACGGCTGCGACGCCGTGCATACACACATGACCAACTCGCGCATGACAGATGTCGAAGTGTTCGAACAGAACTTCCCGGTTATCGTTGAATCATTCGAGATCAGGGAAGCATCCGGAGGAAATGGCAGGTGGCACGGCGGCAATGGAACGATTCGGAAGATCCGCTTTACGGAATCCGTTGACGCCGCGATTCTCTCCAATCACCGCCGGGTTCCGCCGTTTGGGCTTGAAGGCGGCGATCATGGCCAAACCGGATCCAATCACATCCTGAGAGCCGACGGATCTGTGGCGGAACTGGACGCCACGGCGACCGTTCACCTCTACCCGGGGGACGTTTTTGTTATTGAAACGCCGGGCGGCGGCGGCTTCGGCAAGCGCTGATTCGCCGGCCTAGCGCTCGCTGCGGGGTGGCAGACCGGTGTGCTGCGTCAGGGTTCTGCCGCGTTGCGTGCGTTTGTCATGCGCCGCTTTGGTGTTTTTGCGGCGCGGTGACTTATGTTTTGCGTCACGCGGCTGTTCGCGCGGGACCAGCCTGGTCGGACCACTGCCGATGAGGTGCTCCAGCTTCATTGATTTGAGCGCTTTTCTTATAAGCGGCCAGTTGACTGGGTCGTGATAACGAAGCAACGCCTTGTGCAGACGACGCTGCTCCGGGCTCTTAACGGTATCGACCGTATCGCTTTTGTAAGTCACCCGCCGAAGCGGATTCTTTTTCGAGTGATACATCGCGGTCGCCGTTGCCATCGGCGAAGGGTAGAAGGCCTGAACCTGGTCGGCACGGAAGTCATTTTCCTTAAGCCACATCGCCAGGTTGATCATATCCAGATCGGTAGTGCCCGGGTGCGCCGCAATGAAATACGGGATCAGGTATTGCTCCTTCCCGGCCTCTTTTGAATATCGATCGAACAATTCCTTGAATCGATCATAAGTGCCGATGCCCGGCTTCATCATCTTGTCGAGCGGGCCCTTTTCGGTATGCTCAGGCGCGATCTTCAGGTAACCGCCGACGTGATGTGTAACGAGTTCTTTCACATACTCCGGGTCTTCCACCGCAAGGTCATAGCGCAGGCCGGAGGCGATCAGCACTTTCTTTACACCGGGTATCTCACGTGCCTTGCGGTACAGGCCCGTTAGCGCCGAGTGATCCGTATTCAGGTTGCTACAAATACCCGGGAACACGCAGCTCGGCAGACGGCAGGCCGACTCAATCTCGGGACTCTTACAGGCAATTCTGTACATGTTGGCGGTCGGTCCGCCAAGATCGGAGATCACCCCGGTAAAACCAGGCACGTTATCGCGGATCTTTTCGATCTCTTCGAGGATCGACTCCTCTGAGCGATTCTGGATGATGCGACCTTCGTGTTCCGTGATCGAGCAAAACGTGCAGCCACCGAAACAGCCACGCATGATGTTCACCGAAAAACGGATCATCTCGTAGGCGGGAATACGGGCATCACCGTACGCCGGGTGCGGCACACGCTGGTATGGCAGCCCGAAGATATAGTCCATCTCAGGCGTGCTGAGCGGAATCGGCGGCGGGTTGAGCCAGAGCTCCTGTTTTCCATGTGCCTGCACCAGGGCGCGTGCATTGCCCGGGTTGGTCTCGAGGTGCAACACGCGACTTGCGTGCGCATACAGCACCGGGTCACTTTTTACTTTTTCATAAGATGGCAGGCGAATTACAGATCGCGGACGATTCTTTCGCGCATCGGGCACGAAACGCAAAACGTCCGAAGGCAGTGCAGCCGGATCAGGCTCGCCTTTGTCAGCACAAGCTGCATCCTGTGTGTTGACGTAAGGATTGACGATGCTGTCTACCTTGCCCGGCCGGTCGATGCGCGTAGAGTCGATCTCCCACCATCCCCCGGGTGTGTCGTGTCGTAGAAATGCGGTGCCACGGACGTCCTTAATGTCGACGATCGATTCACCGCGGCTTATCCGGTGAGCGATTTCAACAATCGCGCGTTCGGCGTTGCCATAAACCAGCATGTCAGCGTGGGAGTCGATCAGGATCGATCGTCGAACCTTGTCTTCCCAGTAGTCGAAATGAGCAATGCGCCGCAGCGATGCTTCAATACCACCAAGGACGATCGGCACATCGCCAAACGCTTCTTTGCATCGCTGCGCGTAAACCATGGAACAACGGTCCGGTCGACTGCCACCAAGACCGCCCGGTGTATAGGCGTCATCATTGCGAACCTTTTTGTCCGCGGTGTAGCGATTGATCATCGAATCCATGTTGCCGGCCGCTACGCCGAAGAAAAGGTTTGGCTTCCCAAGCGCCTCGAAAGCATCCTTCGACTGCCAGTCCGGCTGCGCGATGATGCCAACCCGGAATCCCTGCGCTTCCAGAAGCCTGCCGATGATCGCCATGCCAAAGGAAGGGTGATCGACATAGGCATCGCCGGTAACAATGATTACATCGCAGGAATCCCAGCCGAGCTGATCCATCTCTTCTCGCGACATGGGCAGGAACGGCGCCGTGCCATAGCACTCGGCCCAGTACTTGTCGTGATCATAGAGAGTTTTGGCGGCACGCATATCGTTCCGGCTTTTCTGCGGGTCGCCAATCTTACCGGAAACCGGCCGTTCGCGGGCCGGACCTGCTCCTGCACCAGGTACCTGGTGCGGGAGCGGCTACAGACCGGGGTCAGAGATGGTTAATAAGCTCTTTGCCGCCGACGACAGACATCAGCACCTGGGTTTCGCCAACATCGGTGATCGGAACCTCGAAGATATTTCGATCCAGGACAATGAAGTCCGCGTCCTTGCCCGCTTCGAGCGAGCCGGAATTGTCTCCGGCCCTGTTGGCGATGGCGCTGTTCTGCGTGAAAATCCGGATCGTCGTAGCAAGATCTATCGCCTGCTCAGGCCATAACGTCCCTTCCAGGTTTCCCGAGGGATCTGCCCGAGTCACCATGGCCTCAATACCGGGCCAGGGGTTTGGCGTTGGCACCACCGACCAGTCAGATCCGTAGGTCACCAGCGCGCCGGCCTCCACAAGACTCTTGATCGGCCAGGGCTTGCGGTCCGGACCCAGCCAGACGTCCCAGGTCAGACCCGGGACCGGGTGCCAGAGGATCGGGCACATCTCAGCAGCGACGTTCAGCTCCGCGAAACGGCGGATGTCGTCAGGGTGAATGAGTTCAGCATGTGAGACTTCATGGATCACACCGCTGTCGCCGTTCGCGTCGCGCGCTGCTTCGAATGCGTCCAGCGCGGCACGCAACGACCAGTCGCCGGTTGCATGGATCTTGACCGACAATCCTTTGCTGTCGAGATCGATGACGTCGGCGTTCAGCTCTTCGGGTTCAAAGATCAGTTTGCCGCGCCAGCCTTCCGGGTACTGGTCACTCGACACGTAGGGTTCGAGCATAGCCGCGGTATAGACAGGCGGGATCGGCACGCCGTCCAGCATGATCTTCGCAAATCCGGTTTCGACGTCATCCATTGTGTAATCGGCGCGATCCGCGATCAGCGCAACCTCGTCCTCATGCGACATGGCGAACTCGTTCTTCCACGTAAGGCTCGACTTGATTCGCATATGCAGACGGCCCTGCCTGCTCATCTCCCTGTAGGTTTCGGCAATGCTCGTCGTGACAATAGCCTCCTTGATCGTGGTCACTCCGTGCTGCGATATCTGCCCGAGGCTCCACTCGAGTGCAGCCATCCGGTCTTCAATCGAGTATCCCGGCAACTCCCTCAACATGCTGTACGCGGCAGTGTCGCCGAGAATGCCAGTCGGCTCCCCTGCATCGTCCTTTGCGATGACGCCACCCTGCGGATTGGGTGTGTCGCTATCGATGCCGAATATTTCCAGTGCGCGACTATTCACCCAACCGTTATGCCAGGACCAGTCCATCAGGAACACGGGGTGGTCGGGTGCGATCTCGTCGAGAATCTCGCGCGGTGACATCTCGGACTGTGCAAATAGCATGTCGTACCACTGGCCACCGCGCACCCACTCGCCGTCGGGGGTGTCGGCGAGACAAGCCTTGAGCGCGTCGCGCACTTCATTGAGGTCGAAAGACAGGAAGTAGCATTGCAGCTGCTGCATCTCACCCGCCAGCGATGGATGGATGTGCGTGTCGTGTATGCCCGGCATGATCATGCGACCCTGCATGTCGCGCGAGGCCGTCGCATCGCTGGCGTACGCGGCTATCTCTTCATCACTGCCGACAGCGACGATCTTGCCATCGGTCACGGCCATTGCACTGGCCCAGCTGTTGCCGGCATCGACAGTGTAGATTTTCGCATTGGTATAGACGGCGTCGGCCACGCTTACCACGGGTTCTCCCGGCTGGCTACATGCACCAAGAACCAGGGTGACTAACAAAATCAGATATCTTTTATTCATGACATTTCCTTCCTGCTTGCAGAGCGCGGTTTCGTCACTGCTACTCCGCTTCCCCTTCATAAACCAGTCGGCCTTCGAAGAATGTCCGCCAAATCTGCGTGTCTGCTACGTCATCAATCGGTATCTCGAAGATGTTGCGCTCAAGAACGATGAAATCCGCCAGCTTGCCCACCTCCAGGCTGCCTATACGATCCTCCATCTTCATCGCGCGTGCACCATGCCGAGTGTAGATCTCGACGGCCTCTTCGAGTGTAATCGCCTGCTCGGGCCAGAGTTCACCTTCAGTCGTGCCGCGAGGATGTCGACGTGTGACGAATGCCTCGATGCCGCTCCACGGATTCGCATCCGGGACCGCGGAAGGCCAGTCAGAACCGGCGAGCAGCGGCGCACCCGAGTCGATGAGATCGCGGATCGGCCAATACCTTTCTCCGCGCTCCTGGCCGACTGCCGAAATAACCGCATCAATGATCGGGGACGGGTGCCATATGACAGGACACAGGTCGGCCACCGCATTAAGTGCCGCGAATCTCGGCAGGTCCAGCGTATCGATATAACCGGCGTGCGCCAGTTCGTGGCGCTTGTCCTTATTACCCAGCGCCTCACGGGTCGCTGCTATGGCATCCAGCGCGATTCTCACCGACCGATCCCCGGCAGTATGGATCTTGACCGTATAGCCACGCTGGTCGAGTTCTATCAAATCAGCGGTCAGCGTTTCCAGACCGACATGCACCGGACCCCCATCGAAATTGTCCCCATGCGCCTCGTCCGCGACATACGGAGACAGCATTGCGGCAGTACGCGCAGGCGTCGGAACACCATCGAGAAAGATCTTTACAAAATTTGTGTCAATATGCTCCGAAGCATACTGCTCGCGGATTCGATCGATATCGTCGTAGTCGAGCGGCTCAGTGCGTCGTCCGTAAGGCGTGCGGATACTGGTCGCCATGTGAACGTTCAGCTCCCCGCGCTGGTCGGCTGCGTGGAAACCCGCGATGTGCGGTTCCCGGATCGCGGCTGCTTTGGCGGCCGTGATGCCATAGGCATTCGCATAGTCCGAGAAGTACTGCGCGGCGGCGAGGTGCTGTTCGTCGGTGTAGGGCGTGATGAAATCCCGAACCAGTCCCTGCGCGGTTTCTATGAGCAGGCCGCTCGGAGAACCGTCGGCTAGCCGGGCGACCGTGCCGCCCTCGGGGTCCGGCGTTTCCGCATCGACACCGGCAAGTTGCAGCGCTTTGGAGTTGACCCAGCCATTGTGTCCGCTGTCGTCGACCAGGTAGACCGCGACGTCACCGGATACTTCATCGATCCATAATCGTGGCGACGCTATTTCGAATCGTTCAAAAAAACCGCTGTCCCATTGCCCGCCAGTGATCCATTCGGCTTGCGGTTGCTCAGCGACACATTTCGCGACAGTTGCCTGGATTTCGTCCGGGTCAGCCGAGAACGGGAAATTGCACTGATACAAGTTTTTTAGCGCGCCGCCAATCGGGTGCAGGTGCGCATCGACGAGACCTGGCAGTACAAGCCGACCCTCGAGCTCAATCACTTCCGTCTGTGGCCCGATGTACGCAGCCGCCGCAGCGTTGTCACCAACGAAAACAATCTCCCTGCCGCTTACTGCTATGGCCTCTGCAGTTGGTTGATCCGCAGCTACTGTGTGGATCGTTCCACCTCGCAGAACCAGGTCCGCGCTGGCAATGTTATTTTCCTGCTGTCCGCAGGCAGCAAGTCCGAAAAAAAATACGGCGCACATAAGTGCGCCGCGAATCAGGGGG